>CABZOI010000005.1 GCA_902527245.1 uncultured SAR92 cluster bacterium | reverse complement strand
TTTTTAAATCCAAAATTAAAGATACAAGGGATTTTGCGAACTATGTATGATCCTAGAAATAGTTTAACTAATGCGGTTTCTGCACAATTGAGAGAGCACTTCGGAAGTAAAGTTTATAGATCAAGCATTCCAAGAAATGTAAGATTAGCAGAAGCACCAAGCCATGGGCTTCCAGCTTATTTATACGATAAAAATTCCAAGGGCTCTTTGGCATATCTAGCGCTAGCAGGTGAAATCTTGAAGAAAGAAAAAATGGTAGTAAACGATTAATGGAACCAAAACATGACAAAAAGTAAAAAACGTCTTGGAACTGATCTAGGAGCGTTACTTGGAATTTCGAATGAGAATTTAGAAGATGGTAGTTTCGTTAATGAGGTTGATAATTTAACAGAGTTACCTATTGAGCTGTTACAACCAGGTAAATACCAACCTAGGTCTATAATAAGCGATGAAAAGATAGCTGAATTGTCTGAATCAATAAAACAACACGGAATTATGCAACCTTTAGTGGTCAGAAAGTTGGACTTAGAATCTTACGAGATCATTGCAGGTGAGCGTCGCTGGCGTGCATGTCAAAAAATTGGTATTGATAGCGTGCCGGTAATAGTAAAAGAAGTAACGGATCAACAAGCAATTGCAATGTCACTCATTGAAAACATCCAAAGGGAAGACTTGAACGTGGTTGAAGAAGCAAAAGCCTTAATTAGGTTACAAAATGAATTTCAGTTAACTCAACAAGAAGTCGCCGATATGGTAAGTAAACCTCGATCTACGGTTACAAACTTAATGAGAATAATTGGGCTTGAAAACACGGTATTAAAGCATCTAGAGCTCAGTAATATAGAAATGGGGCATGCAAAATGTCTTCTTGGATTAAGTCTAGAACTTCAAAGACAGGCTTGTGAGAAGATTCTAGCTTCTAATCTAACAGTCAGACAAACTGAAACATTAGTAAAAAAAATTCAAGCGGGAAACGATCAAGGTGATATACAAAAGCATGCAAAATCAGGTGATTTTGATATTTTGCGGTTACAAAATGAATTATCAGAAAAACTGGGGTCACCAATTGTAATTAAACATAACGCCAATGGATCTGGAAAACTCATAGTTAAGTATTTTAATAACGATCAACTAGAGGGCATTATTCAAAAGATGAGTTGATATGATATTTCTTTTTCGCAGATTGATAGTTGTATTGAATACTTTGTTTGTAACTCATATAATTCCCGCCGATTTCAGTATAGTTTGATAACTAAAAAATGACATCAAAACATAAGCCTTTGTACACAGAAAATATTACACATCATGCATTATTCGGAGTTTTTATTTCATTATGTTTGATGGTATTTGATTTTGTTATTGGGTGTTCTTTTTTAGCAGGCTCATTTGTCTATTTATTGCCTCAGATTTGGTTTAGATATGCATTTTTCAGTAACCAAAGATTGGATAAGCAAATAACGCTTAAAGACTTATATAAAAGCATGTTTAGCAAGATGATTCTCATCGCGGTATTATTTGCACTCTGTTTTAGCGTTTTGAACGTGTTAGATCCGCTGACAGTGCTATTAGGCTATTTAACTATAATATGTTTTCAAATGATCCTTCTATTCTTTTTCTATGGTCGTATACATAGTTTTAAAGAATTTTAGACGTGACTTGTAATGATTAGAATGGGTGAAAGGTTTGGCAAGTAAAGATCCAGCAACAACTTCAGAATATATCCAACACCATCTTCAAAATTTGGTGTATGGGAGGTTGCCCGCAGGTTTTGAAAGACATAGTGAACAGGGACATCAAGTACTTACAGAGAATACTTGGACATTGGCTCATGGTGCTGACGAAGTGGCTGCTATGGGATTTTGGGCTGTACATGTAGATTCAATGGCTTGGTCTATAGGATTAGGTATTGTATTTTGCTTAGTATTCAGATGGGCCGCATTAAAGAGTAACCCATCTACACCGAAGGGTTTTATTAATTTTGTTGAATTTATTGTTGAGCTTGTTGATAACAAAGTGAAAGAAAGTTTTCATGCAAAAAACCGTTTGATAGCACCCTTAGCCCTAACAATTTTTATTTGGATATTTTTGATGAATTTAATGGATCTCGTGCCTGTTGATCTTGTTCCAAAATTGTTAATGCTTGTAGGGGTAGAATATCAAAAGATTGTCCCTTCCACTGATCCCAATGTAACTATGGGTATGGCACTCGGTGTATTTCTGTTAATGCTTTTCTACAATATCAAGATTAAGGGTTTTGGTTTTGTTAAAGAACTTACAATGCATCCCTTTAATCACTGGGCATTTATTCCAGTAAATCTCTTTATGGAGTTAGTGGGCTTTTTAGCTAAACCTTTTTCTCTTGGTTTAAGGTTGTTTGGTAATATGTATGCCGGAGAGATGATATTTATCTTGATTGCACTCATGTTTGCGGCTGGAGCCGGCGGTAGCATTATTTCTGGTGGTTTAAACGCTCAACTTTTTGGAGAGGGCACGAATGTTTTCTTGTGGCTTGTTACTTTCTTGTTGGTTTGTTTTATTTGTTTGTTAAATTTGAAGGGTAAACTCTCAACGGGTAAAACCGCACTTTATTCATTAATTTTGTTGATGATTTCAGGTGGTATTTTGGGTTTAAGTGGAGGAATAATGCAGCTAGGTTGGGCTATTTTCCACATTATTATAGTTACTCTTCAAGCATTTATCTTTATGGTGTTAACTGTTGTTTATTTAGGCATGGCACACGAACAAGATCATTAAATTATTTTATAAAAGGAGAAGAAGATGGAAGTATATATGGCAGCAGCAATCATGCTCGGATTGGGTGCATTAGGTGCAGCAATTGGTATGGGTTTGTTGGGAGGTAAGTTAATAGAAGCTACAGCTAGACAACCTGAGCTTGGCGCTGAGTTACAAGGCAAAATGTTCTTGCTTGCCGGTTTGATCGATGCAGTGCCAATTATTGGTGTGGGTATCGCTATGTATCTTATCTTTGTGGTTGCACCACCACTGGTATAGCGACCTCTTTTAATTATTTTTGAGGTTTATTGATGAATATAAATTTAACCTTATTTGGGCAAATGGTAACGTTTGCTATTTTTGTTTGGTTTTGTATGAAATTTATTTGGCCAATTCTTTTGGCTTCATTAGAGGAACGCCAAAAAAAGATAGAAGACGGATTAAATTATGCTGAGAAAGCTAGCAGAGATCTTGCAAATGCAGAGGAGGAAATTGATGCAAAGCTTGACGAAGCCAAAGTTGAAGCGTCCTCAATTATTGATCAAGCAAATAAAAGAGCTATGCAGATAATTGAAGATGCAAAGATTAAAGCTTCAGAAGAGGGTGATCGCATAAAGTTGGCTGCAAAGGCTGAAATTGACTTAGAAACTAATAGGGCAAAAGAAAAACTGAGGAAATCCGTAGCTGATCTCGCAATTAAGGGTGCTGAGAAGATATTGGAAAAATCCGTAGACAAAGAAGTTAATAAGTCGCTGTTAGATAAATTAGCTAAAGAACTATAAGTTTTAAAAATTAAATGACTGAATTATCGACATTAGCAAGACCCTACTCCAAAGCTGCTTTTGAGTATTCACTAGAGCATAATTCTTTGGAGGATTGGCAGAAGAACCTGTCTCTTTTATCAGAAATGATACAGAACGACCGCATTCGAGATTTTATTGTAAAGCCAAACGTCACGCCGTCTCTACTTGTGGATACAATATTAAAAATCTTTGATTCTGATCTGCCAAATGGTTTTAGTAATTTTTTAGACTTGTTATGTCAAAATAAGCGTCTTCAATTAGCACCTCAAATTAAGGATCAGTTTGAGACTCATAAAGCAAACCAAGAGGCTATTTTAGAAATCACAGTTTCAGTCACTGAAGAACTTACAGATGATCAGTTAAAAAAGTTAACTGAAGCTTTAGCAACAAATTTGAAAAGACAAATAAACATTCAGATCGCTTTAAACAAGGATCTGATAGGAGGCGCAGTTATTCAAGCCGGTGATATGGTAATTGATAATTCAGTTCGTGGAAAATTGAATAAACTCGCTGATTCACTTAATACCTGATTATTGAGGTTTTGAAATGCAACAACTTAATCCATCTGAAATAAGCGAAATAATTAAAGATCGAATAGACAATCTTGATGTCTCTGCAGAATCTAGAAATGAGGGCACCATTGTATCGGTGTCTGATGGAATTATTCGGATTCATGGTCTTGAAGATGTAATGTACGGTGAAATGATTGAGTTCGACGGTGGCACTTTTGGTATGGCGCTTAATCTAGAGAGAGACTCAGTGGGCGCTGTTGTGCTTGGGGACTATCAAGAGTTAGCTGAGGGTGGCAGAGTTCGTTGTACAGGAAAAGTATTGGAAGTACCTGTGGGGCCTGAGTTGGAAGGCAGAGTCATTGATGCTTTGGGGAATCCTATTGATGGTAAAGGACCAGTAAATGCAAAACTAACAGATGCCCTTGAAAAAGTAGCACCAGGGGTTATTGATAGACAATCAGTTGATCAACCTGTGCAAATTGGTTTAAAGGCGGTCGACTCGATGGTCCCAATTGGAAGAGGGCAGAGAGAGTTAATTATCGGTGACAGGCAAATTGGTAAAACTGCCATTGCCGTCGATGCGATAATTAATCAAAAAGATTCAGGTATTAAATGCATCTATGTGGCGGTTGGTCAAAAGGCGTCATCAGTCGCTGCGGTTGTAAGAAAGTTAGAAGAACATGGTGCAATGGGACATACGATAGTTGTTTCTGCCACCGCATCTGATGCAGCAGCGATGCAATTTTTAGCACCTTTTGCGGGATGCACAATGGGTGAGTATTACAGAGATCGTGGTGAAGATGCATTGATTATATATGATGATTTGACCAAACAGGCAGTTGCGTATAGACAAATTTCTTTGCTTTTACGAAGACCACCCGGAAGAGAAGCATACCCAGGTGATGTATTTTATCTCCACTCAAGACTTTTGGAGAGAGGTGCGAGGGTAAATGCAGATTATGTTGAGCGATTCACCAAAGGTAAGGTGAAAGGTCAAACAGGATCTCTAACTGCGCTACCAGTAATTGAAACCCAAGCAGGTGACGTATCTGCCTTCGTTCCAACGAATGTGATCTCTATTACCGATGGTCAAATATTTCTTGAAGCCGACATGTTTAATTCAGGGATCAGGCCTGCCATGAATGCAGGTATTTCGGTCTCACGGGTCGGCGGTGCTGCGCAAACAAAGATAATGAAAAAATTGTCAGGAGGCATAAGGACAGCGTTAGCACAGTATCGTGAATTAGCCGCGTTTTCGCAGTTCGCCTCTGATCTAGATGAAGCTACTAAAGCACAACTTGATCATGGAGAACGTGTTACAGAGTTGATGAAACAAACACAATATTCGCCTCTAAGTGTTGCTGAGATGGGCATCATGGTTTTTGCTGCAGACAAAGGTTTCTTGAAAGAAATAACGGTTGAAAAGATCGGCGATTTTGAAACAGCATTGCTTTCTTACATGAACAGTGAACATAAAGATTTAATGGATGCTATCAACGTGAGTGGTGATTATAACGACGATATTGAAGCGACATTTGACACAGCTATGAAAAAGTTTATTTCGACGCAGACTTGGTAGACAAGGGTTTAAAAAAAATGGCAGTTGGAAAAGAAGTAAAAACAAAAATAGCTAGCATAAGTAGCACACAGAAAATCACTAGTGCAATGGAGATGGTGGCGGCTAGTAAAATGAGGAAAGCACAAGATCAAATGTCTCTAGGTAAACCTTATTCGAGGCATATAAGAAAGGTTGTTGGACATATTGCAAAAGCATCTTCTGAATACAAGCACCATTATTTGACTTCCAGGGAAGTAAATAGAGTAGGGTATATATTGATATCAACAGATCGTGGTCTTTGTGGCGGCCTAAATATCAATCTGTTTAAAAGTGCGTTGAAAGAAATAAAGTCATTTTCTGATCAAGATATAGAAGCGGATATATGTGTGATTGGGAATAAAGGAGCTGCTTTTTTTTCATCGGTGGGCGGTAATGTTGTAGCTGCTGTAAAAGATATCGGAGAGCAACCAGCGATAGAAGATTTAATCGGTGGAATTAAGGTTATGTTGAAAGCCTATGATGATAATGAAATTGACCAGTTATTCTTAGTTAGTAATGAGTTTGTAAATACTATGACGCAATCTCCGCGCGTTGAGCAATTGCTTCCGTTGGAGCCGAGTGATGAAGAGGGACTTTCATATCATTGGGATTACATATATGAACCTGATGCTAAAGATTTGCTTGATGGTCTTTTAAAACGATACATAGAGTCACAAGTTTATCAAGCGGTAGTAGAGAATAAGGCATGCGAGCAAGCTGCTCGTATGATTGCAATGAAGAATGCTACAGATAATGCAGGAGAGCTCATTGATGAGCTTCAACTTTTGTATAACAAAGCAAGGCAAGCCGCTATCACGCAAGAACTTTCTGAAATAGTGGGTGGCGCGTCAGCTGTTTAAAATAACTATTTTGATTAGGTAAGAGGAACGAGTAATGAGTAGTGGAAAGATCGTACAAATAATAGGTGCTGTAATAGACGTGGAATTCGCTCGTGATAGTGTCCCAAGCGTTTATGACGCACTTAAAGTTACAGATAAAAATCTAACACTCGAAGTTCAACAGCAATTGGGTGATGGTGTGGTAAGAACGATTGCTATGGGTTCCTCAGAGGGGGTTAAACGAGGTCTTGTTGTAGAAAATACTAATGCACCGATATCTGTTCCTGTGGGAGAGGCAACCTTGGGACGAATAATGGATGTTTTAGGTAATCCGATAGATGAAAAAGGACCCATTAAATCTAAGGTAGCGATGCCTATTCATAGAAAACCACCTGCATATGAAGAGTTGGCTGCTTCCGATGAACTGTTAGAAACTGGTATCAAAGTAATTGATTTGGTCTGTCCTTTCGCTAAGGGAGGAAAAGTTGGTTTGTTTGGAGGTGCGGGAGTTGGTAAGACAGTAAATATGATGGAGCTTATCAATAATATAGCAACTGAGCATTCTGGTCTCTCAGTGTTCGCAGGGGTTGGTGAGCGAACTCGGGAAGGCAACGATTTTTACTATGAGATGCAAGAGTCAGGAGTAGTAAATATAGAGAAACCAGAAGAATCAAAAGTATCCATGGTTTATGGTCAAATGAATGAACCGCCTGGGAATAGGTTGAGAGTAGCATTAACGGGTTTAACCATGGCTGAAAAATTTAGAGATGAGGGGAAAGATGTATTGATGTTTGTGGACAATATCTATCGATACACTTTGGCTGGTACTGAGGTATCAGCGTTGCTTGGTCGTATGCCCTCCGCAGTTGGTTACCAACCAACGCTTGCAGAGGAGATGGGTGCTTTACAAGAAAGGATAACCTCCACAAAAACAGGTTCTATTACCTCTGTACAAGCTGTTTATGTTCCAGCGGATGATCTTACTGATCCTTCTCCTGCAACTACGTTCGCTCATCTTGACTCTACAGTTGTTTTAAGCAGAGATATTGCATCCAAGGGAATTTATCCTGCTGTTGATCCTCTTGATTCAACTTCCAGACAGCTTGACCCTTTGATCATCGGACAAGCTCATTATGAAGCAGCGAGGGGTGTTCAGTCGGTATTACAGCGTTACAAGGAGCTCAAGGATATTATCGCGATTCTTGGTATGGATGAATTATCTGAGGAAGACAAACTTGCAGTAGCTAGAGCTAGAAAAATTGAAAGATTTTTGTCTCAACCATTTCATGTTGCGGAAGTGTTTACAGGTTCACCTGGTAAATATGTATCGTTGAAAGATACTATTGCTGGTTTCCAGGGTATTTTAGATGGTGAATATGATCATTTGCCAGAGCAAGCATTTTATATGGTTGGTTCAATTGAAGAGGCGGTCAAAAAAGCACAAGCTTAACGAGAATTAGGAGAACTAATGGCTGTAGTTAGTTGTGAAATAGTTAGTGCTAATGAAAGTATATTTACTGGTTCAGTAAAAATGCTTGTTGTTACCGGATCTGCGGGAGAGCTTGGGATAATGCCTGGGCATGCAGCCTTGTTGAGTGATTTAAAACCGGGGCCAGTAAGAATTGTCAAAGAAGATGACAGTGAAGAAGTATATTACTTGTCTGGTGGCTATGTTGAAGTGCAACCAAATAGTATTGCTGTTTTAGCTGATACAGCAATAAGGGCTGATTCAATTGATGAGGCTTCAGCTGCTGAGGCTGTAAAAGATGCTGAAAGTGCAGTAGGAAATAAAGGTGGGGACATAGAGTATTCTAAGGCAGCGTCAATGTTGGCTGAGGCAACTGCGCAATTACGCACAGTGCGTGCTCTCAAGAAAAAGTTAGGAAAGTGATCGGCTAAGTTATAACTAAATTACTTGCAATAAGCGCTAAATGTAGTTAATTTCGCGCGTTACCAATTTTAAATACGATAACTATGAAAACTGAAGCTATAGTTTTAGCGGCGGGCCAAGGACGAAGGATGTACTCGTCTATGCCTAAGGTTTTACAAAAGTTAGCAGGCACTTCTTTAATAACCCACGTTATTCAATCTCTTCAAACCATAAGTGTTAGTAAAACTATCGTTGTAACTGGACACATGGCGGATGAAGTGAAGCACCACATCGCTGGTAAGAATATTATTTTTACGGAGCAAGCTGAGCAGCTTGGAACAGCGCATGCTGTTTCTACTGCGTTACCTGAATTACAAGACGATTCAGTCGTTATTATACTCTATGGAGATGTGCCCTTAGTCGGGAAAGATACCATTAGAAAACTCATTAATGTTGTAGCGTCGGATACAATTGGATTATTAACTGTTGCGTTAGAAGATCCTGCAGGTTATGGAAGAATATTAAGAGACGCTGAAGGTGCAGTCACAGAAATTATAGAGCATAAAGATGCGTCCCAAGACCAATTAAAGATAAGGGAGATAAATACGGGTGTAATTGCTATCATGGCCAGACATCTGAGAACATTGGTTCCCCTAGTCGATAACAACAACAGGCAAAAAGAATTTTACCTGACAGATATTATAAAATTGGCCAAGACAAAGGGCATTAATATTAATACAGTTTCTCCCAAATCACCTATTGAGGTACAAGGAGTGAATGATAAAAAGCAATTGAGCGAACTTGAAAGATCATTTCAAAAAAACCAAGCTGAAAAGTTGCTGGAAACAGGAGTAACAATCGTCGATCCAAAGCGCTTTGATTTGAGAGGCAGTTTGCAGACAGGAAAAGATTGTGTAATAGACATTAACTGTGTTTTTGAGGGTGATGTGAGGATTGGTAATGGTGTTCACATTGAACCTAATTGCATAATTAAAGATAGTTGCTTAGAAGATGGAGTCCGTATCAAAGCGAATTCAATTATCGAAGATTCTGAGATTTCAACGAATGCTATAATTGGTCCATTCGCTCGATTAAGGTCTGGTTCAAAGATTATGGCGAAAGCCAAGGTAGGTAATTTTGTAGAAATAAAAAATTCACAAATTGGGTTGAATAGTAAAGTAAATCATCTTGCTTATGTTGGTGATAGCTTATTGGGTAGTGAGGTAAATATTGGTGCCGGAACCATTACTTGTAATTATGATGGAGCTGATAAGCATCAAACTGTTATAGATTCGAATGTTTTTATTGGCTCTAATTCAACCTTGGTAGCACCAGTCCATATACGAGATGGAGCTTTTATCGGTGCGGGATCGACAATTACCTCTGAGGTGCCAGTAGATAGCTTAGGTATTGGCAGGGCAAGACAGAAAAATATTACTGGCTGGAAAAAGCCTAACAAAAAAAGCGATAGATAATGTGTGGAATAGTTGGTGCCGTTTGCGAGCGCGATGTTTATGCTATTTTGATTGAAGGTCTGAAAAGACTGGAATATAGAGGATATGACTCTGCTGGACTGTCGTTACTTAATAATGGCAACATAACTACTCAAAAAACAATCGGCAAAGTAGTTGATTTAGAAAATTTATTTGGTGAATCTTTACCATCTGGTACCGTGGGAATTGCACATACAAGGTGGGCTACACATGGAGTTCCAAGTAGTATTAATTCTCACCCTCATACATCTGGTCCAATTTCGGTGGTCCATAATGGCATCATCGAGAATCACAGTGAATTAAGAAAGGAAATAACCGAACAAGGTATCAAGTTTTCTTCTAATACAGATAGTGAGGTTATTGCTCACCTCATAAATTTAAATGTATGTACATCAAATTCGCTTAGAGAGGCTGCTACAAAAGCACTATCTAGGTTGGATGGCGCATATGCTATTTGTGTTATCTCTACAGACGATCCTGGAAAAATCATTGGAGCCAGAAGTGGAAGTCCTCTGGTAGTAGGTTTGGGGATAGGTGAAAATTTTATGGCCTCTGATCAAATGGCACTCAGACAAGTTACAGATCGCTTTGTTTACCTTGAGGAGGGAGATGTTGCTGAAGTAACAAAAGAGGATTTTTCGATCTTTAACCAAAATGGTGTACTTGTTGAGAGAGACGTGACTCAAATAAATGAATTAGATCAGTCCTCTGAAAAAGGTGAATATAAACATTTCATGGAGAAGGAAATTTATGAGCAGCCTAA
This sequence comes from uncultured SAR92 cluster bacterium, assembly GCA_902527245.1. Lineage (GTDB taxonomy): Bacteria > Pseudomonadota > Gammaproteobacteria > Pseudomonadales > Porticoccaceae > AAA300-D14. The sequence continues at coordinate 134,570 of CABZOI010000005.1, read as the reverse complement.
GGCTATTATAAATACTCTAGATGGACGGCTAAGTGGAGATGATGTATTAAATAATATTTTTGGTCTCGGATCTTCTGAAATTTTTAAAAAGGTTAAAAGAATACAGATTGTGGCTTGCGGGACAAGCCTTCACGCAGGGAGAGTAGCAGCTAATTGGTTTTCTTCTATTTCAGAGCTCCCAACACAAATAGATTATGCGTCTGAATATCGATACAGGAACCCACATGTCGATGAGGATTCTCTGTTCGTAACTATTTCACAATCGGGTGAGACGGCAGATACTTTAGCTGGTTTGCGATATGCAAAAGGGAAGAATTATTTATCATCGTTGTGTATTTGTAATGTTCCTACTAGTTCGCTTGCGAGAGAAACTGATTATTCAATATTTACGAATGCAGGTCCTGAGATAGGAGTGGCGTCAACTAAAGCATTCACGACTCAGCTTGTTGCTCTCATGTTGTTAGCCTTATCCTTAGCAAAAAGTAGAGGCAGAAATCCAAAGTTAAGAGCCAGAGTGGTGGCTGCATTGAGGGCTTTACCAGAAATTCTTCTAGAGTCTTTAAAGCTTCGGGACACGATTGTGGAAATAGCCCCTGATATTGCCACAAAGGATAATGCTTTATTTTTAGGCAGAGGTATTTTTTATCCGATTGCGAAAGAAGGTGCATTAAAGCTTAAAGAAATCTCATATATTCATGCTGAGGCGTATCCTGCAGGTGAGTTAAAACATGGTCCTCTTGCTCTGATAGATGAGGATATTCCTGTAATTGCGATGGCTCCAGATAGTGAGATTGCAGAAAAGTTGGTATCTAACCTCGAAGAAGTAAAAGCGCGAGGTGGTATTCTTTATGTGTTTTCCGATCCATCAATATCAATGGAGATCGAATCAGGCAAACTAATTAAAATGCCAAAATGTGATTTTCTGTTAACTCCCATCATATATACCATTCCGCTTCAAATTCTCTCTTATGAAGTAGCACTTTTGCGTGGAACTGATATAGATCAACCAAGAAATTTAGCTAAGTCTGTAACCGTTGAGTAAATTTGAATCATGATTTGTATTAAGACAGAAATCCCTAAAGAAATCTGTGAAATAGATGATGAATTAAAAGCAATCTATCACTCACAGGACACTGTTTGTATATGGGTCTTTAAATCTAGAGAAGATAGAAACAATTTTATGAACGAAACAGTTGGCATGAATAAAGAAGATAGAGAAAAATATTTTTCGGACAATTATGGATAAAAAATCAAATCACTGTTCAAATCTAATCAGTCACGGTGGAGTAGATGAAGGTGTCGTCATATGAGTAAAAAATCTAAGAATTCTGATAATAGTGGAAACTGGATTGGTGTTGGTACTGCAATAGGCGCAGCAGTTTATGCCGTTACTAATGAACCAGTTTGGATAGCGGTAGGTGTGGCAATCGGAGCAGCGCTGGGTTGGCGAAAACAGAAAAATAAAAATAAAAAAGAAGTGTTTGAAGAGAATTACAAGGAAGACTAATTCATTTTTCTATAGCATTAATCATCTGGTAGTTGAAATAAGTCCTCTACTCCACATCCTATAGTTTTGGAAATTTTTAAAGCAAGGACAGTAGAAGGAACATATATTCCGTTCTCAATTGCATTGATACTTTTTCTTGAAACATCAGCACTCTCAGACAATTCTTGCTGCGTTAATCCTGCCTTCTTGCGAAGCTTCTCAAGATTATTTAGAAGCTTTCTGTGATCTTTGCCCAAAATTATTTCTTTTCGAAATCTTCAACGGCACTCGTTAATTCTTCACTTGTATTCGGATAAAGATAACCAGCAATTATTTGTCCTAAACCAATAGAAGCAACTAGTGCTCCAACACCCTTAAGTACTGAACCTAGAAACAATACACCAAACAGGAACAAACCTACACCTGTAAATAATGTAACAAAACCAGTTCTTCTAAAATCTATAGGTTCTTTTTTTCTTTCATCAAGCATATCGATCATATCTGCTATTTTTGAAGGATCACTTATATTTTTAGATATCTCTAAAATTGTTTTATTTTTATCCTTGTTTTCTAAATACAACCAAATGAATACTGAAACAGGTATTATAACTGCTACAAGTATTCCTAAAACTGGCACTAGCTCAACCATGAATATTCCAAATAGTTAAAATGTAACGTAAACTTATCACAGCTTATATGAGAAGTAAAGGTTACAATTTGAAATGTTTTATGGGAAAGTTATTCTCATATTTTTTGCGCAAAATTTTACCTCAGATACAGCATTGTGGAACATAAATTACTAAAATTTTACTCATTAATTATCATAGTCTCTTTTGCCTTATTAACGACCAAAGCTATAAATTGTTTATTAGTCTTGCCAATTATTTTTGATCTAACATCAGATTTATTCAACATCAAAAAAAATGAGAAAATTAATAAAGGATTAAAGATTTATTCTTTAACTCTTGTATCTTTTTATATAGTTAGATGGATAACCCTCATGATTGACTATCTTCTTTTTGGTGAAAAATCAGAATACTTTATATTTGGTTTAGGCTTTTTTGCAGTTTTCTTTGCTACTCCTGTCGTCTACCTTTTTTTTAAAAATGTTTTTGGTGAAAAAACATGTGTAAAAAATATTTTTTATATTGTAATGACAATATATTTTTTATTTTTTGTGCACGGAATATTTGATGAGATAGTTAATGAGTGAAGCGCTTAGGGATGAGTTATTTATAATTGTTAATCAAATTTTACTTCTTATTAGGGTTCGTTTTATGAAAAAACTTATAGAAATCGTTATCGTAACTGCATGTTTTTTATTGAGCAGTAATTTGTACATTCATGCTTCAACTGAAGATTTTGACATATCTGATGATAAGCATTTTTTGATAGATGCTCTATTAGATGGTTTACATCGTGATGCACATGAGGGAAATTTTAAGCCGTACTTTGATCGCTTTAGTGCTGATGCTGTATTTTTAGGCACAGATAAAAATGAGCGATGGACTATCGAGGAATTCAAAGCTTATGCAAAACCAGCATTTGCGGATGGTCATGGATGGACTTATGACCTGGTTGAGCGCAATTGGGAGGGAGTTGGAGACATACGCTGGTTTGATGAGATTCTTTTCAATGAAAAGCTTGGACATTGCAGAGGAACTGGAGTTGTTCATCTTATCAATGGTGAGTGGAAAATAGTTCACTATGCTTTGACTATGCTAGTTCCAAACGAAATTGCTTTAAAGATTGGCTCTCAGACAATACAAGCTGACAAAAAGTAAATTACTACTTTTCTCGTTATAATAAAAAGTTAATGGGAGAATATTGAAAACTTATGGATTATTTACACAAAATGTTCGATTTTCATAAAACTCAAGTTTATAAAATCATGAATATTTTAAATATCAGTGAGTGCCAAGCAATGTGGGTAGCCTTTATAAAGGGCATTCTCATAACCTTCTTATTGACATGGATTTTTTGAACAAAACAAGCCTTTCATAACTTATAGCAAGTCCAATCAGACTGTGGGCTACTGCCCTACATAGTGAATTGGTGAAGACCATGCACGTTCTTGAATTGTCTTACTCAAATCTGGCCTTGGTTGAATTCCAGCTCTTATTGCATCCCAGGTTGACCAGCGACACGTTGGATTCTCGAGTACTCTGGCGTAGTAAAATGATCGTTCCTGTGGATTAAATGTTGGGTCTGTCCAAAGTGTTGCAAGTTGAGCGGAGCCAGTTTCTGGATTAATAGCACATGATTCTATATCCACCCTTGCTCCATTGTCAGGGCAACGATGTGTCTCAACATTCACTTCGAGATTATTGGCACAGGCTACGTCATAAACAAGTTCTTTAGTATTTCCATTTTTGTCAACCCAGCCTTTTATTACCTGTAATCTTTGCAGGGGAGCATTGTCTGGATCAGCCGATGCTGTTATCAGGAACTTTGGAATATCACTTTCTCCCTCTGATTTGTTTTTCAACAACGTGCCACCCATACTAACGCCATGAGAATATGCATTTTCGATTCCATTTACCGAGGTCAACATTGATTCGTCGAAATTGTAGCCCGCGAAGAAACGAAGTCTAATTCTAGGACCAGATGTCGCAAACACTTCCTTCCTACGAAAAGCATTAAAAATTGATTCTCGGGAATTTTCTTCTGCCCAAACAGCTGCTAAACCTGATGCACCAAAGGTTGGATTTGGTCCACCCGAGTATACTGCTCCGTCTAATTTTACAAATAAATTTTTCCCCAACGGAGAGGGTCGCAAGGAGGAGAACAGTCTATTTGCATAATAAGTAAATTGGCCAGACAAGCCTTTGTATGGAACGGATCCCCTTTGCATTGCTGTGCTGGATAATATGCCAAGCTTAGATACAAAATTTTTTTCATAATTTTGACTTGCTGCAGAGTGAGTATCGCTAGAGCCAATAAAACCAAATCGGAATGGATTACCGCCGCCCCGATTCTCTAACCTTATTCCATTAAGTAATGCCTCTCTAACATAAGAGCCCTCTATCGCGCTTAATGCTGTAGTGCCAACTCTGTAAGGGCTTATTTCAAACTGAGCCCACTCATCCGTGGAGGATAGTATGGGATGTGTTTCTGATGTGCCTTTTACTTGTGTAATTTCAACAATTGGTTCATTTCTTAAACGCTGCTCAGAGTATATAGCGTTAAAAGGATCACCTGCTACAGTTGTTAATTTAAACATTTGTCCATTTGATCCATTGGAATTATGCGGTATCGCAATACTCTCTACACCTTTGTCTCTAATATTATCCATCCAAGTCCACAGATCTTCAGGATTGCCCGAATGAAATCTAGAGAATGGCTCTATAGGGAGCCGATTGGTTTGCTGGAAAATTACATTCCTATGTAAATTTCCTCGTGATAACGTAGATGGCGTATATTCAAAGCCTGCAAAAGTTGTAAATTTTCCAGGCATGTAAAATTGATCCGCTGCTTTGACTATTTCGCTCCATGTATCTCTGGTAATTTTAAGAACCTGATCTTTACTGACTCGATTATCTGAAATGTTTGATACTAATTCACTGGTAAAACCTCCAAATGCAGATAGACGCTTTATTTGGCTGAATAAGTCAGTACCAAAATTTTCTGGTGCATTTAGATTATTGTAAGGTTTTGAAAATGGTATTTTAGAGAATAGTGTGGAGGTATCCGCTGCAGCTCTCACGACTCCTAAAAACTCACTATGGTCAGTAACTGCATAAAAATCCATAGGTCTAGTTAGTTGCATCTCATAACCACCAGGATGTTTGATGGCTTCACCTTTTGCAAATTTATATGCGTCATCCGGAGTTGCTAGAGTGCCAAATGCGTATCCGTCATAAGAAAAAGTTGTGTGGACATGTAAATCACCGAAGAATGCTTGCTTTTCTGTGGCTTGCTTATTTGTTGGCGAGGAATTTCTGGAGAAACTATCTTTTCTTTCAATTATATCTGGGTTGATCTCAAATATAGTTGTTTGACGATCTAAAATATTGTTTTGAGAGCTACTTAATAGAGCATCTATCTCTGCTGTTTCAGAGATAACTTCATTGTTCATATGAACATTAGATGCTGTATACACTGCATCAGTAATGGGCGCTGATTCCCTGTCAGAGCATGCACTTAAAGCAAAACACATTATTATTAGCCTTATGGGACTTTGAGCCAGAGGTGAGCTCCCTTTTTTATCTACACAGCTATTGAATATCGAAACATAAATCATTTAATAATACTGATAGTAATCACCGAGAGATAAGTGTACTAAACTCATAGCTAACTTATTAGAGTTATCGACTATTGATTTAAGTCCACTGATGTGTGGTGTTGTTAATACAATAATGAAAATTTAGCTGTTTTGAAGCTATACTAACGTCTTATGAAATTACTACTACGTTTAAAGTTAATCGGTCTTTTCTTGTTTGTATCAAATGTTTCAGCCAAGGAAATTATTATTGAGCCGGGTCCAAATGCTTACGATGAAGTTCAAGAAGCCATGATTCTTATGGATGAGGGAGACACTCTTATATTGAAATCAGGAAACTATTGGTTTGAGGATGGTCTTTCTCTCGATGTTGCGAATGTAACGATTCAAGGTGATGGCATGGATGAAACTATACTTAATTTTGAACGTCAAGTTTCAGGGGCTCAGGGACTTCTCGTAACCTCCGACTCGGTCACTTTAAAGGACTTCTCTATTCTTAATGCAAAAGGCGATGCCCTAAAAGTCATTGGAGCTGATGGTATCAGTATGATTAGGTTGAAGACGGAATGGACTGGAGGACCAAAAAGTACAAACGGTGCTTACGGATTTTATCCAGTCGAATCAGAGAATGTACTAATTGATGATTGTGTTGCGATTGGAGCATCAGATGCAGGAATTTATGTTGGACAATCTAAGAATATAATAGTTAGAAACAGTATAGCTCAATATAACGTTGCTGGAATAGAAATCGAGAACTCTTATTATGCTGATGTTTACAATAATTTAGCCTCCCATAATACAGCTGGGATTTTAGTGTTCGATCTTCCCGATTTGCCACAACAGGGTGGGCATCACATAAGAGTTTTTAATAATAAATCTATTGACAATGACACTGATAATTTTGCGCCCGAAGGGAATATAGTAGGCGAAGTACCCAGAGGAAGCGGTATTATCGTAATGGCTAATTCTGATGTTGAAATTTTTGAAAATACAATAGGTGGCAATGGAACAGTAAATCTCGCAATAGTCTCATATGGAAGTGAGACGGAAGATTCAAATTACTATCCGCATCCCAAAAGGATTCAAGTTCATAATAATGAATATGGCAGAAGTGGTTTTGAGCCAGACTTGAGTACAGGCGACTTGGCAAAAGTGTTACACGAAGTTAGTGATGGTGAGATGGCTGACATATTTTGGGATGGCGTTCTACCCTTATCGCAAATGGTTTTTGGACAACCTGATGATGAAAAACTAAAGATTGATGAACAAAATCAGCCTAATTTTTTAGCTATGAGCCCTCTCAAATATTTGATAGGCCTGTCTAACCCTATAAAAAAAGACATTAGACAATATAAAGGCGAGATAATTCCTCTCCCAGCAGTATCGCTCGAGTCTTTATAAATACAATGAATAGACTTTTTTTCATAGCTTCTCTTCTTTTTATTAATAACTCAAATGCTGTTGTTGACGACATCATTTTAGCTGACTCATTTCCAGAAAAATTATCTGAGTACGAGTTTTTTCTAGACACGAAAGCTCAAATACCAAATGATAAGGTTATACCTTATGAACTTATTTCTTCACTTTTCTCAGATTACTCACTCAAACAAAGATGGGTTTATGTCCCTTCAGGATTAAAAGCTCAATATGTTAGAGACGAGGTCTTTAACTTTCCAGTAGGTTCCGCATTAATAAAGACGTTTTATTATCCAGTTGATGAACGAGATTTGAGTTTAGGTAAAAAACTTTTGGAAACGAGGGTTTTGCTCAGAAAATCAAGTGGTTGGCAGGCAGTGTCATACGCATGGAATTCGGATCAGAGTGATGCCTTCAAGAAAGTGGCAGGTAAAACTATTCCAGTTGATTGGATTGATAGCGAGGGACAGCTGCGTGCAGTGCGTTATCGGGTGCCAAATGTAAATCAGTGTAAAGAGTGTCATGCAGCGAATGATAAGATTACACCTATTGGACCCAAAGCTAGAAATATCAATAAAGAATTAAATTACTCTCATGGTCAATATAATCAATTGGCGTATTGGATGGATAGTGAAATTATTTCAGAGATTCCTCGTAGGTTAGAATCCCCAGTTGATTGGTCAGATTATTCTCAAAACATAAACGCCAGAGCTCGATCATACTTGGATATTAATTGTGGTCACTGTCATTCTTCTTCGGGTAACGCAAATTCAACTGGGCTTTTCTTACATTTGAGAGAAGCACGGAATGTTAATTTAGGGATTTACAAAAAGCCTGTAGCCACAGGAAGAGGTAGTGGCGGCCTCAAGTACTCAATCGTTCCTGGTAAACCAGATCAGTCAATTTTATTGCATAGAATGGAATCAATGGATCCTGGAGTTATGATGCCCGAGTCTGGAAGGTCTCTGAGTCATGACGAAGCAGCTGAGATGATTCGAGATTGGATAGCTCAGATGGCTAATGGAAAGTCCTTTTAAAAGGATTCATTATGAGTAATAAAATACCACCACCTGTTATCACCCTCATTGGTGCGCTACTCATTTATTACTCTTCTCCCTTTTTCCCCTACTTAACTTTACCGGCATTTAATGCTTTGCCTATTTTGAGTCTCGTCTCAGGAATAGCAGTGATTGTTTCTGCGATAAAGTCTTTTAAAGATTATAAAACAACAATTAGTCCATTAAAGCCTGAGACTGCATCTTCACTAGTTACCAGCGGTGTTTTCAAATATACGAGAAATCCGATGTATCTTGGCCTGTTACTAATTTTAATTTATTTATCACTGATATTTAATGTAGTTGGAGGATGCCTAGTTAGTCTTGGATTCATCATTTATATCACTAAATTTCAAATTATCCCTGAAGAAGTTGCCATGGAGAAATTATTTGGTAGCCAATTTCTTGAATATAAACAACAAGTCAGGCGTTGGATCTGAAAAAGATAAGCATATCTAGAGATGATTGATAATATTGACCATTTGATTGTCGCCGTGAGTGATTTAGTTTTAGCTAAAAAAAGTCTAACCAAAATTATAGGATCAGAGCCTGTTTGGGAGGGAGTGCATGAGGATATTGGCACTTCGAACGTGATATTTTTATTAAGTAATACTTATCTTGAATTATTGGCGTCTACTGGAGATGGGATGGGTTCAGGTTTGGTTCAAAACTTTCTAAGTAATCATGGTGAAGGTTTAATGGGGATCGTTTATGGAGTAAAAAATCTTTCCATCAGTCGAGATGGGTTGCTTAAAAAAGGTTTCATATTACCCGATATAATTAACGGATCTGGAAAGTGCAATAAAACGGGTGCTATTCGGAACTGGATATACCAGTTATTACCGGCTGAGTTGTCTAGAGGAATTTTTACATTCATCATTGAGCACAAACAAGGCTCTCTGCCTAAATTTGAAGACAATAGTCCTGCAAATGTTTATAAATTAGATCATGTTGTCGTGCAAACTTCTGATATGGATAGCGTAATAGATTTATATCGAGATACTTTTAATATCAGGCTTGCATTAGACAAGTTTGTGGAACACTGGAATAGGCGGATGGCTTTCTTTCGATTGAATAAAACAACAATCGAAGTAGTTGAGATGAAAGATAAACAAAACTCTCATGATAAATTATGGGGCATAGCCTTGGAAGTTAAGTCATTAGCAAATGCTCACGCAAGGCTTATTAGGGAGAAAGTAACGGTTAGTAAGGTTAAACCCGGAGTTAAAGAAAACACTCTGGTATGTACGATAAAATCAGAGAATTGCGGTATACCTATGTTACTTATTGAGCATTTGAGTTAATAGGTCTTGATGCAATATTGAATATGAAGAAGAGAGTAAGTAAAGAACAAATCCCGGAGTGTTTTTGGGCAAATCGACCAAAGTTTTTGCAATGGTTGGGAAAGACAATCTTAACTATCTTTGATTGGCATGTCTGTGGTTCGATTAGTGAGAAATATAAGAATAAGCGGTTAGTTGCTATTGTGGCTCCACATACTTCGAATTGGGATGGAATTTTGGGAGTAGCCGCTGTTGCGGGTTTAGATGCGAGAATAACATTTATAGGAAAACACACAGTCTTTCGATATGGATTGGGCGCATTTTTGAGATATATGGGAGGGATTCCTGTTGATCGCTCAAAGCCGGGAGGTATCATAGAGCATGCTATTGATCAGATTAGAGATATAGAGGGCGCTATAATTGCGTTATCTCCAGAAGGAACGCGATCAAAAGTTTTGGAGTGGAAGACCGGATTTTTGAGAATAGCTTCGGAATTGAATGCAGATATCATTCCCGTGTCGCTAGATTTTAAAAAACGAGAAATTTTATTTGGAAATGCCTTCCTTCCATCAGGCGACAACGAGAGAGACATAAAACAGCTAAAAGAATATTACTCTGTTTTTACAGCTAAAAATCCTGAGAAATATTAGAATTTTGCTTCTTCAATCATTTTGTTCACCATTTTTTCAACTACAAATAGTGGTGGATTTCCGTGATCTAAAACTGCAGAGTGAAAATCTTTGATATTAAACTTATCGCCGAGTAATGTTTTTGCTTTTTCTCTCAATTCGAGTATTTTAATCATCCCTACTTTATAACTGAGTGCTTGGCCCGGCCACACAATATACCGCTCGATCTCTACTCTCACTTCTGTGTCAGACATTCCTGTTATAGCCTTCATATACTCCATTGCCTCTTCTCGCGTCCATTTCTTGTAGTGTAATCCCGTATCTACAACTAACCTGACAGCCCTAAATATTTCGCTTTGAAGGATTCCTAATTCATCGTAAGGATTTTCAGCAAGTCCCGCTTCTAAAGCTAATCTTTCTGCATACAGAGCCCAACCTTCAGAGAAAGCTGACGTTCCATAACCAAATCGTCTGTATAGCGTGAGATCTTCATTTTCCAGAGAGTGAGCAATCTGATGATGATGCCCAGGTGTGGCTTCGTGATAGGTTAGAGTTCGCATACTGTAGGTTGGTGTTTGCTTGATGTCATATAAATTCGCATAAAACACCCCTGGACGGCTGCCATCAAGTGCGGGAGCCTGATAGTATCCTCCCGCCGCAGTTTTCTCAGAGTACTCTGGTACGGCTTTAACTATGACGGGTGACTTAGGCATGCTGTAAAAGTAGTCAGTCATCACCTCGATCGCTTCATTGACCATTTCAGTATAGTCGCTGATTACTATCTCTTTTCTATCAGGAGTGTCCGCATATAAAAATTTTGGATTCTCATTAAGCGCATTCATTATCTCGCCAACATTTTTGTTAGCGTCATAACCCAAATCTGTAAGGATTTTGCTCATTCGTTTTGAAATACGATTTACTTCATCTAATCCCATTTGATGAATTTGCTCTGGCGTATAATCTGTCGTTGTATATTCCCTAATTCGAAGTTCGTAATAATCATCTCCTTTTGGAAGCGACCATACGCCATCGTTTTTATTTGCTAAAATTCTTTTTTCAGTCATAAAATCAAGGAGTAATTGAAAGCCAGGTGTGACACTTGTCCTAATAGCATTTTTAAGGTTCTCTTTAAGCATGCTCCTATCTTCATTCGTTAGATTTATTTCTTGAATTTTTCGAACAAATTGTGTGAAAAGAGGATGTTCTTCATCAGTGTATTCAATGAAGCTTGTCAATTGTTCTACCACATGGTCATAAACAAAGCCAGGTGGATATATTCCTATTTCGGCTTGTCTCTCAAGAGATTTTCGAGTGCCTTCAAACACAGCTTTAATTTGAAAAGCTCTGTCAACTAATGCATTAGCTTCGGATAGATTTCTTATGGGATGCATGCTGTTTAAAAATTCTATTGTACTCAGATGGATGCCACCAATTTGATTTAGAGGAAAGTCATGATAGTAAAACTCTTTTTTATTTTTCAGGTTATTTTTTGTATCAAAGATTGCTATTTCACGCGTTGTTTTCTGAATGTCAGATAATTTATTAATATCATATGATTGAAGTATTTTTAATCGATCTTCTAGTTCTGAGATATCTTCATTTCGATCATTTTCTGTTGGGATAGATAATTTTGAAGAGTGCTTTGTGAGCCAGCTAAAACGATCAAAAATACCTACATATGTCATTGCCTCAGGTGAATCAATTAACTCAACAACCAGCTCCTTTGCTAAATAATGATCCATTGAAAGAGGTTTCATTAGAAATAGATTTACAATATAAGACGCGGATAAAATGAGGAATGTAATTATTAAGATTCCTAAGGTCTTAAAAATATTTTTTGTCATTTGATTTTCCCTACCAAAAGCGAGCTACATTATCGCAAAAAAATTAAAAAAAATAATATTGCTAACACTTTTTTATCTACTTAGACTGAGGAGGGTCTTTTAAACTGCGTTGGAAATGTAATCGAAAATGAGTAGAGGAACCGAGTTCGAGCAAAAAGTTTGGAATGCACTAAAGCATATACCTTTTGGGGAAACACGATCTTATAAACAGATTGCAGAATTTATTGGTCAACCTTCTGCAGCAAGAGCTGTCGCAAATGCGTGTGGGAAAAATCCTTATCCCGTTAAAGTGCCATGCCACAGAGCAATACGTTCTGATGGAACAATAGGTGGATATAGTGGAGTGGGGGGAGTTAAAACAAAAATAAGTCTTTTAGAGTCGGAGAAGTCAAAGTTGCAAAAGCAAAAAAGGGGCTGAGACAGATGTTATCCTATAAAAATTCAAAGCTACTTTATCTCTTACTATTTTGCCTTATTTTAAAAAACGAAATTAATGCGGATGAAAAATGCGAATTTTATGACTCACAAGAGGAGGAGTTTTCCGCAGTTCAGGTTACAGGTAAGAGCGTTGTCAAACAGAAATTGAATTCTCGAATCACATTTTATGACAAAAGAGGTGAATTTTCAGGGATTGTTTCCCAGAAAGCTAATCATGAGGGTGTGGATTTATATAACTCAAATCAAAAGCAAGTTGATGTCCCTATTTTTCCTGCTAGTAACGGAGAGGTGGTTTACGTGAGATTGGGCTGTGAGTCGAGCAAACAATTTTCAGAGAATGAAAATCTACGTGAGTGCGGAGCTGGATGGGGGAATCATATAGTAATAAAACACCCGTCAGGCATTTATACCCGATATGCTCATTTACGGCATGATGGCATCTTTAAAGTAGTAGGTGATCAAGTGATTCAGTCCGACATAATCGGCTTGATGGGAAATTCAGGTAGGAGTGAAGAACGGCATTTGCATTTTGAAGTAGGAATCTTTGATGGAGTCTTTGACAGCTGTGGGCCCGCTCAATCATTCGATAAAGTTTTTGATCCAATCGACTATGGGATTTAATTAACATTAAAAGCTTGGCTAAAATAAATTTTCCTATATATGTAATATTAATTGTCGCAGTGCTATTGAGATTTTTTAATCTCGGAGGTCTTCCAGGTAGCATTTTCGATGAAGTTTATTATCCCGTTTTTGCACTGAAGTTGTTGTCTGGCCAAGAATACTTTTCTGTGCATCCACCCATCGGAGTTTACTTAACTTCACTAAGCATCTACTTGCATTCAATACTTCCATGGACTGATCCCTTGCTAGCCTCAGGTTTTGACATAAACAATCTCGATCCCATTAGTTATCGATGGCTACCAGCATTTATCGGAGTAGTGTTAGTTTACGTTTCATACTTATTAAGCTTACAAATTTCCGACAAGAAGTATTTTGCTTTACTTGTTGCACTATTTTTCTGTTTAGATGGTTCTATGTTGGTCGATTCAAGATTTGGTCTTATTAATATATATCTTGTTTTCTTTGGTTTTCTTAGTTTGTTATTTTTATTTAGAGCGATCAAGAGTCCAGAGAATTTATTAGAGACATTTTTATCGGCTATATTTGTTGGCTTGGCTCTATCTGTAAAATGGAATGGTTTGGGATTCTGGGCACTCTCACTCTGTGTCTTGTTTTTCATTGCGATAACAAACCGATTTGAAATCAAAATACATCACAAGTGGCATGTCAAAAATGCTTTTTTACGCCCGTCATTTTTTGTGGTTATAGCTGTGCCAATTTTAATTTATCTCATTTCTTGGGCTCCCTATTTTTATATTTATGAACATAAATCTTTTCTCGATACACACAATCAGTTGTTATCTTTCCACTCGGATAGCGTTGACCCGAAATCTCATCCATATGAATCGAAATGGTATACCTGGCCATTTGCTCAAAGGCCTATGGGATATTTTTTTGAGGCTGTAGGCGAAAATGGTGACATAGATTTTACATCAGTGCATTTGTTTCCAAACCCACTTTTATATTGGTTTGGTTTGGGCGCAATATTGATTTTATTTGGGAAATTTTTGATTGCAACGAGAAGCTTTTTGTTTACGAGAACAGCAGATCTTACATATTTCTTTATGTTTTTTGTTGTCTTTGGTTATTTTGGCAATTTATTGCCGTGGATTTTAGTTTCTCGATCAACGTTTCTATACCATTATCAACCATCTTCTGGTTTTGCATTTTTGGCGCTGGCATTTTTTGTAAGTAGTTTGTTGGATAATAACAAAGGTCAAAATAGACTATTTGCTTCAATTATTATTACTTTGATTCTAGCTGCAACCATTTATTGGATACCCTTGCAGCTTGGGATAAGTGTTAATAAAGACTATTTTTATCAACTTATGTGGTTTGATTCGTGGATATAAGACTAAAAAATGTTTGTTTTGTGCTTCCCACTTACAACGAAGCTGCAAACATTGAAACTACTATTTCTAATATTCACAGGATTGGAAATACCTTAAATAAATATAAAATTTTTATTTTAGTGGTTGATGACAATTCGCCTGATGGCACACAAAAAGTAGTCAAACGGTTAATCAAAAAGTATAAAAATTTAGAGATGATTACTGGTCATAAGCAAGGTCTTGGAAACGCATATAAGAGAGGATTTGAGTTTGCACTAACTTATTTAAAGGCAGACATAGTTTTTCAAATGGATTCAGACGGTCAACATGACGCCAGGCTTATCCCAAGGTTTTTGAACTACATAGAACAAGGGTTTGATCTGATCATTGGCTCAAGGTTTGTGCAAGGCGGCTCAACTCCTGATTTTTCGTTGTGGAGAAAGTTTTTAAGTAAGCTTGGAAACCTACTCGTGCGTTATGTTGGTGGAGTTTCTTCAATAAAAGATTGCACATCTGGATATCGATGCATTAAGGCTGATTTTTTAAAGAGAGAGAATATTAGATCTCTGTCGACAACAGGCTACTCGTTTCAGAGTGAATTGCTATGCGAGCTTAACGCTCAGGGTGCGAAGACCGTTGAGATTCCCATCATCTTCAATCAAAGAGTATCTGGAGAGTCAAAGTTATCACTCAAAGATCAAATTGAATTTCTGCTTAATATTCCTCGACTAGGATTCAGAAATTACCAAGATTTTATTAGATATTCGTTAGTTGGATGCTCTGGCGTGTTCATCAATATGGGTATTTACTTTTTACTAACGCGTTATGTTGGTTTGTCACAATATTTGTCACCAATAATCTCTATAGAGTGTGCTGTTTTATCCAATTTTTTCTTGAATAATTTTTGGACATTTCAAGGTCGTAACTTAAAAGAATCTTTAATAATGAAAATGATTAAATTTCATTCGATCGCGGGATTGTCGGGGCTTACTAATTATGTAATTTTTTTATCATTGCTTGTAGGATTTAGTACGAATGACCTAATTGCCAATTTGATTGGAATTGCGGTTGGCGCAGTGCTTAATTATCTTATCAATTCAAATTGGACTTGGCGGAAGTTTGATCAGTCTTAAGACCTTTTAAAAAGCCATAAAATGCAGGTTTTGGAGTTAAATTTTCGTCATAAATTGTAGGCCAATCTTTCATTTTAAAAAAACGTCTTATCCAAGTATCCCGGTCATTAAATCCCCAGAATGTAATTCCATACTGTTGCTCTCTTGGCACAACTTCTTTGTATATGCGAACGAGATCTTCATATTTTTTGGCTTGCGCTAAAAGCATCTCTTCAGTGACGTCAGTAAAACGTTGAATTCCCCCGCCACGGGAGTCATCATGCGTATTAAATATAATATCCAACTCAGAAAGATGGATTTGTAATCCAGTGGAAGCGGCAGTTTTTAGTGTATGAGCGATGATTTCATTGGGAATGTCCATTCTAATATGCATTTGAAAACCAATGCCAGAGATTGGTACACCTCGTTTTTGGAAATCCTCTACCATCGTCATCATAGTATTGAACTTCTCTAAGTCCCTCTCAATATTAAAGTCGTTATAAAAAAGAACTGCGTCTGGATCCGCCTCGTGCGCGAACTCAAATGCTTTTTCAATGTATTTAGGGCCAATTATTTTGTACCAAATCGTATCTTCTCGAAAACCAGCGCCTTTTGTGTTGAGACCTTCATTGATGACATCCCAACCGTGCACTTGCCCTTTGTATCTGCCAACATACTGATATATGTAATCCCGCATGAAGGATAGTAACCAATCAGGATTTTCAGTTGCTTTAATTCTTACCCATTCTGGTGTTGAGCTATGCCAAATGAGATTATGACCAAATACTCTTTGATTGTGTTCATTTGCGTAAGCAATAATTGAATCAACGATTGAAAAATCAAATCTTTCTTCAGTTGGCATAACTTGATTCATTTTCATATCACTGCCAGCCGTGTAACTATCAAAATGATATTGTTGTAGCTGTCTTAGTTGAAGATCTTTCTGAAAAGGTCTGTATCTTACGGCGGTGCCAAGCGGGAATTCGGAGTTGGCGCTAAGTGATGGCGGGTTTGTCTCTGACTCTACATTGAGCTGATTGCAGCTAACTAGCAAAAATGTAAAAAAAGAGAAGGTTATTATTTTTATCATTTCAAATCATGTGAGCGAATTCATCCTCGTTAAATATAATACCTAATTGATAAATAGTTAAGTGAGATATTTACTGACGAAGGTTTTACATTAGATATAGAATGATGTTATGGAAATTTTAAGAACACCTGAAAAATGTTTTGCAAAAATAAAAGCGTATCCGTTTAAACCAAACTATACGACCATTAAAACCCATGATGGGTCTGACTTGCGCATACATCATATAGATGAAGGACCAAGAGACGGCCCCATTTTGTTATGCATGCATGGGCAACCCGTATGGAGTTACTTGTATTCTAGAATGATTCCATTTTTGAATGGAGGCGGCATTAGAGTAATCGCGCCTGATCTACCAGGATATGGGAAATCAGACAAGCCTGCATTGCGAACCGATTACACTTATCAGCGTCAAGTTGACTGGATGAGCTCATGGTTAGTAAAAAATGATTTTAAAAATTTAACTTTTTTTGGGCAAGATTGGGGCGGTTTGATAGGATTGCGAATGGTAGCCGATCATGCAGACCGTTTTGATCAAGTTGCTATTGGAAATACAGGATTACCCTGCAATCCTGATATTCCTGATGCAATAGTGGATGAAATATTGGCTTTTAGAAACTCAAAACAAAAGATTTCTTTATTTCATATGACTAAAAAACTGCGATCTATGAGAGGATTCTCGAGTGGAGATAAACACAATAGCGAGAGGATGTTCGCTTATTGGCAGAAATATACATGGGACACAATAAATATCCCCTCGGGTGTTATTGCTTCAATGATGATGGAAAAAAGGAACATGTTATCGTTACTTCTCAATCTACTGATGATTAAGCTAGGTTTTGGTTCATCTCGATTGTTTGCATCTGACTTATCTCACGCCTATGAAGCACCCTATCCAAATGCTAGGTTTAAAATGGCAGTACGTGCTATGCCAAGTCAAGTCCCAATGATACCTGATCAGTCACTAGAGGCGCAGTTAAAAGCATGGGAGTTTTTCAGCAGGTTTGAGAAACCATTTCTATGTATTGGTGCAGGGAATGATCCTGTAACGAATGGATTTGAAAAGCAATTTATTAAAAGAGTGCCTGGGGCAAAAAATCAGAATCATCAAACTATTGGTGGTGGGCATTTTCTGCAATGGACTAAGGCAGAAAAGTTATCAAACATCTTAATTCAATTTATGAAAAAAAATGGTTAGAAAAATATTTAAAGTAATTTTTCATTTTATTATTGCAATTTTTATAATGATGTTTCTCATTGCGGCTCACAGTTCATCATTGAACTTGCTGTGGTTGAGTTCAATGAATATGCCAGTCACTGTATCAACGATAATTGATGTTTTTTATGGAGATTTCAGAGGATTGTTGTTTGGTGGTGCGTTCCCAGTACCGGTGTTAATAGCGTTAATTTGTCTTATTTTGTTCTTGTTAACAGGAATTCTTAGACGCTGGTTGCGCTTCTCTCCAGTATTAATGTATGCAATGTCGGGTGTGGCAACTTTCTTGGTTGTGACAGTTGTTCTGCCTTTAGGATTTAATAATATTGATTTAATAGCAAATGCTAGAACTGGAATTGGAAAGAGTTTGTTGTGTTTATTCGGCGCAGCTGCTGGTGCGTATTTTGGATTTTTTGTAGGGAGACCAAAAGATGATGAACAAATGTAAACATGCAGTTTTTTGTTTAATGCTTTCCATGAGTTGTATGTCGATTTCAACAGTTTATGGGTTTGATTATAAATCTGAAGTTGTCATCGAAAACTTAGACAATCCATGGAGTATTGCTTGCATTTCAAACTCTGACTGGCTTGTCACCGAATTATCTGGATCTTTGAGGCGTGTGGTTAACGGAGAGTTGCAAGAAGAACCTATAGCAGGTGTTCCAGAAGCTTTTTATTATGGCCAAGGTGGGTTGTCTGATGTTGTTTTGCATCCCAACTTTAATGAGAATAAATATGTCTACTTAACAATGTCTGCAGCGGATACGTCCAACAAAAAACTTAATTTTCTGAAAGTAGTGAGGGCTGAGCTTCATAAGAATGAGCTCTTGAATGTTGAGACTATTTTCGAGTCTAAACCGCTCAGAAAAACCAGAGCTCACTATGGAGCCAGATTAGCTTTTATGAAGGATGGCTCAATTTTGATATCTTCAGGTGATGGTTTTAATCATCGAGAGCAAGCACAGCTGCTTGATAACCATTTTGGTAAATTTATTCGTTTGAATGATGATGGAAGTATCCCAAAAAATAATCCCTATGCTGATAAAGAGGGTTATAAGCCAGAGGTATGGTCCTATGGACACAGGAATCAACAAGGACTTGTAGTTACGAAGGAAGGATTAGTTATTGCACACGAGCATGGTCCTAAAGGCGGTGATGAGTTGAACATAATACAACCTGGAAAGAATTATGGATGGCCTGCGATCACCTATGGGGTTGATTACAGTGGCGCTGTGATTTCACCATTCACCGAGCATCCTGACATGGAGCAACCTGTTAAATATTGGGTGCCTTCAATCGCTCCTTCTTCGATGATTCTATACTCTGGTGATATGTTTCCTTCATTGAAAAATGATTTGTTAATTTCTGCGCTGAAGCCAGGAGATGTTAGACAACTCAAGTTTGATGAAGATGAAGTAGTAAGCGAGAGTATTATCATTTCAGAATTTGGAAGAATAAGGCATATCGCAGAAGCTCCAGATGGAAGTTTGCTGCTTTTGACTGATCAAAGACGAAAAAAAGGAAAACTTATCAGAATCTCTGCTGTTTCAGAAGATAGTTAAAAAAATGTTATTTTTGGAGAAGTGTCGTTTACTTTGACACAAGTATTAAATGTTTTAGATAAAAGATCTTCCTGAAAAACTTCATCTGTTGGTCCTTGGCGAATTGTCCTGCCGTCTCTCATTAAGGTGACATTATCCGCTAATTTTCTAGCTACATTTAAATCATGAAGAACGATTAGAATTCCTATATTTTTCGATAAATACGATTTTATAATTTTTAACATTTTTAGTTCATGGAAGATATCCAGATTTGTGAAAGGCTCATCTAAGAGCAAATATCGTGAGTAATTATCGGTTTTAGGTATCCAAAGTTGAAGAAGGATTCGAGCAAAATTAACACGTTTTTGCTCTCCCCCTGATAAGGTATTAAATCTTCGTAACAGCAATGAGTGTAAGTCACATATGTTAATTATCTCTTCAAGTGCATCGGAATAACTAAAAGAGTAACTCTCATTATTTTCATGGATCCACCCCATTTCAATAATTTCTAAAGTTGTAAAATCAAATGCGACTGTTTGAGATTGAGACATTACACTTCTGAGCCGAGCACGCTCAACTATGGATATCTCTGATAAATTAATATTATTATATTTGACGTCACCATAAGAAGGTTGTATATCTCCAGCGAGAATCTTTAAAGCAGTACTTTTGCCAGCTCCATTTGGGCCGAGAATTGCAGTAATCTCTCCTGGTATTATCTCAAGATCTAAATGGCTAATAATCTTTTCTCCATTTATTAATAGAGATATCCCGTGCGATTTAATAGTCATGTTTTCTCATTCTAAAAATTAACCACAAGAAAAAAGGAGAACCTATAGCACTCGTAATTAAACCCACGGGTAATTCCATAGGCTCAATAATGATCCTCGATATAAGATCAGCAGATATCATAATGCCTGCACCCAACAAGGACGCACTTGGAAGAAGATATTTGTGAGAAACTCCACCTAATAGTCTCGCAATGTGAGGAACAACCAGTCCGATAAATCCAATAATGCCTGAGAGTGCAACGCTAACGCCTATGCATATAGCGCAACAAACAATAATGCGTGTCTTTAACTTTTGCACATTGACACCAAGTCGATAAGCTTCTATTTCTCCCAATTGAATGAGATTCAGATTTTTAGCGGTTGGGATTAGAAGTCCTATCGAAGACATTATCGCAACAGATGCAGGAAGTAAAAGTGTCCAGGTAGCTCCACTAAAGCTCCCCATAGTCCAAAAAGTTAATGTTCGTAATTCAGTGTTTGTGCTTATATAAGTAAGAACACCAATTAAAACTCCAACAATTGCATTGATTGCTACTCCCATTAATAGCAAATATGTTGTGCTGTGACCCCCAAAACCCTTTGTTACCGAGAATAGAAGCACTATAACTATGAGTGCGCCGAGTATTCCTGAAATCGGCAACAGGAGCTGTCCTGTCAGCGACTCAGACAGTCCGGGAGGGAGAATGACAATTGCAATAGCAGCTCCTAATGCTGCGCCGGCAGATACTCCTATGAGACCAGGATCTGCTAATGGATTCCTGAATAAGCCTTGAAGAACTGCACCGCAAATCCCAAGACTAGCGCCAACAAAACAAGATAGCAGCACCCTAGGTAATCGAATATCAATAATAATAGTTTTCTGAATACTGTCCTCTCCACCTTTAAGTATTGAAAAAAGGGATATTGGATAGCTGCCATTTGAAATAGCTGCCAGAAGAGCAAAAATGCAGAACATCGAGAGGAAGGACAATATCAATGATTGATTCTTGTTTATAGCTACAGATGTGCGCTCACGGGATATCGGTATTTCGTTCATGTCACTATTGTATCTATTTGGGAAATTTTAGTGCCGTTTTAATGATTGCATCTCAAGGATTTGAGTCCTGTTTGCAGTCTTTTAAGGTGATCTCTTAAGTCATCTCCTTTCTTTTGAGCAACACCGATGGTTAATGTATCAATAATTGTTAGTTGAGCGATTCGCGATGAGAGCGGTGTAAAAATTTGGAACTCTTCTTCCGCATCTATTTCGAGAGCAATGTCTGATTGCTTTGCTACGGGCGAAAAACTAGGCGCAATACCAATTACTGTACCTCTTTGTTTTTGAACTAACTTAATGGAATCTAAAAGTGCTTGGGTTCTTCCTGATTGTGAAATAGCAATAACTACATCTTCTTTTCCAAGTGATGAAGCTGACATGTTTTGTAGGTGAGGATCTGAATAACAAACTGAATTAATTCTTAGCCTAAAAAACTTATGTTGAGCATCGGCCGCTACAGCCGCCGAAGCACCAAATCCGTAAAATTCAACTCTTCCTGCCTCGTTGAGTTTCCTTATTGCCTTGTCGATATTTTTAAGATTAAGGTTATCTCTGACTTTCAACAAAGAATCTACAGTTGAATCGAAAACTTTTTGGCTTAACTCTTTTGTAGAGTCAGAGTCCTTTACTGCGATTTGTCCAAAGCTTGGGCTGGCAGCTAGTTGCTGTGCGAGAGATAATTTGAAGTCCTGAAAACCTTTACAGCCGATAGCTCTGCAGAACCGAACCACAGTTGGCTCACTTACATCGGCATCTTCTGCGATATCAACAATTCTTTTTTCGACCATTGCGAGCGGATTTTGAAGCACCAAATTGGCGACTTTGGCTTCTGACTTCCGCATACTCGGAATTTTGTCTACTATTACTTGAGTCAACTGAGCTGGTTTCATTTGCATACCTCCACTTTGTAAAAAATTTACAAGAATTTGTAGATAAAAGCTAGTTTTGTAGTAAATTTTTATTTTGAAATCTTTTTGTTCTCAAATATTGATGCCGGCTTTTTCTTTAAACTGATAGAATATTACTCATGGATGTTACTGAAATTCTTAAGAATTTGAATGAGTCACAAGAACAAGCTGTGACAAGTGATAATCAGCATTTACTTGTGCTAGCGGGTGCTGGAAGCGGAAAAACTCGGGTGCTAGTTCATAGAATTGCGTGGAAAGTTCAAGTGGAGAACATTTCACCATTTGGAATACTTGCTGTTACTTTCACTAACAAAGCAGCGGGTGAAATGAGAGACAGGATAGAAACACTTTTGGCACAGTCACTCAGAGGAATGTGGGTCGGGACTTTTCATGGTCTCGCTCATCGACTGCTTAAAATGCATTGGAATGATGCAAAATTGCCTGAAAATTTTCAAATTCTTGATAGTGACGATCAATTAAGGCTTATCAAAAGAGTTACAAAATCACTCGATTTGGATGATCAAAAGTGGCCCCCACGTCAGTCTCAATGGTGGATCAACTCACAAAAAGATGAAGGACTCAGACCCGACAACATTCGTGAAGACAAAGATCCATACCTCTCAGTAATGGTGAAAATTTATCGATCTTATGAAGAACTTTGTAATCGTCTAGGTGTTATTGATTTTGCAGAGTTACTATTGAGAGCGTTGGAGCTGTGGAAAAATTGTCCGAGTGTTCTTGCGCATTACCAAAACAGATTCAAACACATATTAATCGATGAATTCCAAGATACTAACTCAGTGCAGTATCAATGGTTAAAAACGCTCTCTAGCTCTTTCTCTGATGTTACAGCGGTCGGTGATGATGACCAATCAATCTATGGTTGGCGTGGTGCCAAAGTCGAAAATATTTTAAGTTTTGAACGTGACTTCAAAGAAACAAAAGTGGTGAAACTAGAGCAGAATTATAGATCTACCTCAAATATTTTAAATGCAGCCAATGCTGTAATTAAAAGAAATGCTGATCGATTGGGGAAAAATCTTTGGACAGATTTAGGTGAAGGTGAACCAATATTCTTATATTCAGCATTTAATGAAAACGATGAAGCTAGGTATATTGTTGAAAACTTAAAATCTTGGATCGATCAAGGTAATAACCGTCAGGATGCGGCAGTTTTGTATCGATCCAATGCTCAATCAAGAGTAATAGAATCTGCTTTACTACAATTTGATATCCCTTATAGAGTTTATGGGGGACAGAGGTTTTTTGAAAGACTAGAAATAAAGAATGCATTAGCTTACATGCGTTTAATTTTAAATTGTCATGATGATGTAGCTTTTGAAAGAGTAGTGAATATTCCTCCTAGGGGTATTGGAGAGAGAACGGTAGATGCAGTTAGGGAGCATGCGCGTAATATCTCGATTTCGATGTGGTCAGCCGCAAAAGCAATGATCGTGGATAAAAATCTCAATACCAGATCAGCAAATGCGTTAGCCGCATTTCTAAATCTTATAAATGAGATGTCTAATACTCTCGAGGCATTACCTCTTTCAGAACTTGCCGAAAACTCGATCGAAATGAGTGGTCTAATAGAAATGCACCGTCGTGAAAAAGGTGAGCGAGGTCAATCAAGGGTTGAAAATTTGGAGGAATTAGTAGGTGCTTGCAAGAACTTTACTCCAGAAAGTATAGATACTCCAGTGTTAGCTCAATTTTTAGATCAGGTTTCATTAGAGGCAGGCGAAAGGCAAGCTAACGAAGATCAAGATGCTGTTCAACTAATGACTCTTCATAGTGCCAAAGGGCTCGAATTTCCGCTGGTTATCATGGCAGGTATGGAAGAAAATCTGTTTCCTCACAAAATGTCACAAAATGAGCCTGGACGTTTAGAGGAAGAGAGAAGGCTGGCATATGTTGGTATAACGAGAGCAATGCAAAAGTTATATTTCACATGTGCAGAGACAAGAAATCTTTACGGTACTGATCATTTTAATCCGGTTTCAAGATTTGTAAGAGATGTACCAAAAGAGTTCATGAAAGAAGTTAGATTGAAAAACACGGTGATAAGACCAACAAGTTTTTCAACAAATTCAAGAATCAGTGATTCAGGCGACTTAACTGGATTTGAACTAGGCCAAAGAGTGGGTCATCATGTTTATGGTGAGGGCGTTATTTTGAATTTTGAGGGAAATGGACCCAGAGCACGAGTCCATGTTAGTTTTGAACAAGTAGGAACTAAGATACTTATTTTAGCTTCTGCAAATTTGCAGTCCTTATAAACAAAAGGTAATTGGAGGATTTATGAAGCTTTTACTTTTAGCAACTTGGATACTTCTTTTGTTTGGTTGTGAAGATAATCAAGAAAAGAATCTCAGTGGATCGGCAGATACTTCCAAACAAAAATTTGAATGGAAGATGGTCACTACTTGGCCTAAAAACTATCCTGGATTGGGCTTAGGAGCAGAAAATTTTGCAAATAAAGTAGAAGCAATGTCGGCTGGTCGATTAAAAATTAAAGTTTTTGGTGCAGGCCAACTGGTTCCCGCATTTGAGGTGTTTGATGCTGTATCACAAGGAACCGCGGAAATGGGCCATGGCGCGGCTTATTATTGGACGGGAAAGTCGAAAGCAGCAGCATTTTTTACAGCGATACCTTTTGGTCTCAATGCTCAAGAAATGAGTAGCTGGATCCATTATGGAGGAGGTCTAGAGCTTTGGCGAGAACTGTACGAGGAATTTAACCTTGTTCCTTTTGCGGCTGGCAACACGGGTGTACAAATGACGGGATGGTTTAATAAAGAGATAAAATCAATAGAAGATATTAAAGGACTTCGAATGCGGACTCCTGGGTTGGGAGGTGATGTGATTACCAGAGCCGGTGGAATAGCGGTCACTATCTCAGGTGGAGAGCTATATACCGCCATGCAAACGGGCGTTATAGATGCTTTAGAATGGGTTGGCCCCTATAACGATCTTGCGTTTGGCTTTCATCAAATAGCTAAATATTATTATTACCCTGGTTGGTCTGAGCCTGGCCCTGCACTCGAGTTGTTAGTTAACAAAGATGCTTTTGAGACATTGCCCGAAGATTTGAAAGCAATTGTGGAAACAGCCGCCCGCGCAGTAAATCAAGATGTACTTGATGAATACACCGCCAGAAACAATGAGGCTCTTGTAAGTCTTATTGAAGAACATGGTGTTCAATTAAAAAAGTTGCCGGATGATGTTGTCAGAGAGTTAAGACGTATTTCAGAGGAGATTATTGAAGAGATAGCATCTGACTCTGAAATTGCTCGAAGAATCGCGAATTCAATTCAATCCTTTCAAAAGCAAGCTGCAGCTTATCATGCGATATCTGAGGAGGCATATTATGAAGCTCGCCGAAAATAGATTGGACTGTATTAATTTCGCCAGAAGGTAGGTGATAACACTACTAATAAAGTAAATACTTCTAACCTACCAAGTAGCATTCCTGAGCAGAGGATTGCTTTACTCATTGCATTCAGATCGGCGTAATTTTCTGCAACTGCACCAAGACCGGGACCTAAATTATTGAAAGATGCTGCTGTTGCTGACCAGGCTGTTATGTAATCAAGATTGTTTGCTAGAAGGAGCAATACCATTACATAAAAAATAAAGAAGTAAATTCCAAAAAATGCCCATATCCCGTCGGTTACACGCTCCGGAATCTTGTGCTTTTTTGTTTTAATCGGAAGCACCGCATTCGGATGAATTAATCGATAAATTTCTCTTACTACTTGCTGAGACATAATAAGAATTCTGCCCATTTTTATTCCACCACCAGTAGATCCGGCACAGGCCCCAAAAAATGAAAGTAAGATTAAAAAAAATGGTAAAAAGCTAGGCCATAAATGAAATTCTGTTGTTGTAAAGCCTGTTGTAGTCAATATTGAAATGAGCTGGAAAACACCCACAAAAAGAATTTCTTCATTGGGCATACTGGCTGTTGTATAAAGGAAATATGTTGTCACTAAAATCCCAAATAAAATGACAAGAACAAATAATCTTGCTTCAGGATCTGATATGTATGATCTAATTGATCTAGCGTGCCAAGCAGTATAGTGAAGTGCGAAATTTAATCC
Organism: uncultured SAR92 cluster bacterium; assembly: GCA_902527245.1. GTDB lineage: Bacteria > Pseudomonadota > Gammaproteobacteria > Pseudomonadales > Porticoccaceae > AAA300-D14. The sequence goes on along the minus strand of CABZOI010000005.1, from coordinate 108,451 downwards.
TGAGACAACCATAAATATTGAGGCGATTGTTAAAACTGCATTATTGTCAAAGTGGCCAAGGCTTTCATCATAGGTGGAGAAGCCTCCAATTGAGATCGTTGAAAAACTGTGAGACAACGCATCAAACCAACTCATGCCTGCTACCCAATAAGCTATGGCACAAACAACAGTTAGAAAAACGTAAATTTTGAAGAGTGCGTTGGCTGTTTCTGCAATTCTAGGAGTAAGTTTAGTATCTTTTATAGGTCCAGGTGTTTCTGCTTTATAAATTTGCATTCCTCCGACGCCAATCATTGGAAGAATGGAAACTGCTATGACGACTATGCCAATGCCTCCAAGCCATTGAAGTTGTTGACGGTAGTAAAGAATTGACTTTGGAAGATCCTCTAAATTAGTAAAAACAGTTGCTCCGGTTGTCGTTAAACCAGAGATAGACTCAAAGAGTGCATCGATAAAAGATAGATTCGTTTCCTGAGATAAAGCAAAAGGTAATGCGCCGAATGTGCTTAATACTAACCAAAATAGTACCGTTATTATAAATCCATCTCGAATTCGGATCTCTCCTTTCATATCTCTTGCGGGAAGCCATGAAAGGAACCCTACTATCATGGTGATAGTAAAAGCGAGAAAGAACATTGGAAGGGTATTCTCTTGGTATATTGTGGCAAAAATTATCGGCACTAGCATACTTGTGCTAAAAACCATCAACATGAGACCTAGAACTCTAGAAACAAAAGCTAAGTGCATAAGAGCTCTTTCTCAAAATAAATTTGCGTCAGCCGCAAAAAGTTTTTCCACGGCTTTTGTTTTGTTCTTGTTGATAACCACGACTATTACATGATCATCATTTTTTATGATCACATCATGATGAGCGATAATTACTTCACTGTCTCGAACAAGAGCCGCGACTGTGGTGCCAGTTGGCATTACTAAATTACCTATTTCTCTTCCGACAACTTTTGAGTTGTTAACGTCACCATGGACAATAAATTCCAAGGCTTCAGCCGCACCTCTTCGTAGCGAATGTACTACCCCAGTATCGCCTTTTCGAACATGAGCTAATACTGAGCTTGTTGTGGCGAGCTGAGGAGAAATCGCTACATCAATTTCTCCACCTTGCATTAGGTTAGCGTAAACTGGATTCGTTATCAGTGTCATAACTTTTTTTGTGCCGAGTCTTTTTGCAAGTAGAGAAGCCATAATATTAACTTCATCATCATTCGTAAGCGCAATGAAAACATCTGTTTTATCAATATTTTCATCTAACAGAAGTTCTTGGTCGGATGCAGATCCATTTAAAACAACGGCATGGTTAAGTTGTTCAGATAAAAATGTGGCTCGTTCCGCACTTACCTCTATTATTTTTACGTTCAACGAGTCTTCGAGCGCTGAAGCTAATCTATAACCAATATTACCGCCCCCTGCAATTATAAGTCTCTTGTATGGTCTTTCAGCTTTCCTAAGCTCACTCATTACTTTTTTTATGTTTTTCTTCGCTGCAATAAAAAACACTTCATCTCCGTCCTCGATTATGGTGTCTCCGGAAGGAACGATAGCTTTATTTTTTCGATAGATCGCGGCTACTCTTGCATCTGCTTTGGGAATATGTTCTCTAAGTGTCTTGAGTTTTTGATCAACCAGAGGACTGTTTTTAGTTGCTCTCATCCCTATCATTCGAATCACGCCATCAGCAAAATCGAGTACTTGAAGAGCGCCTGGTTGTTCTACTAGTTTTCTTACATAGTCAGTTACAGCTTGCTCGGGCTCTATTAAAACATCGATTGGCATATTAGAATCTGAAAAAAGCAAATCTTTATAATCTTTAATAAAGTAATTTCTTGCGCGCACTCTTGCTATCTTTTTTGGCGTATTGAATATTGAATGAGCAACTTGGCAAGCCACTATATTTATTTCATCACTATTTGTAACAGATACAAGCATGTCAGCATCTTCTATGCCTGCAGATAGTAAAATATCAGGATGACATCCTGTTCCTGCCACTGTTCTTATATCATGGTGATCTTGAATAAACTGCAGGCGTGTCTCATCAAGATCAATTAGAGTAATGTCGTGGTATTCTCTCGCTAGATTCTCTGCGAGTGTCGAACCGACTTGGCCTGCACCTATAATTATAATTTTCATAGCTTTAGCGCAATTATACCTTAATTAGCCTAGCATAATAGAATCCGTCATGTGCATTTTTTTCCGGGAATAACTGTTTGCCATACTTCGTAGAGATCCCACAATTAATTTCAATTTGGGAGACTTTTACATCTTTTTGAAATTTTATAAATTTTTCAATTACCAGATCGTTTTCCTCAGGTAACACCGAGCAAGTGATATATAAAAGGACTCCGTCAGGTTTAAGTGTTGGCCAAATCGCTGACATAATTTCAAATTGTTTTTCTGCAAGTTTAGAAATATCAGAAGCTTTTCGGAGAAGTTTTATATCTGGATGTCTTCGGATGACACCGGTCCCTGAACATGGAGCATCTAACATAATTCTGTCGAATTGATTACCATCCCACCAATCATCAATCTTGCATAAATCTGCATTTAAAAAATTTCCATGCAGTCCTAGTCTAGCGGCATTTTCCTCTGCTTTCTTTAATCTGGTGTCATTAGAATCAACAGATAACAGGGATCCAAGTTTATGTTCTGATTCTAAAATATCACATGTTTTTCCACCTGGCGCACAACAAGCATCGAGTATTAAGTGCTCTTCACTATAATTTAGAATACTTGGAGCAAGTTGTGCAGCTTCATCTTGAACACTGACAGTACCCTCATTAAATTCTGGTATTCGCTCAACAGGCAGTGGTTTTTTTAACTGTATTCCTTTATCACTATATGCAGTGAAACTCGCTTTTATGTTCACTTTGGCGAGCACATCAAGATAAGCCTCTCTGGTTGTAAACTTTGTATTAACTCGAAGCGTTAGTGGCCCCGGAATGTTATTATTTTCCGTGAGTTCCATGGTTTTTAAAGTTCCCCAAGATTTTTCAAACATGTCAATTAACCAAGTAGGGTGACTTGAATTGAAAGCCATGTCTTCATTTTCAGACTTAAAAGCTTTAAATTTGCTCCGTTGAAACTCTCTTAAAATACCGTTAACTAATCCTTTGGCCCAACTTCTTTTGAGTTCATCACATACTTTGACAGTCTCATTAATTGCTGCATGTTCTTTAATTCGCATTCTTGATAATTGATATATGCCAATTGCAATTAGCGCGTGTATTTGAGGTTGTTTCTTTGCTAAAGATTTTCGCATCAGAAATTTCATTATTTGCTCAATTTGTAAATACCACCTTACGCAACCAAAGCAGATCTCCTTAAAGAGTGAGTACTCATCGTCAGCTACTAATGTGTGATTATTATTTAAGCTATCAGTGAGAGATTTCCCACCAAGTACATCTGATAATACACGTGTTGCAATCGCTCTTGAGGATAAAACTTTTTTTCGTCGAACTTTATTATTCAAACATACTTCCAACAGAGAAATATTCTCTTTTTGATTTCAAGATTTCACTTACCTTCATTTTGACCTTTCCTGGAAGTTGCATTTCTGTAATTAAAAGTTCTCCATTACCACACTTTATAAGTAACCCGTCATCGTTTGCACGAAGAATAGTGCCAACTCTTTGTATATCTTTGGTGAGTGGCGATGTCTCAATGCTGCTCGCTTGCCAAATTTTTACTCTCTGGTGATTAAATTCAGAAAACATAACCGAGTCTGGATTGAATGCCCTAATGCATCTCTCTAGATTTATCGCATCCTCGATCCAATTAATTTTACACTCACTTTTTATTATTTTTTTCGCGTAGCAAGCATGAGAAGGATCTTGCTTTGTAGCGCAGATTTTACCCGTTTCAATTTGTGATAGAACGGTTAGTAACAGTGTGGGACCAATTAATGACATCTGGTCTCTCAATGTTTGAGCTGTCTCTCGTTTGGATAGACTAAGTTTCTTTGAACCCAGTATTGGTCCGGTATCTAGTCCCTCATCCATTTGTATGACTGATACTCCAGATTCTGTATCTCCATTTTGAATTGCTCTTTGAATTGGAGCAGCGCCCCTCCATCTTGGTAAAAGTGATGTGTGCACATTGATGCAGCCATGTTGAGGACCCTGTAATATTGATTTTGGTAAGATCATCCCATAAGCAACCACCACCATTACATCTGGCTTTAAATCGTTGAAAACTTTGACTTCTTCCGCGTTATTTAAAGATAAGGGCTGATGAACAAGAAGATTATTTTTGAGGGCTAATGATTTTACTGCGCTCGGCAATTCCTGCTTTCCTCGACCCGATGGGCGATCAGGTTGTGTATAAACTCCGATGACGTCATGCTCTCCATTGTCTAAGATTTTGGCGAGATGAGCTGCAGCAAAAACTGGTGTACCAGCGAAAACAATTTTCAAAAAGACACCATTATTTTGATTTATTTTTCTTTATTTGTTTACGAATTAGTTGTCGCTTCAAAGGCGATAGATAGTCTATGAACAACTTTCCATTTAAGTGGTCAATTTCGTGCTGGATACACGTTGCCATAAGTCCGGTATACTTTTGTTCGAAAGGATTACCCTCTTGGTCGAATGCATTAACCAAAACCTCTGTTGGTCTCTCGACAGGCTCTTGGATGCCAGGTATTGACAAACACCCCTCAGTATATGATTTTGGTGTGTCATCAGTGATCTTCATCTCTGGATTAATAAAGATGATTGGACTTGAGTAATCCTCTGATATATCTGTTACGACAATTCTCAAGTGAATATCAACTTGAGTTGCAGCAAGCCCTATGCCTTTTGCATCCATCATTGTATCCAACATATTGGTTACAATATCTTTTATCCTCTCGTCAAAAACTTCCACCGTTTTCGCTTTTTCTCTAAGTCGAGAATTTGGATATTTTAAGATGGGAAGAATTGCCATTCTTTAATTAAATTTGCTAAAAATTAACACTCATTATATATCACCGTGATAAGTCGATGCCACAAATCACAAATTAAACGGACTATTCTCTTCCATGGTTGCACACGCAAATTTGTTAAGGTAGTCTCCACTCTTTTGAGAGGAAAATTTTATGTCACAGCCATTTGTTTCTGTACTTATGGGTTCCGATTCAGATCTGCCGATTATGGAGGCCAGTTTTGAGATATTACGTAAATTTAATATACCATTCGAAGTAAAAGTTACTTCTGCGCACCGTACTCCAAAGGCAACGCATGACTTTGTCACTGATGCGGATAAGCGCGGATGTGTAGCTTTTATATGCGCGGCTGGAATGGCAGCTCACCTCGCGGGTGCAGTATCTGCGACAACATTAAAACCTGTTATTGGAGTTCCAATTAACGGCTCATTGGACGGTTTAGATTCACTTTTATCAACTGTTCAGATGCCTGGAGGTATTCCCGTTGCAACTGTAGCAATTGGAAAGGCAGGAGCTAAAAATGCCGCTTATTTAGCTGCTCAAATTATTGGTGTTTCAGACCCTGATATGCATCAAAAGCTCATCAAAGAGCGTGCAGATAATGCTGCTTCAATAATTGCTAAAGATGCAGCATTACAGGAATCTTTAAGCAAATAATTTTTCTAATGAAGGCGAGTGAGTATCCGAAACTCTTAGCCAGTGCTATAGCTGTTCTCAAAAGACAAGGGGTTATAAGTTACCCAACAGAAGGTGTTTGGGGTTTGGGCTGTGATCCAATGTCAGAGGTAGCAGTGAGGAAGGTGCTGCGCTTAAAAAATCGTTCTATCTCTAAAGGACTGATACTAATAGGCTCCTCTCACCAACAATTTGCAAGATTGCTTGAAGATCTTGATGATCAATCAAAAAGACGTTTCATTGAAAAGAGATCAAAACCCACTACTTGGCTAGTGCCGTCTAATGATACTATCCCTCCCTGGATTACTGGGGATCATGATTCGGTGGCGGTGCGCATCACTAAGCATCCAGTGGCCAAAGGCTTATGCGAAGTATTTGGGAGGCCGATTGTTTCTACCTCCTGTAATCCTCAAGGTGCTCCACCAGCAACTAGTCAATCTCAAGTGCAGGAATATTTTGGAGATAAATTAGATTATTTTGTTATGGGAGAAGTTGAGAGGATGGGATCGGTAAGCGATATTATTGATCTCAAAACAAACAAAGTTATTAGACTGGGTTAAAAGTTGGATAAATTAGCAGTAAAAAAGTATCTAGAAAAGCTACAGAATGAAATCTGTGTCACCTTATCAAGTGCCGATAAGAACTCTTTTTTAGCTGATCGCTGGGAGAGAGCAGAGGGTGGTGGGGGAGAGAGCAGACTTTTTAGCAATGGAAGTTTTATTGAAAAGGGAGGTGTGAATTTTTCACATGTTTTTGGAAATTCCATCCCAGCTGCTGCAACAATAAAGCGACCTGAGCTTGTTGGAGCGGTATGGGAAGCAATGGGAGTTTCTGTAGTGATTCACCCATTGAATCCTCATGTTCCAACGGTCCATATGAATGTTCGGTTTTTTTCTGCAAGGAAAGGAGATACAGATATTTGGTGGTTTGGTGGTGGATATGATTTAACACCATTCTATGGATATGAAGATGACTGTATCCATTGGCATTGCTCAGCAAAAAAAGTGTGTGACAAATTCTCTGAAAGTCTCTATCAAAAATTGAAGAAAAATTGTGATGAATATTTTTTCTTGCCTCATCGGAATGAAGCAAGAGGCATTGGAGGCATTTTCTTTGATGACTTCAATTATGAGGGTTTTGATAAAAGTTTTGAGTTTTTGAGAGATACTGGTGACTCTTTTATTGATTCATACATGCCAATTGTTAATCGACGGAAAAATACCAAATTTGGAAATAAAGAGAGAGAATTTCAATTATATCGAAGGGGTCGATATGTGGAATTTAACTTGCTGAGAGATAGAGGAACTCTCTTTGGATTACAAAGTATGGGAAGAACGGAATCAATATTGATGTCAATGCCTCCTCTCGTGAGATGGGAGTACAATTGGACGCCCAAGGCGGGTTCACGGGAAAAAGAGTTGTATGATCTTTATTTGAAGCCAAGAAATTGGGTATCATTTTGAAGAATTTTGCTGTTTTTGGGAATCCTATCAAACATAGTCTCTCACCAATAATTCACTCTATGTTTGCAGAGCAATTGGGCATCGAGCTGAATTATGAGAAATGCTTTGTAGAAGTTGATTCTTTCACATCTAGTGTGAAGTCATTTTTTGATGAGGGAGGACAGGGCTTAAATGTGACGGTTCCATTTAAAGTGCAAGCCTTTCAAATATCTAATCATCTGAGTGAGCGGGCAAAAGTTGCGGGTTCTGTAAATACATTAAAACAACATTCTGATGGTAGTTTATTTGGAGACAATACGGATGGCTTGGGCTTCGAGTTAGATTTAGTTAAAAATCTAAAGTGGAGTATAGACAGAAAAAATGTCCTGTTAATTGGAGCGGGAGGCGCTGCTCGGGGGATTCTGATGAATTTGCTCAGCCTCAATCCAAACAAAATTTATATTTTCAATAGAACTCCAGAGCATGCAGAATTTCTCGCATCAGAATTTACTGAACACGGAAATATCAAATCATGTTTGATTCAGGATTTAGAAGAGAAAAATGATTTTGATTTTATAATTAATGCAACAAGCGCGAGTCTACAAAATACAGAAATAGCTTTGCCGGCTTCTGTAATAAGCGAAACCTCTTCTTGTTACGATTTAGCGTATGCAAGTTCGGTTACGCCTTTTCTTGCATGGGCAAGTTTGAGAGGCGCCTCAATAAGTGATGGCCTGGGGATGTTGGTCGAACAGGCTGCTGAATCTTTTTTCATTTGGTTAGGTGAGAGACCGGAGACCGATTACGTTATTGATCACCTTAGAAACATGAATTAAATTCCTTTATGTACTCATCCTTTAATTTCACATAATTGCTTGTCGAATATAGGAAAAAATCTCTCTCTTTCGTAGTGATTGGTCTAAGCTTTTTGCAAGGGTTTCCAACATAGACATAGCCACTGTCTAAACTTTTGGAGGGCGGCACCAAGGTTCCTGCGCCTACTATCACTTGGGAATTTACTACAGCACCATCATTTATAATGGCTCCATTCCCAATCAAGACTTCATCCATGATTGTGCAGCCATGTAAAATCACTCCATGTCCGACGATTACGCTGGAGCCAATTTTTAATGGCCAACCATTTTTGTTGTAATCAGAAGCATGTGTTATGTGTAGGACGGCATTATCTTGTATGCATGTTCGTTTCCCGATTGTAATCTCATGCATGTCACCCCTCACCACAGCGCCGGGCCATATTGAGACATCATCTCCGAGTTTTACATTTCCTATAACAGTAGCTAATTTGTCAACATAGACTCGTTGACCTAATGAAGGTGAGACTCCTTTGAATGTTCTGACTGGATGATCCATTATGTTTTACTCCGTATAATAAATGTAATTGTGCTCGAGGTTTTATGAAGTTTTCAACAGAAAAAAGGTTTATAGCTGGCGTAATCTGCCCTAAATGTTCCGCTCTTGATAAGTTAGTTGCCTATGCTCAAGATGATACTAACTACAGAGAATGTGTTCGATGTGGCTTCAAAGACGAAATACGAATATCATCGCCGCCTAATGAACTAAAAACTCGTGTTAACCGGTCGACAAATCAAAAAAACAATAAAGTCAGTGCAGTAAAGTTTGTCGATTTTGACTGATTGAATATCCATTCAGTCAGTCAAAAAGCAAAATCCTTTGATCCTTAAGTAATACGCGGTATTTAATCGAATTTTGACTAGTGAATCGTATAGATAATTGATATACTAACGATAGATAAATTACACAAATATCTATTTGTGAAATTTTGTGAAAGTGAGAGTGTAAAACCTAAGGTTTAAAAAAGATTATGAGATCAAAATTTATGTCCCGTTTATTTAAGATAATAGCTGCGATTTACACTTTCCTTGCAACATCTTTTGCTTCAGCAGAAAGCGGTTTTTGGAGCTTGAACATGCCTCGAGGTGTTACCGAAGTTAGTAATGCTGTTTATGATGTTCATATGCTCATGATGTATATATGCATCGCAATTGGAGTTGTGGTTTTTGGCTTTATGTTCTACGTTATGTTTGCGCACAGAAAATCTCGCGGAGCAAAAGCTGCAAACTTTCATGAAAATTTTACAGTCGAAGTAATTTGGACAATTGTTCCAGCCATTATACTTTTAGGGATGGCTTTCCCTGCTACAACATCTCTTTTGAAAGTTTATGATACCGATAATCCTGACATAGATATTAAGGTCACGGGATATCAATGGAAATGGCAGTACGAGTATCTTGGAGAGGACATTAAGTTCATGAGTGAGCTCAGAACCTCACAAGATGAACAGTATGGCAGAGTTCCTAAGGGAGAACATTATCTCAGAGAGGTTACTCAACCTTTGGTGATTCCAACAAACAAAAAAGTAAGATTTTTAATAACTGGCAACGATGTTATTCACAGCTGGTGGGTGCCTGATTTTGCTGTTAAAAAGGATGCCATCCCAGGGTTATTTACCTCGGCGTGGGCAAAAACCGACCAACCAGGTGTCTACGTTGGCGCTTGCACTGAGCTTTGTGGAAAGGACCATTCGAGAATGCCCGTAGTTGTGGAGGTTAAGGAAGAAGCGGACTACTACGAATGGCTAGCAGGAAAGAAAGCAGAAGCTGCGCTCTATGCATCAACAATAGGGAAAGATTGGTCCAATGATGAGTTAATGCAGAAAGGAAAAGAAGTGTACGGAATATCTTGTGCTGGATGTCATCAGGCTCAAGGTGAAGGTATCGCAGGTATTTTCCCTTCTCTCGTCGGTAGTTCTATTGTGACAGGACCAATTGAAGATCATATTGGCATTTTGATTAACGGTGTTGCTGGGTCTGCAATGCAGTCATTTGCAGATCAACTTTCTGAAGTAGATATCGCTGCTGTTATTCATTACAAACGTAATTCTTGGGGCAATGATATGAATGACATTGTGCAGCCCCTCGATGTTCTAAATTATAAGCAATCACGCTAGAGGTTAAAATACATGGCTCACGGACCCTCAGAAAACTTTTTCACTCGGTGGTTTTTTAGTACCAACCATAAAGATATAGGCACACTTTATTTATGGTTCAGTTTTGCAATGTTCCTATTGGGCGGAGCATTTGCCATGATTATTCGGGCAGAGCTTTTTCAGCCTGGTATGCAACTAATCAAACCAGAGTTTTTCAATCAAATGACGACAATGCATGGATTGGTAATGGTTTTTGGTGCAATCATGCCTGCGTTTGTTGGACTAGCAAATTGGCTGATCCCAATGATGATTGGTGCTCCTGATATGGCGCTACCAAGAATGAATAACCTTAGCTTTTGGATTCTCCCGTTTGCTTTCGCAATACTGGTCTCTACCTTATTTATGGAAGGTGGTGGTCCTAACTTTGGATGGACTTTTTATGCGCCACTATCGACAACTTATGCTCCAGATACTGTCAATTATTTCATTTTTGGCGTCCATTTGATGGGAGCTTCATCAATAATGGGTTCTATTAATATTATAGCGACTGTCATGAATATGCGTGCTCCAGGTATGACGTACATGAAGATGCCTTTATTTGTTTGGACTTGGCTGATAACCGCATTCTTACTTGTTGCTGTAATGCCTGTATTAGCAGGTGCGGTGACTATGATGCTAATGGATATTAACTTTGGTACTAGTTTCTTTGATGCTGCAGGTGGTGGAGATCCTGTGTTATTTCAGCATGTTTTCTGGTTTTTTGGGCATCCTGAGGTTTACATAATTATCTTGCCAGCATTTGGCGTTGTTTCCCAGATAATCCCAACATTCAGTAGAAAGCCACTTTTCGGTTATTCCTCGATGGTATATGCAACCGCAGCGATTGCATTTTTATCTTTTATTGTCTGGGCGCATCATATGTTCACAGTTGGAATGCCAATTGCGGGAGAACTCTACTTTATGTATGCAACAATGCTCATCGCTGTTCCAACAGGAGTAAAAGTCTTTAATTGGATCACTACCATGTATAAAGGGTCTATTACCTATGAGACACCTATGCTGTTTTGTATCGCCTTTGTAATTCTGTTTACGTTTGGTGGCTTTACTGGAATGATGCTCTCGATAGCAGCCGCAGACACGCAATATCACGATACTTATTTTGTGGTAGCGCATTTCCACTATGTCATGGTTGCAGGTGCTGTGTTCAGTGGGACAGCCGCAATTTATTATTGGTTGCCAAAATGGTGTGGGCGCATGTATGACGAGACTATGGGTAAAGTTCAGTTTTGGTTGGCGTTTATTGCATTTAATATAACTTTTATGCCTCAACATTTTCTTGGGTTAGCGGGAATGCCAAGAAGGTACTCAGATTATGGATTACAGTTTGCGGATTGGAATATGGTATCCAGCATTGGAGCGTTTATGTACGGTGGGGCGCAATTGCTCTTCCTATTTAATGTCATTAGAACAATTGGCTGGGGAAAGCCAGTAGAAGATCCAAAGGTTTGGGAAGGTGCGGACGGTCTAGAGTGGACATTACCCACGCCGCCTCCGTTTCATACGTTTTCTACCCCGCCAGTGTTGAAATAGGAAAAACTAGTGGAGACAAGATCGGCAAATAAATCGGTGGTTATTAAATCCACCATTGGAGCAATCATAATGTTTATGTTTGCAATATTTGTCCTACCGCCACTTTACGATCTTTTCTGCGAGGCTTTAGGCATAGGCGGCAAGACCGGTGGTCCATATCAAGCTGAGGTATTAACAATTGATGATACACGACAAGTAGAGGTTCAATTTGTCGTAACCAACAATGCAACAATGCCTTGGGAGTTTTATCCGGTAAAAGACAAAGTTTTTGTCCATCCTGGCGAATCAAATCAAATTACATTTTTTGCAAAGAATCTAACCGGCAATGATATGGTTGGTCAAGCAATTCCAAATATACTTCCTAACAATGCAGCCGACTTTTTTCACAAAACAGAATGTTTTTGTTTCAATAGCCAGCCTCTTGATGCTGGCGATGATGCAGAATTAATGGTTCAATTTATTATTGACCCTGAGTTGCCTCGTAGTGTAAACACGGTAACTCTGTCTTATACGATATTTGACATTACCGATCGAGTAGCTGATTTAAAAATAACACAGCTATAAGTAGGAGAAATTTTATGACAGATCAAGGCAGTTATTATGTTCCCGAGCAAAGTAAGCTTCCATTAGGCGCGGCACTAGGAATGGGCACCATGGGATTTGGCGCCGCGATGTGGGTGATAGATGGACAATCTGCGACTGTCTTCTTTGTTGGTTTAGCCATACTTGCAATTGTGATGTACAAGTGGTGGGGCATCGTAATCGAGGAAAATATGAATGGGATGGTTAGCAATCAGCTAAAACACTCATATGTTTTAGGTATGTTGTGGTTCATTTTTTCTGAAGTTATGTTTTTCGCGGCTTTTTTTGGCGCATTATTCTATGTTCGGGTGCTGGTAAATCCATGGCTAGGCGGTGAAGCAGCCATTACTTTATTTGATGATACCCCTACGGATGCATCAACAGCGAATGCTGAATTATTATATCCTGGTTATGAGGCAACTTGGCCGCCTTTAGTCACACCAGATCAAGCAGCGAATGGCGAATCAGCCAAATTTGTGGGACCCGATCAGGCTATGAGTTTTCCAGGATTCAGCAGTTGGCAGAGAATCTTAGCGTGGCTACCTTTGTGGAATACCATAATATTGTTAACGTCCAGTTACACCGTTAACATCGCTCACCATGCCATTAAAGAGGGTGATCGAAAAACATTTACTCGATGGCTTGGAATTACCGTTTTATTAGGGATCGTATTCCTCTTTCTTCAGGCGGAAGAGTATATAGAAGCGTATCAACATATGGGCTTGACATTAGATTCAGGTATTTATGGGACTACTTTCTTTTTGTTAACTGGTTTCCATGGTGCACATGTTACATTGGGCACTATTATGTTGCTCGTCTCTTTCTTGAGAGGTTTGAGAGGACATTTTAAAGACAATGATCACTTTGGGTTTGAAGCTGCCGCTTGGTATTGGCATTTTGTAGATGTAGTTTGGGTCGGGCTCTTCCTAATTGTTTATGTGTTTGATTAGGTTCTTGGAGGTACCGTATTTTCTGGATGAAGTTTCTTATCCCAGGGTGCATTGCTAGTCAGGTGTCCCGTGTAAGACCCAATAAAAACCGTTAATAGTAGTAGAGTTGCTAAAATAACCCTCAACCATAGAAGATTCAATAATCTTTTACGCGAGTTCCCTAAGTCTTTCACCAGAAAATTTAGCCCTCCGAAAAGGCTCAGCAATACTCCGATAAAAAGAAGGACTATAATTGTTTTTATGATCATAAAATTTCCTATGCTTTGTTTAATTTTAACTAATAACTGATAAGTATGCGATCTAACTCACCTTTTTTGTGGACTCCTAACTCTAAACTTCTTGTTCTAGCTTGCCTGCTGTTTCCGCTTCTGACAGCGCTTGGTTTTTGGCAACTATCTAGGGCAGATGAGAAGGCTGAAATTCTGGAACAATTTAAACAGAATCAATCTTATGCTCCTGTGAACATCAATACCCTTAATGACTATCAAGATCTCCAATATAGAAGCGTCTTTGTTGATGGCATCATCAACGGCGCTAAACGTGTATTTCTTGACTATAGAGTTAAGAACAACATACCAGGATATGAAGTATACGAGTCTTTGACTTTTAAAGTTCTCAACAGTGAAAAGCTTAGTAACTTGCTTGTTAATCGCGGTTGGGTTCCTGCATCTTTGGATAGAGATATCCTTCCTGAATTGAAATCTATTCCGGACAAAGGTCGCTTCTTTGGTACTTTATACAGGAAAATTGAGGGAGGTATATCTTTGGATGATGGCATTGATATTCCAGACCGGTGGCCCGTACGTCTTGGTTCGATAGATGTTGATAGAGCCAGGGTAATTTATCAATCTTCAGATTTTTTCAGTTATCAACTTAGATTAGATGAGGGGTCCTTGGGAGCCTTTGAGTCTAATTGGGTAACTGTATCAGTTGATGTTAGTAAACATATTGGCTATGCATTTCAGTGGTTTGCTATGTCGTTTGTTTTATTAATCATGACAGTATTTAGTAATTCTAATGCCGGTGAGTGGATAAAATCACGATTTAAGCCGTAAGCATCATAAACATAACCAGGAAACTCCGAATGGAAGCAAATAAGAATAAAAAAAATGGCGCAATGCTCCAAATATGGCTGATGTTTATAGTAATGGGCGTTGTGCTTGCTTCAGGATTTTTCCTAATTCCAAAAACTGAAGACGAAAGAAAAAAGATGATGTCTTTTCTTGGAACAACTAATACCGGAGAGATTGTCACACCTGTTGCAGATTTTGGATCTTTCGCTCCGTCCTCACCGTCAGTGAAGCCCAAGTGGAAAATACTTGTTGCGGAGACAAACGAGTGTTCCGATGTTTGCGAACAAATGATATATAACATGCGACAAGTTCATATGCTATTAGGAAGATCTACACTACGAGTTGAGAGATATTTTTTAACAGACCTGGATAAAATATCTGATCAAGAGTTAGAAAATATCAAGGGAATAAATCCATTTCTGAATATTATGTCGATAAAGCCTCAAGCACTTGAAAGTATTCTATTAGAGACCTCAGCGGCTTGGGACATGAAGAGTCCTAGATACTTTGTTTTGAATCCAGAATGGAAAGCAGTATTGTTTTATACAGCAGATCATGACCCAAACGGTTTACTTGATGATGTAAAACATCTGTTAAAATATTCGCCGATGAGATAATTACGCATTACTTTATGGAATACAGAAAATAATGAACGATACAGGATTGCTTGCAAAAGGAGTTAGTTGGCGAGATTACTTGGAACTATGCAAGCCGAATGTTGTTGGACTAATGCTGGTAACTTCTGTTATAGGAATGATGTTATCTACAAAAGAAGCCGTTCCCTTAACCATTCTGATATTTGGTAATTTGGGCATAGCTTTTTGTGCCGCGTCTGCAGCTATTGTTAATCATGTAGTTGATAGGCATGTTGACGATAAGATGGCCCGAACTATAGGGCGCCCAGTTGCTGATGGGCGAATCAAGCCGTTGCAGGCTATTATGTTCTCCGCATTTATTGGGTGTTGTGGAGTGGCAATATTGCATATGTTTACAAATGCATTAACGATATGGCTGACACTTGCATCTTTAGTTGGCTATGCTTTTATTTACACGATGTTTTTAAAAAGAGCGACACCTCAGAACATAGTAATAGGTGGTTTGGCGGGAGCAGCGCCTCCCTTGTTGGGTTGGACAGCGGTAACTGGCGAGATTCATCATAATGCTTTATTGCTTGTACTAATAATTTTTGCCTGGACACCTCCGCATTTTTGGGCATTGGCTGTTCATAGGAAAGATGAATACGCAAAAGTCGGTATACCAATGCTGCCTGTCACTCACGGAGAGCGATATACTAAAATTAATATTTTTCTGTATACGCTGCTTCTTCTAGTTGTGACAACCTTGCCTTATTTAACCGGTATGTTTGGAGTTCTTTATTTAGTTGGAGAACTATTGCTTGGTTCAATATTTTTATACTGGGCGGTAATAATGTTGCGTAGCAAAGATAAAGATGCAGGTATTAAAACATTCCGTTATTCAATTACATACTTGACATTGTTATTCATAGTTATGCTTGCAGATCACTATCTATTTCAGATTTAGGTTCACTTTTGGAATTTATCTATGCCTAGTCAAAAAATTGGAATCAGATTAACAGTTCTTGGGATCATATGTTTTATGATGTTTGTGGTTGCCGGTTTTGTGTGGAAAATGAATCAACCCGTAGTGATGAAAAAAGAGCAATTAAGGGCAAATGGTGCAATAGTTCTTGATACGCCACGCATATTCAGTGACTTTGAACTGATAGATCATTTAGGACAAGATTTCTCAAAAGAGAGATTTTTAGGAAAGTGGAGTATGGTTTTTTTTGGTTTTACTCGGTGTCCAGATTTTTGCCCAACTACATTATCTGTGCTGAATGAAACTTATGATAAGTTGAAAGTGGCAGAAAAAGACAGATTACAGATAGTCTTAATATCACTAGACTCAGAAAGAGATTCGGTAGAGGAATTAGCAAATTATATCCCTTACTTTAACCCTCGATTTATTGGAGTTACAGGAAATAAGCACTACATAAAAAGATTCGCAAGTGAAGTTAATATTGCTTATAACAGGGTCTATTTGGATGGCAGTAACTATACGGTAGATCATAGCACTCAAATATTATTAATTAATCCAAAAGGAGATTACCACGGCTTTTTTAAGGTGCCTCATACACCAGAAAAGTTGAGACAAACATGGCGTTCGATCGCATATGTCTTCTAGTTGTTCAAAGTTAAGGACTGCATTTAGAGCATATTCCTTTGACTTCGATGTGTTGTTTTCTAAGCTTAAATTTTAATTTTTCCATAATTAATGCTAGTGAGTTGTCCACAGAGCCTGTAGATACTTCTGCCACATTTTTGCAATTCTCACAGATCAGGAAAATATAACTGCGTTGGCTAGATGGGAATGGACAACCAATGTAAGCATTTAGTGATTCAATCTTGTTTGCTAGGCCTAAATCCACAAAAAATTCAATTGCTCTGTACACGGTTGGCGGGTCTATTTTTTTCCCCAATCTCATCGATAATCTTTGTTTAATTTCATAAGCGCCCAATGGTTGATAGTCTTCCCACAAGATTTCAAAAACTGTGCGTCGTAAGCTTGTAAATTTTTGTTGTTTTTGTAAACAGAGATATTCCGCATGCTTTATTGCTGCTTCCGTATGTTTTTGATTTATGTTTTTGTTGAAAACTAACTTTGCATTCGTCAGCATATTATTTAATTTTGTTATAATATAACATTTATCTAAAAAGAATTATTTGTTATAGTATAACACTAAGCGGTTAAAACAAATCCTTTTGTCAACAAAAGCAAGTTAATTATTCTTCCTCAATGCACAAATGATATTTGTTTCATAAGACGTACGTAGCTAGTATGCTACTTAAAATTAATGGAGTAACTTGATTCGAATGGATAACAAACCAGTAGTTTTAGTTGACGGATCTTCATATATTTACCGAGCTTATCATGCACTCCCGCCTTTAACCTCCTCTAAGGGAACGCCAACAGGCGCTGTCAAAGGTGTCATTAATATGATCCAAAGACTCCAGAAAGATTATCCAATGAGTGATGTTATTACCGTTTTTGATGCTAAAGGGAAAACCTTTAGAGACGATTTGTACTCTGATTACAAAGCTAATCGACCGCCCATGCCTGAAGATTTAAGGGTTCAGATTGAGCCTATCTACTCGATAATAGAGGCAATGGGATTACCTTTAATCATTTTTGAAGGTGTTGAGGCAGACGATGTTATTGGTACTTTGGCAAAAAACGCGTCGCAGAAAAATATAAGAGTAATTGTGTCTACGGGGGATAAAGACCTTGCGCAGATTGTTGATAAAAATATTTCTCTCGTCAATACAATGACTGGACAATTATTGGATGAGAATGGTGTTATTGAAAAATTTGGCATTGCACCAGGCCTGATTATAGATTATTTGGCATTACTGGGTGATAAATCGGACAATATTCCTGGCGCTCCAGGCGTTGGAGAAAAAACGGCAGTTTCTCTTTTGACCGCTTTTGGGGGCATCGATTCGATATTTGATAATCTCAAGGCGATTCCAGAATTAACCATAAGAGGTGCAAAGTCTTTGCCAGCCAAGCTTGAAGAAAATAGGTCGTTGGTAGAGCTTTCTTACAAATTGGCAACAATTAAAACTGACCTAGTCTTGCCTTTTGATATTGGAAATATACCAAAAATGTCTCTGGATGAAGGCAAGCTTTTAGAAATTTATACTGAATTAGAGTTCAAAGCATGGACAGAAGAATTAGGAAATAAACGAGGACAGTTTTCGACAGAGACATCGGTATCAGAACCTCAAACTAATGCGAGCAAAGAACCACTCGATGTTAGTAGTGAAATCCATTATGAAGTTATTTTGGAGCTCTCTCATCTTAAAAAATGGATAACCAAGATCACCAAATCCGAACTGCTAGCTATCGATACTGAAACTGATAGCCTTGATTACATGTCAGCAAAATTGATTGGCATATCCATGTCTGTCAAGCCAAATTCTGCAGCATATATTCCATTGGGCCATGATTATTTAGGTGCGCCAGAGCAGTTAGATAAAGAAATAGTTCTAAATCAGTTGCGACCGATCCTTGAAAATCCTCATGTAAAAAAGGTAGGTCAAAATATTAAATTTGATATGAGTGTTTTCAGACAACATGGCATAAATCTTTGTGGTATCTCCTTTGACACTATGCTGGAGTCGTACGTAATTAATTCAATTGCAACTAGACATGATATGGATAGTTTAGCTACGACTTATTTGAATTTAGCTACAACGAAGTACACAGATGTTGCAGGTAAGGGGGCAAAGAAATTAACTTTCAATCAAATTGATCTTGATCAGGCTGCTCCTTACGCTTCCGAGGATGCCGATATAACTTTAAAGTTGCATGAAAATCTTTGGTCTAAAATCGAGGACGAGCACGCACTTAAATCAGTGTTCGAGAAAATTGAATTACCCTTAATTAATGTTTTGTCAAGAATAGAATGTCGCGGAGCACTAATTGACTCAACACTTCTATTTGAACAAAGTGCAGAATTAGAGACTCAAATATCAATGTTAGAGCAGGAAGCTTGGGATCAAGCAGGAGAGGAATTTAATCTATCATCTCCCAAGCAACTTGGAGAGATCTTATTTACAAAGTTAAAAATTCCAGTTATCAAAAAAACAGCAACTGGGGCGCCTTCCACGCGAGAAGAAGTCCTTCAGGAGCTTGCTATAAGTCATTCGCTTCCAAAGATCTTGTTGCAACACAGAGGATTATCAAAACTAAAATCGACTTATACAGACAAATTACCATTGATGACAAATAAATCGACAGGCCGAGTACACACTTCTTATAACCAGGCGGGTACTGCTACCGGTAGATTATCGTCATCTGATCCCAATTTACAGAATATTCCCATTAAAAATACTGAGGGAAGGAGAGTCAGAAAGGCCTTTGTGGCACCACCAAACTGCAAGATTGTTGCAGCTGACTACTCTCAAATAGAGTTAAGAATAATGGCTCATCTATCTGAGGATGAAAATTTGATAAAAGCTTTTAATGATGGATTGGACATTCATAGCGCTACGGCCTCAGAAGTTTTCTCAATTGATCTTGAAAACGTCTCAGCGGAGCAGCGAAGAAGCGCGAAGGCTATAAACTTTGGTTTAATTTACGGAATGTCTGCATTTGGGTTGTCAAAACAACTTGGTATTAACAGGAATCAGGCCGCAGAATATATCGACACATATTTTAAAAGATATCCTGGTGTAAAAATATACATGGATAAAACGCGTCAACTAGCTGCACATCAGGGATATGTCGAAACGCATTTTGGAAGACGACTTTATTTGCCAGAAATCAACTCATCAAATGGAATGAGGAGACAAGCTGCAGAGAGAACAGCAATTAATGCTCCAATGCAAGGCACTGCCGCGGACATCATCAAGCTGGCAATGATTTCCGTTGATAATTGGCTTGAAAACTCTGAAATGAAAAGTGGCATAATAATGCAAGTACATGACGAATTGGTATTGGAGGTATTTGAGAACGAACTTACAACTGTCATCGAGCAGTTACAGAAGAGAATGAGTAATGCAGCTGATTTAAAGATTCCACTGGTTGTCGATGTGGGTGTGGGTGAAAATTGGGAAGAAGCACATTAGTGTAAAAGTATTTAATGAATAAAAACTTTTGAACTTTTTAAAAATATGGTGTCAAAGATAGAGCAACGCAATGTTGTATTCTATCTCCCCCGAGAGATGTTAGTAGATGTTAGACCCCTAAGTAGCAAGAAGCTCCTGATTCTTATTAGAATTGGGAGCTTTCTTGGAACCAAAAATTAATTTGCTCCTCAAGTTGCGTCAAACCAAGTTTTGTTTTTGAAGAGAATAATTGTGCTGTTACTGTTTTTAACGGTTTTTCAGTTTTCATGATGAATTGATTCACATGATTCAATGTAGCGTTCAAGGCATTATTTCGTTCTTTATCCGCTTTGGTTAGTAAGATATGTATATTTATGTCTGTTTGTGATGACCAGTCAAGCATTTGCTGATCATAACGTGTCAGAGGATGACGGCAATCCATCATTAAAATGAGTCCCTTCAAACTCTGTCGGTATCTTAAGTAATTTGATAGATTGATATCCCATTTTTTTTTAATCTCAAGAGGGACCTTTGCATAACCATAGCCAGGTAAGTCTACTAGCCGTTGATTTTCTGTTAACGAAAAAAAATTAATCAATTGGGTACGACCAGGAGTTTTACTTGTTTTTGCCAATTTTTTATTCTTTGTTAAAGTGTTAAGTGCAGTTGATTTTCCAGCATTTGACCTACCGGCAAATGCTACCTCAATTCCCTCATCTGGAGGACATTTTGACAATGAGGGTGCACTAGATAAGAAAGTGGCTGTTTGGAAGTTAATGATCGTCATTTTAGCTTTGTTTTAGCATTTTGTTAGTTAGAAAAAGACGGTAGATGTTATATAATGCCGTCTATATTTTAATAACACCAGTTTTGGCTGTATCAATAATAAAGCTTTAATCATACTGCGATTTGGAAATATCGATGTTTAAAAATTATTTTCTTATAAGCGTGTTAACTTTTTCGTTCTCCTTTTGGGCGCACGGTGAAGGTGATCCAGATGTGGGTGAGAATAAAGTACTTATTTGTGCCGGATGTCATGGTATGGACGGGAATAGTCTAGTGCCTAATTTTCCAAAATTAGCAGGGTTGGGTGAAAAGTACATAACGGAACAACTTCGTTTAGTTAAATCAGGTGAAAGAGTAATCATGGAAATGATGGGTATTCTTGATCAATCTTCAGATCAGGATCTGCAGGATATGGCCGCTTACTATGACAGACAGAAAAGAACAATTGCTGGTGCGAAAGAAATCGAATTAATTGGTATAACAGATCCACAGCAAGCCTTGAAACTTGGAGAGAGAATTTATCGTGGAGGAAATATTGCTAATGGTGTAGCAGCATGTACAGGCTGTCATTCGCCTTCAGGTAACGGTAATGAACCAGCTGGATATCCGGCTTTGGGTGGTCAATACGCAGAATATATTGAAAAACAGTTACTGGCATATCGGAGAGGTGAGAGAGTTGGAGGTAATAATGCGCTTATCATGCAAGGGGTGGCAGCAAATTTAAGTGATAAAGAAATAAAGGCTGTTGCTAATTACATCTCTGGGTTGAATTAATTTTCATTGGTAGTGTCTCTTATTATATGACTACATTAATCTCAAAATTTTCTTACCTTCTTTCGTTTATATTTTTCCTCTCGTTTACGTTAAGCGCTGAAGTATACAGGGCGGGTTCTGATTATGAGGTTCTTCCGCAATCGATAAGGACAGCTGATTCCAACAAAATAGAAATAAATGAAGTCTTTCACTATGGATGCGTGCACTGTTACAACTTTGAAACAGTAATGAAGCCATGGGTAAATAATTTAGCAGCTGATGTCGACTTTCAAAGGACACCAGCGATATGGCACCCAAGTTTGGAGCCATACGCAAGGGCATATTTTGTTGCGCGCTCTTTGAAAGTAATAGATAAAACTCATGTCGACATATTTGAATCAATTCATGTCAGGAAAGAGACCATTCAATCAAAATCAGACATTGAAAAAATATTTGTGAAACACGGAGTCGATAAAAATAAATTTGAGAGAGCTTACAACTCTTTCGGTATAAATAGTCAAGTTAATCAAGCTAAATCTCGAATTAAGGGTTACCGAACTCAGGGAACACCTGAGTTAATCGTCAACGGAAAATATAGAATAACGACCAGGATGGGTAAAGGCTTTGATGGCATGTTGAGAATAGCCTCGTTTCTTATTGAAAAAGAGAGACAAGCAAAGCAATAGCTTACTGCATACCTAAAGTTATATTCATCTTCACCCCACTGAATTTATGTGTCAAAAATGAAACCGTCTTTAAAACCATCTAACCCTAATTTTTCTTCAGGTCCATGTTCAAAACGACCTGGATATTGTATTGAAAATCTTGATATTTCCGCATTGGGTAGATCTCATCGGTCTGAGGTTGGGAAAAGCTTATTGAGACGAGTATGTGAAGAGACGGCTGAGTTACTCAATCTGCCCAGTAGTTATCGAGTGGGAGTGGTACCAGCCTCTGATACGGGAGCATTTGAGATGGCAATGTGGTCAATGTTGGGAGAGCGGCCAGTCGATCTTTGTGCTTGGGAGTCTTTTGGGAAAGGGTGGATAAATGATGCTATCGATCAATTGAAGCTAACTGACTTTTCATTGTTTGAAGCTGACTACGGTGATTTGCCACCACTCGCTTCAACAAATAGTGAGAACGATATAGTGTTTACTTGGAATGGTACCACCTCAGGAGTAAGAGTACCTGACGCAGATTGGATCTCTGGTGATCGTAAAGGGTTAACTTTTTGTGATGCAACCTCTGCGGTTTTTGCTATGGAATTACCTTGGTCAAAACTTGATGTGACAACATTTAGTTGGCAAAAAGTTTTGGGTGGTGAAGGTGCCCACGGAATGTTAATCTTGAGCCCAAGAGCGGTGGAGCGCCTTGAAACTTATGTGCCTAAATGGCCGTTACCCAAAATATTTAGGTTGACCAAATCTGGCAAGTTAATTGAGGGTATTTTTACTGGTCAGACAATAAACACGCCATCTTTACTTTGTGTGGCAGATTATTTGGATGCTCTTGCCTGGATTCGTTCGATAGGAGGTCTGAGAGGAGCTATTGAAAAATCGGAGCACAATTTAAAAATAGTGAAAAATTTTGTTGATGAAAGAAACTGGATTGATTTCTTAGCGTCCCTGCCTGAAACAGTATCGAACACGAGCGTATGTTTAAAATTAAGTCTGACTGCAGATAAAGTTAAATCGCTTATTAAACTTTTAGAGTCAGAGAATGTTGCATATGACATTGGATCATATAGAGATGCTCCTGCTGGCATTAGGATATGGTGCGGAGCTACTGTAGAAGAGGCAGATTTGGTCGCTTTACTTCCTTGGATAGATTGGGCTTTTCATAAGGTAAAATAAAAAAGAGAGAAAATTAATGTTTAACATACAAGTATTTAACGCGATAGCTAAAGCAGGCCTCGATAATTTCAATAATGAGGACTTTAATATCGGGAATGACATCATTGAGCCTCATGCGTACTTGATGCGAAGTCACAAGCTTCATGGTGTTTCTATTCCTAAGTCACTTTTAGCGATAGCTAGAGCGGGTGCTGGTGTGAATAATATTCCAGTGTCAGATTACACGGAAAAGGGAATTGTAGTTTTTAATACACCTGGCGCTAATGCTAATGCCGTAAAGGAGTTGGTAGTTGCGAGTCTTTTGATTGGTTCACGAGACATCATCGGAGGAATTAGGTACACCAATGAGCTTATTAATGTTGATGATTCTGTCGAAATGAATAAGTCTTTGGAGAGAGAAAAAAAACGATTTGCGGGGCAAGAAATTTTTGGCAAAACGCTCGGGATAGTTGGTTTGGGAGCCATTGGCTCTATGGTAGCAAATCTAGGTTGTAATCTAGGAATGAGAGTAATTGGTTATGATCCAGCAATATCAGTGGAGACTGCTTGGCAGTTGTCTAGCCAAGTACAAAGAATGGAAAGTTTGGATGCCCTATTAAGTCAATCTGACTTTGTAACACTTCATGTTCCGGCCCTTGATTCCACTAAAAACCTGTTAAATTCAGATAACTTGAAACGAATGAAATCTTCCTCGAAATTATTAAATTTTGCTAGAGCAGAGATCGTGAATACTGAAAATTTGATTGACGCATTAAAATCAAAAACAATTGGTGGTTACATAAGTGATTTTCCATTACCTGGTTTAGTGGGATTAGAGAATGTTCTGTTGATGCCGCATATTGGAGCCAGCACTCAAGAAGCAGAGGAAAACTGTGCGGTAATGGCGTCCCAACAATTGATCGATTTTCTACACAATGGAAATATCGTGAATTCAGTCAATTTTCCCTCAACAAATATGGCTAGAAATGGTGGCACGCGGATTACTTTTTCGAATGAAAATGTACCAAAAATATTAGGTCAAGTTTTATCAGTTTTTGCTGACATGAATTTAAATATCATAGATATGGTCAATAAGAGTAGAGGTAATATTGCATACAACATAATAGATGTTGAAGGAGAAGTGCCTTCTTCTATTAAGAGCGAGATATCTTGTATACAAGGCATAATAAACGTCAGAAAACTATAAAATTTTGTTATTTGTTATTATTTACGCGGCTCCATTAAAGTTACATAAAAAATAAAAGTTTAGAATAGTACGTTATGAATAAAATTCTCCCAGTCATTGTAGGTTTCGGTGGATATAATTCGTCCGGACGGAGTTCTTTTCATCAGGGATTTAAAAGGACAGTTATAGATTCATTAACTGAGGTTGACAGGACAAATACTATCGTAAGCTTGGCTTGCTTAATGGGTCTCGTGTCATGGAAAGACAAAGCTTACGTTGATGTTTCCGGCAACACATTAAATAAAAGAGTTATTGTTGAAAAATATGAAAGAAAGGTCCTTTCTGGAACCTTGATTAGAGAAATTGAGCATTTTGATAGCCGGAGAGTACCTGGCCACAAAAAAATAGAGTTTCCTTCGAAGAAAAACTTAGCTTTTAAAATGTCAAAACGAGACTTGCCTCAGAGCATTCCTTCTGGTTGGGAAGTTAAAACACTCAGTGACACGGAAGTTCAGGTTACTACAAATGGTAGCACTGAATTTTTAGTATCTTCCAGCTATGAATTGACGTCAAAAGCCGCCGGTCAATTACCAACTGGATTTAATCCAAAGGACTTTTATACCTCTCGCTTTCATCCTAGAGGATTGCAAATGGCAATTCTTGGCGTCAATGATGCTATCAAATCGATTGGCATTTCTTGGGATAAACTTTCGATGCATGTTAGTCCTAATGAAATCGGTGTTTATTCCTCAAGTGTATTCGGCCAAGTCAATGAAGAAGCGTTTGGAGGTCTGTTTAAGGCAAGATTGCGAGGAGAGAGAACTACATCCAAGCAAGTACCGTTAGCGTTGAACTCTATGCCCGCAGATTTCATCAATGCATACGTTCTTGGAAATATTGGTCATACTGAGGCAACAACAGGAGCTTGCGCCAGTTTTTTGTATACAGTAAATAGCGCTCTCCGTGATATACAAAGTGGTAAATGTAGACTTGCAGTTGTTGGCAATTCTGAGGCTCCTATTACACCTGAGATGTCTGAGGGTTTATCAAGTATGAGTGCATTGGTTACAGAGGATGGGCTACGAAGGATAGATGGTGTGGAAAAAGTTGATTGGAGGCTTGCAAGTCGCCCCTTTGGCGAGAATTGTGGTTTTACACTGGCAGAAGCTTCTCAATATATTGTGTTGATGGATGATCGATTAGCCTTAGAGTTAGGAACTGTCATATATGGTGGATTTCCAGGAACTTTTATTAATGCTGACGGTATTAAAAAATCGATCTCTGCCCCAGGTCCAGGTAATTTTCTTTGCTTTTCTAGAGCAGTATCATCCGCATCGAATCTTGTTGGTCATGATGTGATCAAGAAAAATAGTTTTGTTCATGCTCATGGTTCGAGCACTCCAGCAAATCGAGTAACGGAGTCAGATGTACTCGATCGAACAGCACAAGCATTTAACATTTTTGATTGGCCAGTAACAGCGATTAAGTCATATGTTGGTCATAGTATGGCAGCCGCAAGTGGAGATCAGGTTATATCAGCGTTGGGTACGTTCTCTTATCAAATAATACCAGGCATAAAAACAATCAATAAAGTTGCAGACGATGTCAATCAAGAGCGTTTAGAGTTTTTATTAGGAGATAGAAATTGTGAAGCTGATCCAATGCACGTGGCCTTTATTAATTCAAAGGGCTTTGGGGGCAATAATGCTAGTGGTTATATCATATCACCACAAAAAGTAGAGGAATTACTTGCGAGAAAATACGACGATGACATGTTGGCTGATTATAATGAAAAACGGATTGTGGCTATGCAAAGTGCGAAGACGTATGAAGAGCAAGCTGAGAGAGCAATCTTGGATGTCACTTATAAATTTGGTGAAGATCAGATTAATGAATCTGATATCAACATCTCATTGGATGGAATAACGATTCCTGGCTATGCTAGTAAAATTCGTTTTGATCTTTAATTTTGCATTAGAGAAAACAAAAAAGTCTCAAAAGAGGTTATAAAGCTTCTATCAATCATCTTAGCATGACTTACTTTCTTGGTCTTTTTTGTTAGAAATCTGTTTTTTGTAGTATGGGTAATAAGAAATTGGCCACCATGAATAGCCACTAAATTTCCAGATTCTATATCTAGTAAAGCCCCACCTGAATTTCCAGATTTCGATACACAATTATGAAACAATAGACCATCTTCGTTGATCACTGGCGAGTAAATTTTTTTGCAAGGTGTATAAAAGATAATTTTCTCATCTATCGCATCATAACCAATTGAGAAGAAATTAATGGGATTTACCTCAATCTCTGTAAATCTGATTCCCGAAGATGGTATTTCATTGCTGGAATATAAAAAAACAAAATCATTTGTTGCTCTCACCACTGCATTATCTTTCGATTGAAACATAGTCCCTGATATTTTATCTATATCAATCCTATTGAAGCGACTATTTTTTATGCGAATAGAGCACTTTTCAAATTGTTTGTCTGTTTTTTTGTTCAGAAGGTTGTGAGCTGCAGTGACAAAAATAGAGCCATTGATCTGTTCATTGTTCGGTAACAGAAGTTTTGAAACAAGACCTCTAATTGCACCATCACATTCGATAGTCCCTAAAGAATTTTCTATGCGATTGAAGATTGCTTCAGCTTGATTCAATGGGTTTGCTTCTATTTTTTGTACTGTAATACTTAATAAAATTAAAAATAAATATCGCACTTTTATTTGCAATCTCCCCATTTTGACTGAGCGATACTCAATGCAACAATTGGTGCTGTTTCTGTACGTAAAATTCTTGGTCCTAGAGACAGTGGTTTGAATCCGTGCTCGTCGGCCAGAAGACGCTCTTTTGGCGAGAACCCACCTTCGGGACCTGATAAAATACAAATTTCTTTCGGCTCTTTAGTAATTGCGGATAAAGTGTACTTGGCTGAAGGCTCCAACATAAATTTCGCATTCTCTGATCTTGTAGTGACAGTGCTAGAAAAGTTTCCAATCCAATGGATTTTAGGTGGTCCATCTCTATCGCACTGTTGACAAGCACTAATGGCTATTTTTCCCCAGTGCTCAATTTTTTTGCTTTGATCTTTTGACCTAATTTTTATTTCTGACCGTTCTGATTGGATAGGTGTGATTGAGGAAACCCCAAGTTCTGTTAGTTTTTGTATTAAGTAATCGAACTTGCTGGCTCTTGAAATTGCGATTATTAAATTTACTTTTAGTGGCGATTCGTTATGTTTTCTCTCTTTAGATAAAACAGCTACATTTACGCTGTTTTTACTAATTTTATTGATGATTCCGAGATATTCATAACCAGATCCATTAAATAAGCGCACTTTCATACTCGTTTTGAGTCTTAGCACATTTTTTAGATAATGAGACTGATCACGATCTAATATGTATTCGTCATTCGAATCAATGATATCAAAGATAAAAATTCGAGGAACCCTCATGTGGATTCCTCAAACGCATTAGAGCACTTTTCTAAACTCTTGGAGTAACACGGTTTAATACTTATAGTTGTCACTTTTGAATGGACCATTTAGTGATACACCTATATAGTCAGCTTGCTCTTCAGTAAGTCTTGTAATAGTACCTCCAAACCCAGCCACCATGTAACTAGCAACTTCCTCATCAAGATTTTTAGGTAACACTTCAACACGCAAATTTTTGATTTTCTCTTCTGTGGTTTTGTCGGCAAATTTGCGTTTAAAAAGCTCCATTTGTGCTAAAACTTGATTAGCAAACGAGCCGTCCATTATTCGACTCGGATGTCCAGTTGCATTTCCTAAATTTACTAATCGCCCTTCAGCTAGTAAAAGCAAGTGATCGTCTGAATTTTCGCTTCTATAAATTTTATGAACTTGCGGCTTAATTTCCTCCCATGACCAATTACTTCTCATGTATGCAGTATCGATTTCATTATCGAAATGTCCTATGTTTGCAACAACACAGCCACTTTTTAAATTACTGAGTATGTCTTTACCACAAACATTAAAATTACCTGTGCTAGTTACTAAAAGATCTGTGTTCTCTAGTAGTGTCGTGTCTACTCCATTGGAGGGATGCCCGTTAAGGTAGGTTGAAACAACTTCAAACCCATCAAGACACGCTTGCATTGCACATATTGGATCCACTTCAGTAACTTTTACAATCATCCCTTCTTGCCGAAGAGATTGGGCAGATCCCTTGCCGACATCACCATACCCTACAACAACTGCTTTTTTCCCCGACAATAGGTGATCGGTAGCCCTCTTTATGGCATCATTTAAGCTGTGCCTACATCCATACTTGTTATCACATTTTGACTTCGTTACTGAGTCATTTACGTTTATTGCAGGGACTTTAAGCTCGCCATTTTCCAACATTTCATATAATCGGTGAACACCAGTAGTCGTTTCCTCAGTAATGCCATGAATGTTGTCTAAAACTTGTGGAAATTTCTTATGAAGTAACGAAGTAAGATCTCCTCCATCATCGAGCACCATATTCGCATCCCAAGGTTTTCCGTCTTTCAGTACTTGTTGTTCAAGACACCAATCGTACTCTTCTTCGGTTTCACCCTTCCAAGCAAATACAGGAGTTCCTCCTGCTGCTATAGCGGCTGCTGCATGATCTTGAGTAGAAAATATGTTACATGAAGTCCACCTAACTTCAGCTCCTAGACTCTTTAATGTTTCAATTAGAACAGCTGTTTGGATAGTCATGTGAATACATCCAAGAATTTTTGCTCCCGCTAAAGGCTGTTCATCGTGATATTTGGATCTTAAACTCATCAATGCAGGCATTTCTGATTCTGCGATCGCTATTTCTTTTCGACCCCAATCAGCTAGAGTAATGTCTGCTACTTTAAAATCATTGAAGTTTTGATTTAAATTCTCTGCAGTTGAATTCATTATTTTAGTCCTTTTTAATTGGTTTTATAAATATTTTTTTAGTACATCTAATTTGTCAGTTTTTTCCCAGGGAAGATCGATATCGTCTCTCCCAAAATGACCATATGCCGCAGTCTTCTGGTAGATCGGTCTTTTTAAATCTAGCATTTCGATTAATCCTCTGGGACGCAGATCAAATTCTTCCTTAACAATGTTTGCAATGACGCTATCTTTAAGCTTGCCAGTATTGTATGTATCAATGCTTATGGATGTAGGCTCTGAGACTCCTATTGCATACGATATTTGAATTTCACACTTTTCAGCTAATCCCGATGCAACAATATTTTTAGCTACATATCGACCTGCATAGGCTGCAGAACGATCAACTTTTGTTGGATCTTTGCCGGAAAAAGCTCCACCTCCGTGTCGTGCCATGCCCCCGTATGTGTCAACAATTATTTTTCTTCCCGTCAGGCCACAGTCTCCTACAGGACCTCCTATAATAAATTGACCGGTTGGATTAATATGAAATTTCGTATCTTTATGTATCCATTGTTCAGGTAAAACTGGCTTAATTATTTCCTCTATAACACCGTCTTTAAGGTCACTTAATGAAACATTTGGAGAATGTTGCGTTGACAAAACAACAGCATCTATTGATACGGGTTTACCATTTTCATATTTGAACGTGAGTTGACTCTTCGCATCCGGCCGTAGCCAAGGAAGTGTATTATTTTTCCTTACATCGGCCTGTTTCTTTACTAAAAGATGAGAGAAATGAATTGGAGCTGGCATAAGCGCATCGCTCTCGTCAGTTGCATAGCCAAACATCAAGCCTTGATCACCTGCTCCAACGTCCTTTGTTTCTGAGGCATCCACTCCCATAGCAATATCACCAGATTGTTTTCCAATTGCATTTAATACAGCGCAATTGTTTCCATCAAAGCCAACATCAGAGTTATCGTACCCAATATCGGTAATTACTTTCCTAACCACATCTTCAAGATCAACATAAGTATTTGTGCGAACTTCGCCAGCTATTATCGCCATTCCAGTCTTTACCATTGTTTCAACAGCAACTCTCGATTCGGGATCATCTTTTAAAATACTATCTAAAACTGCATCTGATATTTGATCTGCCATTTTGTCTGGATGGCCCTCAGAAACCGACTCAGAGGTAAATAAATTATAGTTTTGCATAATTAATCCTTATATTTTTTGAAAATATGTATTTGCGTTTTAAATCCATTTCGTTGATTAATAAAAACGCTTTCGATTTTTTCCATTTGCATGCTCTCAGCCCACACTTTGATGGTGTCCGGTTCAAATCCTAACCAAAAATCTCCACATGATTTTTTTGCCCACTCTTGTTCGTGTGAACACAGTTCTGTTATCAAGAGATATCCATTTGAGGATAGAGCGGTTGCACAGTCCTTTATGATTTTTAGAGGATCAGGATTATGATGGAGAATCATATTAAGTGCGATAAAATCGATTTGGCCTCGGTATTCTTTTAGATTGTTAGTGTCACCTTCGCGAAAAGCAACATTTGTTAGGTTGTACTCCGCCATTCTATTTTTACATTCTTTTATAATTTTATTCGCATTATCTATAGCGATAACGCTCTTAAAAAGTGAGCACATTTCTGGGAGAAACGCACCCAAGCCTGTGCCAATATCGAAAGCTAAAGCTCCAGAGATTTGATATCTTTGTAAAAGGCTTATAATGGCGTCGCCATAATTAGACCAACTAGAGATTAAATCCTGATTTTCTTTGAAGAGCGTCGCATTATTGTTGAAAAATTTAATTGATGCATTCTCTCGCATTTTTTTTATTTTCTGGATGTTTCTTTTCGTGCCGCTTTCTAATTTAAATTTGTTTATTGTTTTAAAAATTTCACAATGAAAGTTTTGTAGGTTTCTCATTGGTTGAACGTTATTTCTTTGATAGAAAATATTAGTCCCATCTCTTCTGGTAGAAACTAATGAGTTCTTTGACAATACTTTTAAATGGTGACTCATCGCAGGCTGTCCTACATTGAAAATTGAGCAGAGTTCGAGCACTCCGAATGCATCTTTTTGAAGAACTTTTAGTATCTCAATTCGCAAAGGATCTCCTAATGCTTTGCATAGCGGGTTAAGAACCGATATATCTTTCGATGAAGTCGTATATTTAACATTTGCTTGTGCCATTTTTTGATTATATCAAAATGTACTTATATAAACAAAATTTTATATACATATGGTTGCTGGTGTTTAATTCGGGTCAAAGATAAAATATCTGTCTACATTTTTTTGGTATCGATTATGAAATTTAAGAAAAAACTTGCTAATGCGATAAGAGCATTAAGCATGGATGCCGTTCAACGTGCCAATAGCGGCCATCCTGGAGCTCCAATGGGAATGGCCGACATAGCTGAAGTTCTTTGGAATGATTTTTTATCTCATAATCCGAATGATCCTAGTTGGATAAATAGAGATCGATTTGTTTTATCCAACGGCCACGGATCAATGCTTCTTTATTCGCTGCTTCATCTATCTGGATATGACTTATCCTTAGATGAGATAAAAAATTTTCGTCAGCTTCACTCAAAAACGCCAGGTCATCCTGAGTTTGGATATGCGCCGGGTGTTGAGACTACGACAGGGCCTCTGGGTCAAGGTTTGGCTAATGCGGTTGGTATGGCTATTGCTGAGAAAGTTTTAGCAGATCAGTTCAACAAAAAAGATCATCAGGTTATTGACCATTTCACCTATGTCTTCATAGGCGATGGTTGCTTGATGGAGGGAATCTCTCACGAGGTTTGCTCTTTAGCTGGAACACTCGGTTTGGGAAAGTTAATAGTCTTTTATGATGACAATGGAATTTCCATAGACGGTGAGGTAGATGCTTGGTTTAGTGATGATACGAAAAAGCGCTTTGAGTCTTATGGATGGCATGTACTTGATACTATTGATGGTCACAATAGTGAGGAAATTTCCCAAGCGATAATTGATGCCCAGAAGCAAGAAAATAAACCAACGCTAATTTGTTGCAAAACAATCATAGGCTTTGGTTCTCCAAATAAGCAGGGAAAGGAAGATTGCCATGGTGCAGCACTCGGAGTGGAGGAGGTAGAATTAACTCGTAAGGCTTTAGGTTGGGAATATGATCCATTTATTATTCCACAGGGAATTTACGACAAATGGGATGCAAAAGTTTCTGGGAAAAAGAAAAATGATGAATGGGATCTATTATTTTCTTCATATTCAGATCACTATCCAGAATTAGCTGCTGAATTAAAGCGGAGAATGGAGGGAAGATTGCCAGAGCACTTTGATCAACTCTCTAATGATTACATTATTCAGTGCCAAGAGAAGGCGGAAAAAATAGCATCTCGAAAAGCGTCACAGAATTGTTTAAATGCCTTTGGTCCATTATTACCTGAGCTGCTTGGAGGCTCCGCAGACCTTGCGGGTTCTAACCTTACAATCTGGAATGGTTCAAAACCAATAGACTCAAATGATGCTTCAGGTAACTACATTTTTTATGGCGTTAGAGAGTTTGGTATGTCAGCTATCATGAACGGAATTTCGCTCCATGGGGGATTTATTAATTATGGCGCAACTTTTTTAATGTTTATGGAATACGCTAGAAATGCAGTAAGGATGGCGGCTCTAATGAAGAACAGAAGTATCTTTATATATACTCATGACTCTATTGGTTTAGGGGAGGATGGTCCCACTCATCAGCCTGTAGAGCAAATGACTGCACTTCGAGTTACACCGAACTTAAATTCATGGCGACCTTGCGATACTGTTGAATCTGCTGTCGCATGGAAACACGCGATCCAGAGAGATAACGGACCTACTGCGCTGGTTTTTAGTCGGCAAAGTTTAGAACCTGTAAATCGGACAAGTGAGCAAGTGAGTGCAATAGAAAAAGGAGGGTATATTTTGTATGACTGCCCTAAACCTGAGCTTTTGTTCATAGCAACTGGATCTGAGGTGGGATTAGCAATGCAAGCCGCAGAGCACTTGGAATCAGAGGGTGTTAGGGTACGAGTTGTCTCTATGCCTTGTGCAGAAATTTTTAGCGAACAGAGTCAAGAATATCAAAACACTGTCTTACCTCCCGAGATAACAAATAGAATTGCGGTGGAGGCTCTTCATAAAGATTATTGGTATAAATTTGTTGGTCTTTCAGGTCGTATAATTGGGATGGATCGTTTCGGAGAGTCAGCGCCTGGCAATCAGCTGATGTGTGAATTTGGTTTTACCAAAGAAAACCTTGTTTCTACTGCCAAAGAGATGCTCTCTTAAGTGCTTAGGGTCGCTATAAATGGCTTTGGCCGAATTGGTAGGTCATTACTCCGTGCTTTTTTTGAAAATGAATCTAAGCATAATTTTAATATTGCTGCCGTCAATGAGATCGCATCAATACAAACTATGGGTCATCTAACTCGTTATGATTCAACCCATGGTAAATTCAATGGTTCAATAGAAGTTTTTAATAACTCTTTATCAATAAATGGTTCTAACATTAAGGTTTTTCATCATAAAAGCCTCGATAATCTCCCATGGGCAGATCAAAATATAGATGTAGTCATCGAGTCCAGTGGTTCCTATTCAAAACGAAAGCAAGCAGAGAGTCACCTCATATCAGGAGCTAAAAAAGTTTTGTTTTCTCAACCAGCAGATAAAAATGTTGATAAAACAATTGTTTTTGGCGTCAACCAAGACCTTTTAGATAGCTCGGATGAGATCATTTCTGGTGCTTCATGCACAACAAATTGCGTGGTTCCTGTGATTAAAATAATCAATGATCAGCTAGGTATAGAGAGTGGCGTAATTACAACCATACACTCTGCTATGAATGACCAACCTGTGATTGATGCATACCACCATACTGACTTAAGAAAGACAAGAGCAGCGATGCATTCGGTTATTCCTGTTGATACTGATCTGGCACTGGGTATCGACCGGGTGATGCCTAATTTGAAAGGTAAGTTTCAAGCTCAGGCTATGAGAGTGCCCACAATAAATGTTTCTGCAATTGACTTGTCAGTTTTAACCTCAACAGATACAACCGTTGAACACGTTAATTCAATACTTTTATCTGCATCTCTAGAGGGTTATCATGGTATTCTGGGTTACACGGATGAGCCTTTAGCATCTTGTGATTTTGTGCACGATCCAAGGAGTGGCATAGTTGATTCCTGTCAGACTAGAGTAAGTGGGAAGAGGCTTATTAAAATTCTTATCTGGTTTGATAATGAGTGGGGATATGCAA
The DNA here is from genome assembly GCA_902527245.1 of uncultured SAR92 cluster bacterium. GTDB lineage: Bacteria > Pseudomonadota > Gammaproteobacteria > Pseudomonadales > Porticoccaceae > AAA300-D14. The sequence continues at coordinate 73,902 of CABZOI010000005.1, read as the reverse complement.
ATCGTTTGCTTGATATTATTGACTGTTGGCAAAACAAATGCTGACGATGGATCAAGTAAATATGCGTAACCAACGAGTCCTCATTCGTTTGGATTTAAACGTTCCGCTTGAAAGCGGCATGATTACTAGTTTCATAAGAATAAATAAAGCATTGCCTACTTTAAAAAAAGCTTTGTCGATAGCAAAGAAAGTGATTGTGATGTCCCACTTAGGTCGACCTCAGGAGGGCAAATTTGAAAAAAGATATTCTTTAGAGCCAATAGCGAAATATTTAGGAGAAAAATTAGATTTAACAGTTTCAGTATGTTCTAGTTTTTCAGAAGTTTCAGATATGGTAGGAAAGCTAATTCTTCTTGAGAATGTAAGATTCAATCAGGGAGAAAAATCAAATTGTGAGAAGCTTTCAAAAAAGTATGCATCCTTATGTGATATTTTTGTCATGGATGCGTTTGCGACAGCCCATAGAGAGCAAGCTTCAACTCAAGGAGTTGCAAAATACGCAAGTAAAGCGTGCATTGGACCTCTCCTTCAAAAAGAAATAGAAAGCTTGAATAAGTGTTTTGATAATCCTGAAAGACCTGTTTCAGCAATCGTTGGTGGATCGAAAGTTTCCTCTAAATTGGGGGTTCTCGAGAATTTATCACAAAGGGTAGATTATTTAATTGTTGGCGGCGGTATAGCGAATACATTTCTTGTCGCTGCAAACAAAAAGATTGGTAAATCATTATATGAAGAGAAGCTCGTAAAAAGAGCGAAAAAAATTATGGAATTAGTTGAGGTTGTTGTCCCAATGGATGTAGTGGTAGCTAATGACTTGTTAGACACAAGTGTAGGTAGCATTAAAATGGTAGATAATATTCATTCACACGAGATGATATTGGATCTAGGTCCTGCGACTTTAGAAAAAATCTCAAAAATACTAAAAAATTCTAAAACAATTATTTGGAATGGACCGTTGGGTGTATTTGAAATCGAACAATTTAGTAAAGGCACCAAAAATGTTTCCCTAGCAGTTGCTGAAAGTAAAGCTTTTTCCGCCGCAGGTGGTGGCGATACAATCGCTGCAATTGAAAAATACAATATTGCGCGAGACATATCATATATTTCCACTGGCGGTGGTGCATTTTTAAAATTTTTAGAAAGTGGCAGTTTGCCTGCACTTAAAATTCATCCAGAAAATCACCATTAAGAATTTTGATTTGGAGAAATACTTTGGAAATAGTTGATTATTCAGGCATATACCAAGTAGCAATTCCTTTAGTTTTATTTTTTATATGTTTTGAGGCTATCTTCTCAGCATTTAAAAATATCCGCGTATATGACTTATCAGATTTCCTAGGAACCATGGGTCTGCTTCTTGGAAATGTATTTGTCGCCTTGTTAATTCAAGGATCGGTTCTATTTTTATATTTTAACTTATACGAATTCAGGCTTTTCAACTTTGCGAATCAAATTCCTATTTTTTTTCTTTGGATAACAACTTTTATTGCGATTGATTTTGTTTTTTATTGGTATCACCGATTATCTCATCGAGTGCGTATATTGTGGGCAATTCACATGAATCATCATTCAAGCACTGAGATGAACTTTTCCGTTTCATTCCGTCAAGCATGGTTTGGTCCGATATCAAAGGTACCTTTTTTCATAAGTCTTCCGCTTTTTGGGTTCGATCCAGCTGTTACGGCAGTTGCGGGAGTGATTTCAACATTTTGGGGTGTGATAGGACATACCCAGATTATTGGTAAATTAGGATGGATCGATGGTATTTTTAATACTCCATCAAATCATCGAGTGCATCATGGGAAAAATACTCAATACATTGATAAGAATTATGGAAATTTCTTGATTATTTGGGATCGTTTTTTTGGGACTTACCAAAAGGAGGAGGATAAGGTTATTTATGGTTTAACTGAGGATTTGTGCACCAATAACCCGATTCAAATAACCTTTCATACATGGCGAGAGATACTTGAGGAAATTCGTAGGGCTAAATCTTGGAATCAAATTATAAAAATCATAGTTGGACCCCCATATTCCAAAATTAAGTCAAGCAGTATCGACAGCAAAGAATCTAGAAATGCTGCGACTTTATTATCTGGTTGAAAACCTGATATGTGTGCGACGAAACAAAAAACGACAATATTTATTTTACTATTTACAAGTATTTTAATTTTTCCTCTAAGTGTGGAATCTAAGTCGCCATACCTTTTTGTACTCGGAGTCGGACAAGACGGTGGAGCACCACAAGCAGGATGTTTCTCTTTAAAATGTGTTTCTGAATGGAAAACAAATCAGAGAGTTTTCCCAACTTCGTTGGCATTAATAGACCCAGTTGGCAAGAAATATTTATTTGAGGCAACTCCAAATTTGCCAGAGCAAATGATTATTCTTGAAAAAGAGGCGCCTTCGAGCCAATTTTCATTAGATGGAGTTTTTATTACTCATGCTCATATTGGTCATTATTCGGGCTTAATTTTTTTTGGCCGAGAGGTCATGGGTTCAAAACGGATCCCTTTGTATTTAATGCCTGAAATGGAGAACTTCATAAGAAGTAATGGGCCTTGGAGTCAACTGGTAAAACTTAGAAATGTCGAAATTAAACAGTTAAGAGTAAATAAGTCGATAGAGCTATCAAATGTTGCTATTACACCTTTTTTAGTGCCCCATCGTGACGAATTTTCAGAAACCGTAGGATTTTCAATAAGAGGCCCGAATAGAAAGGCGATATTTATTCCAGACATAAACAAATGGTCTGAATGGGATCAAAGTTTGATTGAAGTAGTAAAAGAGTCAAATTATGTTCTCATTGACGCGACATTTTATAAAGATGGAGAATTACCTGGCAGAGATATGTCCAAAATTCCTCACCCCTTCGTCACTGAATCGATGTCACTGCTTTCAAAGCTACCTTATCGAGAGAGAGGTAAAGTTTGGTTTATTCATATGAACCATACAAATCCCTTGCTTAATGTTGACAGCGAGGAAAGTAAATTTGTGAAAAACAAGGGTTTTAACATTGCGAGAAGAGGTGACAGATTTATCCTATAGCCTTATGCGAGAGAGAAGTCTTCAGCCTTTGACAGCCAGTTTCTTACAAGTTCCTTACCATAGCCAGGATCATTATCAATAATATTGTTAGCGTCTTTTTTTGCCTGAGTTAATAATGATGCATCTCTCGGGAGTTCAGCTATTTTAAAAAAGATATCACCTGTTTGACGAGTACCTAAAATCTCTCCGGCACCTCTGAGTTCTAAATCTGCCTCTGCTATCTTAAATCCGTCATTTGTTTCACGCATTATTTGCATTCTTTTTTGCCCAATAGTAGATAGTTTGTCATACATTAATATACAAAAACTTTCTACATCTCCACGACCAACTCTTCCCCTTAACTGGTGTAATTGCGATAAACCAAGACGCTCAGCATTTTCAATTATCATTACTGTAGCATTTGGTGCATCTATACCAACTTCAATTACAGTGGTAGCTACTAAAAGACTTACTTCCTTTTTTTTAAACTTGTTAATTATGTCAATTTTTTCTTTTGCTTTTAATCTTCCATGGATCAAACCAATCGATAATTCAGGTAACGCTAATTTCAATTCGGCACTAATAACCTCTGCAGCTTGTGCTTCAAGATTATCTGACTCTTCGATTAACGTGCATACCCAGTAGGCTTGATTTCCTTCAAGAATGATATCTTTGATTTTTCTTATTACTTGGTCTCTTCTATTCCCACTGATTATGGACGTATTGATTGGTTTTCTGCCTGGGGGCAGCTCATCAATTACTGAAAAGTCTAGGTCGGCATATGCACTCATTGCAAGCGTTCTAGGAATTGGAGTGGCAGTCATAATCAGTTGGTTAGGTAATTGAGAAGTATCCAACTGCGCTTGAAACCCTTTCTTTAAAAGAGCTAAACGTTGACCTACACCGAAACGATGTTGTTCATCTATGATGATCAAGCCTAAAGCATGAAATTTCACATTTTCTTGGAAGAGTGCATGAGTTCCAATAATAACGTTTATTGAACCATTTTCTAATTTTTGATTAATTTTTGTGCGGTTGGTCCCCTTAATTTTACCGGATAAGAGCTCCACCTTATAATCGAAGGGGGCTAACCATTTAACAAAATTTTGTCGATGCTGTTCAGCAAGTATTTCCGTCGGTGCCATCAATGCGATTTGTTTGTTATTCGCCAGTAGCTGAAGTGCGCAGAAGGCAGCAACCACCGTTTTACCGGATCCAACATCTCCTTGGATAAGTCTTAGCATTGGTTTCGAAGATGATATATCGGTGGCTATCTCTGAAACTACTCGATGCTGGGCATTAGTCATTTGAAACTCTAAGTTTTTGAGAAAAATTTCCTCAAATTTAAGGTTTCTTTTAATTGGGGGAGATATAAAATTTTTGATTGTCTGTCTTTGAGTAAGAAATCCAATCTGAAAAGCGGTAAGCTCCTCAAGTGCTAATTTTTTTTGTATTGGATTAATACCTAATTCAAGACTTTTTAAATCAACATCCGCAGGTGGATTGTGAAGAAATTTAAGATCTTCAAATTGAGTTATTTGACTACTTATTGGCTTTAAATGTTCGAAAACTAGTTTACTAATTTGTCTGAGTTTATTTTGCGAAATTCCTGAAGTACTCGGATATATGGGACTTAACGTCCTATCAAGAGGAGGCAATTTTTCTACTGCTCCTAAGATATATTCTGGGTGATAAAATTCAAGTCCAGATGGTCCTTTTTGAGCCCTTCCAAAACACCGTATATGAGAACCCGTTTTTAACTGATTTTTTTGTGAATTACTGAACCGAAATAATCTCATTACTATTGAGCCTGTATTATCGGTAACTTTACAAATAAACGATCTCTTTCTGCCAAAAACTACGGCATTGGACTCAATGAAGCCTTCAATAACTGCGTAATGATTAGCATTTATGTCTTTAATAGCCGTTAGTTCGGTTCTATTGATATATCGTAGGGGCAGGTGAAAGAGTATATCTGAGTAAGTCAGTAGACCAATTTTTTCAAGCTTTTCAGATATTTTTGGACCTACTCCTTCTAAAGTTTGAAGAGACGCGTGCCTAGTAATTTGACCTATCATTTCTTAAATTTGGTATAAACAGTTAGAATTTATAATACCAGAGGAAGTAATAAGCAAGCTTATTGCGGCTTAAAATATTAGATAGTCGCGTATCAAAAATAGTGATGGGAATTTTACTTTGAAAATATTGTGGTTGGGTTGCGGTGATATTGGTAACCGATTTGGTAAATATGTCTGTGATTTTCATCAATGTTTTGGAGTTCGTCGTCAGATAGCTAATGTTCAGCCGCCTCTAATCCCTATTTTCGCAGATATTTTGGACAGAGAGAATATGCAGTCTGTTATGTCTAAAGATTTTGATATTGTTATCGTGACACTCACGCCAGACGAATACAGTCCTCGTGGATATTGGACTACATATTTTGAGGGAGCTTCCTCAATTAAGTACGCGTTGGACAATGCTTTAAAGAAGCCAAAGTTAATTATTTGGGTTTCTAGCACAAGGGTATATCGGGATTCGAATGAAGCTACAGTTGATGAGAGTACTCCATTAGTAAATTCTGATGAGTATGTTAAGGCACTTATTTGTGCAGAAAACAAAATTAACTCTTATGACGGAAAAACGGTGATCATTAGATTTTCAGGGATATATGGTGAACACAGATGTCATCTGCTTCACAGTGTTTTAAATGGATTCGGTGGTAACGTATCCTCAGATACTTGGACTAATCGTATCCACATAGAAGATTGCGTGAGGTTTATCGCTTTTCTTGTAGACAGACATGTAGATGGTTCGGTACTAGAAAATCTTTATATTGGTACTGATAATGTTCCAGTGAAACAGACTGATATTAGATTTTGGTTAGCTAAAAAGTTGAATGTGACTTTGGATAAAAAAATTGAGGATTCCCATAAAGGCTACAGGTTAAAAAATAATTTGCTATTGGGCACAGGATTTAGGTTGAAATATCCCTCTTACAAAGAAGGTTACGAGAATATCATTGAAAAGATAGATCTAAACCTACCTTAAATTAGAGCACCATTACACCATCCATTTCTATTTTGGCATCTCGTGGTAATTGTTTAACACCAATTGCAGCTCTTGCGGGAAAAGGTTCAACCATATTTTTTTTCATTACCTCGTTAACTAGCTGAAAGTCACTCAAATCTGTTAAAAAGATATTTAGTTTCACAATATTTTTGAGTGTTCCACCAGCAGCCTCGCAAACTGCAGACAAATTTTTAAAGACTTGAGTCGCTTGATCCACGATATCTGAACCGACAAGTTCCATTGTTTCCGGAACGAGGGGGATTTGACCTGACAAATAAACGGTGTTGTTCACTTTGATTGCTTGCGAATAGGGTCCGATAGCAGCAGGCGCTTTTTGAGTTTTTATTACTGCTTTATTTGCCATACTTTTTCCCTTTCAAATTATGCTAATGTGTTTTTAACTCGATGAACACGATGAACAGGTTTTAGACTTCGTGTTCGTCTCATAATTTTTGCCAGGTGCGCTCTATCTCGAACAGTTAGAACAATATTAATAATACTAGTATATGCATCTTTCTCAGTAACACTAATTTGATCTATTGTAGCGTCTGCCTCTGTAATTCTGGATGCGAGTGCCGCTATGAATCCTCTTTCAGGCCGAAGTTCCACTTTGAGTTCAACAGCAAATTCTCCCTTCACGACAGAAGACCAAACTAAAGGCATACATTTCTCGGGATTCTTCCTAATTTCTTTGAGATTTCTACATGCATCTCGATGGATAACAAGACCTTTCCCTGGCGTTAAATGCCCAAGAATTGGATCTCCCAGAATTGGACGACAACATTTTCCATATTGCACTATTAGTCCTTCAGACGAATCGATCACAACCGGTGAGTCAGAATTTTTTTTCTGCTCTGTTGTTTTTCTTTTGTCAGCTGGAACTAAGATATTTGCTACAGCAAATGGCACTCGGTTACCCAAACCAATCTGTTGAAGTACAAATTCAAAAGTGGAGGATTTGGTTTCCTTCAGTAATTTTTTAATCTGAGATTTTTTGAGTTCTTTGTAGTTAGTACCAATATTTTTAAGTGCTTGGTCTAAAAGTCTTTTCCCTAGTTCCACGGATTCATCATGTTGTTGATTTTTCAAGAAATGTCTTATTGCACTTCTCGCCTTTGATGTGACCACGAAGTTTAACCAATTTGGATTTGGTTGAGCGCCTGGAGTATTTATTATTTCAACCTTTTGTCCACTCTCTAAAGGTTCAGAAAGTGGTGTAAGTTCACCATCTACATGACACGCAATACAACTATCACCCAAGTCTGTATGTAGTGAGTACGCAAAATCTATAGGCGTTGCTCCACTTGGGAGTTCGATAATTTTGCCTTGTGGCGTGAATACATATACTTCATCAGGGAATAGGTCTGATTTCACATGCTCTAAAAATTCCAGTGAGTTTCCAGCTTGTCTTTGCATTTCAAGTAAATCCTGTACCCATCTGGCCGCTTTTCTTTGACTGACTTCTATGTTGTTTTTCCCGGCTTTATATTCCCAGTGCGCTGCAATCCCGTAGTTAGCCATTTCATCCATTTCCCTCGTGCGTATCTGAACTTCGATAACAACACCATGCATACCGACAAGAACTGTGTGGAGTGATTGATAACCATTCGCTTTTGGTATCGCAATGTAATCCTTAAACTCCCCGGGAACTGGCTTGTATATATTGTGGACTATGCCCAAGGCTCTGTAGCAATCATCAACATTTTCAACAATTAGGCGAAAGGCAAAAACATCCATAACATCTCTAAAGTGCTTCTTTTTCTCTCGCATCTTTTTGTAGATGCTCCAGAGGTGCTTCTCTCTACTTTTTACTTTTGCATTTACATTTTCTTTATTTAGTCGAATTTCCATTGACTCATGGATTTCGGTAATGAGCTCTTTTCGATTTTTTCTGGATGATCTGAGGGCTTCACGCAGGCGACGATAACGCAGTGGATACATTGCAGCAAAACCAAGGTTTTCGAATTCAAGCCTAACATCGTTGATACCTAGTCTTTGCGCAATTGGTGCGTAGATATCGATCGTCTCTCGGGCTATCCGCCTTCTTTTTTCTGTAGATAGGACACCAAGCGTTCTCATATTGTGTAAACGATCTGCGAGTTTGACCATTACTACACGTATGTCTTTAGACATTGCTAAAGTCATTTTCTGAAAGCTGTCTGCTTGTTGCTCCGCTCTTGAGGCAGTCTCTATTTCACTTAGTTTGCTTACACCATCGACCAATGATGCTACTGTGCGTCCAAACCGTCGTGATATTTGATTCTTGGTAACGCCGGTGTCCTCGATCACGTCATGCAACAATGCCGCCATTAAGCTCTCATGATCCATTTTCATATCGGCTAAGATACTGGCAACTGCTACAGGGTGAGTAATGTAAGGATCGCCACTTTCTCTTAGTTGCCCAACATGACATTCTTCTGAATAGAGATAGGCCTTTTCTATTGCAGTAATTTCATCACTGGGGAGGTAGCTGGAGAGCTTATCTGTTAGTCCATTTAACATGAGTAAGGTCTCTCACGAAATCGTTCACTATCTATTCTGAATCGGTTTCTGACTCGGAATTATCGCTCGTGTCAGTTGGCGCGTCGTCCTCAGATGTTTCAGAGGTATCTGCCTCGGTCTCAAGACTATCTTCGTCTAGGATATCAAAATCTTTTGGAACTTCGGTGAGAATATCTGCATTAACAAGCCCTTCTTCAATTTCTCTCAGAGCAATAACTGTTGGCTTATCATTTTCTTCAGGAATTAGCGCTGGCTTTCCCTCAACTGCTATTTGCCGCGCACGTTTTGAACCTACCATCACTAGTTCAAATCGGTTTTCTACATTTTCTAAACAATCTTCTACAGTAATTCTAGCCATAATTTTTCCTTCTTTGTATCCACCAACATTTTACCGAATTAAATTTATTACAACAATCAACCAATTATAAAAAGTGGGAAAACATGTCACCTTGAGGTTGTCAGTTTAGTAACTTCGTTAAAACATCAGAATAATTAAGATTAGATATTTTATTCTTTTCTGAATCAATTATTGATAAAAGTTCTCGAACCGATATGTCAAAATCTTGATTGATAATAAAGTAATCAAAATCAATACAGTGCTTTATTTCATTTTTTGCAAATGTAAGACGCCTGGAAATGGTTTTGTCGTCATCCTGCGCCCTTTTTTTTAATCGATCCTCAAGATCTTGCATGGACGGAGGCAAGATAAAAATGCTGGTGGTAGAGCTAAATTGCTTCCGCACTTGGGCTGCGCCTTGCCAGTCTATTTCCAGTATGACATGAAGGCCAGCGTCCGTGATTTTTTTTACAGATTTTCGTGATGTTCCATATTTGTGGTCATAGATGATTGCATGTTCTATAAATTCATCTTTACAGATCATTTCGTCAAATTCATTTTTTTGTATAAAAAAATAATCCACACCATCTTTTTCTTTTGGTCGAGGCAGACGAGTTGTGTGCGAAATGCTCACCTTGATATCGGAACGCATATCTGTCACGTGGCTAATCAAGCTGGTTTTTCCTGCTCCTGAGGGAGCAGAAATTATAAATAGACGTCCTTGTTTCATACTTATTTAAGAAATTGATTTCTTTAATTCTAACACTATCAAAACATTCAGTATTTAGAAAATTAAAGTTTTTGCAGTATCATTATTTCAAACCTATTTTACGTATTTATTTACTATGAAAAATAAGGACAAATTATCACTTGAGCGATATACCGAGAAGGCTAGACAGCTTTGCCCTATCTACACAGTAATTGGCTTGGAAGCGAAAAGCTTGATAGATAATGTCTATAAGTGTTACACCCCTTTGTGTGATTATACTAAAAATCACTTAAACATTATGCATGCAGGCCCAATCTGGATGACGGCAGAGTATTTAGGTGGTTTAGTTGTTATGCACAATTGTGAAAGCTCACAATTTCAACCAGTTGTTGCAAATTTGGAAATCAATTTCATAAATCCAGCAAATAGCGGGATATATGGTGAATTGGAGTTTGATGAGATTGCTGTAAGGGCATTGAGGCAAGATCTTGAATCCTCTGGACAGCATAAATTTGAAACAAAAGTTATTATTCGAGATGAGGCTGAACAAATAATTGCGAAAGCTCAAGGTATTTATGTAGTGCGCAATTTTTTAGATGCTGTCTGATCAGGTGATCTGATTTAGGAACAAATTTTGAGAATTAAACACCAATTATTAACGTTTTTATCGAGTTTAAGTGCACTTTTTCTTGGGGGTTGTTTGCTCGGGCCATTGACCCCTGGAGAGGAAGCGGCTGAGCTATCAAAATATTGCTCGTCAGTTGCTTCACGATTGCCTGAAGCCAATGAAATCACTATGAGTGATGAGACGTTAGTATCTTTTGGTGAGTGTATGTCTGACCATGGCTATATCGATCAGATTCATAGAGATCATTAGGTTTAATTATTCAATATTTTGAACTTGCTCTCTGATTTGTTCTATTAAAACTTTCAATTCAATTGCAACTTTACTGGTGAATTCAGACAGTGATTTTGAGCCAATGGTATTGGCTTCTCTGTTCATCTCTTGCATTAGAAAATCCAATTTTCTGCCAATTGCATTATCGGTATCTAAAAGCCTTATCACCTCACTACTGTGAGATCTTAACCTAACAATCTCTTCGTCAATATCCGAACGATTTGCCAAAAGTACCATTTCTTGATCGAGTCTATCTCTATCAATTTGCACTGCTAGATCGGATATCCTTTTTTCTAGTCTTTTTCTATTCAAGTCAAGTAGTCTTGGGAGCTCTTTCTCTAAACTTTCTAGATGGACATCTATGAATTTAATTTTTTCAGTTATATCTTTTTTTAATTTTTTACCTTCTATTTCTCTGAACTCTTTTAATTTTTTTATAGTTTCTTTGAACCCTTCAAGGCAGAACTTTTCTAGGCCATTTGACTCTACGGGTTTCTGATTTAAAACCCCTGGGAGATTCAGAACATCAGTGATAGAAATTTTGTCTGGTTCTCCTACTTTACTTTTGACCTTTTGCATCAAGTCCAAGTAATTTTCAAGCTGCGCTTGATCAATTTTTGTTTCACTGAGTACCGTGTTTTCATTGATGATAATTGAACATTCAACCTTACCTCTTACTAACGCCTCTTTTAAAAGATCACGCATTTGAAGTTCAAGCTTTTTGAAAAGCTCTGGAATTTTAAAGTTAATTTCTATAAATCGGTGATTTACTGATTTTAATTCAAAAATTAATGAGCCGAACTCACTGTTAACATCAATCCGGCTAAATGCAGTCATACTATTTGGCATTAATTCTCCCTATTAAGTGTGTGTGCTTATATTATCAAAGCAATGCTCATAGGTGATACACTTAGTGTAAAAAATGAGAGGATATTAGTTTTGAGACATGATGGACGCCAACCTCACGATTTGAGAGATTTTAAAATTTCCCATGATTTCCTTAGCACTGCGGAGGGATCTGTTCTAATTGAGATTGGAGGAACGAAAGTGCTTTGCACTGCAAGTATTGAGGAGTCTGTGCCTAGATTTTTAAGGGGTAAAAATTCTGGCTGGATAACTGCAGAATACGGCATGATTCCTCGATCTACTAAAGCTAGAATGGATCGTGAGTCCGTTAGAGGAAAGCAGAAAGGACGCACTCAAGAAATTCAGCGCCTAATAGGGCGCTCATTGAGAGCAGCTGTAGATTTGTCCAGACTCGGAGAGCGGACTGTATTTATTGATTGTGATGTGATTCAAGCAGACGGAGGTACAAGAACTGCCTCAATTACAGGTGCATGGGTAGCATTAAATGATGCAATGAATAGCCTCGTTGTCAGCGAAGCAGTGATAGAAAGCCCCGTGACTAATCAAATTGCCGCTGTATCTGTTGGGATAGTAAATAATATACCAGTACTTGATTTGGATTATGTTGAGGACTCAAGTGCCCAGACAGATATGAACGTGGTCATGAATGAAAGTGGTTTATTTATTGAAATTCAAGGCACTGCTGAACATGATCCTTTTAGTTCTAGTGAACTAAACGGGATGTTGGAATTAGCTAAAGTGGGAATACAAGAGTTGTTGGAATTACAAACTAAATCTTAGAGATTTAAATATGACATGTTATAAAGAGAATTTCATTGAGACAGCCCTGAGTTGCGGAGCTCTGAAATTCGGGACTTTCAAGCTAAAATCTGGAAGAATATCTCCCTATTTTTTTAATGCCGGCAAGTTCAATTCGGGTAGAGCTTTAAAAGATTTAACTAATTGTTACGCGGCCGCCCTCTCAGAATCGGATTTAAATTTTGATATGTTATTTGGACCAGCCTATAAAGGCATACCATTGGTTTCAGGCTTAGCAATTGCCCTGAGTGAAGAGTATAAAATTGATATACCTTATTGTTTTAATCGGAAAGAGGAAAAAAAGCACGGGGAAGCTGGGCTGACGATTGGTGCGAAGCTCAGTGGTAACGTGGTAATAGTTGACGACGTAATTACAGCAGGCACTGCTATAAAAGAGTCAATAAATCTAATTGCCTCAGCAGGTGCAAATGTCACTGGTATCATAGTGGGCTTAGATAGAAAGGAAAAGGGCCTTACTAAATACTCTGCGATACAAGAGATTCAACGAGATTATGAAATTCCAATTGTGAGCATTGTAGACATTGACGATATTATACGGCACGTCACACAACACGAATCATCGAAGCAGTTATTATCAAATATTTCAGAATATAGAGAGAAATTTGGAGTTAATTAGGCTTGTTACTCTATTCCATCTTTGATCATTTGCCACTGGCTATTGAAATTCGTCAATGGATCTTTGTTGAAATCACTTCTAACAAATGAGTTAATTTTACCCTCAATCAAGTTAGTGAAAAGATTTGCCAAGTCATCGACAGAGTATTTTATCAGGTCACCCATATTGTTTTGTCTTACAGCCAAGATAGCTTTGAAGTTCTGTGTAAGCTTTTCGTGGATTGATTTAATTCTTGTATTTAGAGACGCGTATTCACTGACCAGAGAGTTGCCTATCAATAAACGAGTTATCCCTGGATTTTTCGAGCAAAAGTTGAGCACTAGATTTATGATTCGATTACATTTATTCAATGAATCGTCACTTTCTGAAGAGATGCTTTTAATTCGTGAGAATATTGTTTCCTCTGCAAAGTCTATTAGACTTTCAAACATTTTCGCTTTGCTGGGGAAATGACGATATAGCGCAGCTTCTGATATGTCTAATTCTGACGCTAATGATGCAGTCGTAATTTTTGTGTTTTGCTTTTCAAGCATTCTTGCGAGTGTTTGCAAGATTTCTTGACGCCTGTTTCCGGTTTTACCTGCCATTTTGAAATTTAACTCAAGAGTTTTGTCTTAGTTTATGGTGAAAATAGCTTTTAATAAACATTTAAAATCTCTGATGGTTATAACTTTGCTTAGGATGTTTCGAAGCAAATTAATAAATCATTTAATTTTTGATTTTCTGATTTATCAGCTCAATCAATTTATGCGCTAATTGTGTTTTACTCATTTTTGGGATCTCTAACTCGGTTTCTTTATCGATCCAAGTGACTTCATTATCATCACTGTTGAATCCAATATCACTCCTCGACACATCATTTACTATTATGGCATTTAATTTTTTGGAGACTAATTTACTCCTAGCATAATCCGAAATATTGTTTGTTTCTGCGGCAAAACCTACAACATAGACATTTGGATATTCTGTTGCGACTGTTTTAACGATGTCCTTATTTTTGTTAAGTGTAATAGATATTGTTTTAGTATCGGATTTGATTTTATTTTTAGCGATATTAATGGGAGCATAGTCGGCGACAGCAGCTGTGGAAATAAATATATGTGCATTAGCTACATGTTCTAAGACGAGATCTAGCATTCCTTGAGCAGTCATAGCAGAGTGAAACTGAACTTTTTTAGGTGGTATCAAGTCCACTGGCCCTGAAACTAGCAGAACTTCTGCTCCCGCATCTACTGCTGCCTGAGCAATGGCGTATCCCATTTTCCCAGAACTTTGATTCGATATAAATCGGATCGGGTCGAGCCACTCTCTTGTTGGACCAGCCGTTATTATTATTTTAATTCCCTCAAAAATCTTTTCATTAAAACATTGTGCACACTGCTCAAAAATGTGTGTTGGCTCGCTCATTCTGCCGGGTCCAGTATCACCGCAGGCTTGGATGCCGATGTCTGGGCCAATAATTTTTATATCGCGGCTGAGTAATGTCTCCACATTCGCTTTTGTCGCATGATGTAGCCACATTGAAGCATTCATGGCCGGGCAAATCACTACTTTTGCACTTGTTGCCAGCAGAACGGCCCCGAGTAGATTATCAGCCTTACCATGAGTGAAGTCAGCTATGAAATCTGCGCTCGCTGGAGCTACCAAAATGAGGTCAGCCCATTTTGCGAGTTCAATGTGACTCATTCCCATTTCTGCTTCTTCGTCTAGTAGCTCAGAATATACGGGATTTCCCGATAGAGCTTGCAATGTCAGTGGACGAATGAACTCTTTCGAACCTGGCGTCATGATCACTCGAATATGAGCGTTAACTCGTGTAAATTGTCTTACAATTTCAGCACTTTTATATGCAGCAATACCTCCTGTCACGGCGACTATTATGTTTTTGTCAATTAATGTGTCCATTTGTAAATGCAGTTTATCTTTTGATATAGGTTGTATTATACATTGATATGGTAAGTAGCTCATATTTGAAATCTACGATCGGGAATTGATATAAATTACTGCATCTGGTATAAAGCCCCTCTTTTTATTGATGTCTATTAATGACGCCGCATTGTTTTGTTTTCGAGGAGTGATCGTATATGTCAAGAGTGTGCCAAGTAACAGGAAAGAAGCCAATGGCAGGCAACAATGTCTCTCATGCGAAAAATAGAACCAGACGAAGGTTTGAACCAAACTTGCATACCCATAGATTTTGGGTTGAAACAGAAAAGAAGTTTGTCAAATTACGGGTGAGTGCGAAAGGGATGCGAATTATTGATAAAAAAGGAATAGAAACTGTTTTGGCAGATCTAAGAGATCGTGGAGAAAATATTTAGGGTAATTTTATGGCAAAATCAGCGAGAGAAAAAATACGATTGGTGTCCAGTGCTGGAACAGGTCACTTTTATACGACCGATAAAAACAAGAGAAACATGCCTGAAAAAATGGAGATTAAGAAATATGATCCAAAAGTCAGGAAGCACGTCATTTATAAAGAAGCGAAGATTAAATAAGAACAACAATAAAAAACCCCAGCTCAGCTGGGGTTTTTTTTAATGAACAGCTTCTACTCAGCGATTACATTTTCGGCTTGGAGACCTTTCTCTCCTTCAGTCACTTCCATCGTAACCTTCTGTCCTTCTTTTAGAGATTTGAATCCCTCTGCTTGGATTGCGCTATGATGAACAAATACGTCATTTGCACCCTCCTGCTCTATGAATCCAAATCCTTTGCTATCATTAAACCACTTTACAGTGCCAGAAACTCTTTCCCCTGACATAATTACCTCACTTTTTGTTACCGTTTAAGGCGTTAAAATTCCCAGCCTTTTCACGGGCTAGCCACATATCTCTATAAATACTAAGTGCTCTACAGAGAAAATATCGCTTACAATTAAGCAATAATCACGTATTTTATTGCTTTTTGAGCTAATTGGCTAATTTTGTTTGAAGTTAATAGGAAGACAAGCCACTTTTATATTTTAGTGATGTGAGGATTGAACGGAGAGGATGGATATAGTTTCAAGATTAGCCGGGGTCATTGGCTCGGAGAACGTCAGTTATTGTGACTCTGAATTGCAAAGTTATGGTGTAGATAGAACAACTATTTGGGAAGGAAATCCGAAGGCAGTAGTCTTTCCAAGATCTGTAAAACAACTACAAGATATTATTTTGTTTGCGAATAAATATTCTTTAAAAGTCGTACCCTCTGGAGGACGCACTGGATTATGTGGAGGCGCAGTTGCAAATAATTCTGAATTGGTGGTTTCCATGGATAAAATGAATATTATTAAAGAGATAAATCTGGATGACCGATCTATTACGGCAGAGGCTGGGGTTACGACACAGCAGATTCAAGTTGCTGCTGCAGAGAATCATTTGTTTTATCCTGTAGATTTTGCATCTTCTGGTTCGAGTCAGATCGGTGGGAACATAGCGACCAACGCAGGTGGTATAAATGTGATTCGGTATGGAATGACAAGAAACTGGATACTTGGGCTTAGAGTAGTAACTGGCTCAGGAGATATTCTGAATTTAAACAAGTCATTAGTAAAAAATAATACAGGATATGATTTTAGACACTTGTTCATCGGATCTGAAGGCACTTTAGGAATTATTTATGAGGCGACCTTGCAGTTAACTGAACCTCCTAAGCCATCAACAGTTTGCGTGTTTGGGGTTGAAAAATTTGCTTACTTAACTGAGGTGCTCAAAATATGTAAATCAATGTTGCAAGTTAACGCATTTGAGTTTTTTTGCAATAATGCTTTGAGTAGAGTTGTAGGAGCCCACCAGTATCAACGACCCTTTGATACTGAATCACCATTTTACGCATTAGTAGAGTTAGAAAACACGGAAATAGAAACAGAAACTGTATTTGAGGTGTATTCAAAATGTGTTGATGAGAAACTTATTACCGATGGTGTAATAAGCCAAAGTATCGACCAAGCCAGGGCTTTATGGAGATTGCGGGAAGATATCTCCGAAACGCTTTGGCATTTCCAACCATATAAAAATGATATATCCGTTCGGATATCAAAAATGGCTGATTTTTTAAATGATGTTAGTCAGCTAACACAGAAAAATTATCCTGACTTTGAAATTATATGGTACGGCCATATTGGTGATGGAAATATACATCTAAATATTCTAAAGCCAAAAAATTTGTCCACGCTTCAATTTAAGTCTTTTTGTGATGGGGTCTCCATGTCTTTGGGTGAGCTGATTTCAAAATATGAGGGCAGCATCAGTGCAGAGCATGGAGTAGGATTGCTTAAAAAAGAATCTCTAAGGTTCTCGAGATCTGAAGATGAGATTAATTTAATGAAATCCATAAAAAAGATTTTTGATCCTAACGCTATATTGAATCCAGGTAAATTAATATAGACAAAGCTCTGGATAAATAGAATGAGTAACTACAGGCACAAAATAAATGATAAGTGTGCTCCTCTGCCTCTGGGCAAAATAATTTGTGTGGGCAGGAATTTTAGTGAACATATCTCAGAATTGGGAAATTGTTTCCCAGAAAGTCCTGTCCTTTTCTTAAAACCATCGACAAGTTTGGTAGAGCTCGACGGACAACTCAAAATAGATAGTTCCTTTGGAGCATGCCATTTTGAAACAGAATTAGCGTTGTTGATCGGAAAGGAATTAAAGAATTGTTCTGAAGATGAGGCAATGAAAGCCATAATAGGGATAGGGTTAAGCCTAGACCTCACATACAGAGATTTGCAGAATAAGCTTAAATCTGAGGGGCTACCTTGGGAAAAATCAAAGGGTTTTGATGGATCTTGTCCTACAACAAATTTCATTTCGCCTAATCATTTTACAAATTTAAATAACATACAATTTAAGTTATTCATAAATGGTAAAGAGCGACAGCGAGGTGATACTAGCGCGATGATTTTTAGGATAGATGAGATATTATGTTACGCGAGTAAATATTTTTCTATATTGCCAGGAGATCTGGTTCTGACCGGGACTCCCTTTGGTGTGGGTGCACTAACGAGTAATGATGAATTGAGGTTAGAAATTCCCAACCTCCTCAATGCAAGTGCCAAAGTCTCTTTTTTTAAAGGCAAACAATGAAATTGCACAAGGGTATTTATCGTCATTTTAAAGGTAAATTATATGAGGTCATTGATTTTGTTACTCATAGTGAAACTGAGGAAGAATTGGTCCTATACAGACCCCTCTATGGTAATTTTGATCTCTGGGTTCGACCAAAAGCAATGTTTCACGAGGTGGTTGAGATTAATGGGGAAAAGTTACCCCGGTTTGAATTTATAAAAAGATCAAATGATTCAAATGAATAAAGAACAGCTTTCCGCACTTTTGAAAGAAGAGGTTCAGATATCTGCTATTAGATCTTCGGGGCCTGGCGGGCAAAATGTTAATAAAGTCTCTACTGGAATCCATCTAAGATTTGATATAAAAAAATCTTCTCTACCAACTCTTCTAAAACAGAAAATATTTAACAGTCTAGACAAGAGGATAAATAAAGAAGGTATATTAGTCATAAAGGCCCAGAGATACAGAACGAAAGAGAAAAATCATAAAGATGCGATATTAAGGTTAGTTGATCTTATTTACTTTCATTCTCGTGTTCATGCAGTGCGTCAACCCACGAAACCGTCTTTTCGACAAAAGCAAAAACGTTTGCATAACAAATCAAAGATTTCAGAGAAAAAAATAGGCCGCTCAAAAGTTGTCTTTTAAAAATTTAAAAGCGATTAAATTTTATTTCTGATACTTCTCGAATGATTCCAAACCCTATAAGATGTATGAAATCGAAAGGACTTTGGAGTTTAAAGTTGTTGGACAAGAATGGTTATAGATCTAACGTCGCAATAATACTTAGTGATGGCAAGGGTAGAGTTCTTTTAGCAAAGAGAATTGGACAAGCATCATGGCAGTTTCCTCAAGGAGGCATAGATAGCAATGAAATACCGCGAGAGGCTTTATACCGCGAATTGAATGAGGAGGTTGGGCTAAACAAAAGTGATGTAGAGGTGTTGCAAGAGTCGAGGCAATGGCTTAAATATAGAATTCCACGCAACATGCAAAGAAAGCGCACAAAACCTATATGCGTAGGGCAAAAGCAAAAATGGTTTTTCTTGAAGTTATTAGCTGACGAATCTCGGATAAAACTTGATATGACAGAGAGTCCCGAGTTCGATGAATGGCAATGGGTAAATTATTGGTATCCTTTGACAGCTGTAATAGCTTTTAAGCAGAAGGTTTATCAACAAGCTCTTCAAGAATTTGCGAAAATAAATTCAGCGATGGAAAAGAATTTGACTGTTTGACTCTCCACTCTGCAATTTAGCTATTGTAAAAAGAAATTAAATAATTAGTTTAATAAGGAAGAATTATTTTCATTAGTTACCCAAGCATTGATCCTATTGCAATCTCGATTGGTCCATTGGATATACGTTGGTATGGACTTGCATACCTATCTGGTTTCATTTGTGCAATTTTCTTAGCAAAACGAAATAGCCAACGGCCCTGGTCTCCCATTCAAAAAAGTAAAGTGGAGGATTTAATTGCTTACGGTGTACTTGGAGTCATTCTTGGTGGGAGAATTGGTTACATGCTTTTTTATAGTGCTGATCGCTGGATGGCTGATCCAACTTTGCTTCTAAGAATCTGGGAAGGAGGTATGTCATTTCATGGTGGTCTTTTGGGCGTTACCGCAGTGATATTTTTATATAGTCGCGCTAATAAGATTAAATTTTTGAGTTTAGCTGATTTTGTTGCGCCTCTTGTTCCGGCAGGATTATTTTTTGGGAGACTTGGTAATTTCGTTAACCAGGAGTTATATGGCCGAGCAACTGACGTATCTTGGGCAATGATATTTCCCGCAGACCCATTGAGGTTGCCTCGTCATCCCTCACAGCTTTATGAGGCATTTTTGGAGGGGATATTGCTCTTCATTATTGTTCATATTTTTGCCAGGAGGCCCAGGTCTTCAGGACAAGTGGCAGGAATATTCTTAGTTTTCTATGGATTTTTTAGATTTTTAGTAGAGTTCGTTCGACAACCCGATGCTCAATTTTTAAATAAACAAGCTTTACTTCCAATGTTTGATTGGATGACAAGAGGTCAATTATTATGTATCCCGATGATTTTGTTAGGACTTTGGTTTTTACGAAATCTCTATTCGATAAAAGTTAAAGAGTGATCAAATTGATTCAGTATCACACATTAATGAAATATATCCTTGAAAACGGTATTGAGAAAATGGACCGAACAGGTGTAGGAACGAAGAGCATTTTCGGATATCAGATGCGATTTGATCTTTCAGAGGGATTTCCGCTACTGACAACTAAAAAAGTTCATTTCAAAAGTATCGCTCATGAATTGCTTTGGTTTATTCGTGGTGACACAAATATCCGTTATCTTGTGAATAATGGAGTGGGTATTTGGAATGATTGGCCCTATCAAAATTGGCTTCGAGAAACAAATCAGCAAGACGATTATAAAATTTACTCCCCAGAGTGGCGTGAACATATGAAATGTTTCGTGAAGCAAATAAAAGAAGATAAAGATTTCGCTCTTCAATTTGGTGATTTGGGCCCAGTTTATGGTAAACAATGGAGAGATTTTGGAGGTATTGATCAACTAAAACAGCTAATGACTGACTTAAAAAATAATGCTAACTCTCGAAGGTTGATTGTTTCAGCATGGAATCCCGCAGACATACCCGTGATGGTAAAATCTGGATTGCCTCCTTGCCATACCCTCTTCCAATTTTATGTTGCTGACGGAAAATTAAGTTCTCAACTTTATCAAAGAAGTGCAGATGTGTTTTTGGGAGTGCCTTTTAACATAGCATCTTATGCGTTATTGACTTGCATGATTGCTAAAGTATCAGGTTATGAAGTGGGAGATTTCGTACATACATTCGGAGATGCTCACCTTTATCTTAACCATTTAGAGCAAGTTCATGAACAATTATCGAGAGAACCATTTGCTCTTCCAAATTTAACAATAAATGATAGCGTCAAGAGTTTATTTGATTTTTCATTTGAGGACATCCATCTAGAAGATTATCAGCATCACAGTGCAATATCAGCTCCAGTGGCAGTATAATGAAATTATCAATGATAGTAGCTATGTCAGCGAATAATGTTATTGGAGTAGCAAATCAACTTCCTTGGCATTTACCTAAGGATCTGAAGCACTTTAAGAAACACACGATTAATAAACCAATCATAATGGGAAGAAATACATTTGATTCTATTGGACGTGCATTGCCTGAAAGAGATAACATCGTTCTTAGTCGAACTCAGCAACTATCACATGATCAAATCTTTTTAGCTAATAATAAATCTGATGCGCTTCGCATGGCTGAAGATTTTGCCAAAAGCAGAGGATCTGAAGAAATAATGATAGTTGGGGGAGAGCAAATTTATCGTATGTTTTTCGATGATGTCTCCCGAATCTATGTCACGTTGGTTGACTTGATTATTGATGGCGATGCATTTTTTCCTGTTATTGACTACAAAATATGGACAAGTGTTGATCATTCAGAACGGATGACGGCAAATGAATTAGAATATAAGTTCGTCACATTGGAAAAATTAAGTTAAAGCAAAACATCTACCTAAAATTTACCCTCGATATGCGAAATTGTAGTCTAGTTGTTGCTAATTACAGTACAAAATGTTCACTCAGCATGTTATTTTAACAAGGTGAATGGCGGATTAATTATGGATTAAAGCGCAAAGATAATTGATTTCTTGGGCTCAGACTGATAAAAAGACAGCCCGATTTTTTAAAAATAATAATCTATAGAATAATTTTCGGAATTTTTAATAGCAGACATACCCAAGTTGAGGGAATCATGAAAACAAAATCGTTATTTATATATACTTTGACATCTTTTATTTTAAGCCTTTCGTTGGCTGGAAAGGTGTTATCGCAAGAAGGTGAAGTAGAGCCAATATCAATCACTCCAAAGGTTACAGTCGATGACGTACTATCAGCTGGGGCTGAGAAGGTACAGAATGCAAAAGCATCTCAGATCACAGTCGACAGAATTGCTGATCAGACAGACTCGTTGTTACAAGAATTCAAGCAAGTTAACAAACAGATTGAGAATTTGCGCGTTTATAATTCTCAGCTTGAAAGACAAATAGCTAGTCAAAAAAGAATTATGGAAGAGTTGAAAGAATCTATCTCTAATGCCACAGTAATTGAAAGAGGCGTAACCCCACTCATGATATCAATGCTGTCAAGCTTGGAGGATTTTATTCAGCTAGACATGCCATTTAAAAAAGAGGCTAGGCTTGATGCAGTCTCTGACCTTGAAATAAATCTTGATAGTGCTAAGTTTTCTGCTGCGGAGAAGTTTCGACAAATTCTAGAATTATATGATATTGAGTCTGACTATAGTTTATCGATCGAGTCTTACAGAGACTTAGTTGATATAAATTCTGATGGTACCGAGGTCGAGGTAGATATGCTGCGAATTGGACGCGTTGCCTTAATGTATCAGACCAAAGATAAGTCGCAATCAGGAGCTTGGAACAAGGATACCAGTTCATGGGAGACGCTGGGCTCTGAATACCGTAGGCCAATTGATCAGGGGATACGGATTGCCAGGAAGGTCAATACTCAAGATGTTATGGAAATGCCAATTACCGCTCCGGAGGTGGCAAGATGAAGATTCTTAAATTATTCAATGTGACAGTTGCGCTCGCATCTATCTTGTTTGCTGTTACTGCCTTTAGTCAAGACGCCAAAACGCTCAATGAATTACTGGACATGATAGAAAGCTCGTCTATCTCTGAAACAGCGGAGGCTAGGAAACGAGAAGCAGATTTTGTCCGAGATCAACGGAGACAGTCTCAACTCTTAAAGCAAGCCAGGGATACTGAAGCTGCGGAAGAGCGTCGTTCTGATCGCTTAGAAAAAACCATTAGGGATAATGACATTCAAATAGCAAAGCTTCGAGAGCAAAAAGATAAAAGACTAGGCTCTTTAAAGGAATTATTTGGACATTTAACTGGAGCCGCTGGAGATATAAGAGCGAAATTAGAACAATCCATCGTGAGTGCTCAATATACCGGACGAACCGAGTTTTTAAGCGAACTTATAGACAAAATGAGTAGCGATACAAGGTTGCCAAGTATTGAAGAAATTGAACAACTATGGTTCGAGCACAAAAGAGAAATGATTGAAAGTTCTAAAATTGTAAAATTTAATCGGAATGTTTTGATGGCAGATGGCCAACAAGCAGAGATGGAAGTTGTGCGTATTGGTACTTATAACTTGTTGTCTGATGGGAAATATCTTGAGTACAGCCCTGAAACAGGCTTGGTGTCAGAATTAGCCAGACAGCCGTCTGGATACAGTGGTGGGGCAGAGGATCTCCAATCTGCTGACTCAGGTTTTACTAAGGTTGGCATAGACCCCAGCGGCCCATTAGGAGGAGGTTTGTTGAAGGCACTCATTAACACTCCGACATTATATGAAAGATGGCAGTTTGGTGGGATAGTTGGCCTAATTATCACTATCGTGTTCTTTATAGCGATTATTTTGGCTATCACTAGATTTGTTATTCTCTCTGGTGTCGCATCAAAAGTTAAATCCCAGTTACGGTCTCAGCAAGCAAATGAAAATAATCCGCTTGGTAGAGTGTTAAAGGTGGCTGATGAAAATGCGACTCTTGATGCGGAATCACTTGAGTTAAAACTGCATGAAGCGGTGCTGAGAGAGCGTCCAAAGATCGAGTCTGGTCTCAATTATCTTAAAGTAATATCTATGGTTGCTCCGCTAATGGGATTGTTAGGAACCGTAACGGGAATGATTATCACTTTCCAGATGATTACACTGTTTGGAGCGGGAGATCCCAAGGCGATGGCTGGAGGTATCTCTCAAGCTTTAATCACAACTGTTTTGGGCCTTGTGGTAGCGATACCCACTGTCCTCATGCACACGCTGGTTAATAGCAAAGCGCAGAAAATTCTTCATGTTTTGGAAGAGCAATCTGCAGGTATAGTAGCGGGTTCTTTAGAGAGCAAATAATCGATGTTTTTCGTTGATACACTTGCCGAAATGGGTAAGTTCATGGATTCTGGAGGTAACGTGCTCTGGATGATTGTGATATTGCTCTTTTTTATGTGGACTCTGATTTTTGAGAGGGTCTGGTATCTGACGAAATCTTGTCCAAGAGTTCTCAAGATTAAGATAGATGTATGGTCTGGAAGGAAGGATCGCAGGTCAAAATTTGCTCTACAAATTCGAGAAAAGGTTATTTCGGAGGCTGCCCTGCAAATTGATAATAACATGATGATGATTAAGACCCTTATCGCGGTAGCACCACTATTTGGATTGCTCGGAACTGTTACTGGTATGATAACTGTTTTTGATGTTATGGCCTTCACTGGTGGCGGAGATGTTAAGGCAATGGCAGGAGGTGTTTCAAAGGCAACTATTCCAACAATGGCGGGAATGGTAGCTGCGCTTTCTGGATTATTTGCCATGACATTAGTGGAACGTGCAGCCGAAAAAAAGAAACATTATTTAGAAGATAACTTAATTATAGATAGAAGACTTAGAGAAAGATAAGAGACCTTACCAACGTAATAAGCCATGAGAAATAGAACAGCAAAGGCACAATCACAAGGCCAAACAATAGACTTAACTCCTATGTTGGATGTTGTGTTTATAATGCTGATATTCTTTATTGTCACTGCAACTTTTATCAAGCTTCCTGGTCCAACTGTTTCTAAAATTGATACCGTTACAGAGGATCCTTATAAAAAAGTAACTATTCTTGTTGCAGTCACTGAAGTTGATGAGTTTTGGGTAGATAAAAAACGGCTGGATGAAAATGCATTAAAGCTTAGCCTAACGAGAATGTACAACGAAAATCCTCTTAGCGGTATGGTTATACAAGCAGATAACGAATCCAGCATTGAGTCGGTTGCGAAAGTGGCTGACATAGCGAGAGATATTGGTATCTCGCCTGTTGCAATTTCAGTTGAGAATGATTAGGTATTAATTTTTATGAATGCTATCAGATTAAGCCTTTCTTCGGTTCTTGGATTGTTTATTACTTTCGGTCTGGTGTTTGTAATGTTCAAGCTAATCGACTCCGGCAATAAGGATATGGATGAGGAGAAAGCAATCAAAATACCAGACTTTCTTCATGTAGAGAGGGAGCTAACTGAAAATGTTAAAAAGACAGAAGTCGAAAAACCTGATGAGCCGGAGACTCCCCCACCAGACATACCAGAAGACCAAATTGAGTTTGAGGTTCCTGATAATGCTGTAAGTATGGCAGCTCCGAAGGTTTCAACATCCTTAAATGCGAGTTTAGGAACCTTTGCCAGAGATTCGGATTATATTCCAGTTTATGTTCCTCAGCCGCAGTATCCCAGGAGAGCACAGAGCAGGGGTAAAGAAGGATATGCAGTTATTGAGGTTATTATCACCACGACGGGCGGGGTTAGAGATCCTAAGTTACTGGAAGAAGATCCAGAGGGTTGGGGCTTCGGGCGTGCCGCGATGAAAGCTGCCTTAAAACTTAAATATAACCCTCGAGTTGTAGATGGGGTTGGGCAGGAGGTTCCCGGTGTATTATATAAGTTCACATTTAACATGGCTAAGTAGTAAATCTAATATGGCACATTACTTTAAATTATTAAGATCTAGTTGTTACGCAATGGCAGCATTTTTTTCTATCGCTGCGCTCCCTGTTGCTCAACTCCCAATAGAAGGTTTAGGTGTCTTCGCACAGGAAGAAGAAAAGAAATATAAGAACGTGGAAACTAGGAAAAGGGAATCGGTTGGTAAGACTTGCAGTAGCGCGCTTGATAAAGTTATTGGAGAAAAAGGACCTGTCTTTTTAGCGCAGGCAGCTGAGGATGCTGCTTCTCAAGCAGAAAGCTTGAATAAAAAAATGAAAGAAGATATCCAGAATGCTAAAACCAAAGATGAAAAGGCTTTGTTTGAGGCACAGTATAAAGAACTTAAGGTTTCTCAAGTAACTATTGATAAATATATGAAAGATGCAGGCAGATTCTGGAAAGATGGAGAGAGAGCGCTATTGAATATAGATCGCAAGGAGAAAACATGTGCCTCGGACTATGAAAAGATTCAGGTTTGGAATTATCTTGCGTATACCTACTATTCTTTGGATGATTTTAAAAAGGCAATCGTTTACTACGAGTATATTGTAAATTCTCCTGGTGAGGATGATGCCTTTCGTCTAGATACTAGAAGAACCTTAGCTCAGTTTTATGCTCAACAAGAGCGATACTTAGAGGCAATAACGCAATACGAGATTTGGGAAGCTCAAGCTTTTAGCGTGGGAGCATCTGATCGTTTGATGATGGCCCAGTTATACAATGTATTAGAAAAGAAAGATCAAGCCTTGGAAATGACAAAGATTGGTATTGCCGATGCAGAGTTGAAAGGAGAAGTTCCCAAAGAAGGATTCTGGCAAATACAGTTCCCTATCTATTATGACCGAAGCGAGTTCAAGAAAGTTGGTGAAATTCTTGAAAAGCTCGTTGAGCACTATCCCAAGTGGAGTTATTGGAAGCAACTGGGAGGGATGTACGGAATGCAAGAGCGTGATTTGGATCAGCTTGTTGCATATGAAGTAGTTTATTTGAATGGAGAATTAAAATCTGAGTCAGATATAAAAAATATTGCGGGATTTTATCAGGGCGCAGATGTGCCTTACAGAGCTGCAAAAATTATAGAGGCGGGTATTGAAGATGAAATTTTAGAAGAGACTTCAGATAATTATAAGCTTTTAGCGGATTCTTGGTATCAAGCTTATGAATTAAGAAGTGCACTTCAATCATATGAAAAGGCGTCTAAATTATCTGATTCTGGTGAAATCCAATTTAGAATTGCATCAATTTATCTCGATTTAGGGGAAGACAAAAACGCCTACCGAGCCTCACTATTGGCAGAGAAAAAAGGAGCCGGTAAGCACAAAGCTGCAAACTATAATAAGATGGGAATGGCTCTAACTAACATGTATTGTTTTAAAGATGCGGTTAAAGCATTCAACAATGCGGTAAAACACTCGAAAGATAGAAAAAGTCAAAGATCTCCAAAGCAATGGATTAAATATGCTTCGTTTGAAGATGACCGTTACAGAAAGTTGAGAAATGCTGGAGCAAAAGTCAAAAGCTGCGGTAAAGCCTAGTCCTAGCCAAAACTAATCAAGCTGTGATAAATCTCTAACTGCGCCTTTGTCTGCGCTAGTGGCAAGCTTGCTGTATGCCTTGAGGGCTGGAGTTACGTTTCGAGGTCTAGGTTTTTTAGGCTTCCATCCATAATTTTCGAGTTCCTTCCTTCTTGAATCCAGCTCATCCTCAGAGACAGCTAGGCTTATAGATCTCATTGGAATGTTTATTTTTATTAAGTCTCCATTCTTTACTAATCCAATCACTCCTCCTGCAGCAGCTTCAGGACTTACATGACCAATAGATAAGCCTGATGTCCCTCCAGAAAATCGGCCATCTGTTACTAAAGCACATGATTTGCCGAGGTTCTTTGATTTTAAGTAACTTGTCGGATATAACATTTCTTGCATTCCAGGTCCGCCTTTTGGCCCTTCATATCGCACTAAAACAATATCTCCCGGTTTTACAAGTTCATTAAGTATCGCATCCACCGCTTCTTCTTGGCTTTCTGTAACAAATGCAGGTCCTTCAAAAATATGAATGGATTCATCGACACCAGCTGTTTTAACCACGCATCCATCTGGCGCTAGATTGCCAGTTAAGATTGCTAATCCTCCTTCCTCGCTGTAAGCATTTTCAATGCTTCTAATACAGCCAGTGGCCCGATCAGCGTCTACAGACGGCCATCGAGTGCTTTGACTGAAAGCTGTCTGCGTTGGAATGCCGGCAGGGCCAGCTTTATAAAATTCGTTTACCTTTTCATCATGAGTAACCATGACATCCCATTTCTCTAGTGCTTCTTTTAGTGATGCAGAGTGAACAGTTGGCAAATCATTATGTATCAGACCTGCTCTGTTAAGCTCGCCTAGTATTCCCATCACTCCGCCAGCTCTGTGAACGTCTTCCATGTGATAATTAGGAGTGCTTGGTGCAACTTTGCAGAGCTGTGGTACTTTTCGTGAGAGTTTATCTATATCTGCGAGAGAAAAATCAATCATTCCCTCATGAACTGCAGCAAGAAGATGAAGAATTGTGTTGGTAGATCCCCCCATTGCAATATCAAGTGTCATTGCATTTTCAAAAGCTTTTACATTTGCAATAGATCGAGGAAGAACAGATTCATCATTACTTTCATAATATTTTTTGGCAAGTGACACAATCGTTCTGCCTGCGGACAAAAAGAGGTCTCTCCGCGCTGAATGAGTTGCTAAAAGAGAACCATTGCCGGGCAATGACAAACCGAGAGCCTCTGTCAGACAGTTCATGGAATTTGCTGTGAACATACCAGAGCAGGACCCACAAGTTGGACAAGCTGATCTTTCAAACTCTTCAACTTTTTCATCACTTGCGCTCTCATCAACTGCTATTACCATCGCATCTACTAAATCTAGATTATGATTTGCTAATTTTGTTTTACCTGCCTCCATCGGCCCACCCGAAACAAAAATCGTAGGTATGTTTAAACGCATTGCAGCCATGAGCATACCCGGTGTTATTTTGTCGCAGTTTGAGATACAAACCAGTGCGTCTGCACAATGTGCATTTACCATATACTCAACTGAATCTGCGATAACATCTCTGGAGGGTAATGAATAGAGCATTCCATCGTGCCCCATCGCAATTCCATCATCTACAGCAATTGTATTGAATTCGCGTGCTATCCCACCGGCTTTTTTAATTTCTGATGCAACTAAGTCCCCCATGTCTTTGAGATGAACATGACCAGGCACAAATTGTGTGTAAGAGTTTGAAATAGCTATAAGAGGCTTTTGAAAATCTTCATCTTTTAAACCAGTAGCTCGCCACAGAGCCCTGGCTCCTGCCATGTTCCTTCCTTTCATGGTTGTATTAGATCTATATTCAGGCATGTATTAGATTTTCATATTTCATTTATTATTTTTGGAGTATCTTGCATCTATTTGGTTTTAGCGCATGAGTATACCTTGCGATATGTTTTCTGGGAAATGGGACATAAAAATTTGGTATTTTTATTGACCTAGAGGCTTATCTTATCTTTCACTTTAATAAAGTTGTAATAATCAGTAAAACCATTTAATTTTTTTTTGCCTGACACATTATAATATTTAGCTAAACTATATCATTGAGTCATAATGGTTTAAATTTTTACAATTAATAGAAATCTAGATAATAAGGAAAGCCAAATGTCATTTGCAGATAGAGATGGATATATATGGATGGATGGAGTTTTAAAAGACTGGAGAGATTCCAATACCCATTTTTTGACGCATTCACTGCACTATGGATTGTCTGTATTCGAGGGAGTGAGAGCTTACAATACTGTAAAAAATGGTACATGTGTTTTCAGACTAAAAGATCACACTCGTCGTTTATTTGATTCCGCTAAGATATTGCAATTGGAGATACCTTATTCTGAAGATGAAATTAACAGTGCTCAGTTAGAAATAGTGAAAAAAAATAGTCTCAGTGAGGCATATATAAGACCGTTAGTTTTTCTGGGTTCTCAAGGTATGGGCTTAAGAGCTGAAGGTCTTAAAGTCCATGTGGGAATTGCGGCATGGGAGTGGCCCTCTTATATGTCTCCAGAGTCGCTTGAAAGAGGTATCAAAGTTCGTACATCGTCATATACCAGGCATCATGTAAATATTACTATGTGCAAAGCTAAAGCCAGTGGCAATTATATTAATTCGATGATGGCGCTGCGAGAGGCTTTAGATTCAGGCTGTGATGAAGCTATGATGCTCGACACTGAAGGCTTTGTTGCAGAGGGTAGTGGTGAAAATTTTTTTATGGTTAAGGATGGAATCTTATACACACCCGAATTAACCTCATGTTTGAATGGAATCACTCGAGCTACAATTTTCACACTTGCGGCAGATCAGGGATTAGAAATCAGAGAAAAAAGAATAACACGGGATGATGTTTACATTTGTGATGAAGCGTTTTTTACTGGAACTGCTGCTGAGGTGGTGCCTATAACAGAATATGATGGAAGAGTTATTGGATCTGGTAAAAGAGGTAAAATTACAGAACTACTTCAGTCCAAATATTTTGATGTGGTAAAAGGAGCTATTCCAGATTACATGCACTGGTTAGATTCAGTCAATTAATTAAATTTTCAGGAAATATCTAGTGAACCATCAAAATGAGACGAAAGTTAACATTCTCTGCATGAAATGGGGATCGAAGTACGGTGCCGATTATGTGAATAAGCTTTATTCAATGGTCGCTAGAAATTTATCTAAACCATTCCGATTCATATGTTTGACCGACGACGCTAAAGGTTTGATGAGTAATATCGAGTGCTTTCCCATCCCAAAAATTTCAGTGGAATTGTCTGGACCAGAGCGTGGATGGAATAAGCTAGCAGTTTTTCAAGAATCACTTTATGACATTACTGGTGACATCCTATGTTTGGACTTGGATTTAATTATTGTTGGAAGTCTTGATGATCTTTTTGAAATAGAGGGTTCGTTTTTAATAATTAAAGATTGGGTTAAGAGTGATTTAACTGGCAATTCGTCAGTATATCGATTTACTGTTGGAGCCCATAAAGAGGTGTTGTCGGTGTTTGAAAATTCTTTTGAGTCGATCAAAAAGACTTTTCGGAATGAACAAGAATATTTATCAGATATGATGGCAAAGAAAAATTGTTTAAAGTATTGGCCTGTGGATTGGTGTCGCAGTTTTAAACGTCACTGCATTCGTCGTTTTTCGTTCGTTGTAGCAAGGGATACTTTAATTCCCATTAACTCACGCGTAATAGTTTTTCATGGTAAACCTGATCCTCATGATGCGCTCAATGGGCACAGTGGTAAATGGTATCGCAAGTTCAAGCCAGCTGACTGGGTTGGCGAATACTGGAGATAAAATAACTGTATTTTTAAAACCATATGGCCCGATATTTTTATTCTTTAATACTTTATTTATTAGCTCCATTGATTTTTTTGCATTTGATAGTGAGAGGATTTAAGTCAAGAGAATACTGGTACAGATGGAGAGAAAGGTTGGGATTTATTCCCAAAATCAATCAGAAGAATATAATTTGGATTCATGCTGTTTCGGTTGGTGAGGTAATGGCCGCTATTCCTCTGATCAAAAACCTCCAGAAGAGTTTTAGGGGTCGAACGATATTAGTCACAACCACAACACCAACAGGATCTGAACAAGTCCTCAATAGTTTTGGATCTTCAGTGAACCATTTTTATATACCATATGATTTCAATGGCTCTATTAACCGGTTCATGAAGTGTATTAATCCCGCGATTCTCATTCTCATGGAGACTGAGTTATGGCCAAATACAATCAATTATTGCACCCAAAAAAAAATACCTGTCGTGTTAGCAAATGCCCGAATGTCTCTAAAGTCATATCGAACTTACCGCTCTTTTTCGTTTCTGACATCACCTATGTTTGCAATGATAACTCTTGTGTGTGCCCAGTACGAAGATGACTTAAAAAGATTTGAGGCGTTGGGGGTATCTCGAGGCCAGATGATTAGAACAGGCAATATAAAGTTTGATGTGATCATAGAAAAAAAGGATAGAGAAAATGCAGCTGTAATACGTGAACAGCTGGATAAAAAAACTGTGTTGATTGCGTCAAGTACCCATGATGGTGAGGATAAAATAGTATTAGAAATTTTTAGAAATCTACGAAGAAAATTCTCAATGTTAGTACTTATACTCGTACCTAGGCATCCTGAAAGATTTGAATCTGTTAGTAATATGCTAAATAGAAGTGGATTCTCAATTAAGAGACGATCTGTAGATAAACAATTTTCGGAGGCTGATGTGATACTTGGAGATACTATGGGAGAGTTAAAATCTCTCTATGGCGTCAGTGATATTGCTTTTATAGGGGGTAGCTTTATTAAAACTGGCGGGCATAATCCGATAGAGGCCGCTATATGGGAGATTCCCGTTTTAGTTGGTCCACATACTTTCAATTTTTCATCAGTCAATAAAATTCTTGAGGAATCTGGTGGGCTAAAAACATGTGCTAGTCAAAATTCTTTAGAAATTGAAATATCAAAACTATTAAACGATCCGGCGTATAAAAATAAATCTGGCCGCGCAGCTTTAAAGGCAGTGGAAGATAATATTGGTGCCTTGAGCTTATTAACTGGAAAGATTGAAGATCTTATCGCGTAACTGAGATTTTCGGATCAAGCCATGCATTCAGTTGATAAATATCTTGAGGAGATAGTTGGCCAGCCACCTCTTTTAAACTCATCATAGCGAAAATATAGTCATATTTAGAATTTGCATAATTACGTTTTGCTTGAAAAAGAGCCCGCTGTGCACTCAAAAGATCTACGATGTTTCTCGTTCCCACTTCGTATCCTGCTTGAGTTGCATTTAATGCACTTTCTGCCGAGGTGATAGCTTGTTTTCTAGCTTTAACTCGGGCAGCGTTAGTGATGACGAGCTGATGTTGTGCTCGTGCACTTTGAGCAGTTGATCGTTTCACAGCTTCATAGCTTTGTTCTGAGGCAATAGACCGTTGTTTTGCCTGTCTGCTTGAGGCATTCAAGCCGTAAGACCAAATTGGCATTGTAAAAGACAAATTAAAACTATGACCATCACTAAGTGATGAGATGTTTGAACTTGAGAGGGATGGAATGTAACTTATTTGAGAGCCTTCTGTTTCAGAGTCTGAATACCTCGCACTCGCAGTCAACCTTGGATACAGCTCGGCCGCTGCAGCCTTCGCTTGATTGTAAGAAGAGTCCTTCCCAAATTTTGCCACCTTAATATTGAAGTTATTTTCTAAAGAAAACGTTACCCAAGAATTTGCATCCAGCGGGGTTGGATTTTCCGCATTAAACTTTTCACTCAATCCTGAAAGATTGTCATATCGCTCTCCAGTAAGCACTTCAAGATTATCAAAAGCAATTGCCAACGCGCCTTTGGCTTCCAAACTATTTACTAGGGCATCATCAAATATTGCTTGGGCCTCATGAACATCTGTTATTGGTAACAGCCCAACCTCAAATCGTTCTTTAGTTTGTTCGAGTTGTCTAAAGATAGCTCTTTGCTCGGCTTTTCTCGTTTCATTATTATCAAAAGCTCTAAGTACACTCAAATACGCATTAGTTACTCTAATGATTAAATTCTGTTGGTCAGCTGCAAATTGAGCCTTGGCACTCTCACTAAGTGCTTTTCCACTCTTAAATTGGTACCAAGCAGGTAAATCAAAAACAGCTTGATTCAATGAGACACCGTATGAAGTTGTTTCAGTATCTGAGAAGCTGCGGCTGAAAAATGGGTCTGCCGAAATAAATGAATAAACTTGAGATGCGCTGCTATTTCTCTCTGACTCTGTGATATCAGCATAGGAGGATAGAGAAGGAAGCAGTCGAGATTTGCTTATATTCTCGGTTTCCTTACCTACCTTAAGATTTGCTCTTGCTGCTTTCATGACTGGATCATTTTGTACGGCAAGATCGTATATATTACTGATTGTCTCTGACCAAGATGATTGGATAAAAATTAAAAGACATATTAAAAGGGTGATGAATTTAGTCATTTGGTTGCCTTTTCTTTTACTATTATTCACTTGGTTACGTTAATGATGGTTATTTTATCAGATCATTAGTTTTATAAGTAGCTTAAAGGTATAACGGAGTTATATTTATGGTGTTTACATTAATTCTTATTATATTGGATAAAAAATTATGACAACAGGACATACATATGGAGATAAAGATGTAAGAATTATCTCGAAAGAGCGTATTTATGATGGGTTCCTTAAATTTAGAAAGGTCAAATGTTGCTTTAAATTGTTCAAGGGTGGCTGGAGTTCTTATGTAACTAGAGAATTAATCGAAAAAGAGGAGGCCGTGGGTGTAATTCTTTATGATGAAAAAAATGATCTAGTTGGCATTATTGAGCAGTTTAGAGTAGGTGCCATAAAGAGTTCCTTCAATGCATGGCAATTCGAAATTGTTGCAGGCATGGTTGGGAGAGATGAGTCATTGGAAGAGGTTGCAAAACGTGAAGTTCTTGAGGAGACAGGCATCTGTGTTTCTGAATTATGTCCGATTATAAGCTACCTTCCTAGCGCAGGTGTTTCGGATGAAAAAATGAATTTATTTTGTGGATATGCAGATTTGATAAATAAATCAGGACATTTCGGTCTTGAATCAGAAAATGAAGACATAAAGTTACATGTATGGTCATTTGATGAAGCGATGCAAGGTCTCTATGGTGGGTATTTCAATAGTGCAGCTAGTATTATTGCATTACAATGGTTAGAGAAGTACAGGCAAGAAGCCGCTTTGTGTTAATGATTAATTTTATTGAGTGATTAAGTGATTAAGTGATTAAGTGATTAAGTGATTAAGTGATTAAGTGATTAATAGTAATAAAACTAAGACAGATTTAAATCGAATTCACAGCGAGTGTGAGCAGAATTATAGAAGAATAAATAGGCTAGGTTTTGACTCTAGAAAGATTGATAACGAGCAGGTATTTTCAATAGCAGAAAAAGAAAATCTTGAAATGCATCTAAAAGTATTACGAGTATCGCGTTATACGAGCGTTATTTTATTAAATTTCAGTCAAACTGATATCCAATGGCTACCGAAAATTGAGCTACAAATGAGATACTATGAAGATGCCAAGATGTTAGAAGTGATCGAGTGGTGTTCTGACAGGACAATCCCATGGGAGCTTTCAGAGAAGAAGCATAATCAATCTAGAGATGAAAAATGGCAGTGGAATGCGTTTCTTGGAGAACTTCTTTTAAAAGCGACATTGTGTAGAGAGCTCCAAACTAGGGCATGAGTGAGGTTCAAAAAATCCGTTTGCTGCAAATAACGGACCTTCATTTTGGCAAAACGCCGCAATGTCTTGTAAATCACGTTAATCCGGTTATGACTTTTAATGCAATTTTGGATGATATTGATAGATTGCGATGGCATAAGGATATCATCATTTTATCGGGTGATTTGTCTGGAATAGAAAGTTATAAATCATACAAGATACTGAATAAAATTCTTAAATGTCGAGATAAGAAAATTATTTGGTTACCTGGCAATCACGACAACGTTACTGACATGATCAAGTATTTGAAAGATTTCCCGAGAATAATATCTATGGCTTTGCAAAATTGGTCAGTAATCACTTTGGATACTTCTCAGCCGAACTCACCGGTTGGTTATATTCATGCTGATGAGTTACAAATGCTTGAAAGGCAGCTGGTAAAAATGAAAGATAAATTTATTATAATCGCAATGCACCATTGCCCTGCCTTAGTTGGATCAAGATGGTTAGATAAGCATCGTGTCAAAAATCACTCAGATTTTTTTAAAATTTTATCGAATCATAAAAATATAAAAGGTATCTTTACAGGGCATGTGCATCAAAAGTTTGAGGGGATATGTAAAGACATTGCAGTATATACAACCCCTTCAAGTTGTTTTCAGTTTGAGCCGAATAGTCAAAAGTATGAAATTTCAGAGACTTTGCCTGGTTATCGATGGCTACATTTGTTTGACGATGGTACTCTTGAGACTGGTGTAAACTATGTCTCAGCTAAATTAACAGGTTAAGAAAAGACAGAGTAAATTATAAAAACATTCCTAATAATCAAAAAAATAGAGACTTCATAAATGTTTACACTACTTTATCTGCATGGGTTTAATAGTGGACCAGGGTCAAAAAAAGCAAGGCAAACCAGAGAATGGTTAAAAAAAAACGCGCCGAATATTAATTTTATTTGCCCACAGCTTTCACCTTATGCCAAAGAGGCACTCATTCAAATTGAAAAAATAGTCAATAAGTATATTGACTCCATTTCACTGCTCGGGAGCTCAATGGGCGGGTTTTTAGGTACTTATTTGGTAGAGAAGTATTCCATCAAAGGTGCATTTGTGAATCCTGCGGTAAACCCATCTCGAGGATTATCAAATTATATCGGTCAAAATAGAAATTACCTATCAGATGAAACATGGGTTTTTTAAAAACATCATATTAGCGAATATAAAAAAGTAACTTGTAAAAAAATCATGAAGCATGGCCAATATCTAATTTTGCTGGAAACTGGAGACGAGGTTTTAAATTATAAAGACGCTGTTCAATATTATAATGGAGCCTCTATAATCATCGTTCAAGGGGGAGAGCATCGGTTTGTGAGTTATGAGAAGTATTTGCCAAAAATTTATGATTTTCTTTTTTCCTAATCTTAGACGAGGCTGATTGATGAGCTTGAAAACATATGATGCCAAGGATATTGAAGTATTAACAGGACTTGACCCAGTTAGGAAAAGACCTGGAATGTATACGGATACAACTCGTCCAAATCATTTGGCTCAGGAGGTTATTGATAATAGCGTAGATGAAGCACTCGCGGGTCATGCAAAACAAATTGAGGTGATATTGCATGTGGACGGTTCACTCTCAGTCATAGATGATGGGCGTGGAATGCCAGTGGATGATCATCCGGAGCAAAAAAAACCTGGCGTTGAAGTGATCTTATCAACACTTCATGCCGGCGGAAAATTTTCTAATAATAGTTATCAATTTTCGGGTGGGTTACACGGTGTAGGTGTTTCGATAGTTAATGCCTTATCAACGTCTCTTGAGGTCACTGTAAAACGTGGTGGCAATGTATATCAAATGTCTTTTAGTGGAGGTGAGAAAAAGGCAGATTTAGAAATAGTTGACACTTGTGGACAAAGAAATACGGGGACTATTCTACGATTTTGGCCTGATAGTAAGTATTTCGATTCAGTGAAATTCTCCATCTCAAGATTGCGTCATATTTTAAAAGCAAAGGCAGTTTTATGTGGAGGACTCTCAGTCAGTTTTTTTGATGAAAATACAAATCAAACTGAAGAGTGGTATTTTGAAGATGGTTTGAGAGACTATTTAATGGAGTCCTCGTCAAACTACACCACTTTGCCAGAGGATCCATTCATTGGTAAATCCTCTACAAACTCTGAATCAGTGGAATGGGCAATACAATGGATGCCTGATGGAGGAGAGACGATTCAAGAAAGTTATGTCAATCTAATTCCAACTACTCAGGGTGGTACCCATATAAATGGTATGCGATCAGGAATTTTGGAGGCTATAAGAGAATTCTGTGAACTAAGAAGTCTGCTGCCTAGAGGTGTGAAGCTGGCACCGGAGGATATTTGGGATAGAGTAAGTTTTGTATTATCAGTGAAACTTACCGATCCTCAATTTTCTGGACAGACCAAAGATAGATTATCTTCTCGGGAGGTAGCGGGCATAGTATCTGGAATATTAAAAGATGCCTTTAGTTTATGGTTAAATCAGCATGTTCAAGATGGTGAAAGTCTCGCGACCCTTTTTATTCAGTCCGCACAGAGGAGATTAAAGGCAGGAAAAAAAATTACTCGAAAAAAAGTCACGCAAGGTCCTGCTCTTCCAGGAAAGTTAGCGGATTGCTCGAGTGTTGACCCAAAAGAGTGTGAAATTTTTCTTGTTGAAGGAGATTCTGCTGGAGGTTCTGCCAAGCAGGCAAGAAATAGAGAAAATCAGGCTATCATGCCGCTCAGAGGTAAGATATTAAATACTTGGGAAATAGATTCCCAAGAAATTTTAGCTTCTCAAGAAGTTAATGATATTTCCATTGCACTGGGAGTTGAACCAGCCGATGATGATTTAAACGGACTCAGATATGACAAAATTTGTATTCTTGCTGATGCCGATTCTGACGGTCTGCATATTGCAACTCTGCTATGTGCGCTATTTGTGCGTCATTTCAGAACCTTGGTAACTCGTGGACATGTTTATGTTGCGATGCCGCCACTATTTCGCATTGATGTGGGAAAAGACGTTTATTATGCTTTGGATGAGGGTGAGAAAAATTCAATTATTGAGAGAGTGAAGAAAGATCAACAACGGTCAAAAATAAGTGTTCAACGTTTCAAAGGTTTAGGTGAAATGAATCCTTCTCAGCTAAGGGAAACAGCTATGAATGCTGATACTAGGAGGCTCGTGCAATTGACGTTCAATGCTAATGAAAATACCAATAATTTAATGGATATGCTTTTATCCAAGAAAAGATCTCCCGATAGGAAGATTTGGCTTGAGAAGAAAGGAAACTTAGCAAATGTTAATTAAACCTTATCGAATAGAGGATTCGAATGTCTGATGTTGTAACTTTTAGTAATAAAGGATACGAGACCAAATCAGTTGGAGACTTTGCTGAAGAGGCTTACCTTGACTATGCAATGTACGTAATACTCGATCGTGCATTGCCACATATTGGTGACGGACTTAAGCCAGTGCAACGCCGCATCATTTATGCAATGAGTGAGTTAGGATTAAAATCAACGGCTAAATTTAAAAAATCTGCGCGCACTGTTGGTGATGTTATCGGTAAATTTCATCCTCATGGCGATAGTGCAGCATATGAGGCTATGGTCCTAATGGCGCAATCATTTTCTTACCGGTATCCACTGATTAACGGTCAAGGAAATTGGGGATCCCCTGATGATCCTAAGTCATTTGCTGCTATGCGCTACACAGAGTCAAAGTTATCTGCTTATGCAAATATCCTTCTATCAGAGGTAAGTGATGGAACTGTGGAGTGGAAGCCAAATTTTGATGCTACTCTCGAAGAACCAATTATCTTCCCAGCAAAAGTACCCAATCTTCTGTTGAACGGATCTACAGGTATTGCAGTCGGAATGGCAACAGATGTTCCTCCTCATAATTTAATTGAAGTTGTAAATGCGTGCCTTTACCTTTTAGATAATCCAAGAGCAGAGAATGATGCTATTTATGATTTTATAAAAGGGCCTGATTTTCCAACGGGTGGAGAAATTATAAGCTCTAAAGCTGATATACAGAGTTGTTATGAGTCAGGTAGGGGCTCTATTAAAATGAGAGCAGTTTGGAGTAAAGAGGATGGTGTGATTATTATTAATGCACTTCCTTTTCAGGCCTCTGGATCCAAAATACTTGAGCAGATTGCATCCCAAATGAGAGCAAAGAAACTCCCTTTGGTAGAGGATTTGAGAGATGAGTCAGATCACGAGAATCCAGTAAGATTAGTTATCGTGCCTAGATCAAACAGAGTTGATGCTAATGCATTGATGGATCACTTATTCGTCACTACAGATTTGGAGAAAAGCTACCGAGTAAATTTAAATGTCATTGGCTTGGATGGATTGCCAAGAGTAATGACTCTTAATCAAATTCTAAAAGAATGGTTGAAATTTAGGAAAAATATCACAAAAAAGAGATTGAGCTATCGTCTTGAAAAGCTTAAACATCGATTGCATCTTTTAGATGGTTTGTTAATTGCTTTTTTGAATATTGATGAAGTCGTGAGAATAATACGAGAGGAAGATCAGCCGAAGAAAGAAATAATTTCTCGTTTTAATCTTAGTGATTTGCAGGCCGATTATGTGCTTGATACCAAGTTGCGACAGCTCGCGAGACTCGAGGAAATTAAAATACGATCTGAGCAAAATGAGTTGGCGAAAGAAAAATCTGAACTGGAATTGACTTTAGAATCAGAGTCTCGATTGAAGACTTTAATGAAAAAAGAACTAAGAGCAGTTTCTGAAGACTTTGGAGATGATAGAAGATCTCCTCTGGTAGAAAGAGGCGAAGCTATTGCGTTTTCTGAGACTGATTTAATGAGCGTAGAGCCGATTACGATTATTTTATCGAAGGCTGGTTGGATACGAGCTGCAAAAGGGCATGACATTGATCCAACAGCAGTTAATTTTAAGTCTGGTGATTCTTTGCTTGCTTCAGTAATTGGTAGAAGCAACCAAAATGTTTATCTTCAGGATTCCACTGGTAGATTTTATGCTGTCCCCAGCCATACCTTACCCTCGGCTAGAGGACAGGGTGAGCCTGCAAGCGGAAAATTAAATCTCCCTACTGGTGCCACTTTGACTGGTTTGATAATGGGAGAGGATGAAAAGGAAGTTTTTGTCGGAACAAGCGCAGGTTATGGCTTCAGAACGACGATCACTGATCTGCATACTAAGAACAAAGCAGGTAAGTCTGTGGTAAAAATCTCTCCATATGCACAAGTTGTTCAGCCAAAATTAATCTACGACGAAAATTCATTGATTGTTGCTGTGAGCAATGAAGGGCGAATGTTGGTTTTCGATATAAGTAACGTTCCCAAGCTTGCTAAAGGTAAAGGAAATAAGATTATCAATATTCCGAGTGCTCGATTAAAGAGAGGTGAGGAGTGGGTAGTAGATTATGCCATTGTTGGGCAAGGTACTTCCCTTTTAGTATATTCAGGGAAAAGATATCTTTCGCTAAAATATGGTGATTTGGAACATTACGTCGGTGAACGTGGAAGAAGAGGCCATAAGTTACCCAGGGGATTCCAAAGGGTAGATTATTTGAAATCTGAATAATTGATTTGATTTTACTTAATTATCCGATAGCAAAATGGTTCCAATGAGAATGTTTAATGCCTCATATAGTTGGTTATCTTTGATCGTGCTGTTCTCTTTAGTATTTTTGTCTGTTTCATCGGAGGAAACTTTTGGATCAGTACTCAAATGACCGGACAGATTCTCCTCTCTTGCCCTCTCAAATGTTTCATACAGTCTTATCTCAGCAGGCTCAATAACGATATCGGGAATAATGCCAGCTGCTTGGATTGATTTGCCGCTTGGCGTGAAATAAAGAGCTGTCGTAAGTTTTACAGCGCTTGACTCATTGATAGGGACTACAGTTTGAACTGAACCCTTGCCAAAACTTCGAGTTCCAAGTATCACTGCTCTATTATTATCTTGTAGAGCCCCAGCGACAATTTCAGAGGCTGAAGCACTTCCTTCATTAATTAGTACCGCAATAGGAATACCTTTTGTAATATCGAATGGATCAGCATAGAACTCCTGATTTGCAGAAGATAATCTTCCCTGGGTATATACGATTTGTCCGTCACTTAACAACATATCTGCAATTGTTATGGAGGGAGGTACTAGGCCACCAGGATTATTTCGGAGGTCAATAATAAGGCCTTCCAGTCCTT
The DNA here is from genome assembly GCA_902527245.1 of uncultured SAR92 cluster bacterium. Classification (GTDB taxonomy): domain Bacteria; phylum Pseudomonadota; class Gammaproteobacteria; order Pseudomonadales; family Porticoccaceae; genus AAA300-D14. The sequence continues at coordinate 32,947 of CABZOI010000005.1, read as the reverse complement.
TACCATTAAGTTCAATAAGCTTTTCATATTCATCTAGAAAATCTTCATCTGAGGAAATCTGAAATTGCGCTATCCGAATATATCCAACGTTTGGATGCAAGAGTCGACTTCGCACTGAACTAATTTGTATTGTATCTCTAATAAGAGTCTTGGATATCATTTGATTCAGACCCTCCCTTAATATTGTAAGTTCTATTTTTGTACCTTTTTTACCTCTCAATTTATCAATAGCTAGTCGTATATTCATTTTGCCAATAGGAGCTTTATCTATTTCAACAATCAGATCCCCTGCTCTTATATCGTTCAAAAAAGCTGGTCCATCATCAATTGGTGCAATAACTCTAATGCCAGTTTTTTCACCAATGACCTCAATACCAAGTCCTCCATATTCTCCAGATGCATTTTCTTGTAAATTTGTATATTTTTTATCGCTTAAGTACGCAGAATGAGGATCCAAATTCTCCAGCATTCCTTGGATCGCGCTCTCCAAAAGCTGGACATCTGTGATTTCCTCTACATACCCTGTGCGAATTTGCTCAAAAACTTGCGTGAAGTTATTGATCTCTTTCACTGGCAGTCTTGAATTGGAGTTTTTATCGCTCTCCTCAGCTTTGATTGCAAAGGGAGACAACAGCAAGATTAAAAATATACCTATAAAGCCTTTCTTTTTTATATCTTTATTCATAATTGTTCTCGAACAGCAGGTTTGATTGGTTTGGACAATGATTTAAAAATTACACCTTCTTATATACTTCGCGTTATGAGTCTAAGGTTTATCCTTTGTAACTACAAAAGCACTCTTTTATCATAAATCAAAATTATCTAGTTATTATCGATTAAGGTTGATCCTGTCATCTCAGTTGGTTTTTTTATGTTCAACATATCGAGAATAGTTGGAGCAATATCAGCCAGAGAACCCGTTTTTTTTAGGTTAATGTTTTGCGATCCATAATATATGAGAGGGACAGGTAAAGTGGTATGTTGCGTGTGCTCTTGCTGTGTGATTTTATCAAACATAATTTCTACATTCCCATGGTCTGCGGTTATTAAAGCTTCACCATTATTTTTTGATAATTCCGCTAAGGCCATTTCAACAAATTTTTGAACGGCCTCAACTGATTTAATGGCCGCTTGATAATTTCCTGTATGACCCACCATGTCACAATTTGCATAGTTGCATATTATGACATCATATTTCTGAGATCTAATTGCTTTAATGAGCTCCTCAGTAACTTTATCCCCGCTCATTTCTGGTTGCATGTCATAAGTTGATACTTTTGGTGAGGCAATAAGCATTCGATCTTCGCCCTCATAAGTCATCTCTCGTCCACCATTGAGGAAAAATGTTACGTGCGCATATTTTTCTGTCTCTGCTATTCTTAATTGTTTTCGATTATTTTGTTCAAGTACTTCCCCAAGACAATTTTTAAGTTTTATCTTTGGGAAAGCACATGAGATCTTGATACCTGAGCCGTAATCAGTAGTCATCACAAAATTATTAAGTTTAGCGTTGCATCCTCGATCAAAACTTTCGAATTTTTCGTCTACAAATGCATGGGTAAGTTGTCTTGCTCTGTCCGGTCTGAAGTTAGCGAATATGACCGCATCAATCTTTTTGATGACATATTTGTTTTTTGTTTCACTTATTTGGGTTGCTTGAACGAATTCATCTGTCTCACCTCGAGCATATGCGCTCTCTAAAGCTTCAATAGCACTACCCGCTACATATTCGCTTTCTCCTGTTGCGATCAATTTGTATGCTTTTTGGGTTCTCTCCCATCGATTGTCTCTATCCATAGCGTAATATCTACCAATAATAGATACTATCTTTGCAATACCAAACTTTCGACAGATACTCTCTGTTTTGGTCAGAGATTCTTTTGCGCTTTTTGGTGGAGTATCTCTTCCATCCAAAATAGCATGAACCTTAATTTCTTTCGCGCCTCTAGATGCGGCCAACGTAATAAGTTCATTTATGTGATTTTCATGACTGTGCACGCCACCCCGAGAGAGTAATCCAATTATGTGCACACATCCATTACTCTTAATTGCCTTGTCAATCGAGTTGCAATATGCACTGTTTGAGTGGAAAGATTGTTCTTGGATAGATTTGTTTATTCGAGTGAGACTTTGAAATATTGGCCTTCCTGCTCCAATTGTCGTATGTCCCACTTCTGAATTACCCATTTGCCCATCTGGCAAACCAACACTTTCTCCTGAAGTCTCAATAAGACATTTTTCTAGTGAGGTTTTCGACCAGAGATCATCCCAGATAGGCACTTTTGCATCAGCTACTGCATTGAATTGCTTTTTATCGCTATGCCCACATCCATCGAGAACAAATAGCACTACCTGTGAAGTATTACTAGCCATATTTTTCTAATTCTTTGTAACTTTAAAAGGTTTTGTGAGTAGTATTAATTTTGGCATTAGTGTTAGCGATCCTACTAATGCAAGAGTCATCGCCATGCCAGTGAGAATTCCAAAATGGATAGAGGGCACAAAATTGGAAAATGTAAGGATCGAAAAGCCCGCTATTATAGTAACTGAAGCTATGAATAACGCTTGTCCGATGCTTGTATGAGCATTTTTGAGTGCCACCGTATATTTTTGATGTTTCTTGAATTCCACTTTAAATCTGGAGATGTAGTGAATAGCGTGATCGACACCTATTCCAACCGTTATCGCAGCAATTGTTATCGTCATCATATTAAGGGGGATATTTAAGATTCCCATACTTCCTAAAATTACTATTGCAGCGAGAATGTTAGGTGTTATTGCGATCAAAGATAGTTTTATTGATTTAAACAGAAGCATAAACATTGCAAAAATTGCTAGTAGCACTGAAGTTAACGTTTGGATCTGTGATTTATAAAGAGAGTTCAACATATTTTCATAGAGCACAAATATGCCTGAAAGTCTCACTTGATCTTTTTCGAGATTGAGTTCTTTGTATGCATAATTCTCTATTTTACTTATTAGCGCTTTTCTATTGAGATTCTCACTGCCTTCCACAATTCTTGCTTGAATTCGGACTTCATCAGTTTCTTCATGCCAAAAAGGAGTAATTAATTGCTTTGTTACCTCTTCGTCTAGATTTTGGCGTAAAAGTGAAAGTTCAAGATCATTGAGTTTTCGATTGCTCAAATCGGTACCAATTTTATTTAGTTGTACAAGCGAAGTTACTTTTCCAATCTCTGGTAAGTTCTCCATGTAGTTATGTAATGTTTCTAATTCACTTAAGCCAACAGAGGAAAACCAATAACTTGGTTCTAAATTCGCTAAGTCATTCTCATCCATGCCATAGTCTGAGAAATCATCAAATTCGACAAACTCGTCGAAATCTAAAGAATTTTCATACTCAGAAAAGTCAGTTTGTTCACCTGCTCCAAAATCGACTAGTAGATCGTCCGCATTGATTGAAAATTCAGGAGCATTGATAATAACGTCCAATGGAGTTGTTCCCCCTAGGGACTGATCTACTGTTTTCATCCCTTGATGTATTTCGGTACTTGAGTGGAAAAAGTCTATGAATTTATTCTCAACTTTCAGTTGAGAGATTCCGATTATTCCAAATGCGCAGAGACCAAGAGATATTGCAATAATTTGTATGCCATATTTTTCAGTAACCATCGCCAATTTATGTGTGATGTTAAGTGATAAATCTTTTCTTGTTTTAAAATGTTTATCACAAAATAAACAAAGAGTCGCGGGGATCACGACAAAAACTGTCAAGAATGCGCAAGATACGCCAATAGTCATCATTATGCCAAAATCGATAACTGGCCTGATATTACTCGTAACTAAGGACAAAAATGCAACAATCGTGGTAAGCATTGTATAAAAACATGGTTTAAGCATAGTTTTGACAACCAATTGAACATTACTTTTTGTTTGAAGTTTTTTACCAATATTAGATAGTTCTCTAAATCGCACGATCAAGTGGACGTTTATTGCTAACGTTAAGATAATTAAAAGAAGAATAAAATTTGAAGAGATAATAGTTAATTTCCAGCCAAGCCAGCTTAAACTGCCTAAAACAATCAAGACACAACTTGTACACGAAATTAATGGAAGGATTACGAATTCAGACTCTTTAAAAATCAGCGATAAAATGATGAGCATGAAAATGACAATTCCTATCCCATAGATCACAAGATCTTTTTTTATAAAACTGATCAGGTCAGCTGTTATCATGTCAGGGCCACCGAGGAAAATTGTCCCTCGATCACTGTATTGATCCAGAATCAGTCTCACTTGCCTAACCCTTTCATGATCTAACTCATACCTAATTGTTTGATAGTCATTGAATGTAGTATTAGCAATGTCGAGTTGTTTGGTTTCTTCTGTTGTTAAACCGACTTCATTTGCCCTTTGCCTTAAGTTGTCTCGATTCTCCGCAAGCGCCATGTATTTTTTATCGATAGCAATCGTGAGTAATATTGCCGTTATCTCAATATTTTCACTTAATATATTATCCCTATATATCGGGCTTTCGAGGAATTCTGTTATAGCTAAATTTTTATCAATACCTTTAGATAACAATGTTCGTGGTTCATCCGCTAAATCTTCTATTGTAATTTTTGGGCTGTAAAGTAGTGGCACATTTACAATCGAGCTTACATCCAAAACACCATCTACCTTTGATAGTTCTTCACTCATGATTTTGATCGTGTCAAGATTAGCATCATCAAATAATGACCCATTGTTTGGTTTGAATGTAACTACAAGGAAGTTATCCGTGCCATAACGAGTCGAGACTTGACGATGAAATTCCAAATCTGCATCTCTCTCTAGTGTCAGTGAATCTGCTGACGCATCGAGCTTAAAATCTTTCAACCCAATTGAGAGTAGGATCGTGATTAAAAACATGAAAGAGAGTGCAATAACTGGCTTCTCTATAACAGCATAATCATAAAGCTTCAAAAAGAAATTCTCTTGTTTATTATCAGGGATTATATTGTATACAGATATTATGCTTCTTCTATATGTTCAAATACAGTCAATTAATTACAGTTATTCAAAATTCAAGTGTTGCGTGAGGATAGATTGTCATCTGTTTGAACCACTTATTTCGTAAACTACCACTAAAAGCGCAACAATAATAAGAGTGTGTCTGAGGGTAACTTATGTCGGTATCTAAAAGTTTTTTAGGAATTCTTATTTCTCTTTTTTTAGGAGCCGTGTTTTTATTTGCGGGTAGCTTCAACAGTATTTTAATTGATGGATTACCTCTGTTTGTTCTATGTGGAATGGTGGGTTTTGTTTTGCATTGGTTGATTTTTGTGCCCTCTTTTATTTTTTCAACAGAGCATTACTTCGACTTGACAGGTTCTATCTCTTATGTGGCAACCGTAATTTTAGCGTGCTTGCTAACCCCAGAACTTCATGCCCGAGATATTATCATCTCGATTATGGTTTTGATTTGGGCAATCCGACTAGGCTCTTTTCTTTTTACTCGGGTAAAAAGAGATGGGCAAGATAGGCGCTTTGAGGTCATGAAACACCGATTTGTTTGGTTTTTAATGACGTGGACTTTAGGTGGTTTATGGGTTTTAGTTACTCTCTGTGCTGCTCTTGCAGCGATTACATCAAGTAATAAACTTGATCTTGGAGTGCTAGGAATTTTAGGGATAGTGCTTTGGTGTTTGGGTTTTGTTATCGAAGTGATTGCAGACCATCAGAAGACGCAATTTAGAAAAGTCCCAGAGAACAAAGATAGATTTATTTCTAATGGATTATGGTCTTGGTCTCAGCATCCTAATTATTTTGGTGAGATTTTGCTTTGGCTAGGCGTTGCATTTATAGCGTTTCCTGTTTTGTCTGGAATACAGATGCTCACCTTGATATCCCCTGTATTTGTCTACTTTTTGTTAACGAAGGTAAGTGGTATCCCTCTTCTTGACAGGTTAGCAAACAATAAATGGGGCGATGACGCAGATTATCAAAAATATATCCGATCCACTTCTAAGCTAGTTCTTTTGCCGCCAAAATAACTCTATAATCATTCCTTTAAACGAATAATATGCGTTATGAAAGGCGTGATACTGGATTTCGATACAATCGGTCCAGACGATTTAGATACATCTATCCTATTGTCTCTTCCAATTTCTTGGCAGATATATGGCAATACTTCCTTTGATGAGGTAAATGAAAGAATCAGATATGCTGATGTTGTTCTTACGAACAAAGTCGAGCTATCAAATGAAAATATAAAGCAAGCAGCAAATTTAAAACTGATTGGATTGTTTGCAACAGGAACAAACATAATTGATCTTGAGGCGGCTAGTGATAAAAATATTTGTGTGTCGAATGCAGTAGCTTATTGCACTGACTCAGTTGTTCAACACGTTTGGGCTTTGATTTTAGCGCTTACTACTCGGATTTTTGATTATTCTCAAGCTGCTACAGATGGCCGGTGGGAAAGGAGTAACTCCTTCTGTGTGATGGACTATTCTGTTAAGGAGTTAGCAGGCAAAACTTTAGGTGTTGTCGGTGCTGGCGAACTTGGAAGGGCAGTTGCCTCAGTTGGACTAGCTTTTGGCATGAACGTGAAATATGCACTTTTCCCAGAGAGGCATAGCTTTACGCACGACAATAGACTTGAATTTAAAGTATTGCTTCAGCAGAGCGATATAGTCACTCTTCATTGTCCCTTGACAAAAGATAATGTCAATTTAATCGATAAAAAAGAGCTCAAACTGATGAAATCCACTGCTATATTAATAAATACTGCTCGAGGAAAATTAGTGAATGAATTGAGTCTGCGAGATGCTCTTGTCAAGGGTGAAATAGGAGGTGCAGGTCTGGATGTATTAAGTCAAGAGCCACCATGCGAAGGTAATACGTTGCTAGATGATTCATTGCCAAATTTAATAATTACTCCCCACACTGCTTGGATTTCACTAGAGGCAAGACAAAGACTTGTTGAGCAAGTTGCAGGCACAGTTGGTAAATTTTTAAAGGGAGAAAAAATCAACTCTGTTTGTTGATTTTTTAGGCGATCTTATGCATGTACATATTTTAGGCATTTGTGGAACGTTTATGGGTAGCCTAGCCCTTTTAGCTAAAGCTATGGGGTATAGAGTGACGGGAAGTGATCAGAATATATATCCTCCCATGAGTGAACAGCTTGATCGATTGGAGATTGAAGTCTTTGAGGGATACAGCAGTTCCCAGCTGTCACCGAAGCCGGATCTAGTAATCGTGGGAAATGCAATGTCTCGGGGTAATGAATGCGTAGAACACATTCTCGAGATGCAAATACCTTTTATTTCAGGGCCTCAATGGATTAACGAAAACTTATTACGAGATAAATTTGTTTTCGCTGTCTCAGGCACTCATGGGAAAACCTCGACTGCAAGTATGCTTGTGCACATTCTTATTGAAGCGGGATACAATCCAGGATTTTTAATTGGAGGTATTCCAAAGAATATAGGTGTTTCGGCTCGTTTTGCTGATAGCGAATATTTTGTGATAGAGGCCGATGAATATGACACCGCATTTTTTGACAAGAGATCAAAATTCATACATTACAACCCATCTGTTGTGATAATTAACAATCTTGAATTTGATCACGCTGATATCTTTGATAGTTTGCGCGATATCAAAAAACAGTTTCATCATCTTCTAAGAATTTTGCCAAATAATGGCCATGTAATTATCAACAATTCTGATGATAACGTTAAAGATGTGATTGATGAGGGATGTTGGAGTAACAAAGTATTCTATGGCGCAAGTGATGACTTAACTTGGCAATATATTTTGAAAAATTCCGATGGTTCAGAATTTAATATTTTGGATCGACGTGATTCAAAAAATGTTAAAGAGATTGAAGTTACTTGGAGCTGTTTAGGCGAACATAATGTGCAAAACGCTGTTTCTGCTTCATCTGCAGCTAGTTTGATAGGCATTGAGTTGGAGACTATAAGCCTTGCCCTAGCCAGATTCCAAGGTGTTAAAAGAAGGATGGAAATTCTTGCAAGCTGTGAAGATTATGTTATTTATGACGATTTTGCACATCATCCAACAGAAATATTCAAGACATTATCTTCCCTACGGGAAAAGATTGGAAATGATCAGATAATTGCAGTTATTGAGCCTCGCTCACGAACTATGCAATCAGGGTTGCATGATAAGGAGATGGCAAAAGCCTTGAGTCCTGCCGATTCAGTTATTTGGTATGAAGGGCAGGATGTTAAAAGGTCTATGTCTGCAGAATTAAAAAAGGCAAAAGCTGAAGTATATTTTGCAGCGAACATCTCTGAAATAATTCAAATTACTCATCAGATAAAGACTACCAAAAGCAACATTGTCATAATGTCGAATGGAGACTTTTCGGGATTGAGAGAGCTCATCAAGAAAGAGCTTGATTAAAGTCAAGTCTCAAGCATAAAGGTCACAGGACCATCGTTAATTAGACTAATTTGCATATCTGCACCAAAGACACCACTTTTGTATTTTGGATACATATGATCACAAAGACTTAAAAAGTAATCATAAGTTTTTTTTGCTTCATCTGGTTTCGCCGCAGATGAAAAGCTTGGGCGAAGACCTTTGGCTGTTGAAGCGGCAAGAGTAAATTGAGAGACCACAAGTAAATCTGCCTGTATTGTCATTAAAGACTTATTCATTCTTCCGTCTTGATCGGGAAAGATTCGATAATTCAAGATTTTATCTAACAGTTTCGATGCTTGTTCATTCGAATCGTTTTTTTGAACCGCCAAGAAAAGTAGTAATCCTTTATCGATTGAGCTAACAATACTCTTATCTATTGAAATTGATGCTGACTTGACTCTTTGTATCAGACCAAGCAAGGTTAATCTCTTTTTAAGTGAGTATGTGCAAATTGTTCTGTTGCTGAGACTAATTCATGCACTATGCCCGGTTCGCTGGAGGAATGCCCCGCATCAGCAATAATCTTTAATTCCGCCTCCGGCCAATTTCTTGCAAGATCGAAAGCCTGGTAAACAGGACAAACCATGTCGTACCTTCCATGCACAATCGTTGTGGGTATGTGTCTTATTTGGTCAATGTTGTTTTCAATTTGTCCTGGCTCCAGGAATGCATTATTTATAAAGTAGTGTGATTCAATTCTCGCCATCGCTAGAGCAGTGTGAGGCGTTTCAAAGTGAGATGCGAAGTTTACATTTGGCTTTAGCGTTGCACATCGCCCCTCTAGCAATGACCATGCTTTGGCAGCTGCCATTTGTTCTATTTCATTCTTACCAGTCAATCGATTATAGAATGCAGTTAAAATATCTTGTCTTTCGTTGGGTGGAATTATTGAGATGTAGTCTTCCCAGTAATCGGGGAATATCCGAGAGATTCCATCTTGGTAAAACCATGAAATATCGTGGGGTCTGCAAAGAAAAATGCCTCTAAGAATTAGTCCCAACACATGTTTAGGATAGTTTTGCGCATAAACCAAGCTTAGTGTGGAGCCCCAAGATCCCCCGAAAACCAACCACTTATCAATGCTAAACATTGTGCGAATCTTTTCGATATCAGATAAAAGATTGTGAGTATTATTATGAGCTAACTCAGCATGAGGAGTAGATTGTCCACAGCCCCTCTGATCAAATAGTATGATTCTGTATGTTTCTGGGTTGAAAAAACATCGATCAGACTCTCTGATGCCACCGCCAGGACCACCATGAATAAATATAACTGGAATTCCTTTTGGATCGCCACACTCCTCCACGTAAAGGTTATGACCATTATCTACTTCGAGTCTGTATGTATCATATGGTTTTATCGCGGGGAACTGTTTTCTCATATCGTTAGGCTCGATTACTGATATACACATACTACCCCCTTGTGGGATAACATATCTATACCTAATTTATCAGGGCTTTAACGATAATATGAAAAAAATACGATGCGGTTGGTGTGATTTAAGCTCTGCTCTTTATGTGGCTTATCATGATAATGAGTGGGGTGTGCCTTGTTTTGAAGATAAGAAACTTTATGAGTTTATTGTGTTGGAGGGAGCTCAAGCCGGACTCTCTTGGATTACAATACTTAACAAGCGAGAAGCGTATAGAAAAGCATTCGATAACTTTGATTATGAGAAGATTGCAAAGTATGAGTCTCATGATGTCAAAAGGTTATTGGCAAATCCAAATATTGTTCGTAATGAGTTGAAAATCAAAAGTGCAATTAACAATGCAATCGCATTTAAAAAGGTTGTAAAAACATATGGGAGTTTTAGTAACTACATTTGGGGATTTGTGGATTTTACTCCCGTGCTAAGAGATTGGAACAAAGGTAATCATGTTCCTCCATACACGGATTTGTCAAAAGAAGTTAGTAATGATATGAGGGGAAAAGGGTTTAAGTTTTTTGGTCCTACAATTTGCTATGCGTATATGCAAGCGATGGGATTAGTAAATGATCATGAGCCTGGTTGCTTTAGGTTTGCTCAGAGAGATCTCGTATAACAGATATTTTGGTGAACCCTTTATCTTTTAAAATTCCTGCTTGAAGTCTACTCATAATTCCGTCTTTGCAATACAGAGCATAATGAGTCTCTTTATTTAAATTTGATAGGTTAGTTTTCAGTAAATAATAGGGTATTGAGAGTACTTCAATATTTGTTTGATTAATTCCTAAACTAGATGCTTCATTAGGATGACGTAAGTCAATAATTTTTAGGTGCGAGCTCAATAGCTTTAAATTCTCAAGATTTAGGTAATCCATTTCAGTAGAAACTCCTATTTTGCACCAAAGTAAGGCATCTTATTGAAAAAAGCACCATAATGAATCGCAGTATCACCGAAAAGTTAACTCTCCAAAATATAAGCTGTTGATTTTATTGTTAACTTTTAACTGTGTTAAATCATATTCTATTGGCATGGCAATTGCACCCAATTAAGGCATGCGTTGTTTACGCATTCGCTGGGGCAATATCGAAGATTTATATATTTACATCATGTTAATTAGTCCTTCCAAAGCCTAGCAATCACCAAAAGCAAAACGAAGTAAACGGAGAACCTTGATAATGAAAACAAAACTAGAATACATTTGGTTGGATGGATATGAGCCAACTCAAAGCTTAAGAAGCAAAACAAGAATAGAGACAGATTTTGGCGGAACATTAGAAGAATGTCCTATGTGGTCGTTTGACGGCAGCTCGACAGAGCAAGCGCCTGGAAATTCATCGGATTGTTTACTGAAGCCAGTAGCAATTTTCCCCGACCCAGATAGGGTCAATGCATTTTTGGTTATGACGGAAGTATTAAATGCAGACGGAACTCCTCATGCCAGTAATGGAAGATCGACTATCGATGATGATGACAACGATTTTTGGTTCGGATTTGAGCAAGAATATTTTTTGATTGACGTCGATACAAAATTACCTCCAGGGTTTCCTCCAAATGGATACCCAGGGCCACAAGGACCCTACTATTGCTCTGTTGGCGCCTCAAATGCTCATGGCAGAGGGTGTGTGGAGGAGCATTTAGATCTATGTCTTGAAGCAGGTATCAATGTGGAAGGAATCAATGCTGAAGTTGCAGCTGGGCAATGGGAATTCCAAGTGTTTGCCAAAGGTGCAAAAGCGGCGGGTGATGAGACTTGGGTTGCACGGTACATATTGGAGCGAACTGGTGAAAAATATGGCTTTTCAATCGATTATCATCCCAAGCCATTTGGTAAATTAGATTGGAATGGTTCAGGCATGCATGCAAACTTCTCGAATGGTGTCATGAGAACTTGTGGTGATGAATCCGTGTTTAACAGTATTTGTGATAATTTTGGTAAACACATAGACAGGCATATGAGTGTTTATGGCGCTGACAATGAACAACGATTGACCGGTGAGCATGAGACTCAAGCTTACGATCAATTTAGCTATGGTGTGTCGGACAGGGGAGCCTCTATTCGAATTCCTGTAGGAACAGTGGAAAACGGATGGAAGGGAAGATTGGAAGATAGGAGAACTGCTTCTAATGCTGACCCCTATAAGGTAGCTGCTGCAATAATTAAGACTACAAAAGAAGCACTGTAATTTAGAACGCTCTATTAATGTTTATGGAGTTTTTATTCAGTTTGTTTACTTCGTGATATGTATCTTTTAGTGCACAATATATTTGTGCACTAAAAAGGTGCAATCAAGGTAAAATAAAGCCATAATTCTCTATTTACGTTGAGCTGAAGAGAGTTTTTTACCTTTGAGAACCATGTTAGTCAAAACCGACAATTTACATGAAGCGCTTCTGGATAACCTTTATGGTGCAGTTTTTTTATCTGATTTAGATTTGACGATCTTATATGCTAATTCGGCTGCAGAGTCTCTATTTCAGATGACTCGCTCAAAGCTCTGTACCCTGACCATATTCGATCTACTAGAAGATCAAATTGGCTTTAAAAAGACCTTGGGAGAGTTAGTTGATTCAGGAACTCCTCACACGAGAAGGCACGAAAAAATTAACTCGAAGATCACTGGCAAAAGCTCCAAGATTGATTGTTCGTTTACTCCAATTGATGTTGGTGAAACCAAAAGGCTTCTTATAGAAATGCATCCTATTGATCATTTTGTGAGGATCAACAGAGAGCATGCCCTTTTGTCTGCTCATGATACCTCAAAAAGTTTAGTTAGAGGCCTGGCTCATGAAATCAAAAATCCTCTTGGGGGAATCAGGGGTGCGGCACAATTATTAGATCAAGAAATTGTTCAGCATGGTATGGATGAGGAGTCTAGAGAATTAACAAAAATCATTACAACCGAAACGGATAGGTTAAAAGACCTCGTGGACAGGCTTCTGGAGCCTCACCACACACTAAAATTTGAAAAGTTAAATATTCATGAAGTAACAGAGCATGTGACTAGTCTTTTAGAGGCGGAAACTCATGGTAACTTCCAGTTTACGAGAGATTATGACCCTAGTATTCCAGAATTGAACGGTGATAAATCACAGTTGATTCAGGCAGTTTTGAATGTGTCTAGAAATGCATTGCAAGCTCTTCATGAAGCTGACATTCAACAACCGAAAATTACTGTAAGAACCAGAGTGCAAAGAAACTACACAATTTCAGATAACCGTTATCGGTTTGTATGTAGGGTAGATGTTATTGACAATGGTCCTGGCATAACGCCGGACATGACTGAGCAGATTTTTTTCCCTCTTGTAAGTGAGCGCAGCGGAGGTACTGGTTTGGGGCTAACAATTGCTCAAACCGCAGTGACAAGACATAAAGGGACAATAGAATGTTCTTCTGAGCCAGGAGATACTATTTTCTCTATTTACTTACCCTTAGGAGAATAGTATGAGTCGTGATTCAGTAATATGGGTAGCAGAAGATGATCGTTCTCTTCGATGGGTAATGGAGAAAGCGCTCATCAAGGGAGAGATGCAAGTGAGAACGTTTGAGACTGGTGATCAGCTTCTAGGTTCTCTTGAGATTTCAACACCCGATGTAATCATTTCTGATATTCGTATGCCAGGAATAGACGGTCTTGCTTTGCTTTCAAAAATTCATGGTAAAAATCCTGATATTCCGGTAATCATCACCACTGCACATTCTGATTTGGATAGTGCTGTTTCAGCTTATCAAGGAGGAGCATTTGAGTATTTACCCAAGCCCTTTGATTTGGCGGAGTTAGTTGATGTTACTCAGAGAGCTATGACGTTAGCTTTAGAGAATAGAAGTGATATAGACGATAAAACTGGACCTGATAACACACCGGAAATTATTGGTGAAGCGCCAGCAATGCAGGAGGTCTTTAGAGCGATAGGCAGACTGAGTAACTCAAATATAACCGTATTAATAAATGGAGATTCCGGTACAGGAAAAGAGTTGGTTGCTCATGCCTTGCACAAACACAGTCCAAGGAAACAAGCAAAATTCATTGCACTTAATGTCGCTGCTATACCAAGGGATCTTATCGAGTCAGAGCTGTTTGGTCATGAAAAGGGAGCTTTTACGGGAGCGACTCAAAGACGAGAGGGTCGCTTTGAGCAAGCAAACGGCGGTACCTTATTTCTTGATGAAATCGGAGATATGCCCTCTGAAGCGCAAACTAGGTTATTAAGAGTCCTAGCTGATGGTGAGTTTTATCGAGTTGGTGGGCGGACGCCAATCCAAGTAGACGTAAGGATAATAGCGGCAACACATCAAAATTTAGAGAAATTAGTAAGCGAAAATATCTTCAGAGAAGATCTTTTTCACAGGATAAATGTCATAAGAGTACACGTTCCAAAATTATCAGAAAGAAAAGAGGATATTCCTCAATTAGCCAAACACTTCTTCTCTCTTGCGGCGAGTGAGTTAAATATGGAGCCAAAATTTTTGTCTAGGGATGTGGAGTTGTTTTTTTCAACGCTTCAATGGCCAGGTAACGTGAGGGAACTAGAGAATATGTGTCGATGGCTCACTGTCATGGCTGCGGGACGAGAGGTTCTTTTATCCGATCTTCCTCCAGAAATAAGGCCTGACAATGCCGAGTTAGTTGAACAAAACTTTGGGAATTGGAAATCTGGACTCAAAACATGGGCTGAAAAAGAGTTGAGAGAGGGGAACAAGAATATCTTGAGTAAAGCAGTCCCAGATTTTGAAAAAACCATGATAGAACTAGCTTTGTCTCACACAAATGGGCGAAAAAGAGACGCCTCCATACTCTTGGGATGGGGAAGAAATACGTTGACGAGGAAACTTCAAGAGTATGAGCTAGACTCTTGATGTGCCGTGTTGGTTAATGCTTTGTTTCCGTCTCGTCCTTACTAGCCTTACTCTCTTCTTCAGCCTGTTTTAGTGCCGATGCAAAAAGCGCATCGAAATTTATTGGTGGCAGCATCAAAGCAGGGAATGACCCTTTAGACAGCACGCTGTCAACGACTTCCCTTGCATAAGGGAACAATATATTTGGGCAGGTTGTGTTGATAATGTGCGTGAGTTGCTTGGCTTCGAGTCCTTTGATTGCAAAAATACCCGCTTGCTTAACTTCCAAAAGATAGATGGTATCCTCTCCGTCAGTAACAGTGAGTGTAAGTCTCAATGCGACTTCATACAAATCATCTTCAAGTTTAGTATTTTTGGTATTGAGATCTTGGTTAACTTTTGGTTGCCACTGTTTCTGAAACACTGATGGACCCATCGGCGTTTCAAATGATAGATCTTTTAAATAAATGCGTTGTATAGCGAAAACTGGACCCGAGTCTTCACTTGATGCCGCTTCAGCGGGCTTTGTAGTTTCATCAGCCATTTGGATACCTATTCTATAATTTCAGTTTTAATTTAATCTTTTTTCCCAGTTACTGTGGGCATGCTGTTTGATGTCCATTCAGTCATACCTCCACTCAAGCGTCTTACCTTATATCCGTCTTTAGTAAGTAATTTCCCTAGTGCTCCAGCATGTTGACCCATCTGATCAACGAGGACAATTATTTTACTTCTATATTTCTCAAGTTCGCTGACTCGAGTCGACATTTTATTATGGGGTATATTTATTGCGCCAAAGATATGTCCTGCTGAGTAACTCGCTGTTTCTCTAACATCAATTAAAATAGCTTCTTTTTTGTTCATCATTGAGACAAGCATTGAATTATTAATGGATTTTCCGCTTTTTTTTCGTTCTGTGAAAAAAAATAGAAAGGTAAAAGTAAGAAATGAGGCAGTTAATATCCACTGTTCGCTCAAAAATGCAAAAAAGTTAGCCATTTACTTGTGTTTTATCCGTCAAAAGTCGCGAGACCGGGATTATACACATGAAATCGGGTCATAGAAACGAGGAAAACGTTGCTTCTAAAACAAATTCCAAACTGGTTGGATTGAGGGAGACAAAGGCACACATTTTCCAAGGGATGAGTATCCATTTTTATATTCATGAAAATCTGACCCTTGTGATCCAAAGAAATCATATTTAATAGCTAAACTTGTTAAATTATTGGTTATAGCGCTGGTCTGCGATCCTGATATTACCTCAATGCCTTGGCCTCCAAATTCTTTGAATTCCTTAAGCAGCCTATTAAGCTTTGTGTTGGTATACTTATATGCGGCTGGATGAGCTAGAACAGCGATGCCTCCAGCATTTTTAATGCATTCAATAGCAGTTTTCGTCTCCATCCATTCAAATTTAACATCACCCGGCTTTCCATTTCCCAGATATTTTTTAAATGCCTCTTCTCGGGTTCTTACTTTCCCTATCTCCAAAAGATACTGTGCGAAATGGGGACGTCCAATATTATTACCTGCGAGCTCCATCACTCGGGTCAGAGGATCTGTTATGCCAAGCTTTACTAAGATTTTCGCAATCTTGCCTGCTCTAATAAGTCTTTGTTTTGATTGAATTTCTAGGTTTTTTAGTAAATATTCCTCAGTTATATTGATATTAAGTCCTAAGATATGGATTGTTGCATTATTCCAAGAGCATGAGATCTCCACGCCTTTAATCAGATGCATATTTTTGGGAACATTATTGATTAAGTGATAAGCAGATACGGTATCGTGATCCGTAATTGATAACATTTGGACACCATTTTTCTCTGCAAGCTCGATTAACATTTGAGGCGAGAGTGATCCGTCAGACTGATCTGTATGCGAATGGAGATCAATGCTCATTTTAGTTACTATCCTTTAAAATCTAAAAAAGATTATAGAGTTTTTAATAGGCAAAGTTCGATTAAATTAAATTTCAACGCACAAAATTGGGAAATTATGCTGTGAACGGCGAATGGAGTGTTTATATTATCCGATCAAACGATGATTCCCTCTATACCGGTATTTCGAAAGATCCCCAAAAGAGATTTGAAGCGCATAAACAGAAAAAGACTCAAGCAAAGTTTTTTCGTGGGAAAGTTCCTAAAAATATTGTTTTTGTGGAGTCAGGGCACACTCATAGCAGTGCTTTGAAGAGAGAAGCCTCAATAAAAAAATTATCTAAAGCAAAAAAGTTGCTCCTTTTAAATGTATAGTTGTATATACAATTATATTTATTATATAAATATAAAAATATTGTTTTTATTGAATTTTATTGTATATGTATGTATATTAAATTAAATTGTATATACAATATAATATATGGACATTCCACGATATCTCGTTATTAGACAGGCTCTAGAAACGAAGATAAATAACGGTATATTGAAACCCGGATCGAGAGTACCTTCTGAATCTGAAATTTCGATAGAATTTGCGGTGAGTCGAATGACAGCTCGAAGAGCGTTGGTAGATTTGGATAATGCGGGATTAATCGCGAGATCGCCAGGTAAAGGGTCTTTTGTAAAGAGTAAACTAGATAAACCCACTTTGATTTCTGTTCCTTCACCAAGTTTGAATTTTTCTGATAGTTCAACGGTTACATTAAAAGTCCTTGATTTAAAAGAGACCCTTTCAGATCAACGTTTGCAACAAGATTTCCTAAGAGCGAACGAATTTTCAATGATTAAAGGTGTATTTTTGTATAACAATGATGTGAGACCCGAAAGATTACAGTATGTGTACGTTTTACCTGAGTACTATTCAGCCTTTATTAAACAAAAATTTTCTAAAATATCACCTGAAGGATATTTAGAGTGGTCACTACCATCTGACACAGTAAGTAAAAACATCCAAGCGGTTAGTCTTAGTGCATCTGAGATACATTATTTAGAAGATTTTGAAAAAAATGATCACGCTAGTCTTTTAATTAAAGAGCGCCGGATAACAAATAAAAAAGTGACGAGCGTTATTTATAATTATTATCTTAGAGAAGACTTTATTATTGGTGATTGGTAATTTAAGTGATAATCCCTGGCGTTGGAGGTTGTTTACCTGGGACTACAATTTGTGATGCCTGATCACGACGCATCTTTTCGAGCTCCTCTACTGTTTCTTTTATCGCAACTTCGGATTTTGACGCAAAGTCATCAGCAGCCTCGCCAACGGTTGCTCCTGAGAGTTCGAAATTTATGGGCAGAGGCCCCATACCAGTCATAATCTGTGCCGAACCAAAAAAAAGTATGTCTCTTGATGAATCAATCGATCCGTCCGCTTTTACGGGTGTCAACTGACGTATAGAACCCACACTTTGATCTGTAAAAGTTTCCTCTTTGTACAGATTGTCTGAATTCATTTGGTTTTTTTCTAGATCCATGGCTACTCACGAGAATAATTAAATGATGCTCAATTCTAACGTAAAGTCAGCAGAAATATAATTAACAAATCTGCAGTTTGATGTTTTCTACAAGTCAAGATTGTAATATTTGTGTAATGTGAGTGTAATTTAATAGAAATTTAACTAATTGTGATTTATTACTATGGCTAAACAAAGCATTCTTGTGATTGATGATGAGCCAGCTATAAGGGATATGTTGCAAATAGCACTCGATGCAGCGGGGTTTAAAGTCGAATTAGCGGAAGATGCAAAGCAAGCATATCCCATAATTATAGATACACCACCCGATCTCATTTTGCTTGATTGGATGATGCCAGGAACTTCGGGTATTGAATTTTTGCGCAAATTAAGACGAGATGAATTAAATATAAATATACCGGTAATTATGCTGACTGCAAAAGTTGAAGAAGCGAGCAAAATCTCTGGATTGGATTCAGGTGCTGATGATTATATTGCAAAACCCTTTTCACCGAGAGAGCTGGTATCCAGAGTAAAAGCAATCCTGCGAAGAACTTCAGGTAAAAATTTAAAAGACGTTATTAAAGTTGGCGGCATGACTTTTGACCCAATAAGTCACCGTGTGAGTATTAATGAAAAAATAATTCCGCTGGGTCCAACAGAATACAAGCTATTACAATTTTTTTTAACGCATCAGGAACGTGTATATACCAGAGATCAAATCCTTGATTACGTCTGGGGACGCAATGTTTATTTGGATGAGAGAACCGTGGACGTTCATATAAGACGTCTTAGAAAAGCAATTTCTATTGCAGGACACGAAAACTATGTGCAGACTGTGAGGGGAGCAGGGTATAGATTTTCTACTCACATAAATACATAGTTTTAGAGTAATACAGTTGCGTCCAGGATTACGCGAAGAAATTTGGCGAGCTACCCGTATTTTTTTTGTAGCTTCATTATTTGGCTGGGGAATGAATTCATTTCTTGAATTCGTTTTTTTCGCATCACTTCTTTACCTTTTGTGGTTCGTCCGAAAGGCTGTAAAAATTTTTAAGTGGATAGATGGCGGAATGAGAGGCATTCCACCAACGATCGACGGTATTTGGGGTGAGATTTTAGATACACTCAATCGTCAAAAAAAACGACATAAAAAAGCCCAAGAAAAATTATCGTCTGCTGTAAGACGAGTTACCCAAGTGTTGGAATCGATAGATGATGGAATAATTATTTTAAATCCAGACAGAACGATAGATTCATGGAATCAATCTGCAATGCTGTTCTTGGGTCTAAGAAAGAGTGACAGGGGCGTCTCGATTCTCAATTTAGTCAGGGATCCAAAGTTTGTAACATATATTTCACAAAACGACTTTACTGACTCAATTGAAGTAGTATTGCCCCGTAATATTGAACAGACTCTTCAAATTTCAGCATCGAAGGTTGGAGTTACGGATACGGTCCTAGTGATTACCGATGTAACAAAATTTTCTAAAATTGATAAGATCAAGTCAGAATTTGTGAGTAATGTATCTCATGAATTGAGAACTCCCCTAACTGTTTTTAGGGGTTATTTGGAATCATTCGAGGATGTACCCAATAAGTCGCCTGCGGAGGAGTTAGCCACAACACACATGCTTAAGCAGGTTGACCGAATGGAGTCTCTTGCAAATGACCTCACTACTCTATCTACAATGGAAGAGTCATCCGTCAAAATTTTCGCTGAGCGTTTCAAGCTTAACGAATTAATTAGTGAATTGGTTGCTGAGGCGAAAAGAATTGGTAACAACAATCATATTTTTAATTTGAATGTACCCGCACATGAATTTGTTGGAGATATAAAAGGCATTCGAGCCGCTCTGGGTAATATTGTATTTAACGCCGTCAAGCACAACCCCGAGGGAGTAAATGTATCAATTTCTTTGGAGATAGAGGCTGCTGGCGTGGTTATAACAATTACAGACGATGGGATTGGTTTTTCTAAAGATGACATTCCCAGACTCACCGAGCGATTTTTTAGAGGAGATAGGAGTAGAAACTTTGGGAAGGCCGGAAGTGGTCTGGGTTTAGCTATTGCAAAACATGCGATCAATCGATCTGGAGGACGTTTGGAAATCAACGGAAATATTGATCAAGGCGCAACTTTTTCTGTTTGGTTGCCTTATCTGGAGTGATTTTGATACAGCGGTTAGGTTGGTCGTGTCCTAGGTGCGGTTTTATTTGCGAATGCCTCTAGTCGAGCATTTGACTCGGGTTGAGTATTCACTATTCCAGCAACAACGGCCTCTGAGTAAGCAGCATCCAAAGCTGACATATTTTGCATATGGCTTATTGCTGAACATATTGCAAAATTTGATAGAACAGGATTTTCAGCTGCAGCCCGTGCTACTTTCATCGCCATCGCTTCGCTATCCTCAACAAGATACTGACATAGCCCAACATCCAATGCTTCCTGTTCTTTATATACACGACCTGTAAGCATCATATCAATCATTCTGGCTTTACCAACTAAATCTGCCACGCGAATCGTTGCGCCTCCACCAGTAAACAAACCTCTTTGGCCCTCTGGTAGCGCAAAATAGGTTGATTGATCTGCAACTCGAACATGCGCTGAGGATGCAAGTTCAAGTCCGCCTCCAACAACAGCACCTTTCAACGCTGCGATAATTGGTACACCACCATATTCCATTTTATTAAAGGCTTCATGCCATCTGAGACAAACATGCATAAATTCTTCAGGTCGTCTTTGTTCGTTGTGATGTTCAATTAGATCGAGTCCAGCACAAAAATGATCTCCCTCTGCTTTTAAAACAATCGCTCTTGCTCCCATTCTCGGAAGTCTTGAAAATACTTCTATTAGTTCTTCAATCGTTTGAGCATTAAGTGCATTACGTTTTTCCGCTCTTGAAAGCACTACTTGAACAATTCCATTTTCATCCGCAGAGAGCATCAGATTTTCAATTTCAAAGCTATCAATCTTGTCGAGCATTATTTTTCCTTGTTATTGGCATGAGCTTGATTACTGCCCATTATAAGTTCTTAATATTTTGAGTCTAGAATAATGTGATTAGCATTGAGTGCTTCTTGCACGCATTCGAAGTTCATATTTTTGTATCTTACCGGTCGCGGTTTTTGGCAATTCACAAAAAATCACTTTTTTCGGTCTTTTGAATCCAGCAAGATGCTCTCGACAAAATGACTCTATCTCATCTTCAGATAATGACTTACCGTTAATCAATTCTATGAATGCACAAGGTACTTCTCCCCATTTTTCGTCTGGTAAAGCAACAACTGCAGCAAGCGATATCGATTCGTGTTTATGTAGCACATCTTCTATTTCAACTGACGAAATATTTTCCCCACCTGAAATAATGATATCTTTTAATCGATCCTTTATTTCTATGTATCCATCTGGATGCATGACTGCGATATCACCAGTGTGGAACCAACCATTTTTAAAAACAGTTTCTGTAGTGCTCAAATCTTTTAGATACCCCTTCATAATAGTGTTTCCTCGAATGAGAATTTCACCCGTATGTATTCCATCTTGTGCTACTTGCTCTCCTGAGTCTAGATCAACAACCTTCAAACCTGAAGTATGAATCATCCCAACTCCTTGCCTCGCCTTCAGTTGAGCTTTTTTATCATTTTGTAAATCATTCCAGTCAGAATTCCATGTGCTCATGACGGTATGGCCGTATGTTTCTGTGAGACCATAAACCTGAGTGACATTGAATCCAAGCCGCTCGATACCTTGGAGAATGGATGCTGGAGGTGGTGCACCTGCAGTCATGATTTCTACTGGACGTCGACATTTAAAATCTCTTGCGGCAGGCGAGTTTAGTAACATATTGAGTACAATTGGCGCTCCACCAAAATGGGTTATTTTGTGGGTAGTGATTGAGTTAAATATTTCTTCTGGAATGATTGCTCTCGTGCAAAACATTGTCCCTGCTAGTGCTGCCATCGTCCATGCATGACCCCAGCCATTACAGTGGAAAAGAGGTACGGTATAAAGATATTTAGGATGTTTTGGTAGATTCCAATCCGTAATTGTACCCATTGACATAAGATATGACCCTCGATGATGGTAAACCACACCTTTCGGCTTGCCTGACGTGCCTGAAGTATAATTCAGACTAATTGCATCCCACTCGTCATTAGGAAGCTGCCAAGGGAATTTCACATCACCATGTTCGATAAATTCGTCATACGAAATATTACCGATGGATTTAGGCGCTTGAGAATTTTGATAATCTAAAATATCAACAATAAATATATTCTGATTTTTTATTGTCTTTACTGCTTTCGCTGCTTCTGGCGCGAGCTCACAATCGACTATAAATACTTTTGCGTCGCTATGATTCAAAATGTAACCAATAGTCTCTGAATCTAATCGAGTATTAATCGTATTAAGAATAGCTCCTGACATTGGTACACCAAAGTGTGCTTCGATCATTTCTGGTGTGTTCGCCGAGAGTATTGAAACCGTATCACCTTTCTTAATACCAAACTTTGTTAATGCAGAGGCAAGTTTTATCGTCCTATCAAAGAGCTCGCGCCATGAGTACTGAATCTCTCCGTAAACTACAGCGGGATGATTTGGAAATACTTTTGCAGATCTTTCAATAAAGCTAAGAGGAGTTAACGCTTGGAAATTTGCATTTGCTTTATCAAATTTATCGTATTCTTTTTTAGTCATATGCGCCTTAGAGAGCATCAGCCATGTTGTTGAGATTATCACAGATCAATGTTGATTATGAGTGAAATCTGATGTGATCGAGCTCTATGGTGGACTTAGACAGAGTAAAATTTAAAAGAGAAGGGAGCTCTCGCGGCTCCCTTTGTAAAATGTAAGCTAATTAGAATTTGTGCTCTAATCCTACGCCCAAAGAAGAAAACTCATCTTTCTCTGAATCAGACATAGTGTCTTCATTTTGTGTATAAAAAGCAAAAACCTTTGTGTTTTTAGCAAACTTATGGTCAGCCCCAATTGAAAATGTGTCCTCATCATGAGTGTCGCCATTAAGCGAACCAAATTGAGCCTTAATAGTAGTTTTACTTGATGATTTATATGAGAGGCTTCCAAAAAATCCTGTCTCATTATTTAGATCAACATTGTCATCAGTATCCTGATACATTAAACCAATCTGAAATTTCCCAATTTTGTATTGAGAGACAATTCGAGTGAGGTCTTTTTTGTCAATAAAATGAAAAATATATTTAATATATGTGACAATTTTATTACAAAAAGAGGGAAAAAATGGTTTTTGTAATATTTTTAAAATATTTCTGCCATAAACTAATTAATGTGAAGTAAAGTAATACAAAAATTCTAAAAATTTGGAGAAATAAATATGCGATCGATCATGTCAATTCTTTCAGTGTTTAGTATTCTTTTGAGTGCACTGCTCAGTTCGTATGCAATGTCACGAGACGGAATTCAAGTAGTCGGTTCGTCAACGGTCTATCCCTTTTCTACAGTAGTTGCTGAGAGATATGGACGATCAAGCGGCAACCTAACTCCCACCATTGAGTCTACTGGATCTGGTGGCGGGATGAAGCTCTTCTGCTCAGGAGTTGGTGTTAATCACCCAGATATTACTAATTCGTCTCGGAGAATGAAAAAATCAGAGTTCGAGAGGTGTATAGAGAACGGTGTAGAGGAAATTATAGAAGTTCAAATCGGATATGATGGAATTGTCATTGCTAATGCTCTAAAAGCTGCAGCTCTTAATATTTCTCGAAAAGATCTGTTTCTTGCGCTTGCTGAGATGGTTCCAACTGAAAAAGAGAGAGAGTTGATAGAAAATCCATATACTTCATGGAAAGAGGTGAACTCAGACTTACCAGATCTTGAAATCGAGGTTTTTGGACCTCCACCAACGTCTGGCACGCGTGATGCATTTGCTGAACTCGGATTAGAGGGAGGATGCAAAACCTTCGATTGGATTGCGAAACTCAAGAAGTCTGATAAAAATGAATATAAACGAATATGTCATACGATAAGAGAAGACGGACATTACATCGAGGCGGGTGAGAATGATAACTTAATCGTTCAAAAACTAAACGCTAATCCGGATGCTTTAGGTATTTTTGGATTTAGTTTTCTCGATCAAAATGCAGATAAGGTAAAAGCTTCGAAAATTGAATCAATCGATCCAACTTTTGATTCTATTGCTGACAAATCCTACTCAATATCAAGACCTCTGTATTTCTATGTTAAAAAAGCTCACATAGGCGTTGTTCCAGGAATAGAAGGATTTCTTCGAGAATTTACAAGCGAGAGAGCTTGGGGCGAAGATGGTTATCTTGCTGATAAAGGAATGATACCGCTTCCAGAGGAGGAAAGATTTTTAGCTGCTAAAAACACCAGAGATTTAATTCCAATGACTGGGAAAGAAGCATTGCAATAAGTTTTTTAGTCTGACAAAGTAGATCCTGATTTGTTCAGGATCTACTTGAAAAGGAATACACTCCATGCAAACTAGCACGCTCGTGCTTTTTTTATTCGTAATTGCAGTCTTTGCATTTTACTCAAGCCAAAATAGATCTATATCTATCGCAGGAAAACTTGGGGGTATAAGAAAGCTTTCCTCCTTGCCGAGTTACTATGGAACTTACTCTGTATTGCTAACTTTAGTTCCCGTATTACTTTTTATTAGTCTTTGGATCTCATTGGATCAGTTGGTTATTGAGAGGCTTGTGGTTGAAAAAATTCCGAAAGAGTATGTTCCTTTAAATACCTCTGATTATCAGCTCATGATTAACAAAATCATGAGCATCTCTGGAGGGATAATAAAGAATGATTCAGTACCCTCATGGCAGCTCGATGCTGCTGTGAGAATGCGACAGTTGAGTGTTATATCTCAATGGTCGATAACGTGTTTATCTATCTTTATGGCAAGTATCCTTGTTTACTGGGGTTTTCGTAGAGTTTCAGAAAATTTTAACGCTCGACCTGTAGTCGAGACAATAATGGAAAGGATGTTATTAGCCTCCGCTTGCATTGCGATTTTTACTACTATTGGGATTATTTTTTCGGTTTTATTTGAATCAATCCAATTTTTCAGAAAAGTTCCTCTATTTGATTTCATTTTTGGTTTGGAGTGGAGTCCGCAAACTGCTATCAGAGAGGATCAAGTGGGTTCATCTGGCAGTTTTGGCGCAGTTCCTCTCTTTGTTGGAACCATTTTAATTTCTCTCGTGGCGATGGTTATTGCTGTACCGATAGGCTTAATGTCTGCAATATATCTTGCTGAGTATGCAAATACGAGTGTAAGAGCATTTGCGAAGCCAACACTTGAAATTCTTGCAGGCATTCCCACCGTAGTATATGGCTTCTTTGCTGCAATTACAGTGGCTCCAGTTCTTCGAGATTTTGGCGAGTCAGTAGGACTTGATATTGCATCAGAGAGTGCACTTGCTGCAGGTGCAGTAATGGGAATAATGATAATCCCTTTTATATCATCGATTGCTGATGATGTCATAAGCGCAGTTCCACAAAGCATGCGTGATGGCTCTTTGGCAATGGGAGCAACACACTCCGAAACTGTTAAACGAGTAGTTATTCCTGCAGCGTTGCCTGGAATAGTAGGTGGTATTCTTCTTGCAATTTCAAGGGCAATTGGTGAGACGATGATAGTAGTTATGGCGGCTGGTCTTGCGGCCAACCTTTCTATAAATCCCCTTGATGCTGTTACAACGGTTACTGTCCAGATAGTGACACTACTCACAGGTGACCAAGAGTTTGATAGCGCCAAAACACTGGCTGCATTTGCTCTAGGCTTAATGCTTTTCGTTGTTACTTTGATGCTTAATATTTTTGCGTTACAGATAGTAAAAAAATACAGAGAACAATATGAGTAAAGATAATCGTAAAAAGATTAGAGAATCTCTTGCAAAGAGAAATCGTTCAGAGCGTCACTTCCAATGGTTTGGAAAATTGGGCGTTATTTTGGGTTTAGCTGCTGTCGTTCTTCTCTTTGTCGATATTATATCCAAAGGGTCTGGAGCATTTAGAGCGACCTATATTCAGCTAGAAATAGAGTATGATCCAGACGCTATTGGTGTTTTGGATGTAAATGATACAGAAGAACTTATTTTTGCAAATTGGCAGAATTTTGCAAAAAAATCGCTGAGAGATCTTTTCCCGGAGGTTACTAAGCGCGGAGAAAAAAGGAAACTTAATAATTTAGTTAGTGAAGGTGCGGGATTCGATTTCAGAGATCAATTGACTCAGAGCCCAAATTTATGGGGAACTAAAGAGACCCTTTGGATTCTGGCAGATGATGATATAGATACATATTACAAGAGTTGGCTCGATGATGACCCTTTCTCTGCCAGATTAACCTCAGAGCAAATAAAGTGGATAGATCAACTTCATAGCAAGGGTTTAATAGCTCTTAAATTTA
This sequence comes from uncultured SAR92 cluster bacterium, assembly GCA_902527245.1. Lineage (GTDB taxonomy): Bacteria > Pseudomonadota > Gammaproteobacteria > Pseudomonadales > Porticoccaceae > AAA300-D14. The sequence continues at coordinate 6,484 of CABZOI010000005.1, read as the reverse complement.
ATACAAAGTTCTTTGAAAGGGGAGATTCTAGAGAACCCGAGCAGGCAGGTATAAAGGGTGCACTAATAGGATCATTTTTTACGCTTGTTTTAACTTTATTGATGTCATTTCCCATGGGAGTTACCGCAGCAATATACTTAGAAGAGTTTGCGCCTAAAAATAAATGGACTGACTTAATTGAAGTAAATATAAATAATTTAGCAGCGGTGCCCTCGATAATTTTTGGATTGTTAGGCCTTGCTATTTTTATAAATTTTTTTGGGATACCCCGATCCATCCCAGTGCTCGGTGCCATTGTTTTGGCACTTATGACACTACCTACAATAATTATTACCAGTAGAGCTGCGATTAAGTCTGTCCCACCTTCAATCCGAGAAGCTGCGCTGGGAGTTGGTGCTTCAAAGTTTCAAACAACATTACATCACGTGTTACCACTCTCTTTACCTGGCATGTTAACGGGTGCAATTATTGGAATGGCGCGAGCCTTGGGTGAAACTGCTCCTTTGCTGATGATTGGCATGGTTGCTTTTATAGTGGATATTCCAGGGGGTTTCACTGATCCTGCCACAGTTTTACCTGTGCAAATATTTTTGTGGATAGATAGTCCAGAAAGAGCTTTCGTTGAGAAAACTTCCGCGGCCATTATTATCTTGCTGTCTTTTTTAATGGTCATGAATTTTATTGCTGTATACTTGAGAAAGCGTTTAGAGAGGCGCTGGTAATTGGGGAGGTATAATGAGTAATTCAAAACTATCACAATCAATTTCAACTGATGGAGCAGATCCAAAAATTTCTGAACAAGTTTTGGATGTTGAGAAGGATTTACTGTCAATGGAGAGCTATTCGACTATTGGCAATAATTTAGTTGAAGATGCAAAAATGTCAGTTCGCAATGTGAATGTGTTTTACGGTGATAAACAAGCGATTTTTGATGTTCATATGGACATTAAGAAAAACGAAGTCATTGCAATGATAGGTCCTTCAGGTTGTGGCAAGTCAACATTTTTACGAACGTTGAATCGTATGAATGACACCATTGATTCCTGCGTGGTCAGTGGAGAGGTAACAATGGATGGTGAAAATCTCTACGATCCTAAGTTGGACGTTGTGGAGTTAAGGGCAAGAGTGGGAATGGTCTTTCAAAAACCAAATCCTTTCCCAAAATCTATTTTTGAGAACGTGGCTTATGGCCCGAGACTTCATGGCCTCGCAGATTCAAAAGTCGACTTGGATGAGCTAGTCGAGAACAGTTTAAAAAAAGCGGGTCTTTGGGAGGAAGCAAAGGATAGATTACACCAACCTGGAACTGGCCTTTCCGGTGGTCAGCAACAGAGGTTATGCATAGCAAGAGCAATTGCAGTCGAACCAGAGGTTATTTTAATGGATGAGCCGTGTTCTGCGTTAGATCCGATAGCGACAGCTCGCATTGAAGAGTTGATTGAAGAGTTAAGTCAAAATTTTACCATTGCGATTGTTACCCACAGTATGCAACAAGCAGCCAGAGTTTCTCATCGAACTGCTTATTTTCATCTAGGTAAATTGATTGAGGTAAATCCAACAGAAACCGTATTTACTATGCCAGAACATAAATTAACAGAGGCATATATAACGGGGAGATTCGGTTGATATCTACTTTATGTTACACTTTTGTTACAGAGTGGAGATAAGATGACAGAGCTATCTTTTGAAAATCACATAATGACTCAGTTCGATGAAGAATTGGAGGAGATTCGCACTCGTCTAATGGAGATGGGAGGAAAGGTCGAACAACAATTGAAAAACGCGATCTTATCGATACACGAAGGAGATAGTAAATTAGCTAAGGATGTTATTGATCAGGAAAAATTTATTGATCAGATGGAGAAAGACCTTGATGACTCGTGTATCTTGGTGATTGCAAGACGGCAACCCGCAGCAAGTGATTTAAGGCTAGTAATGGCTGTTACTAAGGCTGTTAATGATCTCGAGCGAATCGGAGATGAGGCAAAAAAAATAGCGAATCACTCAATTATTTTGTCTGGCGAGGATAATAAGAAAAGCGGCTATCCAGAAGTGCGACATATCGGAGCGTCAGTCTCAAAAATGCTCTCCGATGCACTAACTGCATTTGCGAGATTCGATGCAGAAGCTGCGATGAAAACATTCAATCAGGATGTACAGATAGATCTTGAATATAAAACTGCCCTTCGCGAGCTGATGACATACATGATGGAGGATCCCAAAAGCATCACACATGTCATAAATATTCTGTGGGTTGTCAGATCTCTTGAGCGGATAGGAGATCATACTAAAAACCTTTGTGAACAGATTGTTTTTGTTGTTCAAGGGAAAGACATAAGACACGATTAATCTAATAATCTAAATAGTAATATTTCTGTAATATAAGTTTCACTCAATCGTCATCTAAGACTGTTTCAATTCTCAAATATTATTTTTGAGAATTTATTTCATGATTCTGAATCTTAGATTTTTTCTGTTGTTATCACTTTTTATTTTCTCGTCTCTTAGTTTCGCCAACACCTCAATACTTGTGTTTTTGGAAGACGCACCTCTCAGATTTATAAAAGTTTCGATAGATGGAAAAATAGTAGGCGTCTCTGATAAGAAAGGAATAATACAAACTAACTTATCTCCGGGGCCTCACAGAGGCTATCTTATTTCTGATGACAATGCAGTATTGTTTACTTTTGATCTACCTGTTAATGGTGAGGTAGAAATTACAGCAACTTATACACGAGATGTTGAAGTTGATCCAGAAGTTACGCTGAACGTCTTTGATGAAGGCGAGACAGCTCTCGGATTTATCGCTGGCCTAGTGACATCCGAAGATGGTATTCCTCTTGAAGGTGTAACGATTTCAGACCCTGCCGATGTCATCAAAGCGGTTACTGACGAAAATGGCCTCTACTCAATGGAAGCGCCCCGTGGAATATATCGGTTGCAGGCGACTGTAGACGGATATGAGATGGGTGAAAGCCCAGAATTGACTGTATTTGCTGATCTCGGCGTTAACGCAACATTTAAATTAGCAGAAATCTCAAAGGAGTCGTTCTCGGAGCCTGTGACTTCGCAGAAACTCGAGGAAGTTGTTACCCTGGGTGTTTTTAACCCGACAGAAGATGCTGAAAGTTTAGAACGGTATGCGTCTACGATCGTCAGTGCTGTCGATGCAGATCAAATTTCACGCTTTGGAGACGGTGATGTGGCGGCCGTTTTAGGTCGAATTGTTGGACTAAGTGTTGTCGATGATAAGTATGCCAACGTCAGAGGACTTGATGGCAGATATATATCTACCAAGTTCAACAATATCCTTATGCCGAGTACAGATCCGTTACGGCGAGATGTTCAACTCGATCTTTTTCCCTCAAACATTGTTGATTCAATTCAGGTTCAAAAGTCATTCTCAGCCTCTGAGTTAGCCTCAACAACAGGTGGATCTATCTCTGTTATTACAAAGGGAATGCCAGAAGAAAGAGGTGGAAATCTATCGGTTTCGATTGGAGCTAATGCTGAATTTACGGGCGATTCTGTGCAAGGTTATCGCGATAGCATCGGTGAGAAGTGGGGATATGATGCTGGCTTGAGAGATCTTCATACCGGGGTTATTGAAGCAACAAATGGGGGACAAACACTTACAATTTGCGATCCTGATGTATTAGGCGACCTCTGTACACGTCCTGAAGTTGCTTTGGCTTATGCCCTTACGATGAAGCCTGATTATGATGTTAGATCAATCACTGCGGATCCTGATGTTGGAATAGATGGATCTTATGGTGATGTTACTGACCTATTTGATGGATCTTTAGGGTATTACATTGCAGGTTCATATGGCCGAGCAACCAGTTACCGAGGAGATGCGCAGCTCACCAATCCAGTTGGATTGATTGGTCAATATGACAGGACAAAAGATAACGTTGCAATTTCAGGATATGGATTTGTAGGTTATGAGTTTGACACAGGGAAGTTATCTTCAAAGACTACCCTTTTGAGATCAACTGATGATGTGACACGTCAGACCTCTGCGCTCGACAACAATGAAGAAAATGTAATTGATTCAGTAATTCTAGAATATACCGAAAGGCAATTGTTTTCCCAAAGTATTGAGGGTCAGCATGACCTAGTTTTTAATAATTTTGAAAGCTTACTGAACTGGCGAATCGGTTATTCAGAGACTGACCGACTAGAGCCTGATCGTCGCGGTTATTACGGTCTAGATGGATTTTTAGCAACCTCTTCAGTTCAAAGAAGGTGGTCAGATTTAAACGAAGTCAGTCATGACATTGGTTTTGATTATTCCTTCTCATTTGATTGGGGATCAGCAAACTACTCGACACTCTCGTTTGGTGCACTTATCTCGGAAAAAGACAGGACAGTAGATTTGTACAGATTTGGCATACGCCAAGGCAGTAAGTCAATGTCGTTAGATATGTCTGAAGGGGTTGATGAAATTTTATCTATTGTAAACTTTGCGGCTGATCGTTTCAGGTTGCGCGGGGCAACTACACCGACAGATTCGTATGAGTCATCGGAGGAAATTGCTGCTTATTATGTGAATATGAATAATGAGATTGGTGATAACTGGATCGCAGAAGTGGGGTTCAGGTATGAGGATTTCTCGCAGCTGATTCGGTATCCCAATAAATTGGATAGTTCTAACCTTTTGGAGGCAGATAGTTTTTATCCTGCGTTAAATGTTTCTTACCTTATCTCTGATGAGCTTCAACTTAGGCTTGGTTTCAGTCAAACAGTTTCATATCCAGGCTTAATAGAGCGCTCGGATTCACAATCATTTGATCCGACAACAGACGATCCAATTTTTGGTTCGCCTAACTTAGTGGTTTCGGAAATTGATAACTTTGATGCGAGACTGGAATACTATTTTGGAGAAGAGAACCGTTTATCGCTCGCTCTCTTTAATAAAAGCATAACAAATCCAATCGAAACGGCGATTGCTGACGCTTCTGGCACCTCTGCCGCTGGAATTACATTTAGAAATCAATTGGGTGCTGATTTGAACGGTATTGAGCTTGATTTCTCGATTATTGCTTTAGAGGATGATGAAAAAGAGTTATTTATTAACGGAAATATTTCGTTCATAGATTCTGAGGTTCAGCTAGGAGCCGTTTCGCTCAGATTAGAGGGAGAGGGTGCCAACGGAAGAAAACTTCAAGGCCAATCCGAGTATTTGGCAAATCTGCAAATTGGTTTTGATCACTTTCCAACATCACAAAAATTTACCTTGTTAGCCAACTATTTCGATGATCGTATTTTTAGAGTTGCTCGTGGAGCTGCTCTGGGTCCGATAGTTGAAAAAGGTAGAGCCGTGATTGATGCAAATTACGAGAAGACGTTTGGTGATAGCTGGACTCTAAAGGCAAAGGTAAAGAATCTCACAAATGAACCAGTGACATATATGCAAAATGTCAATGATATTGAATTTTACGAGATGGGAACATCGGTCAATATTTCCCTGAGTTATTCACTCTAAAAAGACCGAAAAGTGTGCGTAAAAGTTTGGGTTTGTACCCAATGAAACTTAACAATAATGTTTAGAAAGGAAGTTAACATGAGTATTAATAAGTTATATTTAGGGTTTCTCCTCGCGCTTTGTGTTGCAATTACAGGTTGTGATGGCGATGTTGAGAGTATGGGTGATATTACTGTTAACGTTGAGGGTGATGATAATAGTATTATTAACAACAATAATCCCGATAGCAGTGATGATGATGAAGAAGATAAGACTGGCCTTTGTGCTGAGGTCGAAGAGGCTTCGTTCGTTTCATTTAATGATGATTGTTCTCAGGGTACTGTGACAGGCACTATCGATAGTGACTACACATTCATTGAAGACGTCGACTATATACTTAGTGGTGTTGTCAAAGTTGGCGATGGAAATGTTGAAATCACCAGTCAAACTCAATATGAGTCAATTTTAGCCAACGGCGTAACGCTCACTGTTGAACCCGGTGTGGAGGTTAAGGGTACTGCAGATGGGGTTCTACTAGTGACCCGAGGATCCAAGCTATTGGCAGATGCTTATGCTAACAATCCTATTACCTTTAGTAGTTTGGATGACAATTATGATGGTACTGGTGAGTGGGGTGGTGTAGTTATTCAAGGTTTTGCCCCCCAGTATGGCCAAGGTGGAACGGGAGCTTGTTTTGCTGATGGCGAAGCGTGGTGTAACGTCCTTGGTGAGGGCGGTGACTTCGTTCAAGAGTACGGCGGAAATAATCCAGCTGATGATAGCGGAATCATTCGCTATGTTCGTATCGCTGAAGGTGGTTTGATCGCAGGTCCAAACAACGAGATCAACGGCTTAACCTTGCAAGGGGTTGGCCATGGAACACTTATTGATTACGTTCAAGTTCATGCAAATCAAGATGATGGTATTGAGTGGTTCGGTGGAACAGCAAATGTGAAGCACGCTGTTTTGACGAACAACGATGATGATGACATTGACTTTGATGAGGGTTATCAAGGT
>CABZOI010000004.1 GCA_902527245.1 uncultured SAR92 cluster bacterium | reverse complement strand
TAACTTTTTCCCTTATAAATTTGATCTGTCAGATGACAGATTCTTAAAAGTGGAAACACGTAAAGGCATATTTAGTCCTGTAGAGATTTCAAGCGAGATATTAAAGTTTCTGAATAAGAGGGCTTTGGAATTTCTAAAGCGAGATATTGATGGTGTTGTCATAACAGTCCCTGCCTATTTTGATGAGGCTCAAAGACAAGCAACAAAAGATTCAGCAACTTTGGCTGGAATGAAGGTTCTTCGTCTTCTAAATGAGCCAACAGCAGCAGCAATAGCTTACGGATTGGATTTGCAAGAAGAGGGAACAGTTGCTGTCTATGATTTGGGAGGAGGAACCTTCGATATCAGTATTCTGAGGCTGGTTAAAGGTGTTTTTGAAGTTCTTGCAACAGGTGGGGATGCATCTTTGGGCGGTGATGATTTTGATTATGCAATTGTCAACTGGATGATTCAGTCATTGAAACTCAATGTTGATGGAAATGTTAAAATGGAGTCAGAGTTATTGCTTGCTGCACGGGCCGCTAAAGAAAACTTGAGTACTTCGAATCAGAAAAGATCGGTGGTAATTAATTTTTATGAAAACCAATTAGTTCTTTCTAGAGATCAGTATGAAGATCTCACGCAGGATTTAGTAAAGAAAACGATTAGAGCATGCAAGCAAACGCTGAGAGACGCAAGCTTAAAAATAGATGAAATTGATAATGTTCTTTTGGTTGGAGGTTCTTCTAGAAATTTTAATGTCCAAACAGAAGTCAAAAAACTATTCAAAATCCAACCCAGATGTGACTTAGATCCAGACAAAGTTGTGGCGATAGGCGCTGCTTACCAAGCAGATATTTTGATTGGTAACAGAAACGATGAAAATCCCTTGTTGTTGGATGTTAATCCTTTATCGCTGGGATTAGAGACTATGGGAGGGTTAGTAGAAAAAATAATACCCCGAAATTCCACGATACCAATATCTAAGGTTCAGGAATTCACTACATTCAAGGATGGACAGACTGCTATGAAACTGCACATTGTGCAAGGGGAGAGGGAGTTGGTGACTGACTGCAGATCACTCGCCAGCTTTGAAGTTAGGGATATTCCCCCCATGGTAGCTGGTGCTGCGAAAATATCAGTTCTATTTCAGGTCGATGCAGATGGGCTATTAAGTGTCGAAGCTACGGAATTATCAAGTGGCGAAAAAACATCAGTTGTAGTAAAACCATCCTTTGGCCTCACGGAGAGTGAAATTACAGGAATGTTAAGAGACTCTTTTGATAAAGCCGAAGATGATCATAAGCATCGACTTCTTGCGGAGAGTCAAGTTGAAGCGGATCGTATAATTTACGATCTGCAATCTGCTTTGCAGTTAGATGCGAAAAATGTATTGACTACTGAGGAAATTGAAAACTTACAATTGCAAATAGAAAAGTTGCAAAAGGTGAGAGAGGATTCTGAAGACAGGGATTTATTGATTATGCTGACTGAAAAGCTTATGCAATCAAGTGAATCATTTGCGGAGAAAAGAATGAATTTCTCAATTAAAAAGGTACTCTCCGGAAAAACATTAACTCAAGTAGAAGATGAAATAAACTGAAGGTATATGCAAATGAGACTGAAAGATAATGCCTAAAATAAAATTTTTGCCTCATGTTGAAATTTGTCCTGAAGGCATTGAGATAGAAGCCGAGAGTGGTGAATCTGTGTGTGAGGCTGCTTTGAGAAATGGGCTTCATATAGAACATGCTTGTGAAATGTCTTGCGCATGCACAACGTGTCATGTTCATGTCAGAGAAGGTTATGAATCTCTTGATGAAGCAGAAGAGCTCGAAGAGGACTACTTAGACAAAGCGTGGGGAGTGGATCCTGATTCCAGGTTGAGTTGCCAAGTAATTGTAAAAGATGAAGATCTTACGGTTGAAATTCCAAAATATACAATAAACATGGTCTCTGAGAGGCATTAGAGCGTGACTAAATTTGAATCTGGAGGAGAAAATTTGTGTTAAGGTGGACTGACATTAATGATATTGCTATAGAGCTCTCAGAAATGTATCCAGATGAAGATCCTCTAAAGATTAATTTCGTTACCCTTCGGGAGCTTGTTATGTCTATAGATAATTTTTCTGACGATCCTAATAGGTGTGGCGAGAAGGTTCTTGAAGCAATTCAAATGGCATGGATTGAAGAATTAGATTAAAAGAATATTGTGAGAGAGCCTTTTCATCGGTAGACTTGCGCGATTTTATAATCAAATTAGATAAGGAGCTCTTTGATGGAACAAACACTTTCAATTATCAAACCAGACGCTGTCAAAAAAAATGTTATTGGTAAAATTTTATCAAGATTTGAGTCAGCTGGGCTCAAGATCGTTGCCTGCAAACTAAAACACTTGACTCAAACTGAGGCTGAAGGTTTTTATGCCGAGCACAAAGAACGTCCTTTCTTCAATGGCTTAGTCGCATTTATGACCTCAGGCCCTGTCTCAATTCAGGTTTTAGAGGGTGAAAATGCTATCGCTTTGAATAGAAAACTCATGGGTGCTACAAATCCAAAAGAGGCGGAGGAAGGTACCATCCGCTCGGATTTTGCCGAATCAATTGATGCAAATGCTGTTCATGGCTCCGATTCTGCAAGTTCTGCTAGTAGAGAAATCAACTATTTTTTCCAAGCTGAAGAAATTTGTGTTAGTGACTCCTAAAAGTTCCATTAAGCTTATTTATATAAATCCTCTCTTGTGATCTGAAATGGGCAAAGTCAATTTACTAGGATTACCGCTCGGCAAGCTTGAAGATTTTTTTGATTCAATTGGTGAAAAAAAATTCAGAGCAACACAATTAATTAAGTGGATACATCAAGAAGGGCAGCGAGAATTTAGTAAGATGACAAATCTTTCGAAATCCCTTCGAGAGACCTTAGCCCGCAAATGTGAAATTAAACTACCAGAGATAGTAAGTTGCGATGAATCTTCAGATGGAACAAAAAAATGGCTAATAAAGGTAGATGGTGGGAGTTGTATAGAGATGGTTTTTATCCCTGAGAGAGAGAGAGGAACGTTATGTATCTCCTCCCAAGTAGGCTGCTCTTTAGATTGTTCATTTTGTGCGACGGGTAAACAGGGCTTCCACCGTGATTTAACTTCCGCAGAAATTATTGGTCAATTATGGCTTGCTGCAGATTCTTTTAACCAATTTTTAAAGAATAGCCCACGTAAAATTTCTAATGTAGTTATGATGGGTATGGGTGAGCCACTTATGAATTTTGATAACGTCGTGGATTCGATGAGTTTAATGTTGGAAGACAATGCATATGGCCTCTCAAAACGACGAGTTACTTTGAGTACGTCGGGCGTCTTACCAATGCTAGATAAACTGGGTGATGTTATAGATGTCTCATTGGCTATCTCGCTTCATGCGCCTAATGATGATCTTCGTAATTCTCTCGTTCCAATTAATAAAAAGTATCCCATTTCAAAATTCATTGACAGTGCGAGAGGCTATATAGAAAAGATGCCTGATAATCATCGTAAAGTTACTGTTGAGTATACCTTGATAGATAAAATTAATGATCGCAGGCATCATGCAAAAGAATTAGCCCAACTTTTAAAAGATTTACCATGCAAAATAAATCTTATTCCTTTCAATGAGTTTGAGGGTTCTGGATACAAAAAGGTAACAAATACCGCTTTAAACCACTTTCGAGACATTCTGGTTTCAGAGGGTTACACTGTGACAGTTAGGACAACCAGGGGTGATGATATTGCAGCTGCGTGTGGTCAACTTGCCGGCAATGTGAATGATAGGACAAAAAGACAGAAGAGATTTAAGGAGAGGATACAAGATATCCAACCAGTAAAAGTTTTAGATACTATTGGTTTATAGTTAAAATAATAAATTATAAAAAGTAAAAAAGGTTTGAATTGATTTCTCAAATATCTCCAATAAAGAGACGTAAGTCCCGTCAGATCATGGTAGGAAATGTCGCTGTGGGGGGAGATGCCCCCATTTCTGTTCAAACAATGACAAACACACCAACTTCAGATGTCAAGAAAACCGTAGAGCAGATAAAGAGTGTTGAACGAGCTGGCGCCGATATAGTGAGAGTTTCTGTACCCTCCCTTGCTGAAGCTGAAGCATTTGGTCAAATCAGAAATCAAACTAGAATTCCACTAGTTGCGGACATTCATTTTGATCATAAAATCGCCCTTCGAGTTGCAGATCTAGGCGTTGATTGTCTTCGAATTAACCCGGGGAATATTAGCCGGGAGGAGCGTCTGCGTGAAGTGATATCAAAAGCAAAAGATCTAAATATTCCTATAAGAATAGGTGTCAATGCGGGTTCTCTTGGTAGAGATCTACTTCGTAAATACGGAGAGCCTAATGCAAAAGCGCTTGTTGAGTCTGCGATGCGAAATGTTGACAGGCTTGATAAATATGATTTTCAGAATTTTAAAGTTAGCGTAAAAGCTTCTGAAGTTTTTATGGCTTTGGACGCATATAGAGACTTAGCAAAGAGAATTGAGCAACCACTTCATCTGGGGATCACTGAGGCAGGAGGGTTCCGTTCTGGTACTGTTAAATCAGCCATTGGTCTTGGTGCACTTTTGCTTGACGGGATAGGAGATACTGTAAGGATATCTCTTGCAGCTGATCCGGCTGAAGAGGTAAAAGTTGCATGGGACATGTTACGGAGCTTGAAACTGAGAACTAGAGGTATTAATTTTATCGCATGTCCAAGTTGCTCTCGGCAAAATTTTGATGTGATTGCTACTGTCAATGAATTAGAACGTCGCTTAGAGGATGTAACAACTCCGCTTGATGTGTCCATAATTGGTTGTATTGTTAATGGACCAGGAGAGGCAAAAATCTCAGATTTTGGTTTAACTGGTGGCTCCCCTGCGAACTTGATTTATCTTGATGGCGTTCCAGATCATAAAATTAGTCAGGAAGATTTAGTTGCTACCCTGGAACGGGAGATCAGGGAGAAAGCGGCAGTGAAAGAACAACAGCTCGCTGAGAAAACATCACAAATAATTGCCAGAGGTTAATTTCACGGGGATGAACAAAAAATTTCAATCATTGCGAGGCATGAATGATATTGATCCTTCTGGTCTTTCCACGTGGAAGTTTATTGAAAGTAGAATATTTGAAATTTTTGCTTCATATGGCTATCAAGAGATTCGCTTCCCTTTGATTGAATCAACAGATTTGTTTAAAAGGTCTGTTGGTGAGTCCACAGATATTGTAGAAAAGGAAATGTATAGTTTTGAGGACAGAAATGGTGACTCTGTATCACTCAGACCAGAGGGTACAGCAGGGTGCGTTAGAGCATGCATTCAAAATGGTTTGCTGCATAATCAAACTCAGAAGTTATTTTACTCTGGCCCAATGTTCAGACGAGAAAGACCTCAGAAAGGTAGGCAAAGGCAATTTTTCCAGATTGGCGCGGAAGCTTTTGGCTTTCCTGGTCCGGACATTGATATAGAAATGCTTTTCATGACTTCAGCAATCTGGTCACATTTAAATCTGAGTGAGGTTTTAACTTTAAATATAAATACAATTGGTTCTTTGGATGAAAGAAATAAATACATAGAGACCTTCACAGACTACATAAAGAGATACGAGTCAGATCTTGATGATGATAGTAAAAAAAGACTTACGAGGAATCCACTGAGAATTCTTGATAGCAAAAATGCAAAAGTACAAGAGATACTGACAGATGCCCCTATACTTTTGGACCATTTAGGAGAAACTTCCCGTGCAGAATTTAACAACATCTGTAGTCTACTGAAAAAGAGGGGCATCGAATTTAAGATAAATCCAAGATTAGTTAGAGGTCTAGACTATTATTGCAAAACTGTTTTTGAGTGGACAACTACCGAGCTTGGTGCCCAAGATGCAGTTTGTGCAGGTGGAAGATATGACGGATTAGTAGAACAGTTGGGAGGCAAGCCTTGCGCTGGAATTGGTTTTGCTTTGGGTCTAGAGAGAATTGTTTTGCTAGCAGAACAAAAAGAGGTGGTGCCAGAGAAGTATACTCACAATAGTGATGTCTTTGTTGTGTGCGAAGATAATCTTTGGTCGCAAGTAATAATAATTTTAGAAAATGTACGTGCGGAGTGCAGTGATATAAGAATTACTTTTAACTGTGGCGGGGGGAGTTTAAAATCACAACTTAAAAGGGCGGACAAGAGTAAATCTCGTGTAGCACTAATATTTGGCGAGCGCGAGATCTCAGAGAATACCGTTAGCATAAAGTATTTAAGAGAAAATCGAGAGCAAGAGCTTATCGATATTAAAGATTTAACTCAGATTTTAGGGTCTATTTTCAATGTTGGGAGAGTTTAGTTGGTAAGCGAAAGAACTGAAGAGGAACAAATAGAGGCATTTAAAAACTGGTGGGTAGAAAATGGCCTTAAGACTATTCTTGGAATTTTTTTGATTTTCGGTGGATATGTTGGATGGCAGTCATACGAAAGTAAGGTTGCTAGTGAATCACAAGCAGCTTCAGACATTTGGCAGACCATCATCACAACTATAAATGAAGCGCCTGACGGCAACTTAAGCCAAGATAATATTGTGTCAATTCATAAAAATGGCGATAAGCTCAAAAATGAGTATGGTTCGACATCTTATGCTCATTTCGCAGCCGCGATGAAAGCAAAACTGGCTGTTGAAGCTAATAATATTGAGCTTGCAGTTCAGGAGCTTACATGGGTACTCGATAATGGTGCTGATAATGCTTTCGTCCCAATAATTACTTTGCGTTTAGCGAAACTAGAAGCAAGCCGTAAAAACTATGATGAGGCGCTGAAAATTTTGGAGAACGCAGATCCAGGTGCACTAAAATCCTCGTTCGAGGAGACAAAAGGTGATCTTTATATGGTTCTCGAGAGAACTGACGAGGCTTACACTGCATATAATTCAGCAATTCTATTTAATAAATCATCAGATCAGCTGTTGAACAATGTTCTGCAGTTAAAATTGTCGCAAGTTAATCCAGCGAATATTGATCTGACCGATGTTTCAGACGAAAAGCAATCAGAGTCAAACAATCAGATTGATGAATAAATTATTTATATTACTCGCATCATTTTTAATATCGTCATGTAGCTTCTTTGGGCAAGAGGATGATCCAGCGATAACTCCAGCAGAGTTAGAGGATTTTGAATCGAGAGTAGAATTTGAACGACTCTGGGTTACGAAGACCGGCTCAAAGAAGGAGGGTTACCTGATAACGTTACGACCTTTTGTCAGTCGAGAACATATTTTTATTGCGGATTACGAAGGGAAAGTTATTAGTCTCGATCCTGAAACAGGAAAGAAAAATTGGGAGAGTGATTTAGATACAAACTTATCTGGTGGAGTTGGTTATGCCTTTGGTACGGTATATGTAGGTAATTTGGAGGGACAGGTATTTGCTCTCAACGAAGAGAGTGGATCATTAATTTGGTCCACAACAGTTAGTTCTGAAGTGCTTGCAAGACCGAACTCTAATGGGAAAGTAGTAATTATTAATTCCATAGACAATCAGATGGCGGCGCTCGATGTTAAAACTGGTGATTTGATTTGGAAACACGATGGTGATGCACCAATTTTGAGTGTTAGAGGGGTAAGTGATTCCATAGTTACAGACACGATGGTGATTTCAGGATTCGATTCAGGTAAGTTGATCTCATTCAATGCGTCCAATGGGTCGATAAATTGGGAAACAAGAGTTGCGCTTCCAAAAGGACGTACTGAGCTCGAGCGCATGGTCGATATTGATGGTGCACCAATCTTAATTGGTGATGTTATATACGTTGTTTCATATCAGGGTAATTTGGCAGCTTATTCTAGAGGTACCGGAAGCAATTTATGGTTTCAAGATGCATCCTCACATTTCTCGCCAACACATCTCAACAATCGTGTTTTTATTACAGATGAAGATGACTCGGTTGTTGCTTTTAACGCGGGAAACGGAAGAATTGATTGGTCAAATGAAAAATTGTTTTTACGTAGGCTAACTGGACCAACTGTTGTTTCGTCATATGTCGCGGTCGGAGATTTCGAGGGATATGTTCACTTGCTGGATGCTAGCGATGGCTCTTTTGTTGGAAGAACTAGGGTTGAGCGAAGTGGAATTACTGCCTCTTTGTCAAGTTATCGTGACATTTTATTTGTGCACTCTGACAAAGGCACTTTTAGTGCTTATAAGATTCAATAGCGCTTTCTAACTGTCAATTTAGTAAACTGACACTTTAATCATAGGAAACACACGATGATCCCGGTCATTGCCCTAGTTGGGAGACCCAATGTTGGCAAATCAACTTTATTTAACCGGCTGACAAAGTCTAGAGATGCGCTTGTAGCCAATTTTTCTGGCTTAACTAGAGACAGACAATATGGCGATGGTGTATTTCAAGAACAAAAGTTCGTAGTTGTTGACACTGGTGGTTTATCGGGTGAAGAGAGAGGAGTCGAAGCTGAGGCAGAAGAGCAATCTTTCATTGCGGTTGAAGAGGCTAATCTCGTTTTTTTGCTTGTGGATGGTAAAGCAGGATTACTGCCGGACGATATTAAAATAATTGAGTATTTAAGACGTAATGAGATTGATTTTTTTATTGTCGTAAATAAAGTCGACGGGCTAGATCCAGAGTTAGCAAAAGCAGATTTTTATCAAGTTGGCGTGTCAGAAATATTCGCGATCTCAGCGAGTCATGGAAGGGGTATTAAAGTTTTAATGGAATATGCAATGGCTCGTTTTTCAAGTCAAAATGACGAGGACGATAGTGGTATTGTTCGAACAAAAATATGTTTTGCTGGACGCCCAAATGTTGGTAAATCAACGATCATTAATAGATTATTTAAAGAGGATCGCGTGATTGTTTTTGATCAACCAGGGACTACGAGAGATAGTATTTATATCGATTTTGATAAAGGAACAAAACACTATACTTTGATTGATACCGCTGGAATAAGAAAAAGAAAAAATATTAGAGAGGTAATCGAAAAATTTTCTATTGTTAAAACGCTTCAAGCAATAAATGATGCACATGTAG
This sequence comes from uncultured SAR92 cluster bacterium, assembly GCA_902527245.1. Taxonomy (GTDB): domain Bacteria; phylum Pseudomonadota; class Gammaproteobacteria; order Pseudomonadales; family Porticoccaceae; genus AAA300-D14. Next base: position 148,507 of record CABZOI010000004.1, on the reverse strand, counting down.
TCATTTGTGTAATGGATTGCGATGAAGGGATAGTAGATCAAGATCTTCATTTAATTGGGAAGGTAATCGAGTCTGGAAGATGTATTGTGCTCGCACTAAACAAAGTAGATATGTTATCCAGAATAGATCGTGACAATATTAAGAGAGAAATTAAGAGAAGACTAAGATTTATCGATTACGCTGTGGTACATTTTGTTTCTGCAAAAAAGGGCGTTGGTGTTCAGAAACTACTGAACTCCGTAGATAAGGCGTATCGCTCCTCGATTGCGACATTTCCAACTTCTAAACTAACTTTTATCCTAGAGGGAGCGATAGAGGAACACCAACCACCCTTAGTGAATGGGAGAAGAATCAAGCTTAGATTTGCGCATAGTGGAGGCCATAATCCACCGGTTATTGTTATTCATGGTAATCAAACCAAAGCAGTTCCCCAGCATTACACAAAATACCTTGAAGGTGTTTTTAGGAGAGAGTTAGGCTTACATGGTACCCCAATAAAAATCGCATATAAGTCTGCTGTAAATCCTTTTGCAAATAAGACTTCAAAAACAGTTGCTAAAAAAAAGACAAGAAGTAGTTAGTTTGATCTTTTTGACTCAGGAGAATTAATAGTTTTTATTACCTGCATACTGACAGAACCATCCTTCAACCTGGCATCAATTTGTTCCGATGCAGATACCATATTTGTGCTCGTTATAACTTCACGGTTTTTATTTTGAAGTATTGCATAACCTCTATCTAGCACATTTAAGGGGCTCACCGCGTCGATGACTTTTGTGAGATTAGATAAGTTTTTTTGACATTCCATAAGCTTGAGGTCAACTGCCTTGAAAATTTTGTCAATAAGTGTGTCGATGTTTGCTTTCTTCAATTGAATAGATTGAGTTGGAGCATTTCCCTTGATCTTGTCAGCATAGAAATTTAAAAGATATTTTTTTTCTCTCAGAATAATTTTTTGTCCTTTTTTTAATCTAGTTTCAAGCTGATCAAGGCTTTGTTGGTTATCGCGAAGAACTCTTCTAGGGTCAGAAAGCATTTTTCGTTTAATAGTGATTAATTGAGTTGCTGTGTTGATATAACGTTTGATTAAGCGACCCAGCTGTACTTGAGTATCTGAGAAAAAACAGTGAAGTTTATTTTGATCGTTTGTTACTATCTCCGCTGCCGCCGAGGGTGTCGGTGCTCTGAAATCACTAACAAAATCAGTGATAGTAAAATCGATTTCATGTCCTACAGCACTGATGATAGGTATTTCACTTTTGAAAACCTCTCTTGCAACAAGCTCGTTATTAAATGGCCATAAATCCTCTATTGAACCACCACCTCTAGACAAAATGAGGATATCGCAAGTTCTTTGTTGATTAGCATTAATGATGCACTGTTGTATTTGTTGAGCTGCACCATCACCTTGGACTGCTGTTGGATAAATTAGTACTTTTGTAAGTGGAAACCTTCGTTTCATTACTGAAAGTATATCTTTGATGGCTGCACCTGTCGGTGACGTTATGACACCGACAATTGATGGATTTTTTGGGATTTTTTGTTTGTAACTAACATCAAATAATCCCTCATTGCTCAATTTCATTTTTAGCTCATCAAATTTTCTCTGTAGAATTCCAAAACCAGCTTCTTCCATTGTATTAATCACAAGTTGAAATTCGCCTCTCGCTTCATAAATTCCAGGATTGCAATTTATTAAAACAAGTTGTCCATCCTTTGGTTGGAAATTTGTTTTGTGGTTTGCATTTTTGAACATGGCGCATCTAATTTGTGATCGCTCATCTTTGAGTGTTAAGTACCAATGTCCTGAACTGGGACAGGAGAAATTAGATATCTCACCCTCAATCCAAACAGAAGGAAAATTTGTTTCAATAACATTTCTAACCAAGCGATTAAGCTCGCTCACCGATAAAACTTTTTTGGTATTTGCATTCACACTTTCATTGTAAGCAAATAAAAAATAAAGGAACATTTTTTTAGGAGTGTAAATTCAAAAAAAATAAATATTTACCCAAAGTGACAGAGTGAATTATAATTAAGCGCTACCTTTAAAATTATTGCTAAATCAGCTAGAGGTCAGCAGTCCTAATGTTAAGAATCGAGCAAGAAGCACTCACCTTTGATGACGTATTGTTATTACCCGGTTTATCTCAAATAACCGCGAAGGATGTATCTACACAAACTGTACTCTCAAAAAATATTTCGATGAACATACCATTAGTATCCGCGGCAATGGACACAGTAACAGAGTCAAAGCTTGCCATTGCATTAGCCCAAGAAGGAGGCATAGGTATTATTCATAAGAGCATGTCTGCGACTGATCAAGCTCGTGAAGTTTGGAATGTTAAAAAATATGAGAGTGGTGTAGTAAAGAACCCTTTCACTATTGATGCGAGTGCCTCGCTCCGACAGTTAAAGGAACTTACATCAGCAAATAATATATCAGGTGTACCGATTCTTCGAGATGATGAGCTTGTCGGAATAGTTACTCGAAGAGATGTCAGATTTGCTACAAATTTGAGCGCACCTGTGACATCAGTAATGACTGAGAAAAAAGATTTGGTTACCGTTAAAGAGGGCGCAAGTTCAAGTGAAGTCAGGTCATTGCTGCATAAGCATAGAATAGAAAAAGTTCTCGTTGTAGATAATGACTTCAGGCTCAAAGGACTCATAACGGTTACTGATATTGATAAGGCGGAGCAGTTTCCCTCTGCATGTAAGGATGATCAAGGACGGCTTCGAGTAGGAGCTTCAGTCGGCGTTGGCGAAGGAACAGATGAGAGAATTGAATTGTTGGTAGAGGCTAATGTCGATGTATTAGTCGTTGATACTGCCCATGGCCACTCAAAAAATGTTCTTGATAGGGTAAGAAAAATCAAGGATAAATTCCCACACATAGAGGTAATAGGTGGTAATGTGGCTACTGCAGATGGAGCGAGAGCACTCGTCGATGCGGGAGCTGATGCAGTCAAGGTTGGGATTGGCCCGGGCTCTATTTGTACGACAAGAATTGTTACGGGAGTAGGTGTACCTCAAATTACTGCAATATCAAATGTGGCTGTAGCGTTGTCAAATACAGATGTCCCTGTAATTGCTGATGGAGGAATTCGCTATTCTGGAGACATGGCAAAAGCTCTCGCTGCAGGAGCAACTGCAGTAATGTTAGGTTCGATGCTTGCTGGCACAGAGGAGGCGCCAGGAGATATAGAGATATTTCAAGGCAGATCATACAAAACTTATAGAGGTATGGGTTCTCTAGCTGCGATGTCACAAACTTCAGGATCAAGTGATCGTTATTTTCAGGAGATGAGTGCCGTAGAAAAGTTGGTGCCAGAGGGCATTGAGGGTCGAGTTCCATACAAAGGCCCCGCGTCAAATATTATTCATCAAATGGTTGGTGGCTTAAGATCCTCGATGGGATATACAGGATGTAAGAATATGAAAGAATTTGTCAAGAAACCAAAGTTTGTGAAAGTCACCGCTGCCGGTGTTGGTGAGAGCCATGTGCATGATGTGCAGATCACTAAAGAGGCTCCAAATTACCCCTCTGGTGGTAGATAGATTAGGATGTTTTGACATGCATCCAAGGTAGATATGAAAAATCTTTTCTCTCAAAAAATTCTCATAATTGATTTTGGCTCACAATATACACAACTAATCGCCCGAAGGGTCCGAGAATTGGGCGTCTTTTCAGAGATTCAAGCCTGGGACGCTAAAACAAATACGACCGATATTACGTTAATAAAAGGTGTAATTCTGTCGGGTGGACCAGAGTCAGTCACTGAAGGGTTAAGTGCTCCTAAAATCCCTGATTTTGTCTTTTCACTTAATGTTCCTATTTTGGGAATTTGTTATGGAATGCAGGCCATAGCACAGCATTTTGGTGGTGAAGTTCAATCGTCGGATAAGAGAGAATTTGGTTATGCTAAGGTCAAAAAGGAACATGATAGTTTATTATTAAACGAACTATCCGATAATGTTGATAACTCGACAGAAGAAATACTTGATGTTTGGATGAGTCATGGTGACAAAGTGGTAAGAGCTCCAAATGATTTCAAATGTATTGCATCAACAGACTCATGTCTAATTGCAGGATTTGAAAGCAAGAATAAAAGGATTTTTGGACTACAATTTCACCCAGAGGTTACTCACACAAAGCAAGGTTTTTTTATTCTCAGAAGTTTTGTCACTCTTATCTGTGACTGTTCAAAATTGTGGACGCCCGCAGCTATTATCGATGATCAAATTAGAAGAGTTCAATCGCTCGTAGGTAAGAAAAAGGTTTTGTTAGGACTATCTGGTGGTGTTGATTCATCGGTCGTAGCGGCTTTGTTAAATCGAGCTATCGGTGATCAATTAATATGTGTTTTTGTTGATAATGGACTCCTTCGAAAGAATGAGGGTGATCACGTAATGCAAATGTTTGCAAAAAATTTAGGGATTAATGTTATTAGGGTGAATGCTCAGAAAGAGTTCTTGGAGGGTCTTTCTGGAATTGCAGAACCAGAGCAAAAACGAAAAATTATAGGAAAAAAGTTTATTGAGGTATTCGAACGTGAGTCGTCCAAACTGGGTGATGTCGAGTTTTTAGCTCAAGGGACTATTTATCCTGATGTTATCGAGTCTGCAGGTGCAGAAACGGGTAAGGCTCATGTCATTAAATCACATCATAATGTGGGTGGCCTTCCCGATGAGATGAGATTAGAGTTGGTAGAGCCTTTGAAGGAATTATTTAAAGATGAAGTAAGAACAATTGGCTTAAAGCTTGGTTTATCAAGGGAGATAGTATTCAGACATCCATTTCCTGGCCCGGGTCTTGGAGTGAGAATTCTAGGTGAAGTGACAGAGGAGTATGCTGATATTTTAAGGGAAGCTGATGCAGTTTTTATAGAAGAGTTGCAAGCTACCGGTTGGTATGAAAAAACAAGCCAGGCTTTTGCAGTTTTTTTGCCAGTTAAGTCAGTTGGCGTAGTAGGTGATGGACGCAGATACGAGTGGGTCATAGGGCTTAGAGCTGTTGAAACTATTGATTTCATGACTGCTAGATCAGCGCCTTTACCTCATGACTTTTTAGAAAAAGTATCTAATAGAATTATTAATGAAATACCAAAGGTCTCCAGAGTTACATACGATATTTCTAGTAAACCACCAGCTACTATTGAGTGGGAGTGACGAGACCAGAAAAAACCTATAAAAATCAATAGTTTAGGAATTGCTAAACTATTTTAAAATTTTTTAACCTGTTGTTTTTGTTGAGTTTTTAATTCCTACTTTCACAGTTTGTTTCACACCAGAGTGACTATTACGTTTCATAAGTCACGTAGAAGATGAGATGATGATTAGGGGTGCGAAAAGAAACTATACACAATCATTAGAAGGACGATTCGTTCAGTAACTAATCACTCGCACTTCATCAACTAATAATCAATTGTGACCCATACAGTTACTTTGTTACCGCTGTTACCTTTTTTCCACTTAACAGTAACGGAGTAAGGTGAACCGGTCTTTCATTCTCCACTATTTCTGCGGTGTTTGAAAGAAATGTGGTTTGGTTGCTTGAATTACTCATGATTTATTATTTTTAACTTCTAAATCCTTAAATACACTGACAATTTCCGCAAAAGAATTTGGCGTAAGACCCAAACTGTCCCAGTCCTCTTGCCTCACATAAAGGTGATGATAAATTTTACCAGTTGATCTAGTTGCGTCTTCACACCAGTTCTTCAGTCTGTCAATTTTTCTAGGGTCATCCAAGTTTTCTGCACCCTTAGTCTCAACAACAAACCACTCTCCATTTTCTAATTTAAGAACAAAATCAGGATAGTAATAACTTATGCCGCCCTCATGATTAACATATTCCATCTTAAATCCGAGTTGAATATAGTTTTTTATAAAACGATTTACATCTACTGCCGCATCAAGAAACCCTGCAAAACGTAATTCAAAATGAGAATCTCCAACTATCTTGTTAAAAATTGATTTCTTTGCAGGAAGAAATTCTTTTGCTCTTGGAATACTAAATGTTTTCTGATTTGAGACTTTGACGTAATTTTGAACTTCAGTCGTTCCTGTATCAACAACCGTTAGTGCATTAATCTCTTTTTTAAATGTTTCTCGTATTAAATATCTCACATTTGTTTCACTCAAATTTCTTGCGATATTTGAGTCCTCAAGATTTACAGTCTGACCGAATAACTTATCTCTTAAGAATTGCTTAAGTTTTCCATAAAGAATGTCTTGTCCACCATAGAGACGGAGTTCTGTCATGATTGACCTTGTGAAAAAGGTGATTATAGAAGTTGCATTAATATGAAGACTATCAATCTTCACTTCTCTTCTTACCTCGTCATCAAGAATATCTCGTAGGAGAATATTTTTTTGCTCCTCAGGAGAAAATTCTTTTAATTCAACTGGAGTAAATTTAAATTCTTGAACATTTAATTCCTCAAGGTTCTTATACTCACGAATTATACTTGGAGAAAGAACAGGTATTTCAATATCTAATTTTTCTAAATCTTTATCTTTATCGATTTCAATTATCGTTGGTCCTGAGGGGTCTGAATCTTTACCCATAGACCTTTTTTCAAGGATGACACCCTCTGATTTAATGCTTTCAACAAACTCCATGAATGCAGGAGTTCCGACCACATTAAGTTCTTCAGTTTGATCTTCACCAAAATACATTCTACGAAGTCCTCTTCCCAATGCTTGTTCGGGAAGAATATTTGATGCTGCAACAAAAGGTCTCAAACCAACGACAGTAGTCACATTCTTTACATCCCATCCCTCTTTTAACATGAGGACAGATACTACTGCTTTAATGTTGTTATCATCACTATCGACTTGATTTGCAAGTTCTCTTAACTCTAGTAATTCTTTTTGACTCTTTGCAGATGCACCCTCGTCAATGCGACCCTCTTTATTAGTATGAATAACAAAAGTCCCTCCTTTGAGAAGAGGATAGTTTCCTTCCAAATAGTCTTTAACGTCATCACAGTTTTTTGTGTCATCAACCATGACAAATAAAAGTGCTTTTTTTCCTAATTTTTTATGAGTCTCATAATCCTGCTCCCAAACAGTCACTCCAAGGTCGATATAATCTCTCCACCGTTCAGAAAATTTTGCAGAAGTATTCTCTTCAAGTTTTCCTCGACTTGCTTCATCAGGAAGTATTGGAGTTTTAACAACCTCTTGTGCGATTGCTTCTACAAGTGGGTAATCTGAAATTGTATGAGGGAATATATTTCCTTTTTGGTCTTTAGGTGTTGCAGTGACATCTAATTGCAATGGAAGTTTCTTGCCTTTTTGAACAAGACTGTTGTTTATAGTCTCTACTGTTTTAAACCATGCGAGTTTTTTATCGTGTATGTGATGTGCCTCATCATTAAATACGATGATGTCACCAATGTTATTTACTATATCTCGAACAAGAATTTTATTATCAGTTGTCTTGGTCACAGGTTTGTCCCCAAGGAAATAATCCATACTTGAATTCTCATCAACCTTTTCTGCCCTTGTCACAAACCTTTGAATGTTCGTTAAAAAAATATTTCCGCTTTTTGAAAGGGAACCAATATTATCTTGAATATGAACTTTTGGATAAAAATTCCAAGACCTACCACCATAACCATTTGGTGGAAGAACTGGGTCTTTATTAAAAACACTCAATCCCTCTATATCATCTTTTAATCTATCTAAAACAATAGTGTTTGGTGCAAGAAGAAGAAAATTTTGTGAAAGTTCAGAATCTTCATTAAATAGTTTATGGAAATAACACCATGCCATTAACAAAGACAACACTTTTGTTTTACCAGTTCCTGTTGCCTGTTTTACGACTAGTCGTAACCATGTTTCCTCAAACATAGAGTCAACCAACACACCTGAGGAGTCATATTTTAGAAGTTCAGATGGGTTTCTTATATTTTCATGTTCATATAGGTAAATAATTGATTCGACAGACTCTCTTTGAGCAAAATAATATTGAAACCCACCAGGATGGTCTGTTTTAAACCAAAAAGTTAAGAGGGATTGAGATACTTCAGATATATTTGGATAACCTGCTTCTCTCCAGTCATAAACCTCTTTTCTAATTTTATTTACCAAGGGTGGTAGAAGTTTTTCTCTTCCTTTTTCACCTATTGCATCACTGCCTGGGTACCAACGAACATCAGGACTTATAATTGCATGAGGATGACGAGGAAAGTTTTTATCCAAACCCATTAAACTTTGACCTCAAGAACCTTCATCGTGTCATTGCCAAAAATATCTACTACCTTAACTGCAACTTTTGTTTTACTACTCGCTATCTCTCGTTCAGACGACTTAAGTTCAAGATTATCCTTGCCTTTCTTTCCTCTAAATGATTGCCATTCATTTTCAAATACATAATTTCCTGTCCACTCTTCTTCCACTCTTCCATCTTCAGTTCTAAATTTAATCACTTCAGGTTTTGATTCAAAATCAAAATCAACTGACCAATAGTCAATCCAATCGTGCCAATCCGAAGTTAAGATAGTCTCAGAGATAATTCCATCTTTATCTTTTTTCTTTTCAACTATTTGACCATTTTCTACTACAACTTTTGATTCTCCATTCCTTAATGTTTCATTAATACCAAGATTATCTTCGTTATAAAAAACTGCAAAGTCGGTTAGTTCAACTGAGAGTTTTTTGCCATTAAAGTGGGGTTTAAATTCAATATATGCGACATCATGAAAAACAATTTCACCTTTTGAAACTGCTCTTTTATCAAAGACCTCCATAGGAATTTGTTTGTAGGACAATCTCAACCCTTTCACCTTTGCTTCTTCTTGAATAGTTGGAAATAAACCCATCTCATACTCAAAACCAAGAATATCTACGGATGTAATATTATTTTTAAGGCACTCAGAAATAACTTCTTCAACATGATTCCTTGATAAAGGTTGATTGATTGGTCCTAGGGAAACAAAGTCTCCACCTTTTTTTCCATGAATAGTTGCAAAACCATCTATTTTTGTTGCTTGGTATGCTTCAAGAATCAGTCTTTCAAACTCTTTCTCTTTTTGTGCTTTTTGATGTTGTTTAACTTCATCTCTTTCCGACTTACCATCATAAATATAATGCTGTCTTTGATATTTCCCAAGGTTAAGAATTTCAAATGCTCTCCAGTGTTTATCTTCTTTTTTTTGCTCTCTTTGAACATCTATCATTCTTTTTCTGATTGCATGAATCGAAAATTTCCCAAGGTCAGTGCAAATCCATTTTCTAGATAGTTGTTCTGCAACATGTGCTGTTGTTCCTGAACCAGCAAAAAAATCGCAAACTATATCACCATCATTTGATGCTGCTCCAATAATCCTTCTTAGTAATTCAATAGGTTTTTGGGTTGGGTATCCTGTGACTTGTTTGCCTCTAGTATTTGAAATATCAGACCACACATCTACACACCTCACACCTTCAGACATATATTGTTTCTTTGTGGGGACTTTATCTTTTTCGACAATCAATAATCCCTCTTCTATCCATTTTTCTGCTGTTTCCTTGGGCATAGCATATCCCCTTGATGGAACTTTCTCTCCATAACCCAAATCATATACATAACCACCTCCACCAGGATTTGAAACATTCCCACCTGTCATATATCTACCGTTTTCGTCTTCATGCTTGTAAAGTTTTTTACTTTCAGGTGAATAATCTTGAAAGGTATCATTCCAAATAAAATTAGACTTATTTTTTCTAAAATAGAAAATGGTGTCATGACTTTTAATAAATTTTTTATTTTTGCTTGATGTATCCCCTGCAGTCCCTTGCCAAATAATCTCGTTTGCAAAACCATCATCACCAAATACCTCATTTAAAACCAATCTCATTCTTCCTGATAATCTATAATCGCAATGAACAAATATTGAACCATCATCTGCAAGAAGGTCTTTCATCAAAATAAGTCTTTCATACATCATAGATAAGAAAGAATCTGTTCCCTTGCCCCAAGTATCTCTATATGCCATGTGTTCCAATACATTTGGTTTTTTTCGGTAATTCTCCCCACCCACATTTACCTTCATACTAAAGTCTGATTGAACATCAAATGGTGGGTCTATATAAATCAGTTTGATTCCACCTTCTTTTTCAATTTCCTCTTTCATGGGACCATTTTTAAGAGAGGAAAGAATATATTTGTTATCTCCCCATATGAGTTTATTAGTCCAACCTGTCATTTGACGACCTGATGCAAAATCAAATGATCCTTGTGTCATTTTGACTTCTTCGTTTCTTGGTTCGTCTATTTGTTCAATGATTTGAAATGGGAGAACCACGTTTGTGACTTCATCAGATTTACCATTCCAAGTAAGTTCTACTTGTTTAGATTCATCAAATAATAAGAAACGATATTTTTCAGGCAAGACCTTGCCCTCCTCAATGAGTTTTACCACATCTCTTTTTTCATTATCTGTAAGTTTCATAAAAATATTCTGCCATAACCGCTTGTAAATGTCCTATAAGTACACATAAGAGATCACAATTGTTCTCATGAACCTCTTATGACTTCCGCTAACACTAAAAAAGAGGTTAAATTTTTAGGGTTATTTTTACCGGGGTTAATTTTTGGTGATTCTTGAAACACCGGCAGAATGCAGGATTAAAATGGAAAACCAGTTGAACTTACTCCACCGTAACGGAGTAAGGTGAACCAATCTTTCATACTTCGCTATTTCTGCGGCGTTTGAAAGAGTTGAGGTTTGGTTGCGTAAGTTGCGCATATTTATATTTAAACTTATCAACTAAAGATTTACACGTATATCCTTAAAAATGGGTGTCTGATATAGTTTCACACTGTGAAAGAAACAGGGGTAAATTCCCAATAATGATATGACTATGACGATGTTTTTGTTTCACACTTGTTTCACACTAATAAAAAATACAACAAAAACAATGGTTTATAGGTATGTGACTATTGAGTGGGAATAAATGAAAAAAATTCTATTAATTGACGCACATCCTGATAGCAACAGACTTACCAGTTCTTTGGTAGATGCTTACAAGCGAGGCGCACTTCAAAGTGGATACGACATTAGAACTATAATCATAAGAGATATGGAATTTAATCCTAATCTTAAGTTTGGTTATGAGAAGCGCATTGATTTAGAACCTGATCTGCTGATGGCTATTGATGAAATTAAAGCATGTGAGCACATGGTTTGGTTTCACCCTGTTTGGTGGGGCGGTTTACCAGCGCTTGTAAAAGGGTTTATTGATAGAACTTTTCTCCCTTCCATTGTTTTTGATTACAACGAATCGAAGCTTGGCGGTATGGGATGGGATGGGTATCTTGAAGGAAAATCAGCGCGCATTATAGCCACTATGGATACCCCAACAATCTATTACCGTTGGATTTATAATGCCCCTAGCGTCAATCAGTTGAAGAAAGCGACGCTTGGATTCTGTGGAGTAAAGCCTGTTAAGGTAACTGAATTTTCTCCGGTAAAAGGCTCTAAACCAAAGACTCGAGATCGATGGATTGAGAAAGTTCTTCAACTAGGACTTAAAGGTAATTGAGAATAATAGTTACAAAGTCTATTTCAATACCCTTAAAACCATTGATTTTATTGAGGTTTTAGATAACGTAACTATGGAGTGGAAATGAAATTAAAATAGTTGAGAACAAGCCATAACAGCCAATACGAGCCATCCAATCACAAAAATAACAAATCTTAATAAAACTAAGTTAAACGTCAGCTGCACAAGGGAGTGAATGACTCTCAAGACTACAAAGGTCCAGGCCAAGTCAATCATGAAAGGCTCAAAATCATTTATTACGGCAATACATATAGTAAGCGCATAAAACGCAACGGGTTGTTCAAAAAGATGATTGTAGTTATCTCCAGCTCTTTCAACCCAATCAGGCATAGATCCTTTTAAGTCTTTCGGATGAGCTGCATCTTGTGGATTTTTAGTGTGTCTAACTCGTCCAAATGCTAAAACTAAAAAAACTGAAAAAGTCCAAAGTGTTAAAAAAAATACTGGTGTTAAAAGTGCTAGTTGATTCATGCAACTCTCCCTTGCAATAATTATTACATTAAAATGAGCGAAAGAGGAACTAATCGCATGTCTCTGGAACGAATTATTAAATCGAAGTTTGAAATTAGATTGCTCGAGGATGGATCTTTTCAGAATAAGCTACGTGGTGACCAATAAAATGAATCTATTAGCAGGATCAACAGGATTTTTGGGAAGTAAGATCTTAAAAGAGTTGGGTGATAATGAAATGCCAACTGTGGCAGTATGCAGGCGAGCTATTTCCAACCTACCAAATAATGCAAGAGAATTAATTATTGATTTTGATTGTCTTCATGACATAAAAATCTCACAAATAGATCATGTTTATCTCGCGCTGGGATATCCTCTTTATATTCATAACGTGATGGGTTTTATGAATACGACTTTGAAAGAGAACCTTTTAAAAGTAGATTTTAACTATCAGCTTGAGATTGCTCAAAAGTGTCAAGAGGTCGGTGCTAAACATATTTCACTAATATCAGCAGTAGGTGCTGATCCAAATTCTTGGAATTATTATCTGAAAATCAAAGGAATGCTTGAACGTGAAATAATCAAACTTGGATTTGAAAGTACGAATATATTTCGTCCAGGCCATCTGTTAGGAAATAAATTCAGACTAGATATTCGTCTTGCTGACCTAGCATCCTTTATTGTGGATCCTTTTTTACATGGTTCTTTCAAAAAATTCAGAAGTATTTCAGCAAAAAAGCTTTCAGCATTTGTTGTTAATCATAAGGGTAAAAAAGAGGCTACAAATTACTTTGAATTTAACGATTTCATTAAAGACTGATCCATTAGTTTTATAAAACTCTTTTCCAAAGATACTTATGACGTTATTTTACGTATGATCAGATATTGGGAAGCTTATTGGATTTGAGGTAAACAAGTTCGATAGAGCTGATTATAAGAGGATGATATGTCGCGTTTTGTCTGGTCTTTTTTCTTGGTGTTTGTCGTAACTCCAACAAATTCATATGAGGTAGATTTTGATAGTCCAGAAGGTTGGGCAATGGCCTACACGACTGCCTCCTCTCTCAACCTTAGTCAATCAGTCACGCGTTCTCTAGAAGCTGGGCAGTTTAGGATTGCAACTGAGATAAGTTCTATTCCACGTTTATCTGAGGAGCAACAAAAAGTTGGTTTTAATGGGGTTAAAGATGAAGACTTAAACAAGTCACCTATTTTTGGAAGATTGAGATTAAGTATAGGTCTAAAATGGAATACAACTGCTGAGATATCGATCATACCACCATTTGAAATCAGCGGCGCCAAGCCAAAAAAATTGTGGGGATTGGCACTCTCTCGACCTCTAATAGAAGATGATAATTTACGACTTGGCGTACGTTTTTTTATGATGCGAGGTAAAGTTGAGGCAGATGTAACGTGTAGTTCAGCGAAAGCAAAACTTGAGCCTTACACTCCTGAAAATCCTGTGGGATGCATTGGTCCCTCTAGTGATCAATTATCTGTTAATCATGAAGGCATTGAAGCAGTTCTCTCGGGTAAGCGATTTTCGAACGGAGTACGGCCTTGGGTTGCTTTTGCGGCCACTCAAATGGATCCCTCGGTAAAAATAGATGCGCCCCTCGATTTTGGTCGAGAGCTCGGTCGAGTCTATTCTCAGGGTACAACTGAAACATACACGATTGGATTGGATTATCAATTTAGCGAAAACTATACAGCTAATTTTGCGTCTTCTTACACACCATTAGATGTCTCAAGGCCAGAAAATCTTGATGAAAGAGATAGTTTTTGGAATTTTAGAGTCGGTTTTTCCCGCTCATTTTGAGAACTTCACCATAATCCTTTTGACTCTCGTTTTTCACTCCGCGATAAGACTTATCTCAGACTATTCTAATTAAGCCCTTAAATATTCTTTTTTTTACGTTAAAATACCCACATCGAGCACTTAGAGGGTTTGCAAATTGCTTATTAACGAAGAGATAAAGCTAGATTATTCTGATGTGCTAATCAGACCAAAACGTTCAACTATGAGTTCTAGAGGTGAAGTTAATCTTGAACGAACACATAAATTTTTATGGAGTAAGAAAGAATGGTCTGGCATACCCATAATGTCTGCCAATATGGACACGGTTGGAACTCCATCAATGCATACAGTATTGTCAAAACACAATATGGTTACTTGTCCCGCGAGACACTACTTAAAAAACAGCACTAAAGAATTTAAAGGTAAAGAAGATAATATTTGTTGGTTTGGCGGCATTGATGAAATAGATAACTTAAAAGAGGTGCAGTCTGGCTTTATAGGTCTCGATGTTGCTAATGGCTACACAATTCGATTTGTAGATGCAGTGAAAAAGTTACGAGAGAAATGCCCTGACGCAACGATTGCAGCGGGTAATGTGGTGACAGCAGACATGACGCAAGAGCTTGTTTTGGCTGGAGCTGATATCGTAAAAGTCGGAATTGGTCCAGGGTCGGTCTGTACAACAAGAATTAAAACTGGAATTGGGTATCCTCAACTGAGTGCAGTGATAGAGTGCGCTGATGCGGCTCACGGGCTTAATGCACACATAATAGCTGATGGTGGATGTGTTAGCTCTGGAGATATTGTTAAGGCATTTGCCGGAGGTGCAGATTTTGTAATGATAGGTGGCATGCTTGCGGGTCACGATGAATGTGAAGGCAAAATTGAAAATGGATTTATGGAGTTTTATGGGATGGCTTCAGAATCGGCGATGGACAAGCATGACAATCATAATAGTTATAGGGGTGCAGAGGGGAAGACAGTAAAAATACCACACCGTGGGAGGGTAGATGACACCATTAAAGATATTCTGAGTGGCATTCGCTCTGCCTGCACTTACGTTGGCGCGAACAGTCTGCGTACTCTATCAAAATGCACGACTTTTGTTCGAGTAAACAATACTCATAATACAATTTACGAACACTAAGAGACTGATCAAAGCAATCTCTTGAATGCTAAAAGATTAGAGACCACTGGATCGCTTAATCTTTTCGATTAGTTTCGGATTTCTTATCAGGTACCTATCGATGATGTTCAAATTGTCCTGGTATATAAATTCATCGTTTACTTTTATAGATAATTTAGTCCTGAATGCTCCTGCACCATAGATCTCTATAGACTGAATTTCTTCAGAAATATCTGAAACGCAAACGAATGGTTTGTTTGGTAATGGCAAGAGAAGGCCCCATGACGAAATTGAGTTATTATCAACTAACAAGTTGCCGCTTCCTGTTGGAGGATTTACTGTAAAGTCGTACTTATTTTTAATTTCAATCTGGTGTGATTTATATTTAATTGACCAAACCAGAGACTTTTTGCTCATGGATTTGAAGGCGAAGATAATCACCAAAAATAAAAACGATATTACAAGAGGGGCTGTAAAGCTCATAAGTTTTTGTTTAGTTAGTTGAGATAACTTTTCTTAACTTATTAATAAAGAAACGGTTCTCATAACCAGAACCTATCGAAACTCTAATATGCTTTGGCATCGAATACAAATCCAGTGATCTTACGATTACTCCCTCTTTTAGCAGTGCATTGAAAACATTACTACCATTTGTTTTAGTCTCAATGCACACAAAATTGCCTTGGGATGGTATAAATTCAATGTTTAAGTCCGTAAGTGCTTGATAGAGGTAATTTCTACCTTCAATATTATTTTTTATACTTTCCTCGATGTGGGATCTATCGGTGATTGCGGTCGCAGCAGCAGCCTGAGCTAGTCCATTTACATTGAACGGTTGACGAATTCTGTTGAGTATTTCAATTAATTCTTTGGTGCCCAACCCATACCCGATTCTCAGATTAGACAACCCGTAAATTTTTGAGAATGATTTTGTAATTACTACATTAGGAAAATTCTTGATAATCTCAATGGGCCTTATGTAATCCTTTACAGTTACGTATTCATAATATGCGAGATCAATGACGACCATTACGTGAGCAGGCACCTTTCTTAAGAATTTGATTATCTCATCATGAGATGAGTAAGTTCCTGTCGGATTATTTGGATTAGCTATAAATATTAATCTGGTTTTATCATTTATTTTTTTTAGAAATGACTCTAAATCATGCCCCCAATTAAGTGTCGGAATTTCGTGATAAAAGCTTCCTCTAGCTTGCGAGATTAGTTTGTAGACTGCGAATGCATGTGCGGAGAATATTGTTTCTACTTGAGGTGACAAAAAAGTTTGCCCCAGTAATTCCAGCACCTCATTCGAGCCGTTCCCAAGCACAATTTTATCTGGTTCAATGTTTTCAATAGTCGCAATTTTCTTTTTCAACGCTTGCCCATCGCCGTCAGGATAAACATGCCAATCATTGAAATTTTTTATAGTTCTAACGACTTTTGAAGAGGGACCACGTGTGTTTTCATTACTCGATAACTTTATGATTTTTTCGAGTTGATATTTTTTGACTACATCCGATACCGATTTTCCCGGTTCATAAGGATGTATTAAGTGAATTCCGGGATTAATTTTATCTAAAAAGTCCAATTTATTTCCCTTTATCTCTTTTCGCAAGGGTCTCTTCAAGGTCATTTATGGTGTAGTTGTTTGCGGCCAGCAGCACTTGAAGGTGGTACATTAGATCTGACGCTTCATCTAAAAGCCTTCCATCACTCGTAACAGCAGATATTGCCAACTCATTTGCCTCTTCAGCAATTTTTTTTGCAATCTCTTTGTTGCCTGAGGTTAATAGTTGTTTTGTGTACGAGTTTGTTTCTTTTGACTTTATTTTAGTTTTTATGATCTTTTCAAGCTTTTGCAAACTAAACGGCTGCAACCCAAAGCATGAATATTTTTCTAAATGACATGTTGGACCTTCATTAGTTGCTTGAACTAAAATTGTATCCTCATCACAGTCAAATTCATGAGAGTAATAGTTTAAATAGTTCCCTGATGTCTCTCCTTTCGTCCATAATTTTTTTCTTGATCGGCTAAAAAAAGTTACTTTGTAGCTTTCTAATGTTTTACGAAATGATTCCTTATTCATATAACCAAGCATGAGAACATCTTTTGTGAATTTATCTTGTATTATTGCAGGTATAAGTTTTTGATCATCATCCCAAATATTATCTATATTCATATTCTCACCGGTATTTTATTTTCTGAAAGCCTTTGTTTGAGGTCCTCAATTTTCACTGTGTCATTATGAAAAACCGATGCAGCTAGTGCTCCATCGACACTACATTTTGAAAATACATCTATAAAACTACTGATACAGCCTGCGCCTCCAGAGGCGATAAGTGGCACTTTGCACTGATCTCTTATAGAGTTGAGTTGCTCGATATCGTATCCTTTCCTAACACCGTCTTGATTCATGCAGTTCAAGACCACTTCTCCTGCTCCGCGATCTTGAGCTTCTCTCAACCAATCAACGGTTTTCATACCTGTCATGTATCTTGTGGTTTCTGAACCAGTCTTCGCATAAACAACATAGTCAGTGCCATTAAAAAAACTATCGATACCAACAACTATGCATTGAGAGCCAAAGGTTTCTGCGAGATTTGTTATGAGTGTTGGATTCTCTAATGCTGGAGTGTTAATCGATATTTTATCTGCGCCAGAGTTTAATATCTCTGATGCTTTTTCTCGGGATGTGATGCCGCCCGCAACGCAGAATGGGATATTAATATTCTTCGCAATATTTTCTATCCAACTAGCTGATACAGATTTATCCTCAACGCTGGAATAAATATCGTAAAATACAAGCTCATCAGCATTTTCGTCAGAGTACTTCTTCGCAAGTTCAACTGGATCACCAATAATTTTGTGATTTCTAAATTTGATACCCTTTACAACTTGTCCTTTTTTAACATCCAAGCATGGGATAATGCGTTTAGTTAACATTCTTTAGATCCTTGAGATTGATCTTTTTTTCGTAAATAGCTTTACCAACAACACACTCTTTAACATTTATTTTTGATAATTGATTTATATCTCCAATACTGGAGATCCCGCCTGATCCGATAAGATTTGAATTAGGAGCTTGGTTTCTAATTTTCTTATATACACTAGTGTTTGGACCTTTTAAAACGCCATCGAGCGTGATATCTGTTGCAAGAATATTTTGAACTTCATACTGTTTTATAAAATCAAATAAATTTATTTTTGTTTGCTTTTGCCATCCTCTCGACAAAAGGAATGGAATTGAATTGCTAATTCGAAAATCTAAAGCAAACACTATATTCTTCTGATTAAATCTAGTTAAAACTTTAGATAAGAAATTTTTATCTTCGATGATTTTTGTGCCAAGAACGACTCTCTCTATCCCTTTATCTAAAAGTAAATTTATGCCATCAATACTTCTGATCCCGCCACCTAGTTGAATATTCATTTTTGTAGACTTGATGATTGAGTCAATAATACTAATGTTGCGCTGGAGTCCATTGGCAGCGCCATCCAGATCTACAATATGCAGTAGATTAAAACCAGCATTTTCAAATATCTTCGCTTGATTTAGAGGTGATATTTCATAAATGGTTGATTTTGAAAAATCTCCTTGCATTAATCTTACACACTTACCGTTTTTAATATCGATGGCAGGAATGACTTTCATGCCATTTCAAAAAATTTTGTTAAAAATTTTTCTCCAAGTTTTGATGATTTTTCAGGATGGAATTGCACGCCATAGAAATTATTTTGTTTCACAAATGCACTAAATCTCTCACCATATTCGCTATATCCCAAAGAATATGTGTCAATTGGCGCATGATAACTATTTGCAAAATAAAAATGACCTGAGCAGTCCTCAAATTCGCTAGTTAAAAAATTAACCATATTCCAACCCATATGAGGTATAGCTAGTTTTGGATTTGAAAATTTTTTTACGACTCCAGGTATTAAGCCCAAACATGTTTTATTTTCCTCATCAGAGTGTTCATAAAGAACTTGCATGCCAACACAGATCCCTAAGACCGGTTTGTTGAAATCTCTAATTCTATCGTCGAGAGCAAGCTTACGTATGTTAGACATGACATTTCCCGCTGCGCTTACACCTGGGAGGATTAATGCGCGAGAATTCGAAAGGTCACTCCAAACTTTTGAAATGCGATATTTAAGTTTAATTCTCTCTAGCGCATAAGTGAGTGATTTCAAATTAGCGCCTCCACAGTCAATAATTCCAATCATAAAATTCCCTTAGTGGAGGTCGCTTGTTGCTTGTTGATTTTCAAGGCTTCCTGGAAACTTTTACCCAAGCATTTAAAAAGTATTTCGATCATGTGATGAGAATTTTTCCCATCAATATCAATGTGGCACGAAAATTTAAGATGTTTGACCAGTGTGTCTAGAAAATGAGTTAGCATTTCTGAAGGAAAATCGCCAATATATTCACTTAATTCAGGAATTTTTAAATTGAGATTACTGCGAGTGCATAAATCAATATCTATTTGAGCTCTTGCTTCATCCATAATCAAAGTGCTTGATGCATATCGATTGATGTTTGACCTTTCACCCATGGCTTGCGATAGGGCGTCTCCGAGAAGTATTGCGGTATCCTCAATCGTGTGGTGTGCATCAATCTCTAAATCACCCTTGGCTTTCAGGTATATATTTATGAGTGAGTTTTTAGAAAATTGATCAAGCATGTGATCGAGAAATTTTACGCCAGTATCTACTTTATACATACCCGTGCCATCAATTTCTATCGACGTATAGATAGACGTCTCATTGGTCTGCCTTTTTAAAAATACTGATCTTAGTTTTTTAGTTGCTATTTTCTTTCGGATAAAGACCGATTGTGTATGTGCATCCAGCTGCTCGAGTTCACTGAGTTTCATTACAGTTGGAGCCAAATAATTAAAAGCAGTAGCATTACAATTCTGAAATGATATCTTCTTCATGAAATCAGATACTGATAAACCTGATTCTGATCTCGCCCAACCTCCGGTTGGTAGAACATGATTCGTCCCAGAGGCGTAATCACCGAAGGCAACGGGAGTCTGACTGCCGCAAAAAACTGAACCGGCAGAGTAAATCGAATCAACATAGAGAGTGAAATCATCATCGAGGAGCACCAAATGCTCGGGTGCACAATCATTGATCATCTCAATTGTATTTTTGGATGACTCAGTTTTGATCAACAAAATATTTTTGACTGCTTCTGTCAATTGATCTTTTCGTTTGAGTGACTTCACTTGCTGAGTTATTTCTCTTTTTATTGATCTCAAAACTACCGATGATTCTGATAACACAAATGCACAGGAATCTGCGCCATGCTCTAACTGAGATAGCACATCACTTGCTGCAATTTTTGCTTTATTTTCGTCATTAGTGACAACCATAACTTCACTTGGGCCTGCGTACATATCGATCGCTATTTTTTGCGAAACATAGTTTTTCGCTTCAGCGACATAACTATTCCCCGGACCAAAGATCTTATTTACCTTTGGAATCCCACAATATCCATTCGCCATTGACAAAACAGCTTGCGCTCCTCCAATCTTGTAAATATTTTTGATTGAAAGCTCTTTTGCTACCCATAGTATCGCTGGATGAATCGATCCGAACTTATCAGGTGGCGTGCATATAATTATTTGCTCACAACCGGCTGTAATTGCGGGAATCGCTTGCATTAAGAAAGATGAAATTAAGGGTGCTGTTCCACCCGGAATATACAAACCAACACTTTTAATAGGTACGTATTTTTCCCATATACTCAATCCATAGATCGGTTTTATAGATTTACTAATTTTTTGTTTTTGTGATTCTGAGACAAAAGTAATGTTTTTTATTGCCTCGTAGAGGGCAAATTTATCGCTATCACTAATTAGTGTTTCAGAGGCAAGTATCTCGGCTTCTCCAACTTTAAGCTCAGATGGACTTTTGATACCTAAAAGTTCATCGATTTCTTTAAGACCGTTAATAGGGTCTCGGCAAAGGATATTGTCAAAATTTTTGACTGTGAGTAGGGCATCAGATTTTGTACTCTGACGTCTCCATGAGATGTCATCACTTGAATTAACTTGTTTCATTTAATGTGCCAATTTTTCGATTGGAAGAACTAATATTGAACTGGCACCTTGAAATTTAAGCGCTTCAATTGTTTCCCAGAAAATCTCTTCTTTGCAAACTGAGTGAATTGCAACTTTATTCTTATTAGCGAGCGGAATTACTGTTGGTGATTCTGCAGCAGGCAGAAGATCTACAAGTGATTCTATGTCCTTTGAATCTGCATTAAACATAATATACTTACTATCAGAGGCCTCGATTACTGAATTGATTCGCGACACTATTTTTTTTATCAAAGCAGATTTTGAAACTTCGATTTTAGATGATTTTATTAGAAGGGCTTGGGATTCTAGAACGGTGTAACACTCCTCCAAATTGTTAGATTCAAGTGTTATGCCGGTAGATACGAGATCACAAATCATATCTGAAATTCCTACAAAAGGCGTTAATTCGACGGAGCCATGTATCTCCACAATTTCCGCATTGATACTATTTTTAGAGAGATAATCCTCGACAATCGCAGGATATGAGGTTGCTATCTTTTTATTGTTTAAATCAGCATCGATTAGGTCTTTTGGCTTTGCGAATGCGAGTCGGCATTTAGAAAATCCTAGCTTAGTCTCTCTTTCGATATTTAATGTTTTGTCCGCGAGAAGTTTTTCTTTTAAAACGTTTTCTCCAACAATTCCTAAATCGGCTATGTTTTGATGAACAAGCTTGGGAATATCGTCATCTCTAACCATCAATATGTCCACCATCATATTGGATGATCGCAAAAATAATTTATCAGATGATTTATTGAACGAAATCCCACACTTCTTCAAAAGTTTGGTGGATTCATCTGACAAGCGACCATTTTTTTGTACCGCAATTCTTACTCGATCAGTCATTATTAATTAAACTTTTATATCCTTTGTTATTTTCATTAAATAGGAATCTTGCAACTCTCGTTACTGTCGCTGTCGAAGCACCAAGTTTTTGCGCAATCTCTCTGTATGAATACTGTTTCGTGGCAAGTAGCTTCGCGACCTCCCATCGCTCGGTTAGCGTGGCGATCTCTTTGGGTGTGCAAAGATCTGATATAAAAGCTTCTGCTTGCCGCTCTGACTCTATATTTGCTATAACTTTAAATAAATCCATGTTTCAATTATAATTGTTTTAGCGTAGTAACACAATAAAACACGTAAAGATTATGAATTCTACGATGCCAATACTTGCAATATTCGACTTAGATAACACGCTTCTTCGCGGTGATTCTGATTATGAAATGGTTAATTATCTGATTGATAAAAATTTTGTGGACGAAAAATATAGACAGATTAATGAAGATTATTTTAATGATTATGGCGATGGTAATTTAAATATTGACGAATTCTCTAAATTTTCACTCAAGCCGTTTATTGGGATGACAAGGGTAGAAATCGAAAAGCTTGTCAAAGATTTCTACTATAGTTCACTTGCCTCAAAGATTAACAACACTGTCTTATCAATTCTTGAGGGACATCGCAAAAAAGGACATAGCATACTCATAGCGAGTGCAACAAATAGTCTAATCGTCTCTTTTATATCTAAAATGCTCGGTGTTGATAAATTTATATCATCAGAAGTATTGTTTAGATCGGAATTGTGCACAGGCTTTATTAAAAAACCTCATGCATTGGGAGAGGGAAAACTAGTTTTGGTTAAAAAATTTGTAGAAATGGCTGGTTATGAATTTCAGAATTCTTTTTTCTACTCTGATTCAATTAATGATCTCCCTCTGCTTAGCGCAGTAGGTTATCCAATTGCTATAAATCCAGATGAAAAGCTCATGTCAGTATCTAATTTAAAAGGTTGGAGAGTACTTGAAAACTAGCTTCGGTTTATCTTTTCAAAACTTTTAGAATTTCTTCTACTTTAGTATCGAAGTCGCTTTTTTCAGCAAGCGTTTCTTTGACGCATTCTTTCAGATGAGTTTTTAATATCTTTGCCTCTACGCTCTGTATTGAATTTTTGGCAGCCTTCAATTGATCAAGAATATCAATGCAATATTTCCCATCATCGATCATGCGAGAGATGCCTCTTATCTGTCCTTCTATTCGATTGATACTAGCAAGTTGATCTTTGTGGCATGGATGTGTCATTTAAATAATCCTCGGGATAATGTAGGTAAAAATAGTTGCAAATAAAAACACTGCTGTTGAGGCATAATAAAGATATCGTGATCTCTTTCTTTGAGCCATACAAGTGGCTCCAAGAGCAGGATCTACTGGGCATGGAAGATGATAAGTTCTGTAATTAATTACGCCTGCAATAATGAGAGCGAATAGTGCAAACAAGGTAATATAAATTTTATATTTTGATAAAGTTACAAGAAAAGGAAATATCGTTATTAAGCTAGCAAAGCTTGCTCCTGCGCCAACCAAAACAAACAATGAGGGTAAGGCACAACAGATTAATGTTGATGAGGAAGCAAATAAAGAGATGATGTTTGCGGATTTGTCGTTCATGTCAGTGAATCGTCCTCAAATCTCCAGAATCTCTAAGTCAGTTGCATTTTGACCGTTAATTAAAATTTTATTTTTTATTTCATCGAAGTCGATTGCTCTTGATTTTTCATAAGCAACTAAAACTTTTCCTTTTGCTAAATCAACATCAATTGCTAGGACGCTTTTATCTTTCTTAAATGTCTTCTCGATACCTCTCGCACAAAAATCACAAACCATCCCCGTGACACTCACCACCGCGACATTGCATGATGAAAGATTTTTCGTAAATTTATTAAATCGGTCTGGATCAACTTGGAGATCTTTCCCGTCTATCATTGTTTCATTAGCATGATCTTTATGAGAGTGATGCTGATGATCCATGTGTCCCTCATGATCCATATGTCCCTCGTGATTCATGTGTCCCGCATGTTCCTCATGATTCATGTGTCCTTCATGCTTATGTTCCGTAGCTTGCATTTTTGGCTCATCGCTCACTGCGCCAAGGTTTACCATCAATAAACACAACAAAAATAAGTAATTTTTCATAATTTTCCTCCTAAAAACGATACATTAAATGTGCGTCAAGTCTTGTTTTGTTGTTATATCCTACTTCTAATAGAAAATCTCCTTTAAACAGCTTTAACATGGGATAAACAGACCAGTTATTATCAAGAGTGTTCTTTTTTGCTTTCATCATAATCCATGTGTGGATATCACCATATTCACCGAGGTATGGAGCAATACCTAATTGAACAAACCGATCCGAATAACTTTGACTGCTTACTTTTGAATTTTTATACGAAAAACCAGCATATAACCGTCTAGTTTCCCAGTCACCATGAAAGCCTATGAAGTGATTACTAGCCTTGTCAGGACTGACTCCAGATTGAAAATAAAAGTTTCTCTGAGAGTGTTGTGTATTTTTACGATCTAGTAGATAAGTAAATCTCAGGTAGGAATAATCAGAATCTGAATACTTATCTTTTTTAGTTTCCAGACCCAGAGAATAATAATGGGTTGGTGAATAATGAACGTAAATGGAGTCTTTCATGTTGTCTGAAAACCCCATTACTGTTATTCCGCCTGGATATGAGACAGGCCTTGCATCTATGATTGATGAAAGTAAACCTACGATAAACGGAACTAAATACTTAATACCCATGGGGGGTATATTAATTTAGATTAAATTTATGTCAATCAAGTATTTCCAGTTAGGCTTGCTTTAAATTGGACTCTAAATTTGGAAATAAAGTATTCTTAATTTTGTGGTTAATTATTAAGGCTAAAAATATGTCAATTTTAGAGAATGAATTACATCTTTCATCTGGAAAAGTTATTAAGAATAGAATCTGTAAAGCTGCCATGACTGAGAGAATTGCATCGGCTGATAATTTCTGTAATGAGCGACACATTCGCCTCTATGAAAAATGGGCAAGTGGTAATATTGGATTGTTGCTTACGGGGAATGTTCAAATCGATCGTCAACACATGGAGGGTCCTGCCAATATTTGCATTGAGGAGTCAACTTACAAGAGTCAATTACCATATTTAAAAAAATGGGCTCGAGCGGGCACAAAAGAAAATACTCACCTATGGATGCAGATATCACATGCGGGTAGACAAACTCCAGGAGAGATAAATTCCGCGCCTCTGGCACCCTCATCAGTTCAACTAAAAATACCAGGAAGAAAGTTCGGTAATCCCAGAAGTATGTTTCAGCATGATATAGATTCAGTAATAAAAAAGTTTATTTTTGTTGCCAAAATAGCGCGGGAGACTGGTTTTACAGGAATCCAAATTCACTCTGCGCACGGGTATCTTCTATCTGAATTCCTATCACCTGATCTTAATTTACGAACAGATGAGTGGGGAGGAACGATTGAAAACCGCACACGCATTCATGTTGAAATTATCAAAGGTATCAGGAAAGAGTTGGGCGATGATTTTCCAATTTCTTTGAAATTGAATTCTGCAGATTTTCAAAAGGGAGGTTTTTCAGCTGAGGATGCGGTTGCATCAGCACAAATTATTGAGGCAGCAGGTTTGGATATTTTAGAGATTTCTGGTGGTACATATGAGCAACCAAGACTACTTGGCTTAGATAATTTGAGTATAAACCCTGATCGATCTGAGAAAAGAAGAAATAGCACGATTGCTCGAGAAGCGTATTTTTTAGACTATGCTGCAAATATAAAAAAAACAATTTCGATTCCAGTCATTGTCACTGGTGGATTCAGAACGAGGAGTGCAATGGAAAGTGCGATTGGGAACAACGCTTGCGAGATGATTGGTGTTGGCAGACCTTTATGCGCTGATCCTTTATCAATTAAAAAATTGTTGAACGGAGAGATTGGACAGCTTTCACGCTATGAGAAATCTTTATCTTTCGGCCCATGGATATTTTCACCATCAAGTCCATTTCGCTTAATTCAAGCTATTAATGGCTTTGGAGCACAAGCATGGTTTTATCAGCAGATTAAAAGAATCTCTCTAAATGAAGATCCTGATTTGAGCATGAGTGTATTTGCAGCATTGAGAAAAGATCTCGCTGAAGACGTCGCTGCTGTGAAAGCATTAAAAGGTTAGTATAAATAATTGAGGATTTGTTTGAAAATTGATCCAAAATCTTTCGAATAATGATATACTGTATCATTATTAAAAAATCGGCCAAATATCAGATTTGTAAAAAGTTACAACTTTTATCGGGCTTAATTTGTGTTGACTTTGGAATCAAGGATAAAGCAGAACTCGCGATATGAGATTTTTTGATCGGCTTTTAATATTTACCTTCGTTTTTGTTGTTTCCTTTTCTGCGAGCGTGGATGTCTTTCATCACGATTTGTCTGACTTTGAACTTGAATCACAAGAATGTCAGTTTTCTAATTGTCAAACATCCAATACCGATGATTCTCCAATCTTTGTAAATATTATCCTGTTAAAGGTCTTCAATAACCTTTATAAAGACGTTCACTATTTTTCCAAAACACGAAACTCTTTTTTTGCAAGAGGACCGCCTCAAAATATCTAGAAATATCAGTTGTTAATAATAATTTTTAGATTTTGGAGGTAACATGAATAAGTTTCGTGTTTTATTTTATTTTTTAGTTAGTTCAAGTATATCGGGGCTCGTAAGTTCAGAAACAATTGACGAAGTCGTAGTAACATCAGCGTTGACGTCAACGAACATAGAAAAGCCTTTGCATGTTTTGTCGGGTGAGGATATCTCAACATCACCCAGTGGAAGTTTGGGTGAAACACTCGGAGATCTCAGTGGAGTCTCAATTGCTGATTATGGGCAGGGAGTAGGTCAGCCCATCATTAGGGGCATGTTAGGTAGTCGAGTAAAAATACTCAATAATGGTGTTTCAGTCAGAGACGTAAGTGGCCTGGGCGCTGACCACCCCAATGATGTGGATATGAACGCAGTTCAGCAAATTGAGGTTATTAAAGGACCATCTTCTCTGTTGTATTCTAATGGTGCGATTGGTGGCTTAATTAATATCGTCGATGACACCATTATGAAAAGTGATATCGAAACAACTCAATTGAAAATGGGCGTTGAGAACCAAAGTGTTAATGATGGTGATTCCCGATATGTTTCATTAAAAACCAATTTTGGTGGATTCAATATCACAGGTGCATATAAAAATGTAGAGCTTGGAAACTATGAAGTTCCCGAAGGTGCGATAGAGCACCATGAGGAAGAGCATCACGACGAGGAAGAGCATCACGACGAGGAAGAGCATCACGACGAGGAAGAGCATCATGATGAGTCTGGTTTAGCCAATTCTGATTACATGAATTCATCGAGACGTTTCGGTATATCCAAGACAGGTGATTGGGGATACATTGGAGTATCTCAAAGCAACTCGCGTAGTACTTATGGTATTCCTTTTCATGGTGATGACCATGGTGATGAGCATGGTGGCCATGATGATCATATGGATGAGGACCATGGTGATGAGGACCATGGTGATGAGGATCATGGTGATGAGGACCATGGTGATGAAGATCATGGTGATGAGCATGGCGGGCATGAAGGGCACGGTGAGGAAAGAATCTTCGCTGTCACTACCTCTGATGCGTATAACTTGCGAGGTTCGTTTAATCTTGCGAGTAATCTCGTGAATTCGGTAGATTACTTCTACAGAAAAAGTGATTATATTTTGACCGAGGGACATGAGGAAATGGGTCATGATGAAGATCACGCGGATGAAGATCACGCGGATGAAGATCACGCGGACGAGGATCATTCAGATGAGGACCATGGTGATGAGCATCATGAGGATGAGCATGATGGTCACGGGCATGGTGAGTCCACTGTTTTCTCAAGTGAGTCAGATGAGTTTGGTGCCACCTTCGATCTAAGTACAGACGCTTTAGCTCAAAAAGTAGCTGTCAATGTTCTGAGTGAAGAAGTTTCTATTATTGGGTCTGAAGCATTCATGAATCCAAGTGAGAGTGATGAGGTAACCTTGGGTTATTATGCCTCTACCGAGATTGGTCAGTTCACAGTAGATTTTGGAGCACGATTTGATTTCATAGACCGAGAGGGTTCTTTATCTCATGAGGAAGAGCATCACGATGATGAAGATCATGGCGATGAAGATCATGGCGATGAGCATCATGATGAAGAACATGAAATGGAGTATTACAGTAGATCAGACAATAATACGAGTCTGTCAATGTCATTGAGCAATGAAATCACTGACTCCTTGTCATTCACGCTTGGAATTTCCAATGTTGAGCGAACTCCTTCTTCGATAGAGTTGTTTATGAATGGAGCCCACATGGCAACAGGTCGATATGAGGTTGGTGATGTAAATCTTAAATCTGAAACCTCAAGAAATATTGATTTGAATTTTATTTATGAGCGAGACGGATATTTTGGTAATTTATCATTCTTCCGAAACGACGTTGATAATTACATATACCTTCAAGATGAAACTGAAGAAGAGCACGAAGAACATGAAGATGAGCATGATCATGGAGGCTTGATAAGAGCTGATTATCTTCAGGGCGATGCATTACTTGAAGGTTATGAACTTGAGATTGGTAGATCTTTTGCATTGGGTTCGGGTGAGCTTGAGTTATCATTTGCTCGCGACGCGCTCAAGGCGGAGTTTGCCTCAGGTGGGTATCTTCCAAGAATAACACCACCTAGAAATATCTTTGCAGCTAGATACACTCAAGATACGCTAGATCTCAAGATGTCATTTAAAGATGTTGAGAGCCAAAAGGATACTGGTGTCGGTGAGATGGTTACTGATGGATATCAGATGTTGAACCTAAACATGACAAAGAGTTTTGTTTTCTCAGATACTGAGAGATTGTCAGTAACTGTTTTTGCTAAAAACCTCTTGGATGAGATAGCAAGAAATCAT
This sequence comes from uncultured SAR92 cluster bacterium, assembly GCA_902527245.1. Taxonomy (GTDB): domain Bacteria; phylum Pseudomonadota; class Gammaproteobacteria; order Pseudomonadales; family Porticoccaceae; genus AAA300-D14. The sequence continues at coordinate 119,673 of CABZOI010000004.1, read as the reverse complement.
GCGTCGTTTGTTAAAGATGAGGTTCCACTACCTGGAAGAAATATCGGTTTGAGAGTAAATTTTCAATATAACTAACCGATTGTTATCTAATAATTTAACTCAATAACCTTAACGAGTTAAATCATAAATTAAGGGACTGGCTAATACCCAGTCCCTTTTTTGTTGCAAAATTTAAAAAGCCTTCCCGTCGCAAAAAATAATAGATAAAAGTGATAACATAAACAAAAAAATATGTAAAAATACTCCAACGATTTCTTGCAAATAAAAACCATGACAGATTCGCCTAGCAAAGCTCCATTTTCTTTTGTAGATATGGAGCATGAAATTTTAGATTTCTGGTCAAGAACCGATGCATTCGAAGAGTCTGTAAAGAAAAATAAATCTAAAAAGCCATTTATTTTTTATGATGGTCCGCCTTTTGCAACTGGATTACCACATCATGGACACCTAGTTGCAAGCACCATTAAAGATATAGTGCCAAGATATTGGACCATGAAAGGGTTTCATGTAATCCGAAGATTTGGTTGGGATTGTCACGGATTGCCTATCGAACATGAGATTGACAAACAGCTTGGGATGTCAGCGCAAGAGGCTGTAACTGAGCTTGGCGTAGCGGGATATAATAATGAGTGCCGCTCTATAGTTCAAAGATACGTAAAGGAATGGCGCCACACGATCAGTCGAATAGGGCGTTGGGTAGACTTCGACAATGATTACAAGACCATGGATCCCTGGTACATGGAGTCTGTTTGGTGGGTATTTAAGCAGCTTTGGGATAAAGGACTAATCTATCAAGGTGTCAAAGTGATGCCGTTGTCCACATCACTCGGAACGCCTCTTGCTAATTTTGAAGCGACTTCGAATTACCAAGATGTTCAAGATCCAGCAGTTACTGTGTTGTTTGAATTGGAAGATTCAGATGCCTATTTAGCAGTTTGGACAACGACACCATGGACACTGCCTTCCAATCTTGCGATTTGTGTAGGTATTGATATTGAGTATGTCCTTGTGGAAGACAAAGAGTCCAATAAAAAAATATACATGGCGAAGGAGAGGGTATCGCATTATTTCGATGACATTGAAGTTATTAAAACCATTAAAGGCTCAGACCTTGTTCAACAGAGATATAAGCCGGTTTTTCCCTATTTTTCAGATCAAGTTAAGGATGGTGCATTTGTTGTTTTAAGCGATGATTACGTTACAACAGATAGCGGCACCGGACTGGTGCATCAAGCTCCAGCTTTTGGTGAGGATGATTTGCGAGTTATCAAGTCCTATGGCATTTCTGCAATGGTATGTCCTGTGGATCTGCATGGAAAATTTACTGATGAAGTTTCAGATTTTTCGGGAATGTATGTCAAGGATGCGGATAAAAAGATTATAGAGTACTTGAAAGCTAACAATAGTCTTTTACGACAAGAGGTAATTCAACATAGTTATCCTTATTGTTATAGATCTAATACGCCTCTTATATATCGAGCGATTCCATCTTGGTACGTTCGAGTTACTGACTTTAAGCACAAACTCATCGATGCAAATGAACAAATTAATTGGGTTCCTGACCATATTAAAGAAGGTCGTTTTGGGAATTGGATTGAAGGTGCGATAGATTGGGCAATTTCTCGTAATCGAGTTTGGGGAACACCCCTTCCTATTTGGATAAACGATGTCACAGAGAATGTAATTTGTATAGGTTCCATTCAGGAGCTAGAGGTATATACAGGTAGCAAAGTCAGCGATCTCCATCGCGAATTCGTTGACGATCTAACATTTAGTATTGATGGGGAAAAGGGTGTTTACAGGAGAATTGAAGAAGTTTTAGATTGTTGGTTCGAATCAGGTTCTATGCCATATGCTCAGCTTCATTATCCATTTGAAAATGAGCAACTTTTTGAGGATGGATTTCCAGCAGAATTCATTGCCGAAGGATTGGATCAAACGCGTGGTTGGTTTTATACATTGACTGTTTTGGCAGCGGGTCTTTTTGAAAAGCCTGCATTTCGAAACGTAATTGTTAACGGAATGGTGATGGCAAAGGACGGAAAAAAAATGTCCAAAAGCCTCAGAAACTACACGCCGCCTGATGAATTAATGGAAAAATATGGTGCGGATGCTCTGAGAATTTATTCAATTAATTCGGGTTTGGTTAAAGGTGAGGAGCAAAGATTCTCTGACCTTGGTGTCAGAGATATGGTGAGACGCGCACTGTTACCGTGGTATAACGCGTATTCTTTTTTTAATACCTATGCAGTCATTGACAAATGGACCTTGGAAAATCTGACTCATGATAGCCAAAACATTTTGGATAGATGGTTAATTTCGCGCATTCAAACACTTAAAAATAATGTGGCAAAGGAGATGGAGAAATATCGTTTATTCAATGTAGTGCCTCAGCTCTTTTCGTTCATTGAAGATTTAACGAACTGGTATATTCGTTTGAATAGAACTCGGTATTGGGGAAAAGGATTAGGAGAAGACAAAGTTTCAGCATTCAGTACTTTGTATATTGTTTTAATGGATCTTTCGAAATTAATGGCTCCATTTGCACCTTTCCTCTCTGATTATTTATATCAGAGGCTTTCAGAATTTAGCAAGGATAATGAACTCTCGTCTGTCCATTTGTGTGGATATCCTGAACCCGATGCTACGTGTATTGACGAACGCCTTGAACTAGCCGTGGATCGAATGCAGCAAGTTATTTTGCTTGGGCGCCAGAAGCGAGAAGAGTCTAAAATTGGGTTACGAACCCCTCTCAATAAAATGACGATAATAAATAAGGATAAAGAGTTGCTCAATGATATGAGAAGTTTAGAGGGGTATCTGAAGGACGAATTGAATATTTATGAAATAGAATATCGAAGTGATGAAGAAAAATTTATCCGACTGAGAGCAAAACCCAATTTTCCCCTTCTTGGAAAAAGGTTGGGTAAACGAATGAAAATTTTTGCACCTCGAATCTCTAAATTGACTACAGATGAAATAGGTTATTTACTCGAAAATCATGAGTTAGAGATAAGTGTTGATGGTGGAAAAGAGTTGTTCTCAATAAACGAAATAGAAGTACTCCAAGAGGGAAGAGAGGGTTCTAACACGATTTCTAACAGTAAAATTAGTATAGATTTAGATTGCACTGTCACTCCAGAGTTAAAGCGAGCTGGGTATGCTCGCGAATTTGTGAATCGAATCCAGAGATTGCGTAAAGATCTTGATCTTTCGGTAAGTGATCGAATCGAGCTTCACTATAATACTGAAGACTCGCTTAAATCAGCTATTGAGGAACATATTGATTACATTAAAAATGAGACACTCAGTATTAATGTTAGTTTTAATGAGACATTATCTGGCGCTAACGCAGAAATTGATGGTATCTCAGTCGATTTTAATATTAAAAAGTTATCAAACTGAACGTATAAACAAAAGTTTTTATAAAAACAACAGCTGATGGCAATAAGTAAAGAAGCACAAAGTGTATATGATCTAGCTCAATTCCCTCTTAAACCTAGATCTTGTAATTTACTTAGTGATCTAAGAATTCAAACGAGAAAAAAAATAGAGCCTTCGGTAGAGTCAGTGCTAGCGGAGTATTCAGTAAGTATTACCGAAAAAAAGATTTCAGGAGTCAATTGCACTTGTATAAATCCAGAGAAAATCTTAATAACGACCCCAATTTTATATGGTTTTGGCGGAGGATTTGTATCTGGGAGCGCTTACGAGGATTTGACAATTGCAGTACCCATATCCAAAGCACTGGGAGCGAGCGTTATAATCCCAAATTATAGTCTATCACCTGAATTTAAATGGCCTCGTGCCTTAAATGAGACATATGAGGTCTATAAGTCAGTATGTGTTAAACCGTTTATGATGATGGGTGAGTCGGCGGGAGGTAATTTAGTGCTTGCCTTGCTTCAAAAGGCACACAAAGATGAGCTGAAATTTCCATTATCAGTAGCCTTGATTTCGCCTTGGGTCGACTTATCTAATAACGGGACGAGCTTGCATGATAATGATGGGATTGATCCAATGCTATCAAAACAGCATGTTGACTTTGCAGCTTTAAATTATTCGTCTGAAGAGACATTTTCAAATCCCTTAGTTTCTCCAATCAACGGTGAGTACAATGATAGTTTTCCCCCAATATTTATAAGCACGGGGGAAAAAGATCTTTTACTGAGTCAGTCTCTTGAATTAAAGAAAATTTTAAATCAAGCAAATATTGATGTTCATTTGAAAGTGTGGGAGGGAATGTGGCATGTTTTTGAATGGTTACCAGACCTTCCAGAATCAAAAGATTCTCTAGACTTGATCTCTAAATTCTTTGAGAGGGTTTGGGCTCTTAACAAAAATGACAGGAAGTATTAACCAATATGAATAGTTTTTGTCTCTAGATAATCTTCCAATCCCATATCACCACCCTCTCTTCCGTTACCTGACTGCTTGTAACCACCAAATGGAGAACCATAGTTATAAGCACCGCCATTTATATGGACCGCCCCGGCTCTGAGACGGGAAGCAACGCGTCTAGATTTTTCCTTATCATTTGTTTGTATATATGCGGCGAGGCCATAGGGTGAGTCATTTGCAATTTCAATCGCTTCTTCTTCTGTATCAAAAGGTATTAACACTAATACCGGGCCAAAAATTTCTTGTTGTGCTATTTGCATGTTATTTGAAACATTTGAGAAAACTGTGGGTTTTACGAACCAACCCTTCTCGAAATTTCTGGGTCTACCAAGCCCCCCAGTCAGCAGTGTTGCACCCTCATCCAGGCCAACCTGAATCATTTTTTGGACCCTGTCATACTGAATTTTGTCAAAAAGTGGACCAATGTGAGTCCCGTCTGTTTGCGGATCACCAACAGAAATATTTTCAGCGGCATTTTTTGCAATTTCCAAAGCTTCATCATAACAATTACTTTCAATTAGCATTCGAGTGGGGGCATCACATGATTGTCCAGTATTGAACATACATTCCTCAACTGACTCAGTAATTCTTGTGACGAGGTTACTATCAGAGAATACGATGTTTGGTGATTTTCCACCAAGCTCTAGCGTTACACGCTTTACAGTTTCCGCAGAGTCACAAGTAACCTCTCTGCCTGCTCGTGTTGAACCTGTGAATGACATCATTTGTATATCTGGATGTTTTGATAATCCAGAGCCAACCTCTGGTCCATCCCCTTGAACTAAATTGAAGACACCACTTGGGTAACCTGCTTCGTGGATTATTTCCGCGTATATCATTGCCGAGATGGGGGTATGCTCCGAAGGTTTAAGAATGCAAGTACACCCAGTCGCCAGAGCAGGAATTACTTTAAGTGCAATTTGATTTATTGGCCAATTCCAAGGCGTAATCAGTCCACAAACTCCTATCGGTTCACGGACAATTTCATCTCCATTTTTCAGTATCTCATGCTCTTTTAGATCCTCAAGTGCATGAATGAATCCATCTAAATGTCCGAGTGCTGCATCTGCTTGTGCATCTTTAGCCATCGTAATTGGTGCCCCCATCTCAACTGTCATTGCATATGCCAACTCATCAAAACGCTTTTCAGTAATTTCTCGTAATTTTTTAAGAAGTGAAAGTCGTTTAGATTTTGAGGTTGATGAAAAGTCATGAAAAGCTTTGTTTGCAAAATCTACAGCCCTATCAACATCTTCTGTATTTCCTAAGATAATATGTCCAACCAATTCTTCAGTTGCAGGATTTAGGACTTCAAATTTTTTTGATGATATTGGCTTTACCCAATCACCATTCACATAATGTTTAGTGAGATTTGTATAATCTAAATTAATTTTCATTTATCTTGCCTTGAGAATAACGGATCTGACCAATTCTTCAAGATCCTCTATTGATGCGATCACAGGATTTGTTTTTGCTGCGCTATCTTGCATGGCCTTTGTTGCTATTCTAGCCACACAATCTGTTGGCACACCAATTTTAGAGAGTGATTTTGGTATATTAAAATTATCCAATAAAGTATTTATGTGATTGATAAAACCTTGTTGACCTGTATCTTTAAGGTGAATCGCGCTGGCCATTGTCCTTGTCCCCTCGGGGGTATGCGGAAGGTTGTATTCCAGTATTTTTGGAAGAATGATTGCGTTTGTTAAACCGTGCTGCGTGTCGAACTCTGCACCTATCATATGAGAAATTGCGTGAACTAGCCCTAAGCCTTTGAGAAATGCAATTCCTGCAAGACAAGATCCAACCAACATGCCTCCTCTCGCAGAGATATTTTTAGGTTCTTGAACTGCTACAGGCAGCCATTTATTGACTAAAGATAAACCTTGAATCGCTGCTCCATCGCATAGAGGATGAAAATCGGGCACCAAATATGCTTCGATCGCATGTGTCATTGCATCTATACCTGTCCATGCAGTTAAATTTTCAGGTAAACCAATCGTAAGCTCCGGATCAAGTATTGCCACTGATGGTTTTAGATCATTATGCCAGATACAAAACTTCATTCCCTTCGTTGTATCGGTTACCATGGCGGTGCTTTCGGTTTCTGCACCCGTCCCTGCTGTTGTTGGAATTGTTATTAATTTAGGGAATTTTTCATTTGGACCAATGATTGGAGCATCGTTCTCAAATTCAAAATCCCAAAGGTCATATTCATTATTTGCTAACAAGCAAATACTCTTACCACCATCCATGGCACTTCCGCCACCAATGGCAATAATTGCATCATGATTTCCCTCCCTGTACATCTTCAATCCAGCAGAGATGTCAGAATCTAAGGGATTTGGCGAAATTTCTTTAAAAAAATTGTACGGAATTTTTGATTTTGATAGGGAAGTTCCCAATGTTTCTAGAAATGGAAGATCAGAACTGCCTTTATCCGTGACTATTAATGGGTGTTTAATACCTAATTTTAAACAGTGATCAGCAATTTCATTTATACGACCAGGTCCATATGCAATAGGAACTGGAAAAGACCAATCTTGATGCGTTGTGAAAAAACTTTCTTCTTTACTCAAAATTATACCAATTAAATATTTATATGAGCTTCTTTAAATTTTTAAGCTTTGTTTGTGTAGGAATTTCTTTATCTATCCCTCTAACTATCAATCTTGCGGGATCAAAAAATGGAATATCAACCACATCAGCCTCATGTTTGGTTCCATCAGGATGATTTAGTTGGACTTTTAAACCCAACCAGTCGTCATGAGTATTAAAAACTACGTATCCAATACCCAAATCCAATGTCGGTGATGGAACACCTGCTGTCACGTATCCCACCGCCTTATCATTATAAGAGATCGAAGATCCTGATGATGGTATTTTTGTTTTACAAGTTAGGCCGAAAAGACGACATCTTTTTTCTCTCTCGATGAGAGCTTCTTTACCAATGAAGGAGTGCTTTCCAAGATCAACAAATCCTCCAATTCCAGCATCAAAAGGTGTCATGTCAGAAGTCATATCTGTAAGATTTCCAAGAATGCCTCCCTCAATTCGTCTCATTGTCATTGCTTTTGTTGATGAGAACTCCATTCCATACTTGTTTCCCACCTCTACTAAAAAATCCCATAAGGCAAGATGGTCTGTGTCTTTATTACAGTATATTTCAAAGCCAAGTTCGTTTGTGAAACCAGTTCTGGATACATATAAGCATTGATCGCCGATGTCATAAAATCCGGAGCAGAAGTATTTAAAGGTTTCATCGATTACATTATTCGATGCCGCTTTCATTATATCGATTGATGCAGGTCCTTGAATTTGTAACACACGACTTTTAGGATCTGATATCTGAACATCATAAGTCCCACTATGCGCAGACAGCCATGTCTCAAAAGGACCATCTGCTTGCACATACCAGAATTTATTATCATCAAGTTTAAATAAGACCCCATCCATTATGATTCCACCATCATAATTACAGGCAATCGCATAGTATCCGCGACCAACATTCATTCTCGTCACATCTCTAACAAAAATTTCATTCAGAAATTTCACCGAATCGGGACCCGAAATCTCAATAGGTTTTTCAGGAACATCAAAAAGTAGGGCTTTTTGACGAAGTTTCCAATAGGCCTCAATTCTATCTTCACCGATGGAGACGGGGAAAAATCTGCCTGCATAGATTCCTCTCACCATTTTTTCTGAATTGAATCTTTCAATAAAAGGAGATTCCTCGAATCTTCTACCGCTTATCATGACAGTGTTATTGAGATCAGCGATCTCTTGAAAATTACCCAAGATTTTTTACCTTAATTAATGGTTGGTGGTTGGAAAGCATTTATTTCTTCTGGCACATCCTTATATACCTCTATTTCAATCAGACAAGAATGTGCGATTGGCCCTTGACCGAGTTTAGAGGTCCCAAAATCAGGGGTCAAAACATTAGGATTTCCATGTATACACATAAACTCATTACCAGTTTTTCTTGAGGGATCATACCAGGCGCCAGTGCTCATTTGAGCGACACCAATGCGAATGTTTTTGTCAATAATGGCACCTGCTAAACACGATCCGCGTTTGTTGAATAATCTCACGATTTCTCCGTTTTGAATACCCCTTTTTTTTGCATCAATGGGATTAATTCGAACGGGCTCTCGCCCTTTAATTTTGTACAATCTACTATGACTTCCATGATCGAGTTGAGAGTGCAATTTCGTTTTAGGTTGGTTAGATATTAGATGTATAGGAAATTGTTGATTTTTGCTTCCTAACCATTCTCGTGGTTCCAACCAAATAGGATGACCAGGGCAATCATCATACTTAAATTCTGCGATTGTTTTTGAAAAAATTTCAATCTTGCCGCTCGGTGTTTTTAAAGGATAATTCTCAGGATCATTTCTAAATTTCTCCATCATAATGACAGGTTCGTTTGGTGGTTTTACTTTAAACCATCCTTTTGATTTGAACACTTCGTAGGAGGGCATTTCAATGCCTGAAGATGATGCTGCTTTTCTTGTTTCGTCATACAACCACTTCTGCCATTCATTCGATGACTTGTTGTTGGTAAATTCAGATTTTATACCCATTTTTTCGGCTACTCTTGAGAAAATTTCATAATCATCCAAGCTATCTTTGTATGGAATCAGAACTTTATCCATCGAGATTAGAAAAGGATCTCGGGGAGTCATGGCGATATCTTCTCGCTCTAGAGGTATTGTGCATGGAAGTACGATATCTGAATATTTAGCGAGTGCATTCCAGCACCACTCATTTGTAATAATGGTATCCAAATTTTTCCATCCTTGGAGTAGACGATTTATATCTTGATGATGATGGAAAGGATTACCTCCCGCCCAGTACATAAGTTTTATATTCGGATAATGATAATCACCACCATTAAATTTAAATTTTTCGCCCGGATGTAAGAGCATGTCAGTGATTCTTGCGACAGGAATAAAGGCACCAACTTTGTTCTTGCCTTGGGGTAATGATTTGCAGGGGATAACGGTAAAGTTGCCACCAATGTAATTGGTTGCACTATAACCAAATCCAAACCCACCTCCAGGTAATCCTATCTGCCCTAACAAAGAAGCAAGCATAATACCTGCCCACATAGGTTGCTCCCCATGCTCCTGCCGTGTTAACGACCAGCTCAGAGAAATCATTGTTCTGTTTTTTGCCATTTCTTTTGCAAGTGAAACTATGTTGCTTTCTTTTAAACCAGTAATCCTTGAAGCCCAGCGTGCCGATTTGACCACACCATCATCAACACCTAGTAGATAAGGAACAAATTTTTCAAATCCCTTTGTATATTTATCAATAAATGCTTTGTCGTATAAATTTGTCTTGAAGAGTGTGTGTGCTAAGCCAATCATGAGAGCTGTATCTGTATTGGGTTTTATGGGATGCCAATCGAATGATGATTCAGAGATTAGATCCTCTCGTATCGGACTTATGTTTATAAATTTGATACCTGAATTGATTGCTTCATTCAAATGTTGTTTTTGATAATGGTTGCCTGTACCGCCCTGAGATATCTGACCATTTTTAAGTGGTATGCCGCCAAAACAGACGAATAAGGTAGTATTTTTATTGATGGACTCCCAGCTAGTACAAGTATCCAAGAAGTCTCGAAAACTACCTAAAATATGTGGAACAACAGCCTCAGCAGCCGCAAAACTATAGGTATATTTTGAACTTGTATATCCCCCGATACAATTTAGGAAGCGATGAAGTTGACTTTGTGCATGATGAAATCTACCAGCACTGGCCCAGCCATAAGATCCACCGAAGATTCCTTCATTTCCGTATGTTTCAATTATTCTTTTTAATTCGTTTGCTACTATTTCTGAAGCTTCATCCCATTCCACTCTAACGAATGGATCTTTCCCTCTAAGATTTTTGTCTGATTTTGCCCCTTTTTCTAACCAGCTTTTTCGAATCATCGGTGAGGATATTCGAGACTTATCATCATGGGTGTCAATGATTCCTTTCCCTATTGGCGACGGATCAGAATCACATTCAAAATTAATTAAATCAGTAATCCGCCCATTTTCAGTTTGAACGCGATATGTACCCCAATGCGAAGAAGTTAATCGAGTTTTATATATTTTTGTCATTACATCTTTAGTGTTTAAAAATATTGATTAATGTTTGTTCTCTTGTGATTTGCGACCATTCTTATGCTGATATTTGGTGACGGCTGTGACAAAAATACCACCACCAACTAAAACTAAGCCATAGCTCAAAGCTAAAATAAATTCTCCAGAGGTAAAAAGTTTTTCGCTTGAATTCAGAGTTTGATGATAGGGAATTGCATAGAAAAAAATTAAAGCAAGCGATGTAAATACTCCAAGCGTGATCATAATTTTTGGCCACATAAGGGTTATAGGCAGCTCCTGCGAATTAATTTCATCAGAATTTTGATGCAGTCCTTTCATGAAACTTGAGACTTCCCTGGTTGAGTTTCCTCGCCGTGAAACAAGAATAATTGTGAATAGACTTACAAGAATTCCTATCAAGATTGGATCCAAATAGACAGGTAAAGTTACGGGTGTCAGGTAGTCGAGTAAGCTTGCTAAAATATTACTGAAAAACCCGGAGACCATTCCCCAGAAAGCACCAGCCTCCGTTATACTTTTGCTCCATATGCTCATAAATGCCACGGCCCCCCAAGATGATGCAAACACGGGGCCAGCGAAATAAGTGATCCAGAATATATTGCTCGGCAAGGTGAGGCATAAGATAACTACTAACACGCTTACATAGATCATTATTAGTCTGGTTTGTCTCAACCTTTTTTCCGTCAAAGCCTCGCGGGCAATAATATCATTGGTTGCGCTGAATCCTATCAGCGACAGAAAGGTGGATGCGGACGAAAGTCCTGCAGCAAGAATCCCACAGACTAAAATCACACCCAAAACTGTGGGCATTACATTCATTGAAATCCAAATTATGACACTTTCAGGAGGATCAATTTCAGGATTGATCAGATTTGCCGCTGCCGCACTGTAATTGTTAATGAGATATAGCAAAAACATGGCTATGCAAGCGCCGCAAGCAGAGCGGATTACAACTTGTTCATTTTTTGCCATTAAGTATCTGCTTGTTTGCCACGGGCTAACTGCTACAACTAGTCCCCACGCAAGGCCCAATATCAGAGCCCAGATTAAACCCTCTAAAGGCGTTTTCCATGCATATTCGTCACCAACGACACCATGCCAGGAAATGATATCTGGCTTTTCTTTATAAACAGCAAGCTGTTGAACTGTTTCGAACCATCCACCTGCCGAATTTATAATAAATATTATTCCAATCAGTGCGACCAAACTGAATAAGAGGAACATAATGGTATCAGTGAGGATAACGCCTTTAGAGCCTGAATAGAGTGTGAATAATGTGTATCCCAACCAAACAAAAATAATTGAAGTTGAGTAGTTTATTTGAGCCACCTCTGACACGATTAAGGCAACGCCCCATGTCACCGCTAATAAGTAGCAGGTAAGTCCCACAAGAATAGTGATTCCAGCAAATTGCTGTAGTCGCTGACTATTAAAGCGAGCACCGAAAAATTCTGGTACTGTAAGAGCTTTACTTCGTCTTAGATATCTACCGAAAAATAAACCACCTACAAGATATCCCAAGCAGTTTCCAGCAGTCATAATTATTATCAATGGCGCATGTCCAGTGTAAGACATGCCTAACTCGCCTATGTAGGCATTAGTGCTCATGAAACTTGCCACCAGGGTACCAATAATTAGAAGAGTCGGAGAATTTCTTCCTGCTACGTAGTAGTCGTCAAGGCTTTTTATCTTGCGTCCGACATACCATCCAACTAATAGGTAGATGGTCATACTCAATGTCAGAAACAGCAAAAAAATATTCATGCAACAATACTAATCGTTTTATTGCATTAGTTTAGACTTGCGTTGATTAGTTTAAAAGATTTTCAGCGTCCAAAATCGAAATGAGGATACTTGCAAATGGCGTTTGAGGAAAAGTTTCAATAAATACCTTTTGTATCAAGCCTTTGAGGTAAGTTCCTTTAAAACATTTTGTAAAACGCTAGTTTTTTCAGAGCTGTGTGTAAACTTGCTGGAACCTATTTCACTAAACTCCTTGATAATGCTTAATATTTTATGATTCTCTGCACTGGTTCTTGACTCTAACCCAATTAAGCTAGATCGCAATATTTTCTCATTATTACTGTCTATGCTTCCTTCTCTTTTAACTTGATCGAGATAAGCGAGAGCCAGTGTGGAATTGATTGGCCAAGTCATCTCTGTTTGTTGCTGAGGATTGAAAATATTTTTTGGTCCATGTTTTGGAAATGCAAGTTTCGCAGCTTCTATTTCATTAACTGACAGGTATTCACTGGGAAGTAACTCCAAGACATCGAGCCCTCTGACCATCTCAGTTCCATAAACAAAACCTTTATAAAAATAGGTTGACCAAAAACCTCCCGATAAAAGTGAATCCTCGAGCATTGGTCCTCTGTCAAAAAATGCTATCTCATAAGGATTAGCGGAGTCAGTGAAATCCATTATAGATATACCTCCTTGGTACCAAGCTTGGACAAAGATATCACGACCAGGTACAGGAATAATTGATCCATTATGTGCGACACAATTCTCGGTCTCGAGCTGAGGTGCGGGCATTTTGTAGTAACTTTTAGGCTTTAATTTTTGATTTTCGATATCGTAGATCGCATCAGCTCCCCATGTAATGGGATCCCAGGCTCGGCATCTGGCTCTTCCACCACCGCCCCACTCATCAGTGAATAAAACTTTTGTGCCAGAGTTGTTGAACGTTGCTGAGTGCCAATATGCAAATCCCTGATCTTGAACATCATGAATGCGCTTCGGCTCACGAGGATTGCTTATATCAAACAAGATTCCATTACCGGAGCAAGCACCTGCTGCAATTTGAAGGCTAGGGAAAATTGTAATATCGTGACATTGATCAGTTCTCGATGTTCTTTGAGTTTCATCACCATGATCTCCACCTCTCCATAGACCTGCTAACGAACCTGTCTCAGAATCCGCAAAGACGGTGGGGCTATCTATTATTCTTGCTTTAGAGGGGTCATCTAAAGGTATTTCTATAACATCTATTCTGAATAACGATGTTCTGGTATCCCCCGGAGTTGAGTCAAAACAGGTTTCCAATTCTTCTTGATCTCTTATTCGGGAGGTCCCAGAGTTATATACTAATATTTTCCCATCTGAGGAAGGGCCTGATACAACAGAATGCGTATGTGAGCCTCGACATGTTTGAACAGCTCCAACTTGCACAGGAAACGCAAGATCGGAAATATCAAAGATTCTTATTCCTCTGAATCTTTCGTCACTAACATCTTCAGTAATTCCCTCTCTTCCACAATCTAACCTCCCTCTTGACTGCTCAACTGACATGATGAGTAGATTCTCTACTATTGACACATCTCCCTGGCCACCTGGACACACTACCGATGAAATAAGGGTTGGATTTTTACCATCTTCAATATTGTAAATATTAAAACCGTGATAGTTTCCTACTACCAATGTATTCCCATCAAATGCCATATCGGTGTTATCAAAACTTAACATGGGGTATCTCCCAGATCTTGATGAACTCGCGACAGATTTCATTCTTTTCTTTTCTTTTTCAGATAATTCGTCGTCTGCCTTAGGTGCTTTCAAACCGCCTGCATTGCTTGGATCAAAAAAGCCATCAGGCTTTGGGAGAGAGGTAACTAAACTCATGTTCTTTGATGCTTGTTCAGCATCGAACAAACCAGCTGCTAAGGTAGCTCTTGGATCATCAGACAAGTTGACTAAAATTTTATTCATTCGCTCGATTTCTACTGTTTGATCGTTGCTTACGTCAGAGGCAAATTCGTTAAGAGATGAGTCATAGGCTGACCCTGGTTGTTTGCGGAGATCTCTAACCATCTCAACAGCTCCATCATGATGGGCTATCATCAGCTTCAAAAACAATTGGTCAAATTTTGTGGACTCCGCGCTTTGAAGTTCGCTTAGTTGCTTTTTTGTCGCCATTCCTTTCATTTTACTGTGATCAATTGCTCCCATATTATGGTGCTTATGATCATGATGATTGTGCTTATCTTGTGCACTTGATGTGATGCCAGTACCTCTCTCTGTTAACCAACTCTTCATGAATTCTATTTCATCTGCTTGAGATTTTTCGATGCGTCCTGCTATTTCAAGTACCTCCTCATTATTCGTCCGCTCTGGTGCCATTTTAGACATAACTAAAGCCTGCTCATGATGAGGAATCATAGCTTTCATAAATTGAACGTCAGCTTGTGTGAAGGACGAGTCGGCAATCTGAGATGCATCTTCGGACGAGATCAGTATTCCCTTTTGGCCAGGCACACCAGGCTGAATAATAGGTGCCTCAGATGCAATCAAGCTTGAGCTTATTAAAAGTATGCTTAGCAATGTAGACATGGTTACATTTTGAGGATATTTTTTGTTTTGCATAGTACGTCCATTTTTGATTTTTTTTACAATGAAGAGTCCGTCGGCAATCATAAAGGTTTATTTATTAATAATAAATTCCAAGGCCAAATACTTACGTACAAAAATGGTAAATGATCAAATTTTTAGGATTATTTAGTTTTGGGTGATCAAAAATACAAGCAAATAATCAACTGTGAATAGAGTCAGACTTTTTATGAGAATTTTCGTATTATTCAATTGTATTGAGGGCGTTATATGAATAATTTAAATAGTTTTCGAAAAGACATCAGATCTTGGCTCGCTGAGAACTGTCCCCACGCTATGAGAACTCCAATGTTAGAGAAGGATATATGCCGTGGGGGGAGGAATCCTGTGTTTCAAAGTGAAGAACAACAAATCTGGTTAAAGAGAATGTCAGAGAAAGGCTGGACAGCGCCAACCTGGCCAGTGGAATATGGTGGAGCAGGGTTCAGTAAGGATCAGGCAAAAATATTGAGAGAGGAATTGAGTTTAATAAATGCGCGTCCACCAATCAGTGGAATGGGGATTAGTATGATTGGTCCCGCTATCCTCGAATTTGGTTCTGAAAAATTAAAGCAGCAACATTTGCCCGCAATGGCAAAGGGAGAGGTTCGCTGGTGTCAAGGTTACAGCGAGCCAAACTCAGGATCTGATCTCGCTGGATTGCAAACAAAAGCTGAAAATTTTGGTGATCACCTCATAGTCAATGGTCAGAAAGTGTGGACGTCTTATGGTGATGATGCAGATTGGATGTTTTGTTTAGTAAGGACGAATAGTGATGTTGGAAAACACTCCGGAATAAGTTTGGTGCTGTTTGATATGGAAACGCCTGGAGTGAGTACAAAGCCAATTAAATTAATATCTGGTACATCAGTATTCTGTGAGACATATCTTGATAATGTCAGAGTAGACATAGAGCAAGTTGTGGGAGATATCGACGCTGGGTGGACTGTTGCTAAATATCTGCTTACTCATGAAAGAGAGATGCTTGGGAAATTAGGAACTGCGCCAACTGAAAAAAGTGTTAAAGAACACGCGTTAGATTGCTTGGGAGTTTGTAACGATCGGCTTACTGATGAGGTAATGAGAAAAGAACTAATTGATTGGGAGATTGATTATCTCTGTCATCAACTTACCATGGAGCGAGTCAATGCCGAGATCGCTTCAAATGGAGTTGGAAACACATCAGCGATGCTTAAATACTACGGAACCGAGCTTAACAAGAGAAAGCATGAGCTGCTCGTCTCAATACATGGAAGCGATTCAATGCACTGGGAAAATAATCCAATATCGCGACAATGGCTACGTTCAAAGGGTAACTCGATTGAAGGAGGCACCTCCGAAATTCAATTAAATATAATTTCAAAAAGAATACTGGGGTTAGGATAAATGTCGCTAGTTCTTTCAGAAGAAGAAACGATGATTAGAGATACAGCCAATGATTTTTTGTCAGAGAATGCAGGCCCAGACATGTTGCGTAAGCTAAGAGATCAGGATGATCCATGTGGGTATTCGAAAGTCTTATGGGAAAAAATGGCTGACCTTGGGTGGCCCTCACTGTTGATACCCGAGGAATTTGGAGGTTTAGATTTCAGTCACACTGCGATGGGGCAGATCATGCAACAAGTAGGCGTTCACTTGGCTACAACACCACTCTTTTCAACAGGTATACTCGCAGCAGAGGTGTTGAAAAAATCTAAAGTCAATAAAAATAAAGAGAAGTTATTACCTTTGATTGCTGAGGGTAAAGTGAAAATTGCTGTTGCGCTAGAGGAAGGCTCAAGATATGAGCCTGCGGTCATTAATACTAGGTTAGATTCGTCCTCCAATGGATATTTACTTAATGGTAATAAGAGAAATGTTTTGGATGGGGGGCTAGCCGATTATTTAATAGTGGTTTGTAGGCATACTAGTAAGGGAGAGCATATCCAAGGCGATCTTGGATTCTTAATTTTGGATGCAAATAAAACGGGGATAGAGATCAAAAATAACATGTTAATTGATAGTCGCATGGCATCGATAGTCACATTTAATAATGTTGAGATCTTAGAGGATGAGATTTTAAAATTTGAGCAGACTCCAGAATTAATTTTGGAAAATTTACTCAGCACCGCAAATATTTATTTGTCTGCAGAGTTATTGGGCGTCTCACAGAAAGCCTTTGAATTAACGATTGAATATTTAAAGACGAGAACACAATTTGGAGTAAAAATCGGAAGTTTTCAGGCACTTCAGCACCGTGCTTCTCACTTATGGGCTGAAATCGAACTTTGTAAATCAATTGTTTTGAAAGCCTTGAGAGCTCTCGATCAAAATAGTGATGATATTGCCAAATTATCTAGTTTTGCGAAAGCAAAAACATCAAAAATATCGGAAGTTGCAACGAATGAGGGGATTCAAATGCATGGCGGTATCGGCATGACTGATGAATTTTATATGGGATTTTATTTGAAACGAGCTCGTGTTGCACAAATGCTATTTGGAGACTGGAAATATCATACTGATCAAGCAGCAACTTTATCGGGGTACTAACGTTTAGGAGATCGAGGATACCGTTTATGGAAAGAGCAGTAATTGTATCTACAGCCAGAACACCAATTGGAAAGGCGTATCGGGGCGCATTCAATGATACTGATGCTGCGTCATTGGGGGGGCATGCAATTCATCATGCGCTTGTTCGAGCAAAGGTTAGTCTTGATGAAGTTGATGATACATTGATGGGATGCAGTCGACCGCAGGGCTCGCAAGGGAAAAATATCGCTCGGCAGTGTGCCATGGCTGCAGGATTGCCTGTAACTACTCCTGCAATGACGGTCGATAGACAGTGCTCTTCAGGAATGATGGCAATCGGCATGGCTGCTAAGTCTATCATGACAAGAGAAATAGAAATTGCTGTAGCGGGAGGATTAGAGTCGGTAAGTTTAGTTCAAAATGAACATTCCAACTTGTATAGATCAGAGGATCCGAAGGTAATTGATTTACATGAACACATGTACATGCCGATGATTGACACTGCTGAGGTTGTCGCAGACAAATATTCAATTAGCAGAGAAGAGCAGGATGAGTATGCACTTCAAAGTCAACAGCGAACCGCTCGAGCTCAGGAGATGGGGTACTTCGATGATGAGATTGTTCCCATGCCGTCAACAATGATTATTACAAATAAAGATAATGGCAAACAGACAAAAGATGATGTGACCCTGATGAAAGATCAGGGAAATCGACCGAGCACAACACTGGATGGTTTATCAAACCTGAAACCAGTTCGGGAAAATGGAATGATAACAGCTGGAAATGCAAGTCAGTTATCAGACGGTGCATCTGCATCAGTTGTGATGTCTCAAAAGCGAGCAGAGAAACTGGGTCTTGATGTTATGGGAATTTATCTTGGTACTGCAGTCGCTGGATGTGAGCCAAGTGAGATGGGTATAGGTCCGATTTTTGCGGTTCCAAAATTGTTGGAAAAATTTTCATTAAATGTCGATGATATTGATCTTTGGGAGCTCAATGAGGCATTTGCTGTTCAAGTAGTTTATTGTCGGGATCAATTAAAAATTCCCAACGAACTTTTAAACGTGAATGGTGGAGCTATCTCAATAGGCCATCCCTATGGAATGTCTGGAGCGCGAATGGTTGGTCATGCGCTAATTGAAGGTCGCAGAAGAAAAGCAAAATTTGTGGTCTGTACCATGTGTTGTGGAGGAGGTCAGGGAGCGGCTTCACTATTTGAAATCCCGAAATAAATTGATCTTTAAAAAGGAATCTTTTCATGAGTATGGTCCTTCGTGAGGAATTATCAGAGGGTATTGTTGCAATTACGCTCAACCGTCCGGAGAGTCTAAATGCACTCAGTCCTGCTTTGTTCTCCGAGCTTAATCAAATCGTCACAGAACTTTCAAAACAAACTGATTCAGTAGGTTGTGTAATATTGAGAGGCGCGGGAAGATGCTTCTCAGCGGGCAATGATTTAAAAGCAGTACGAAGCGGAGTAAAGGCAAAAGAAAAATTTTTTCAAGCTAAAACAATCGATCTTATAGAGAAATTGCCTCAACCGACAATTGCCTCTGTTCATGGGCATTGTCTTACGGGCGCGCTTGAACTAGCAATTGCATGTGATTTGATGATTACGTCAGAGTCAGCAAATTTAGCAGATACGCATGGAAAATGGGGAATGGTTCCTGGATGGGGAATGAGTGTGCGTCTTCCAAGGCGAGTTGGTCTTTTAAAAGCAAAAGAGATGATGTTTACAGGTATGTCAATTAATGGATTGCAAGCAGTTGAGATTGGACTTTCGAGTCAATGTGTCGCTGATGATCATTTAAAGGTTTCAACGCTCGATTTGGCCGAGTCAATCGTCAAAAATTCGTGGCATACAAATTTTGCAGATAAAAAATTATTTCTCGATAATGAAAATCACTTTCATGATGCAAGCCTAAAAATGGAGAGAGAGCAAAGTGCTTCGGTTGCATCAGATATGCATGAAAGAGTTAAGCAGGGATTTAAGAGTTAATGAATTTTAATCTCTGGCTTGTTTGAGCAGATTTCTTGCGATTATTGTTTTTTGAATTTCGCTAGTGCCTTCATAGATTCGGAATAACCTTACGTCCCTGTAAAATCTCGATACCGCATACTCATCCATGTATCCCGCGCCACCATGGATTTGAACGGCTCTATCTGCAACTCTGCCCACCATCTCGCTCGCATAAAGTTTACAGCACGAGGCATGAAGATTTACTTTTTCTCCTCTATCTCTCCTTTGTGCAGCATCAAATACCATGGTCTCTGCCGCGTAGCATTCTGTTTGGCTCTCAGCTAACATTGCCTGAATCATTTGAAAGTTAGAGATTGATTGTCCAAATTGCTCACGCTCAAGAGAAAACTGTGTTGATACCTCGATCAACCTTTTAGCGCATCCTACTGCGAATGCAGAGATATGAATTCTTCCACGATCGAGAGTTTTCATGGCCGTTTTAAATCCATTATTCACATTGTTGGGACCGCCAATAATATTTACCTCTGGAACTCGACAATTGTCGAAAATAACATCACAGACATGAGCGCCTTGTTGACCCATTTTTTTATATTTCGAACTAAGTGAGATGCCTGGAGTATTTGCATCGACTAAAAACGCACTGACACCCGATGAACCTTTTTGTGATTGATCAGTCCGAGCAAAAACAGTAAAGAGATTTGCAATATTGGCATTGGTTATCCACCGCTTTGTTCCATTTAAGATATACGAATCTCCGTCTTTCTCTGCTTTGGTTTGGACGTTTGCTGAGTCTGATCCAACATTTGGTTCTGTTAAAGCGAATGAACCAATAATTTCACCTGATGCTAATCTAGGAAGATAATTCTCTTTTTGGTCATCAGTCCCATCCATCACGAGACCTTGGCTTCCAATCCCATTATTAGTGCCGATAACAGACCTAAATGCGGCAGAGGTATATCCTAACTCAATAGCAACTTTGCATTCTTCTTCGGTATTTAGACCCAGACCACCATATTCTTCGGGTATTGTTAAGCCAAAAAGTCCCAGTTCCCGCATTTCTGAAATGACAGATTCAGGAATTTGATCTGTTGACGCAACTTGCTCTTCTAGAGGCATCAAACGATTTCGGACAAATCGTCTAATGGTATCCAGCAATTGGTGGAGTGTATCTTGATCTAATGACATCGTTTATCTCAATAATTCTAGTGATTTACGATTTCTTTTAAAGATAGATTATTTTGAACCATTCTTTCAAGAAGAGGCGAGGGTTTCCACCAACGATCACCATGTATATTTGCAAAGTTTTGTATCCCATTTAACATTTTCTCTAGACCAACCGTATTTTCTGCCCAATACATAGGTCCACCTCGCCATGCAGGGAAACCGTATCCGTTGATATATACCGTATCGATATCAGATGATCGGAACGCCATCTTTTCATGTAAGATATCAAAACCAGTGTTGCACATTGCATAAAAACATCTTTCGATGATTTCATCGTCACTAATTTCTCGCTGCACAACACCAAATTCTTCAGCAGTCTCACTAATGATTTGTTTCGTAACTTCAGAGGGTATTGGTGTTCTGTTGCCTGCTTTATAATCATAAAAGCCAGCACCAGTCTTTTGTCCACATCTTCCTTGCGCAACTAATTTATCTGCAACTGATGTGGCCATGACGTCATAGTCACTCTCATCCATTTGTTGTCTGAGCCGTGTCCCTATATCAATTCCCGCCATATCAGCCATGGCGATCACTCCCATTGGCATTCCAAACTCATAGAGGACTCGATCAACTTGCTCTGGAGGAGCTCCCTCCAAAACTAATAAGTTCGCCTCTCTCGAATATCCAGTTAACATTCTATTCCCAATGAATCCATGACAAACGCCCGCGACCGCGCCAACTTTCTTAATGCTCTTTGCTAGTTTGAGTACTGTTGCGAGAATTGCTGGTGAGGTTTTCTCAGCCTTAATTATTTCAAGTAAGCGCATTATGTTTGCAGGTGAGAAGAAATGCATGCCTAATACTCTCTCGGGATTATCTACAACAGTCGCTATTTCATCGATATCGAGATAAGAGGTGTTGCTTGCGAGGATTGTATTTTCAGATACAGTTTCATTTAGTTTTGAGAAAACCTCTTTCTTTACATCCATATTTTCAAATACAGCCTCAATTACGAGATCAACATCTTTCAAATCAGAATAATTGGTAGTTCCCTCAATAAGCCCCATTCTTACGTCGACGTCTTCTGAACTAATTCGACCCTTCCATGCAGAGGCCTCGTAATTCTTCTTAACAATTCCTAGTCCTTTATCAAGCGCTGCTTGATCCATTTCCAAAATTTTTACGGGAATACCTACATTTGCAAAATTCATAGATATACCGCCTCCCATTGTTCCTGCACCGATTACACCTACCTTTTTAATGGTCTGAAGTGGAGTATCTTTACTGAGTCCAGGAACTTTAGCCGCTTGCCTTTCTGCAAAAAACACATGTTGCAAAGCTTTTGATTGGGGATTATCTCTGCATTCAATCGTCATTTCTCTCTCGAATTTGACACCCTCTTCGAATGGCAGATTCACCGAAGCTTGAATTGCTTTTATACAACATTCAGGCGCCGCCATGCCCCTCGTTTTCCTTGAAATTGTCTTCCTGTAATCATTGAAGAAAGAATCATTATATTTTTTAGGATCAATACTAAGGGTGTGCGATTTCTTGAGGGGAGCATTATTTTTGAGTAGTTCTTTTGCATAGGACACTGCGTCATCGATTAGCTCACCATTTGAGATTTTATCGATCGCACCTGCCTCCAGAGCCTCTTGGGCACCGACAGGATTTCCGAGAGTTGCAAGTTTCAGTGCAAATTCAACACTACTGACTCGTGATAGGCGCTGTGTGCCTTGTGCACCAGGAATGATGCCGAGCTTGACTTCAGGTAATCCTATTTTGGTGTTTGAGTCCGCTATTCTGTAGTTACAACCAAGAGCTACCTCCAATCCTCCTCCAAATGTGGTTCCAAAGATTGCTGCCACGATAACTTTTGAACTTTCGCTCATGGTGTCAATCACCTCTCCGAGCCATGGAGGTTTGACACCAGAAGCAAATTCAGTGATATCTGCACCAGCCATAAAAGTCCGGCCGCGACAAGCTAGTACGAGCCCCTTTATCTCAGAATCTTTCGATGCATTCTCAACTGCTTTGATCAGGCCCTCTCGAACAGCATGAGATATTGCATTCACTGGTGGGTTATCGATCCAAATAATTCCTATCGAGCCGCGTTTTTCTATCATTCCTTGCATTTTGAATTTCCTAAATTAATTTTCGTTGATCTTTATGAGGCATATGCAATGCCACCATCTACAGCAATTGTTATTCCCACAAGATAATCACCTGCGCTTGAGCACATATAAACTGCAGTTCCAGCAATATCACTAGGTTTTCCAATTCTTTGAGCTGGTATTCTCTGAGCTACCTCATCTGGGTTGTCTCTTGCCCAAAGATTCATATCACTTGCGAACGCACCTGGAGCAATTGCATTAATATGTATGTTTTCACTAACTAGCCTTTTCGCCATTCTTCTTGTTAGATGGATCAATCCCGCTTTACTCGCTGCGTATGAGTATGCTTCGTGTCTTGCATTATGAATTCCATCTATCGACGCGATATTTATTACCTTGGCTGGTTGAGAAGGATTGCCTGATTTACGGAGTAATGGAGTTAGTTTTTGCGTTAAGAAAAAGAGTGCTTTTAAGTTTAAGTCCATCACTTTGTCCCATCCACTCTCAGGGAATTCATCATATGTTGCCGTCCATGCGGCACCCGCATTATTGACAAGAATATCTAGTTTACTTTCTCGACCTTTAATCTCAGTTACAAAGGCATCTAAATCTTCATTTTTTGATAGATTATGAGGGAGTGCGATACATTCACCAAACTCTGACAATTCTTCAGCGGTTGCAATACAGGGTTCAGCCTTTCTTGCTGTTATGTAAACTTTAACTCCTCGTTTTACAAACTCTGTAGCAATCATTTTTCCGATTCCTCTAGATCCACCCGTAACGATAGCCACTCTTCCGCTTAAATTAAAAATGTCACCCATGCTCGTCTCCATAAATTATTGGTTTAGTAGGCATCTTGCCAATTCAGGCCATGTTAGTCATCAAAATGGGTGACCTTGTGTCAAGAAATCCCCCAAATTACTTTACTTCTCTATTTTGGCTAAACATCATACCAAAAAGGAAAAAACACCGTATAATTTCTGTAACGAACAATGGACCAGTTAATATGAGAAACTTAAATTATTCTGAAAAACCAGATTCTGGACGAGCACACTACAAACCTGTCCTTGAGGCAGCAAAAATATCTCGTCTGAATCCTGAATTATTCAATTTGACAATGTCACGGGAATCTCAGCCTTTATTGGAAGCAGTAAAAAAACATATAGCGGAGAATGTGGATACGATCTCTGAGGAGTTTTACAAATTAAATGAAGGTAAAGCTAACCCGTGGGAGTACCATCCTCGTCAACTTGAATTACTCGAATCTGCAAAAGATAAGGCTCGCGCAGCTGGACTTTGGAATTTCTTTTTGCCAGATGCAGAGACTGGTGAGGGCTTGAGCAATTTGGATTATGCATACTTGGCAGTAGAGTTGGGTAAAAATCCTTTATCATCTCAGACCTTAAACTGTAGTGCGCCAGATACTGGCAATATGGAAGTGTTGGAACGTGTGGGTACTCCAGAGCAGAAAGAAAAATGGTTAAAACCACTGCTGGCTGGTGAAATCAGATCGGCATATGCGATGACGGAGCCGGGAATGGCATCATCAGATGCCACCAATATCAGCACTGTGGCAAAGCTTGAAGGTGATGAATGGGTTATCAATGGTGAAAAGTATTACATTTCGGGGGCAGGAGATCCGAGATGTAAGATTTTAATCACAATGGTCAAGACCAGTCCAGATGCAGAGACGTTTCGACAACAGTCTCAGATCTTAATTCCAATCGATACAAAAGGAGTCGAGATCATGGGTCCAATGCATGTATTTGGCGATGAGTCGGCTCCCCATGGACATATGCATATTAAATTTAACAATGTGAGAGTACCCAAAGAAAACATTTTGTTGGGTGAAGGAAGGGGTTTTGAAATCTCTCAAGTTCGGTTAGGTCCCGGAAGAATCCATCACTGTATGCGTGCAATAGGGCAGGCAGAAGTGGCGTTAGAGCTGATGGTGAAAAGAGCGAGCACTAGGGTAGCTTTTGGAAAACCTATCATAAAACTTGGTAAAAATTTAGAAGTAGTATCTAGAGCGCGGATTGAGATTGATGCTTGTCGATTAATGGTACTTCAGGCAGCCAAAGCCATGGATGTCCTAGGTAACAAAGAAGCGAGAATCTACGTTAGTGCCGTGAAAGCAATGGTTCCAGAGAAAGTTTGCAAGATAATTGATGATGCAATTCAAATGCATGGTGCGACAGGTACATCACAATGGACGCCACTAGCGAGAATGTATGCTAATCAAAGAACACTCCGTTTCGCAGATGGTCCAGATGAAGTGCATCACATGGTTGTTGGAAGAAATGAGGTTCGTAAGTACGATCTCTGGTAATCTGCCTTGCAAATGATGGAATCTAATGGTCTAGGTGATTCGACATCTGCATCAAGAAAGGTACGAGTATTACTTGATACAGATGCCAATAACGAAATTGATGATCAGCACGCAATTGCATATCTTCTTTTAAGTGGTGATAGCTTTGTACTCGAGGGTATTACCGTAAATAAGACCAATAATGGCGGTGATATTTTTGAGCAGGCGGCAGAGGCAGAAAGAGTCATAAAATTATGTGATATGGATGACCGGATCTCAGTAAGCTTGGGAGCCACAGCTTCTTTTTTAGATATCGAATCAAATGCAGATCAACAGAAATTTGATGGAGTTGATGCGGTTGATCTGATGATAAAAAGGGCACATCGCCAAGCATCGGACCCATTGGTGATTCTCGCGATTGGTAAACTCACGAATGTTGCACTCGCAATAAGAAAAGATCCTACAATTATTCCTAAGATTAAAATCTTGTGGCTAGGTACTAATTTTCCGATAGCAGGTGAATACAATCTAGACAGTGATCCTGAAAGCGTTAATTTTGTTATAAGTAGCGGGGCGCTGATTGAAATAGCAGTTGTTCGATATAAACAGAGTACTGGAACAGCGATGGTCACTGTTACTCCGAAAGACTTAGAGGAAAACCTAGTTGGTAATGGGCCTGATGTCAAAACACCAGTGGTAGGTCGTAATGGTGGTGAGTTTTATAATTTTGGTGATTATTCTTTGAATCTTCTCAATAATTGTTACCTATTCGGTAATCCTCCATCAAGACCTCTTTATGATATGGCAGCAGTTGCAATATTAAAGAATTCTGCATGGGCAGACATCAAAAAAATACCCAGTGTTCTGTATTCCAATGGATGTTGGTCTGAGACAGATTCCATCCAGACAAATTTGTATATAAGAGAGAATTTCAATAAGGATGAAATATTGAAAGACTTTTACAACAGTATCAAAAATTATTCGAAGGTCGAAGTTATATAAAATCGTCTGCTTAGGTTGCTAAGGCAATAAAATCTCTATTAGGCATGGCCCTTTACTATTTAGTGCCTCCTGCAAGTAGTTTGAGAACTCGTCAGTGGTAGAGGCTGCATGGGCTCTCACTCCCATACCTTTTGCAAGAGCTAGCCAATCAATAATTGGGTTGCTTAAATCGAGAAGCGATAATGCTTTCTCACCTGGATTTTTTACTCCTACACGGTCGAGCTCAATATTTAAAATGCCATAACTATTATTTTTCATGATTATAACCACTATATCTAGGTTCTCTCTCGCCATGGTCCACAGAGCTTGTAATGTATACATGCCACTACCATCGGCTTGTAAAGAAACAACCTTTCGACTTGGGTGAGCGACTGCTGCTCCTACGGCTACAGGTAAACCTTGCCCGATTGACCCTCCTGTAATAATGAGCCAGTCATGAAAAGACGCAGAGGCTGTATAGCGAAAAAAAGAGCCGCCGCTTGTTCCTGATTCATCACTTACGATCGCATTCTCAGGTAATAAATTAGCTGTAATCATCGCAGCATTATCCCGATTTAATTCACCTTCTTCATAGTCAAAAATTTCCTTCGTTTGTATTTTTTCAAGTGTATTTGGTGCATCCATCGCATCGGCTAGTCGTTTAAGTGTGTCTTCTGCGTCAATATCAGGAGAGGCTAGTTCTAGGAGCTCTGCACCTTCTGGCGAGAGCCAACCAGGTTTATCGGGATAAGCGAAAAAGGCAACCGGAGGTGGAGCACCTATAAAAGTGATATGTGTTAGTCCTTTGAGAAACTCTACTGCAGATTCGGCAAAGTAAGGCAACCTTTCAATAGAAACTACCCCCTCTCCTCTCTGCAGTCTCGCGGGAAGCGTTTCACATATGATCCGTGCATTGATTTTGGCAGCTATCCTACCTGCATGATGCAAAGCGTCTTTTCGAAGCGCACGGCTACCCAGAAACAGCGCAGGATATTCTGCTCCTAAGAGTTTTTGAGCTGCATCGCTAATATCCTCATCAGAAATTGTTTTTGGAGTGCTCACTTTTATTTGAGGAGCGATGACTGCATTACTACCCCATGCATGATCACCGGGTGCAATCACCGTACATATACTTCCAGGATACGATTGAGAAATAGCGATTGCCTCTGCGCCTGCAGTTGCTAAATCTGATGGCGATTTTGACGTTCTTACCCAATCTGACATTGGGGAAGCAACACCAATGATATCTGACGTGAGCGGTGCATTATATTTTAAATGATCAACTGCATGATCTCCCACAATATTTATAAGAGGCGTTCTTGCTCTTTTTGCATTATGTAAATTTGCCAGACCATTAGCTAAACCTGGACCTAAATGGAGGAGCGTTACAGCGGGTTTGTCAGTCATCCGACCGTAGCCGTCCGCTGCGCCCGTGACAACACCCTCAAAAAGCCCGAGGATCGCTCTCATCTTTTTTTGTTTATCAATCGCAGCAACGAGCTGCATTTCAGATGTTCCTGGATTCGCAAAGCAAACTTCGACTCCGCCATCGCACAATGTTTGCATCAACGCTTCTGCTCCGTTCATATTATCCTCAATCGAAACTTATATTTGGTGGTTAATGATTTATTGACACTTGTCGCCTAATTCTACAACAATGTAGTTACAAATATGCCTCATGTAATCCTAATAATTAAAAAAAGTAAAAGGAATAAATGACAAGATTACGACAAATTGCATTGGTAGCCAAAGATATGAATTTGGTACAAACCCATTTTTATAATTTATTTGGGTTATCTGACGCGCATATTGACCCTAAAATCAGCAAATTTGGCTTACAAAACATTGTGATGACTCTGGGAGATACTTTCCTAGAGGTTGTTTCGCCAATAACAGATAACACTACTGCTGGCCGCTTGCTTGAACGTCGCGGTGGCGATGGTGGCTATATGGTTATTGTCCAAGTGGACGACCTATTACATGACAAGCAGCGAGTAGAATCTGCTGATATAAGAATAGTTTTTGCAGCATTTACAGAAAGAGGAAGTGCGATTCATCTTCATCCTAAAGACGTGCCTGGAGCAATAGCCTCTCTTGATCAAATGGATCCTCCCGAAGCTTGGTATTGGGCAGGAAGTAATTGGATGAAGAGAAAAGCGATGCTAGTTGAGAATATTACTGGATCTGAAATTCAATGTGAGTCGCCAACAGAGATCGCAGAAAAGTGGGCAATTGCATATAACTTGCCTGTCTCCATGGTAGGAGGCGTTCCGCGTCTGCTATTTGATGATGGTGAGGTTAGATTCGTTGAAATAAAAGATTCACGGGGCATTGGCTTGAGAGCATTCGATGTAGTTGCCAAAGATAAAAAGCAAATTTTAAAAAATGCTTATCAGATGAAGTTAAAAGTGGTGGACGATAGTATTGAGGTGTGTGGAGTCACTGTAAACCTCAAATAAAATGGGTGTATTTCATATTATTGGAGACAACCTGATAATAATTAGCTATATACTTTCTGAATTAGGAGGAGCTTATGACCGCAAAAAAAATAGATACAGGTACAGACCATTTATTGGCCGACATTGAGGATGGAGTTTTAACCATTACACTCAATCGACCAGAGGCACGAAATGCAATGTCAAGAGAGCTAGTTCTGGCATTGGTTGATCAATTGAAAGATGCGCAAGAAAACTCTGATGTGAAATGTGTTGTTTTAACCGGAGCGGGGAAAGGGTTTTGCGCGGGTGGAGATGTAAAGGCAATGGGAGCTGGACCAGGTGAAAGTCCGCCCACCATTGACGAGTCAATAAATAGGCAAAGATACCAGCAAAGAGCTATATCAGGTGCTCTTTATAGTATGACTAAACCTACATTAGCATCACTTCCT
Organism: uncultured SAR92 cluster bacterium; assembly: GCA_902527245.1. GTDB lineage: Bacteria > Pseudomonadota > Gammaproteobacteria > Pseudomonadales > Porticoccaceae > AAA300-D14. The sequence continues at coordinate 90,842 of CABZOI010000004.1, read as the reverse complement.
GGCGCGGCAGCAGGCGCAGGCCTCTCGATTGCACTTGCTTGCGATTTAAGAATAATGGCATCAACCGCGATTATGACAACGGCATTTCGACATGTAGGATTCTCTGGAGATTACGGTGGTACATTTTTTATGACTCAACTCGTGGGAGCTGCGAAAGCAAGAGAACTGTTCTTCCTTTCGAGCAGGATTAGCGCTGATGAAGCTTTGAACCTCGGTTTAACAAATTGGGTAGTTGATCCTGAGGAGCTTGGTGATAAAACAAAAGAGATTGCTTCTCAATTGGCAAGTGGGCCGCCGATCGCGATGCAGTATATGAAGGAGAATTTGAACAGAGCGATATCCTCGGGTGATCTTGAGGACTGCATGGATTTAGAATGTACTCACCATATTCACTGTGCAAAAACAGAGGACCACAAAAACGCAGTCCAAGCCTTTATAAATAAAACAAAACCAGTTTTTAATGGTCGATAAAAGCAAAAAATAAGAACGTGATCTTGGGGGATTAGCATTTGATTAAAAGTTTTATTAACTTAATTTATGTAATCTGGCAAAAATATGCTCCCGATTCCATCAGTCAATCGGAAATCGATCAAAACTTTGACAGAAAACGAAAATTACGTGCTAAAACAAAGATATTATTTTCATTGGGGGCTGGTACAGAGGGTGCGGTCACTGCTGCTGGAATAACAACCGTCTTATTTTATAATCAGGTGCTAGGTGTCTCTCCGGGTCTTTGTGGATTGGCTGTAGCCCTTTCCATAATCTCTGACGCGGTCACGGATCCTTTAGTTGGAACCTTTTCAGATAAAATAAATACATTGGTGGGTCGTCGTCATCCCTTGATGTTCCTATCGGCCCTACCGCTAGGGATCGGCCTCTTTTTTCTCTATATGCCTCTCAATGGTCTTAGTGAGATGCAATTATTTTTCTGGCTACTCACTTTTATGGTTGTTACAAAATTCGGGCTAACTCTCTATCTTGTGCCCCATGATGGCCTTGGAGCAGAGTTAACAGACGATTATGACGAGAGATCCTCACTATTTGGTTATAATGAGGTCGGAACAATGTTGTTTCCTAGTATTCTGGTTTTCATTGTATATTTGGTCATATTTCCATCTAGTGATGAATACGCGAATGGCATGTTAAATCAAGCCAGGTATATCATTTTAGCTGTTACTATGTCTCTGGTCGCTGCGTCTTCCGCACTGATCTGCTCACTTGGAACTCTCGATCAAATACCTTACCTGCACAAAGTTGATGTATCGAAAAAATTTCATTTTGTAGACTTTTTCAAGGAACTTAAAGCACTGTTGACGAATCAGTCTTATTTGGCACTCTGCTCCTGGATGTTGCTAATGTACATAGGCCTCGGAATTATAGGTATTGTGAGTACCTATGCGTATATTTATGTGTTCGAATTATCAACTGAAAGGATGGTCTGGATTGGGATGGCGAAAATGCCCGGTATTTTGTTGTGCATGCCTATTTTATTTTTTGTAACTTCAAAACTCAAACTTGGAAAGAAAGAAATTATGAGCTTTTGCACCGCTATTCCAGCTCTTTTGGTCGCATTACCTTACATTGCCAAGTATGCTGGATATTGGCCAGATAATGATTCTCCTATTCTACTGGGAAGTCTCATTGCACCTCTATTAATCGCATACTGTATCTTCCCTTTATCAATGATCGTGATGAACTCTGCGTTGGTTGACGTGGCAGATGAACACGAGTTAAAGACAGGATATCGATCAGAGGGGGTAATTTTTTCCGTCAAAAGTTTCGCGCAAAAATCTACTCAAAGTGTAGGAAGCTTGATCGCAGGGATTGGACTTGAAGTAATAAATTTTCCTGACAAGGCTGAAATGGGAAACTTGCCTCAGGAAGCGCTTGATGGATTGCTTATTATGAATGGGCACGTTTATCTGATGTTTTGGTTTGCTGCGGCGGCAGCAGTGTATTTCTTTTTTTCTATTACACGAGAGAGTCAGGAGGCAACTGTTAAGAAGCTTGAGGAGATAAGAGCACAGAGGCAATCCTGACATGGAATTTCAAAGCCTAGATGATGCGAGAGATTATGTTCTATCTAATGATGAAGATTACTTTATTGCAGATGAAATAATTCGAGGCGTATCATTTAAAGTTTTTAAAAATGGCCCCAAGCTCATACCTGATATTTTAAACCTTTGTCTCAACCATAAAGAAAAAGACTTCTTGGTTTTTGACAAAGAGCGATATTCCTTTGGTGAGTTTCATCAATTAACGTGTCAAATCGCTCATTTGCTAATGGATGAATATAGCATTAGACCAGGTGATAGAGTTGCGATTTTAATGAAAAATTCTCCAGAATTTCCCCTTATATTTATGGCTTTATCGTCAATTGGTGCCGTTGCAGTTTGTTTAAATAGCTGGTGGACATCAGATGAACTTAAATATGGATTTATGGATTCAAAGGTAAAGCTTGTATTCACCGATGAGCAGCGACTAGCAAAGATAAAAGGATTTGTATCAGAGATGGGCGTGCAAACAGTTTTATGTCGCCATCAAAATTCTGATAAGTCAGATGAGTTTTGGAATTCACTTTTAACAAGTAAAAATAATGAATTACCCAGAACTACGATTGATCAAGATAGTGATTTCGCTGTTATGTATACTTCAGGATCAACAGGACACCCAAAGGGAGTCGTTATGACTCATCGGGGTGCAATATCCACATTAATGTCTTGGCATTTTGGCCTCAGAGTTTTGGATGTAATGGGATTGGGACCTGTGCCTTATGTAGACAAAAACAACCAACCTTATCAACCATGTCAGTTAGTTTCAGTCCCATTTTTCCATGTTTCCGGAACTCATGGGGGACTTTTACTTGCCCTTTGGAGTGGCACAAAGTTAGTGATAATGAAAAAGTGGGATCCTCCTGAGGCCGTCAGACTTATTGAGTTAGAAAAAGTGAGCAGGTTTGGAGGTGTCCCTACAATGGCCGCTGAAATTCTGGGAGAGGCTAAAAAAGTTGGCGCAAAGTTAGAATCGATTCGATTAATTGATACTGGAGGCGCTGCACGGCCAGCTGATCAGGCGCGAGAAATGGCAGAATCTATACCCAATGTTTTGACAGGGACAAGTTATGGCATGACAGAAACAAATGCTCTGGGAATAGCTATTCGAGGTAAGGAATACTTGGAAAATCCTGAGGTGACAGGAAGATTAATTGCACCGCTTGCAGAGATGAGAATTGTGGATGAATTTGATAATGATGTTGAGATTGGAGACGTCGGGGAATTGGTGCTAAAAAGTGCAGCGAATATGCGATGCTATTTGAATAAAGATGCTGAGACATCCGAAGTTTTAAAAGATGGATGGCTTTATACAGGTGATCTGGCAAAGATTGATAAAAATGAATTGATCACGCTCGTTGATAGGAAAAAAAATATCATTATCAGAGGTGGTGAAAATATATCAGCTCAAGAGGTTCAAACGGTGATTCTTGAACATCCTGATGTGATTGAAGCTGCTATCTTTGCTTTGCCCAACGAACGTTTGGGTGAGATTGTCGGAGCTTGTGTTTTTTGTGGTGAAACTTCAAATGCAGATGAGAATTCTTTGAAAGAGTTCTTAAGAAAATCATTAGCAGCATATAAAATACCAGAGCACATATGGTTTAAGAAAAAACCATTACCTCGAGTTGCGTCAGAGAAGATTGATGTGGAGGCTCTCAAGAAGGAGTACAGCTAAAGATGAATGTTCCAAATAATAAAATGCAAAATGTTCAGGGATTTGAAATTCAAAAAGTGGAAGATTGGATAAAGGAAAATGTTAAAGGCTTAAAGCCCCCTTTAAAGTGGAAAAAATTAGAGGGAGGACATTCAAATCTAACCTATATGATAAATGATTTTGAGGGAACAAGTGCGGTAATACGAAGACCCCCATTGGGTAAATTGCTCCCAAAAGCTCATGATATGTCGCGAGAATGGGCACTAATCTCCAATTTAGCACCGACTGGATTTCCGGTCCCTAAACCACTCGGATTTTGTGATGATTTAGATATAACAGGTGCGTTATTTTATGTAATGGGATTCTCTGAGGGTAAGCCTCTTCATAGCGCTAAGGAAGCATCGGATTCTATAAGATTAGATAATAGAGTCACTCTTGCATACTCATTTATTGATACCTTAGCATCCCTTCATAGCCTGGATCCCGACGAGATTGGTCTTGGAGAGTTGGGTCGAAAGGGGGATTACATTGGTCGTCAAGTAAAGACTTGGTATCGATCTTGGATGGCATCCATTGAGCCAGCTAACTATGATGACAAAAGAGCACATAACCTACAGGAATATTTTCTTTCCTCAAAACCTGACCAGCAGACCGCAAGTGTGGTTCATGGTGATTACGGATTTCATAACTGTTTAATTGGTGATGATGCTAAGGTCTCAGCGGTAGTTGATTGGGAAATTTCCTCATTGGGAGATCCATTGGCAGACTTAGCTTACACGCTAAAAAGTTGGCCTGAGGCACACGGTGATGCTTCGAGTAGTTTGGATTTACCTTCCTCTATTGATGGATTGCCGCTAAGAAAAGAACTGATTAATCGTTATCAAAAACAAACAGGTTTAAATGTTGATCAGCTTGATTTTTACTTTGGATTTAATCATTGGAAATCTGCAGCAATTATTCATGGAGTTTATGCTCGATACAGAGAAGGAAAGAAAAGTACTGAGGGGATAGATTTAGATGAGATTAAGAGTCGAATAGATGCATCTCTGGCAGCGGCAGATTTCTATATTAATCGATATAAAGAGAGATAGATGCGAGTCTTTAACTTTGGTTCCTTAAACATAGACCATGTTTACTCTATGGATAAATTTGTTTCACCAGGTGAAACGCTGCCAAGTATTTCATATTCAAAGTTTGCCGGTGGGAAAGGACTGAATCAGTCAATTGCATTAGCAAAAGCGGGAATAAAGGTGACTCATCTAGGATCGGTTGGTGAAGATGGATATTTTTTGCGCGATCTTCTGGATACACACGGTGTTGATGCTAAAGAATTGCAGATTTTATCCTCAGCATCAGGTCATGCAATTATTCAAGTGGACGCTAATGGTGAGAATTGCATCATTCTTCATGGTGGCGCTAATGTTAAAAATGACGAGGACAAAGTTTTACAAAAGTTACAAAATGCTGAAAATGGTGACATCTTTCTCACTCAAAATGAAACGAACGGTGTTGCCTTTTTGATTAGTAAAGCTAAAGATCTTGGGCTTACAACAGTTTTTAACCCTGCGCCAATGACTGAGGATGTTAGTAATTATCCATTGGAAAAAGTTGATTACTTAATTCTTAATTATACTGAGGGAAAGATGCTGTCAGGAGCATCGGAATCTAGCAAAATTATCGAAACCCTATCTCAAAAATACCCAAGGGCAAAAATTGTATTAACGCTAGGTGCGGATGGTGTAATCTACAAAGACGATGTTGAGGAGATAAAGGTTGAGTCAATTGAAACAGAGGTTATTGATTCAACCAGTGCGGGAGATACATTTTCCGCTTACTTTATAGCTGGGATAAATATGGGTTTAGACGTTAAAGCAGCACTCCGCCAGGGTTGTAAGGCATCCTCAATATGCATCACGCGAGAGGGAGCAGCAAACTCTATACCCTCAATAGATGAAGTTTTAGAATTAGGGGAATCCAATGGATCTAGTTAGTAATAAATCACATCATCAATTTTTCAAGAAATTGGTAAGTCTTTGGTTCTTACCCATACTTATTTTTTTTGCTGGTTGTGCGGAGAATCAAAAAGATCAGCCTAATGTAATTCTAGTAATGGCTGATGACATGGGTTGGGCACAGACTGGCTATTATGGTCATCCGATTCTAAAAACACCCAATCTTGATGCAATGGCAGAAAATGGATTACGTATGGATCGATTTTATGCGGGTGCACCAAGTTGCACTCCGACACGCGCGTCGGTTATGACTGGAAGGACAAATGATCGTACTGGTGCATTCAGAGTTGGTAGTTATATCAATAAACAGGAAAAAATGCTTTCAACCGCATTTAAAGATGCGGGATATATTACTGCACATTTTGGTAAGTGGCATTTAAATATGGATAGCCCAGACCTAGATCACCCGTTACCAAAAAGTGACCCTCATAATCCTGGAGAATTAGGCTTTGATTATTGGCTGAGTCATACCACGGGATTTGATCGCTCGTTTGACTTGAGCAGAAATGGGGTGCTGGAGAAGTTTGAGGGAGATGGATCAGAGATCATTGTTGAAGAGGCAGTGAGATTTATTTCAGACGAACTTGAGAGAGGAAAACCATTTTTTATCGTTATTTGGTATTCAGCTCCCCATGGTCCCTGGGATGCGTCTGAAGAAGATATTAAGCCATTTTTGGGAAAAGTGGATCGGACCTCTGCGCATGCCCATGGCGAAATTGTAGCTATCGATAGATCAATTGGTAATCTTAGAACAAGCTTACGTGAGCTAGGTATTGCCGATAATACATTGGTATGGTTTACAAGCGATAACGGAGGATCTCCAAATTTAGATGTTCGTGTTTGGCCATCAAAGGATTCTTTTGGTGGTGCTGGTGGTCAGGGAATGGAGATGGAATATCCTTCAAATTGTAGTAACGAAATAGATTTTAATCTGACGAGTACTCAAGCGAGGGAATTGCATGGTTGTATTCGGGGAATGGATCCTGATAGCACTGGATATCTAAGAGGATTTAAAAAAGATTTTTATGAAGGTGGACTGCGTGTTCCGACCGTCATAGAGTGGCCCGCAGGAATTGAGCCTCGAGTTACAAATTTCCCATCAAGTACATACGATATGTTTCCAACTTTGATCGATGTGGCCGGCCTCTCTCCAGATTCAATTAATGCCGTGCATGATGGGATATCAATTATTGAATTATTTGATTATGAATTGCCCAAGAGAGAGGTGCCCATTGGCTTCAGAGCAAATGGTGGCTTAATGTGGTTAGATAATGATTGGAAGTTAGTCAGGAATGTGGACTACGACGGTAAAAAGTTTGTGACTACTGATTATGAGCTTTATAACGTAATTGGTGATCCTACGGAAAGTAATAATCTCATTGAGATGTATCCTGAGATTGCTGCAAAAATGATTGAGCAACAAAGAAAGTGGAGTCTCTCGGTGAGTAAGAGTGCGTTTGGTGCAGACTATCCTGAAAAACAAGTATTAGATTCGGGAAGGGTCAATTTGATACCAAGAATAGAAAATCGTCGAGAGCAACGCCTTAAGGAATGGAAAGAAGAGATTAGATTGTCTGAAGTTACTGTTCTTCCTTAAATCCTAATAACTGTGTCTACTTTAAATGGGTACTATAAAGGTGTTAAGGCGGCTTTCTGCACTAACCTTTTTGTAATTTTCCCTGAGGCACCTCTTTGAAGCGGAACCGAACTTATTTTTATTGCTTCGGGGATTTCAAAATTTGCTAATTTACCTTTAAGGAAACTTTTTATTGTATGTTCAGTTAGTTTACTTTTTGTATAAATTGTAGCTGCTACGAGTTCACCCAACCTGACGTCTGGTATGCTGTACACGCATGCTTCGACGATTTCTGGATGCTCCATTAAGGCATATTCTACTGAGCTACAAGATACATTTTCTCCACCTCTAATTATGAGATCTTTGATTCGATCCATGATGTAAATAAAGCCGTCAGGGTTGATTTTTGCGACATCGCCCGTTTTAAACCAGTCTCCATCAAAACAATCCAATTTTTCATCTAATTTATTCCAATATCCTCGGAACATTGAAGTGCCCTTAACTTGTAACTCTCCTATCTCTCCATTGGGCATTTCAGCACCTGATTCTGAGACGATACGCATTTGAAGTACCGCAGAGCACTCTCCGCAAGATGATGGTCTATCAGCATAGGCATCGCCGATAGCACTCGTACCAATTGCATTAGTTTCCGTCATTCCCCAACCAATTTGAGGCATGATAATTTCGTTTAAACTATCAATTTCCTTTACTTGCTCAGGTGCCCTGTGTGCCCCACCTCCACCGAGAATTAAAAGAGTTGATATGTCATGGCGAGATTTATCGTATGCATTAACTAAATCACCTGTAATTGCTGGGGCTGCAATAAAACTTGTTACTTTCTCTTTTTGAATCAATCTAAGTCCTTCTTCAGCATCCCATTTATACATACAAACCATTTTTCTTTGATTTCTGAATGAGGCAAGAAGGACAACATGTGATCCAGAAACATGGAATAAAGGAACGGCTAGCAACATTGCTTCTTGAAATGGTAACTCTTGTTTGTCTAATTCATATCTGAGAGCGCGTATTTCTATTTCTAGCTCCCAGCTCATTAGCGCATGGATTATATTTCGGTGTGTCGAAACAACGCCCTTTGGGAAACCTGTCGTACCAGACGTATAGATTATCGTTGCATCATCATCAGCCGTGATATTAGACTCAAGTGCATTAAAATTTGGGTGGCGGCTGAAGAGTTCTTTCCAACAATACGAAAACAGATCCTTGTTTTCCTCAGCTCTCACCCGTATGACTTTCATGTCATTCTCTTTATTGATGACATTCGAGAGATTGGTGAGTCGTTCCTGATCGACAAACAATAGTTTCGGATCACAATCATCAATGGCAAACTTGAGATCTTTTGGCCCCCACAAAGCATTTAACGATACTGCAATAGCTCCAATTGAAGTAGTCGCAATGAATGCGATACTCCACTCAGGATAATTCCTCATAGAGATGCCAACTCTATCCCCTTTTCTAATACCCAACTCTGAGGTCATGGTGTTTGCGAGTTGAGTACTTAGGTCTAAAATTTGTGAAAATGTATATCGCTCGTCCTGGTAGACAATAAAATCTAAATCACTTGAGTTGGAAAAATAGAGCTCATTGAGTGTTTTAGGTGCATTCTTAAAAACTTTTACATTTCTGTCATTTATTTGGGTGGAATTAAGCTCATATATTTCGCCTGATGCACACAGTTTTTCTATTGCTTGATTTCTAGTTATGGTAGCTTTGTTCATATTAGAATTATTGTCCATAGTTTTAGTAATATAACATTCAAGTGGTAAATGTCGCTATATGGCACAAGTAGATTATTGGAGTGATTAACATGATAACTAAGCCTTTTTCTCCCAGAGACATATTTGCGCAACCCGTTGTAAATTCCTCAAGAGTTTTTCTTTCTCCACAGCGTTATATTCAAGGTCCAGGTGTGATCAAAAATTGTGGTCTTTATCTTAGTTTGATAAATGCAAAGCATGTTGGGGTTCTTGCATCAAAGAGAGGATTCTCAGCTGAGGCGGCAAATGTCCTGCAATCACTGAGTGAGGCGGGCATTGAATATTCGAAAGCTGAGTTTAGGGGTGAGTGCTCCAAAGAGGAAATAGAGAGACATACCAACGATTTAACGAGTGCAAAACCAGACTGTATATTGGCAGTGGGTGGAGGAAAACTTGTTGATGCAGGCAAATGCATCGCCTACAGGCTAAATTGTCAAGTTGGAATCATTCCAACTCTCGCATCAAATGATGCGCCTTGCTCATCCATATCTGTGTTATACACCGTCGATGGAGTAAAAGATGTTGTTGAGTATTTCCCCCAAAATCCAGCATTTGTGATTGTAGATACTGAGGTCATTGTTAATGCGAGTGAGCGTTACCTAGTAGCAGGAATTGGTGATGCAATGGCTACTTGGTATGAAGCTCGAGTATGCGAAGATAATCCAGTTGGTTCAAATTTGGTGGGATGTCGACCTACGCTCGCGGCGTCAGCAATCAGTGAAAAATGTGCACAGACATTGTTCGAATATGGAGTCTCTGCAGCGGAGAACGTTAGAAATAATCAAAACAGTGATAGTGTTGAAAGAGTTGTTGAGGCAAATACGCTTTTAAGTGGCATTGGCTTTGAGAGTGGTGGACTTGCTCTTGCTCATCCTTTGGCGAATTCTTACACAGAGATAACACGGTTAAACAAAAAATATCTTCACGGCGAGATGGTTGCTATGGGTACTCTTGCTCAATTAGCAATGGAGAACTCGGAGGATCTAGAGAAAGTTACTAAATTTTTTATTGATATAGGACTGCCCGTGAATTTGGAACAATTATCGATGCATCCACTAGAGCAATTTGAAATTGATAAAGTTATCGATGCGGCTTTTAAAAATCCTCTCATACAACGCATGAAATTTGAGGTTACCAGAGATCTAATTTTGCAATCAATTAAAAAAGCAGACGATCTGGGCACATCTTTTGTAAAGCAATATGGCGATGAGGCATATAAAAGGCTCCATGATTAACTGTCTGTTGTTTTCTTAAGAATAAAATTTGGCGTGTAAATTTTTGAAAAGAGATAAAAATTAGCATTAGGATATTTTTGGATATGGAATATCAAGAAATTTTATACGGCACCTCAGATGGCGTTGCGACTATTACGATCAATCGCCCTGATACATTGAATGCGCTAACAAGTTTAACGCAAGCGGAGATAAGACATGCACTGTTCATTTCAGATACAACTGAAGAGGTTGTCGGTACAGTGATTACTGGATCAGGAAGAGGATTTTGTTCCGGTGTTGATATGAAGTCACTTGGTAAAATTAGTGATGATGGAAAAAGAACAGAGGAAACGTTTGAGCATTTAGAGGTTGGTTTTGAAAGTGAAAATAAAAATTTTGAAGGTTCACCCGCCTATTTTTTAGCACTTAAAAAGCCTTTGATCGCAGCGATAAATGGAGCTTGTGCTGGATTAGGTTTCAGCTATGCCACATTTTGTGACATGCGATTTATGGACGAAAAAGCAAAATTAATTACATCATTTTCGCCAAGAGGATTGATTGCTGAGCATGGAACTAGTTGGATGCTTCCGAGAATAATAGGACCTTCTAATGCTCTTGATTTGATGTGGAGTTCGCGTCGAGTAGATGCCAACGAGGCATATCGGATTGGTTATGCGAATAGAATCTCCAAGAATGGTGAGGCATTAAAAGATGCGCAGGATTTCGTGAAAAGCTTTTCAAAAACCGTTGCCCCATATTCACTTATGATGATGAAGAGACAAGTCTATCAACACTTGAACAAGGAATTAGGAATTGCAAATATTGAGTCTACAAGCTGGATGGACGAAAGTTTAAAAAGAGAGGATTTTAAAGAAGGAATTAATTCATTTTTGGAAAAAAGATTACCAAATTTTAAAAAGATAAAATAAAAAGGGGAGTAAACATGATATTTACAGGATGGGAGTCACCACTCGCACTGCTTAAATATGAGCTGGTGCAATTGGAATATGAGGGCGTTCAAGTTCCAAAAGAAATTGCAAAGAGAGTGACATGCTTAGATGACGAATCTCACAAAATGGATTTCGATCTTGTCGACGAGATTTATAGTGATCTGAATAATTTAAAAGTTTCATTATCATTTCCCTATGAACAACCATATACGTTGACTGAGATTAAGAAAGCTAGGCCATCAGGACCCCGCCGTTTCGACTCGATAGAGGATAAGGATTTGCTGGATAAATTCCATGGAGCTTGGACGGGTAGAGCGGTTGGTTGTGCTCTGGGTAAACCGGTTGAAGGGATGGGAATTCGTGGCCAAAAGGGGTTGATAGGAAGGGCGGCGATCAAAGAATATCTCAAAAATAGGAATCATTGGCCGCTCGACTACTATTTTAGTGGAGAAGATGTTGGAGACGATTTTGTTGTTTATTGCCCAAATTCTCAACGCGAAAATATCGCTTTTATGGAACCTGATGATGACATCCACTATACATTGATCGCCCTCGCAATAATGGAGAAATATGGTGCTGAGTTTACTTGGCGGCATATAGCGCATACTTGGAATAGCTGCCTTCCTTACAACGTTATATGCACGGCTGAATCACAAGCGATTCTTAACTATAACAATGCTAGTCCCAGAAGCACAGCGTCTGACTGGGTAACCCCCGAGTACACAAGTCTCAATAGAAATCCCTATCGAGAATGGATAGGTGCACAGATCAGAGCCGATGGTTGGGGATATGGCTGCGCAGGTAATCCAGAACTAGCCGCTGAATTCGCTTATAGAGATGCTTGTTGGACGCATCGAGCGAATGGTATTTATGGAGAAATGATGTTCGCAGCTATTATTGCAGGTGCGTTCAACGTTTCCGATCCGATCGAGCTTATAAAAATAGGGCTCTCTGAAATACCATCTCACTGTAAGTTATCAGAGGCTTGCATGCAGGCGATTGAAAAAATGAAAGTCAAAAAAGACTTTTATAGTTATATGGATTGGGTTGAGGAAGACTTTGGAGATTTGAATGGAGTTCACACCGTAAATAACGCACTTGTTGTTATCGGGGCTTTATTTTATGGCGAATTAGACTTTCATCGCTCCGTTTGTTTTGCTGTCGAGGGAGGCTGGGACACCGACTGTAATGGTGCCACTTGTGGTTCAATCTTGGGCGCAGTCCATGGCCTTTCCAATATGGAATCAACGATGATACCTCCATTGAATGATACGATTAAACCAAGTGTGATAGGGTTTCAGGAAATAACTATGAAAGAGCTTGCTAAAAGAACTTTTGATGTACATTGCTCAATCAAAAACTCATAAAATAGAGCAAGCTCCTTGGGATCAATCAGATGTTAAAATTGAGATCTCCCATTAAATGGGTTGTTTCCGTTTTTTATATAAGCGCAACTTGTAGCATTTTATCTCAAGAACTTGATTCATATCCTGTAAATCTCTTTTGGGGTGATACTCATGTACATACCTATTTATCATCTGATGCTTTTGCAACTGGAACAACAATAACCTCAGATCAAGCTTATCGATTTGCGAAAGGCGAAAGGATTAAGGCAAATGGTGGGCAATACGCGTCAATACGAACACCTCTCGATTTTATAATGATTGCTGATCATGCAGAGGATTTGGGTGCCTTTGCTGCTCTTTCGAATACAAAAAGTATAATTGAAGATCAGGAAGTTGCTGAACAAGTGCTTGATCAACTAAAAAAAATGCCGAAACCATCTGAACTCGTAAATGCTGAAAACAAAAGTAAATTTAAATCACTTCAAAATGAGCTTATTCAATCGAAGGGACTCAAGCAAACTAAATTTAACCTGAGCCAAGAGTTCAAAAGAGATATTTGGAGCGAGGTTATAAATGAGGCAGAGCGACATTACCAACCAGGAAAGTTTACTACCTTTGTAGGGTATGAATATAGTGCTACTGAGGGTGGTATGGCTCACAGAAATGTTATGTTTTCAGGTAGCCCAAAACAAACTGGATCGATTATTCCATTCTCAGCATTTGAAAGCCAAGATCCTGAGGATCTTTGGAAATTTCTAACGAAGTATAAAGAAGAATCGGGTGATGATGTTATTACGATTCCTCACAACACTAATTTGAGCAATGGACAATTTTTTAAAAACGAAACATTCAAAAATACTCCTTTTTCTTATGATTATTTACAAGTGAGAACTGAATTCGAACCAATCATTGAAGTCACTCAATTCAAAGGTGATAGTGAGACGCATCCCTTGATTTCGCCTGATGATTCCTACGCTAATTTTGAGAGAGGTTGGTTTGATACATTAAATAGAGCAAGAGATGATTCGCTGGGTGTAAAAATTGACAAAGCTGAGAGATCGCACGCTCGGTCAGTTCTTAAAAAAGGATTAACCATAAAAAAAGAATTCGGTGTGAACCCATTTAAATTCGGTGTTATTGGCTCCACAGACACTCATACAGGACTTTCCACAGCGGAAGAAGATAATTTTTGGGGTAAAATGGCATATGAGGAGCCTAGTCAATACAGAGCAACGGGTATGACGATGAATATGGGTGCATCAGGATTGGCTGCAGTCTGGGCAACAGACAATACTCGGGAGAGCATATTTTCCTCTATAAGAAGAAAAGAGGTTTATGCAACCACAGGCACGAGAATTTCATTACGATTTTTTGGGGGTTGGAGCTTTACAAAAACAGATATTGATAAAGCCAATTTTGCTGAAATTGGTTATCAAAAAGGAGTGCCGATGGGAGGAGATCTCTATCGAATTAGTGAAAAAAGGCCACCATCATTTTTGGTAGTGGCATCAAAAGACCCGATGGAGGCAAACTTAGATAGAATTCAAGTGATCAAAGGTTGGCAGGACCAGAGTGGTTTATTACATGAAAAAGTTTACGATATTGCAGTTGCGCCAAAAGTGAATAAATGTAGTGCCAAAATAAAAGTTAATTGTTCGTTGGCGGCTTACACAGCAGGAAGTTACTCAGATCAGGATGGTAGTGAAGCGCTACAGGCGTTTTGGCAAGATCCTGATTTTAATAAGAACGAATATTCGTTTTATTATGTGAGAGTCCTGCAAGTCCCAACTCCAAGATGGAATACCTATGATTATGCAACATATGGGGAGGGTGAATTAAAACCACGAACGATACAGGAGAGAGCCTACTCATCACCCATTTGGTATAGCCCTTGAGCCAAAGGAATTATGAAGACCAAAGTTCTTCATGCAACTCATCTATATTCTGAGAAATTTGAAAATTATTGCTGATAACTAAACAATTTTTTAATTCTTGCTCATAATTTGGCCAGGCTTGATTAGAGTCTATTACTGGATATCCCAATTTCATAAAGTTGGCTATGCCTTGTGACCATTTTCTTGCAGTGCTTCTTACTTTTTGATCATTCCTATCGTGAAATTCCCTTCCCAACGAATTTGGATTATCAAAAGTGTTGAACATGAAAGCCATTTCAGATGCGTGAGTTGCTCCAAAATCTTTATACTTTGGCAGATTTGCGGGATTATCAAAATAATAGAGCCATCCGCCTTTGCCAAATTCAGAACTTGTTAAAGCAGTCTGTAAAGCTGTTCGTCTAAACATATCAGTCCAAATCATTTCATGAATTTTTCCAGATGAAGCATTTGGATACTCAGTTTTAAGTGAAATTAGATATGAGTCTGGATCCTCACCAAATAGCATTTCCCTTGCGAGCCCATGATTCCAAAGTTCATAGTGAGGCTGATCTTCATCTTTCCCCTCAGTGTAGAGAGTACCCTCTCTCGAATTACTGCCAACAAGTATTGGGACTCCGTTTTTACCTCTCGATTTGATCGCTTGAATTGTCGGACTTTTTACGACTTCTCCATCAATAGAGACTCGAAATCCAAGCTCTAACCTACAGATATCAATCGCAGACATCTCAAGCATTGGACTTAGATAATTATCCGAATCAATATTCAAAGCAGATTGAACTTTTTCAGTGGGATCTTCGAGCTCTTTATAAGGACATGTTGGACTGCATGCAATTGCTTTATGATAGAGCGAATATGCGGAGGGACAACCTAACAGGCCTAAAGTCATTGTTCCACCAGATGATTCTCCGGAGATAGTAACGTTGTCTGGATCACCTCCATATTCTTCAATATTATCTTGTATCCATTGAAGTGCAAGGATACAGTCTTGTATACCATTCGAAGCGGATCCCAAATATTCAGATCCGAACTTTGAAAAATCTAGGAAGCCAAATGCTCCTACTCTAAAGTTTAGTGTAACAACTACCACTTGTTGTTGCGCAGCCAGAACAGATCCATCAAACTCGTTGGCAGACCCATGCTTGAATGCACCACCGTGCATCCAGACAAGAACGGGCGCAAGTTTATTTGCATTTTTAGGTTGGTAGATGTTTAAAAATAAGCAATCCTCACTGACTTTTCCAGGTATTTTTCTACCATCGGCATCTAGCGTTTTATCTTGCATCGCTCTATTTGGAAAAGATGTCGCATCAAGTGTGTTACTCCAGCCGCCTGATGCTAAGGACGCTTTGAATCGCCTTGCATTGATTGGTGGCTCTCCATACCTGATTCCCAAAAAGGTTTGGATTTCATTGTCATCAATTCCAATGATTTTGCCCAGACGAGTCGTTTTTTTCATTTTTAGATACCAAAGAATTTAAAATTATTACTACCCAATTTAATCATTTTTTCTTACATGTGAAAATGTGGGGGGATTATTTTGCTCAACATGTTGTAAATTAGTATCGAAAAGACAATGATTACGTTTACATCCATTTTAATAGATAGAGAGTTTTTCGATGATTGAACTGGGAATCCTTGCGGATGACTTGACTGGTGGAATGATGGTTGCAAGTCTTCTTGAGAGAGAGGGTATCTCTTGTCCATTGGTAAGTTCGATCGATGAGCTTGAATCAATTACTGATTCTGATGCACAAGCAGTTGTTGTCGCAAGAAAAATTCGTTTGATTGCGCCCGATGATGCCAGACTTGAAGCAGTGAGCACAGTAAAAGCGCTTCAATCTATTGGTTGTAAAAGATTTTATTATAAATATTGCGCCACCTTTGATTCGACGACTGACGGCAACATTGGTCCTATTGCTGAAGCGATGCTTGAAACACTGAATACAAAAAAGACAGTCTTCTGCCCAGCATTTCCAGAATACACTGTGACCATCTTTCAAGGGAGAATGTTTATTGGATCTACTCCTTTAGGAGACTCTTTTAAACAGAATGATCCTGTTACTCCTATGACAAATTCGAATTTGGTAGAGGTTTTACAATCACAAACAAGTAAACATGTTGGATTGATTTCTCACTCCATGTTGATAAAAGAAGTCGAGTCAGTTCGCAGTCATATCAATAAGATGTCATCTACGCCTTTCTTTATTGCTGATGCTGCAGATGATGAGGATTTAAGAAGGCTTGCAGAGCTAACCCTAGATTGGAAGCTCACGACAGGTGCTGATGCGCTGCCCATCTTTTTAGCTAGAGCCTGGCAAAAACACAATCATAGCTCAAAAGTTACAAAGCCCAAGCGTATACTCTCACCTAGTCCTGGAGCAGAGGTGTTTATTGCAGGAAGTTGTGCGAAAGCTACTTTGCGACAGTTAGATACTTTTGAAAAAAACCATCCAACGTTCCGAGTGGACCTTGTAGCAGCAAATGATGATCCGGAATATGTTTCAAAAATAATCATGTGGGCAAAACAGCATATAGATAAGGGCCCCATCGCAGTATCTTCATCAGCAGATTTGGACGAATTATCGAGAACGCAGAAATCACTGGGTGTAGGTGGAGCGGCAAGTCTAGCCGATAAAATTCTGGGAGAGGTCGCGCATAGGCTATTCAAGCTTGGTGCGAGAAAATTTGTTGTGGCTGGGGGTGAAACATCAGGACAGGTCATAAATTCTATTGGTATCAAGAAAGTAGAGGTCTCAGCATTTGATGAATTGGGTGGTGGTTATTGTCACCAGTCAGGTTCAGATCCAATATCTTTTGTTTTGAAAGCTGGTGCTCTCGGAAATGATAATTTTTTCTTTGATGCTATGGATAGAATGCGCCAGGCAGAAAATATTATCTGATTTAAGCACCCGGGAAATGGGTGGTTTTTAGATAAATTCCGTTGTAATAATTAAAACCATATGCTTAAGTTGAGGAAAGTATCGAGACGTCAATATGTTTTCTTTAGATGGATACACATCCATAGATTTAAGCCCTAGGATTTCACCTAGAATCAATCGCTTTGATGGTTCTGTAGAGGAGGGTGCCCCAGATCCTTATGGCAAGCATTGGGTAATGTGGGAAGGGCGCTTCCCCATGGATAATTCTCTTTTTACGATGTATGCCGCGCCCAATAATATCAATCTTTATGATGGTAGACAGCATGATGATATTTTGGGCCAAGAGCGGATGACGACGCATAATGGATCTCATATTCAAGGTGGCAAAGGTCATATCAGTCATTGGAAAGGTGTCCCGGCTGATATGAAGGGATTGTGGGAACTGCCCATAGAAACTTTCATTGGAGAGGCCTCGGTATGTAATTTGGATCATTTAACTCCCGAAACTATCGTAGAAGAGTCGAGCTATCCTAAGGAATATACAAAGAAAAAGTTTTGGCTACCAAAAGCAGAGCCTGGAGATGTAAGAGGAAAAGAGATTCTTCCAGACCATCTTGATCATATTCAAAAAGGAGATATCGTATTAATGACAAGCCCTTTTGAAGGGCTAGAGCAGCCGTGGTTATCTAGCCGCACTACTGAGTGGCTGATCAAAGATCGGAAAATCAAAATGATTGGATTTGGATATCCAGGAATTGAGTGGCAGTATGATTTGAAAGTTGCCGCACCAAATAATTCGCCTATTAGACGTCTTCTGTTGGGTGCAAACATCCCGATAGTCCACCCTCTTGTTAATATCGAAACGTTAAAATCAGATCGGGTTTTCTATTACGGTATGCCACTGAATGTTCCAAAACTTGAGGCAAGTTTTGTAAGAGCAGTTGCATTTGTGCCTTCAGGAGCTGAAACATCATGATAGATTTAAATGGCAAAAAGATCGTAGACCTGACTGTTGAACTTATCGCAAGAGTCACCCGGCTTGATGGAACAATTGAAGAGGGGACAACTGATCATTATGGACATGGTTGGCCAAGTGAAGAAACCATAAATGAGCAAGACGGGACGATGGAGCAACTTGTCGGAGCGAATCAAGGCACGGTCAGTGATTGGCCCATCGGAGCGATCAGCGGTCATATGGGATCGCATATTCAGTTGGGTGTGAGACATAATGATAATTGGACTTGTTTGCCTGAGGGGATGAAAGGTATTTGGGATGTACCTTTGAATACCTATTACGGAGAGGCCTGCGTCTGCGTACTAGATCACCTCAAAGGCGGTGATATTTTGCCTGAGCACTTAGATAATGTTCGTAACGGAGATATTGTTATATTGCACAGCTGTTGGAGTGGTGATGACCAGCCAACTCTGGTGGGGGAGACCGCGAGATGGTTGGCTGAGGACAAAAAAATAAAAATGCTAGCGGTTGGAGGGCCAGGAATCTCATGGGAGACGAATTGGGATGGTCCAGAACCTGATAATAGTCCGACCCATAGAGCGATGACGGGTAACAATATTCCGATAGTGTACCCACTGGCAAATATTGAAAACTTAAAAAATGACAGAGTATTTTTTATGAGCCTGCCTCTGCATGTCGAGAGAATGGAGGGGACCTGGGTTCGAGCTATTGCTATAGAGTGAAAATGATTGTTTAATAGGTAAGTGAAGGATTTGTTAGTTATAAAGTCACAAGTATTAATTGTGCACGGTTAACAAATAAGTAAGTTAAATCTTTAATACGAAGGGGATAAAAATGAAGAAAACAGCTATTGCTAGTGCGATTGCGCTCGCGGCTACGCTACCGCTATCTTCGGTAGTTATGAGTCAGAGTGACGAAAGCATGGAAGTTGAAGAGGTTATTGTTAGCGTTTCGCGTCGTGACGTTGCTGTAATGGACCTATCTCAGTCCGTTCAAGCAATTCCAGAAGAGGTGTTAGCGCAACCTGCTTTTAATGATATACGGGATATTTATAACAGAGTGCCAGGCGCTACAGCCGGGATTACAAATGGTCAAAAAGCACCATTGGCTGAAGGTATCCAGATGCGTGGAAGTGGTGTAACGCAATCAAACGCAGGTGGTGGATCAATGCCAGTTGGCTATTACATTGATGATGTACCATTTCTTGATGTAAATTCATTAAGTCCACCGCCATTAAGTACCTTTGATCTTGATAGAGTTGAGGTAATTAGAGGGCCTCAAGGAACGACTTATGGTCAGGATTCGTCAGCGGGTAGTGTGATAATGCGCACAAATGCTGTTGATATGGAAAATTTTGGCTACAAGGTTAAGTTAGGCACAATGACCTACGGAAAAGGTAACGGCTACGGTCACACAATGGGAGCAGTTGTTAATGTTCCATTAATCGCGGATAAGTTAGGTGTTCGTGTGTCTTACATGACTGAGGAAGATCCAGGGTATGGAATTGTCCAGGATAGACCTGAAGTTGAAAATCCGATGGAAGAGAATAAAGACACTTTAAGGGTAAAAGTAACAGCCAAGCCTACAGATAAGTCTGAGATTACATACACTCACTCTGAGTGGAAGACTCAATATGGATTTATGCCTGGTACAAACATCAAGGCCGTTTCTAATGGAAGAATGGAACTTGGCGCTTCAAGCTGGGCATTTGCGCTAGAAGTTTTTCCTGATGGACTCTTAAGAAATAATTACAACATTGAGTGGGATACTTTGGTTGTCAAGTATGATCTTGGATTTGCTGAGATGACTTACTCGGGTGGATCTGTTGCAGCGACAGACCGTGACTATAATGCGGAAGATTTCACCTATGGTGTGACTTCGATAACAAAACTGCCCTCTGATACTGATACTCATGAGATTCGATTTGTATCTTCTGGTGACGGTCCTCTTAGCTGGATAGCTGGAGCGATGACAGTAGATGCAAAGACTGATCAAAATCTTTATTATAACTACCAGATCTATGGTGAGTATTCATCGATTGGTGCGATTCATCAAGAGCAAGACTCTATGTATGGTGAGCTAACTTATGCTTTGAGTGATACATTGACTGTGTTTGGCGGGTTAAGAAATCACGAGGAAACTCGAGTTGAAAATACTCAAGAAGCACTCAGAAATCCTGGAGATCCAGCAACGGGGCCATATACAGGTTATATGTTTACTGATGATAGTGTAACGTATGATTTTGATAATACTAGTTATCGGGTGGGTGTAGAGTGGAGACCTGATGAATCTACGTTATATTATGCATCTCGTTCATCAGCGGCTCGTATGCCAATACCAACAAGTCAAGCAACTTTGGCTTTGCTTGAGGCTGAAGGTCTTCCTAACTTAAGTTCTGAAGATGCATCTGAACTGATAAGCACGGAAATTGGTGCAAAAATGTCATTGTTGGATGATGCGCTTGATTTGGAAGTTGTTTATGCACTTAGTGAGTGGACTGATATCCCGATGTATTCAGGCTACGGAACTGCTGATGGTCCATTAAGCATGGCAGTGGGTGGAACTGACGCTGATGTAACCTCTTTTGAGCTTACATTGGATTATGATCTTAGTGAAACACTTAGCTTAATGTATGCTGGTGGAATTACAGATACTGAGGTCGCGGCTGTTCCTGATCCATCTGTAGTTGTGAACTTTCCTGCAGCAATCCAGGTTGGTGGTGAACTCTATGGATATTCACCAACAACTCACTCTATCACTCTAAATTATAGTGATGATATGGATAATGGCTGGGAAGCATACGGTTCTGTAGATTACGCATATAGAGAAAAGATGATGGGATTCAGTTCTGTTGTTTATGCG
Organism: uncultured SAR92 cluster bacterium; assembly: GCA_902527245.1. Classification (GTDB taxonomy): domain Bacteria; phylum Pseudomonadota; class Gammaproteobacteria; order Pseudomonadales; family Porticoccaceae; genus AAA300-D14. Next base: position 69,649 of record CABZOI010000004.1, on the reverse strand, counting down.
GATGAGTACATAGCAGCTGATTCAGACTATAAATTGTTGAATCTTGCAATGGGTATGAGAAAGGAAAACTGGGATCTTAATTTGTCGATTACTAATGCGGCAAATTTTGACGGGCAGTTTACTCCTGACTTATTCCCAAGCTCACCGAACGATACATACATATTGTTCCCAAGAGCGATTCACTTCCAAGTAACATATGACATGATGTAAAAAGGAAGTAGGGTGAAAATGAAAAGGGCCGGAATTACCGGCCCTTTTTTATTTTAGTTACAGGAACTACTTAATCATCCTCATGAATTAATACCGTACCCGCATCACCATCTATCGTAATTGTCTGGCCATGCTTTATTCTTACCGTTCCATTACCTACGCCTAGAACAGCTGGTATGCCATACTCTCTGGCAACAATCGAGCCGTGAGCTAAGATGCTTCCAATGTCTGTAACAAGCCCAACTGCATGAGCAAAAAGCTGAGTCCAGGCGGGCGTTGTTAATGGACTCACTAAGATGGTACCTGGTTCCATCTTATCAAATTCAGATGGACCTGTTACCACGCTCGCCTTTGCTGTAATAATTCCAGAGCTTACCGGGAAACCCAGCATTTCATTACTATTGTCATCATTCTTCCTTTGAGTCTCTTTGAATGATATTCCATCTACCTTGCTTGCATAACTAGGTAGTGTTCCCGGAGGATGATGCCGCTTACATGCTTCTCTGTAATTTATCCTTTCTTCCACTAAAGGAATATATTTTTCTGTTGACTTGTTGGATTCAAGCAACGAAATGCAATCTGCAATTTCTTCAGTTTTTAGGAAGAAGATATCGTGATTTCCTTTTAGAATATCAGCGCCAACCAGTCTCTGATTTAGCTCAAATGCCATCGGTCGTAAGATCGACCATGTATAACCGAAATAGAAGGCTACTTCTTCTCTGATATAGTTAAATTTGAGCGCCAACCACCATCTATATCGGAACTGCCAATATTCAAGTCCAGATAAGAGCTTGCTTATCTCTTCATATTTCTCTTTCCTAATCTTTGCTGTTTTTGCTTTTTGATTATCAGGGTGATAGCTTTTATCTCGGACCATCGATTTTAATGATGCAAATAAGCCCGATGGATCCTCTTCCTGAGTGGGTTCGATAAAGTCAAGGCTGTAACCTTGATGACCATAAATACTGAACAAATTATCAAGTGCACGATTAACCTCTTTTGCCTTTTCATTTTTTTGCAATGCTTCCATTAAGAATGGTGCGGGGACGGTCAGCACTAGATACTCTAATTCATCATTACCTCGAATCAACTTGGCAATTTCGAATAAATCTGCGTTTGCCTGCATACTTTTTGAATCGATCCCTGATAAGAATTGCCCACTTGTGAAGTTGTGGTCAGGCAGAACTGTTTTTAGGAATGTGTTAAATTGATCATCGGTTGATTTTGCAACACCAAAGGTATGACTTGAGTCATCTGACCAATAATTACCCTCTTCAATACCCATTTCAGTAATACCGTCGAGAAGAGTCTGATTGGACGCATTATTGATGTTGATCTCTTTCCATTTTTTGGCAACATTCTCTAGTCTGGGTTTTGTATATTCAAACCACCTTTTCAAAATCTTGTTATTCCATGTGGTGTGGTTGAATGCGATAAACGTAGGAAAATCTGGATAGGGTATTGTTAAGATACCATCAATTTCTTCTCTACCACTCTTTTCATACCAATCGTCAAACAATTTTCTATCTTCGGTTTTGAGTTCTTCTTGGAAGATTTTCACGTCCGATACGGCCATGGTGCTCACTCTTGCATATGCGTCAGCAGAATACTTTCTCATCATCTTGAAATCTTCAGCCTCAATTTCTTCCTCAGATAGATCTTTAATTTTCTCAATATTCATATCATGGATAATTTGATGATCAAATCTCATGTATCCATAGCCATTAACTGTCACAAATAAAGGACCACCTCCCACCATTCCTGCGCCTTCAGGCCGAACCAGTTCCAAACCACGCAGTAAATACAACTCTTCAAACAATGGGCATAGAGGATCTGGCATATTCTCAACAATTTGTCGCCGAGCAACATATTTCGCTGGTGATGGTGGTGTCCAGTCAACTTCTATTGGTTGGACAGGAAGGTTTGTAATGGGTCTTGATTGAAGCAAATGAAGTTTTCCATTACAAAATGCCCATTCAATATCTTGAGGTTTTCCTTCATAGAGTGCCTCTACTTTGAGTGCGGCATTACAAAGCTCAGTTAACATCGAATCAGAGAGCGAAGAGATCCCTTGATTCGATTCTGAAACTTTTTCAATTTTGATGCCTTGATTGCCGTCATAGACAATTTGGTGCTCTTTGGGACCCAAAATAGTTTCTTTTGACGTTAATGTCGTTCGATCAACAATAAATGTATCAGGAGTTACTTGCCCACCTACCACAGCCTCACCTAGTCCAAAACTTGAATTTACAATCATCTCTGATCGTTCTCCATTTGTTGGATTTGCAGTGAACAGAATGCCGGAGACCTCGGAGGGAATCATTACTTGAACGACAACTCCCATCGCAACGCTCGACTGGTCTATACCGTTCTGATGTCTGTAGCTTATAGCTTGAGCAGTCCATAATGAGGACCAACATTTTTTAACTGCTGAAACAACCTCATCTTCACCATTCACATTTAAAAATGTTTCTTGCTGACCTGCAAAAGAGAAATCAGGTAAATCCTCAGCATTTGCGGAGGATCTTACTGCCACGGACAAATTAGCTTGATCGAGCTGTTGGTACGCAACTTTTATTTGGTCAGTAATATTCGCATCAATCTTTGCGTTTTGGATAATTTTGTTAATTTCTTTTGAGCTAAGTTCAAAATTGGGATATCCATCTCGAAGTTCTGGTTTAGCAAGTTCAATAATTTTTGATTTTAAATCGCTGTCTGCGATAAATTTTTTATAAGCGTCTGTTGTGACCAGAAATCCACCTGGTACATCAAAGTCGGCGCAAGACATTCGAGCGAGTGATCTTCCTTTTCCACCAACTAGATCAAGATCATTCTGGGTCGTTTTTATTGGTGTTGTAAACATAGTAGTCATAATAGTTTAAGTCCAAAATCGTTCTGATGGATTCCAAGCTCTTATTGGAATAATCTCTCCAGTAATCATATCGGATGCCTCGGAGGCTAAAAATCTACACATATTGGCAACATCTATCGGTGCAGGAGGGAGTGAAAGTCGAGGAACTTCTTTGCCATTTTTATCCACCGATGGAGGTATCACGCCCCATTCGATCATTGCAGGAGTTGAGATGAGGCCAGGTGCTATTGCATTGATGCAAATATTATATTGCGCCCAGCTATATGCAAGGTTATTAGTTAAGCTCAGCATCCCAGCTTTTGCAGCAGAGTAGTGCAGCATCCCGGGGTTACCCTTTGTTCCGGCAGTTGAGGACACATTAATGATCTTGCCTGATTTCTGTTTGATCATCTGCTTGCCTACAGCCATGCAAGTGTTGAAAGCGCCGGTCAAGTTTATGTCAATTAACCTTTTCCATTCCTCAAACGGAATTTCCTCCGGTAATTTAGGCATGGCTCCACCACCTGCGTTATTTATCAAAATATCGATCCTGTCATAATGATTTACCACTTTTTCGACCATAGATTGAGTAGAGTCTGGGTCAGTGATATCTGTTTCTACAATCAGTGTGTTTTCATTGTTAAGCTCTTTTTGCAGCGCACTCAAACTCTCAAGATTTCGGCTGGCAAGAACAACTTTCGCACCAGCTGATAAAAATTCACGACTAAGCTCTGTGCCTATTCCACCTGCAGCACCTGTTATAATTGCAACCTTATCTTTTAGATCAAATTTCGACATCTAACACTCCTTTCAACATTGGCATTATGCAATATATTGGCATATGGAGCACGTCACATGATTATACAAAAATTTGGAATATCACCCAGATTAAAATGGGTGGCAGGAGATCTTTTTTGTTATTAATATGAGTTCTTTGAAAATATAATAAATTATCAAAATCAAAAAAACTGAGGGCAACCATTGACAGATTATCAAGAAATTCATAGACCTCAGTTTCATTTCTCGGCAATGAAAAACTGGATTAATGATCCTAATGGACTAGTTTATTTTGACGGAACATGGCATTTATTTTTTCAACACAACGCAAAGTCAAACACATGGGGACCGATGTGGTGGGGTCATGCGCTAAGCAAAGATCTAATTCATTGGAAACAAAAAGATCACGCGCTACACCCTGATGAAATGGGTAGCATGTTTTCTGGTTCAGCGATCGTGGATCATAACAATAGCGCAGGATTTGGTAAAAATGCGATTGTTCTTTTTTATACCGCAGCAAATATAAATGATACTGAACAATCATTTACGCAATGTATTGCTTTTAGTACGGATAATGGCATTACATGGACAAAATATAAAAATAATCCGATCCTTCCGGTAATAACCAGTCAGAATCGTGATCCAAGAGTGATTTGGCATGAGTCATCAAAGCATTGGATCATGGCTTTGTATCTAGAGTCAGATACATTTGCATTATTCAAATCAAAAAATCTCCTCTCTTGGATTAAAACACAAGAGCTTCAATTAGAGTCAGATTGTGAGTGTCCCGATTTTTATCCACTTGTGGATAATTTAGGTAATGAGAAGTGGATTTTCTCTGGAGCTAATGGAATTTATTTTGTTGGATCATTTAATGGCGAAGTTTTTACAAAAGAGAGTTCAGCTAACTTGTTTGAACATGGTAAAAATGGTTATGCCTCACAAACGTGGAATAATTCGCAGGATGGTCGACGGATTCAGATTTCATGGATGGCAGGTGGCATCTACCCTGAAATGTCATTTAATCAACAAATGTCATTCCCAGTAAATCTATCCCTGAAGAATGTAGATGGCCAAACCTTACTTCATCGATGGCCGATTAATGAGATCAAATCTCTTTATCACAAAACAATTGAACAAAAAGAGTGCATCGTCTCGAAAGGTAACTCTTTTGTCCCAAAGACAAACGCGACGATTTTTGATATGTCTTTCATGGTTCAGAAGCAATCTTCAAAAGCACTCTATTTGATGATTAGAGGGCATTATTTATCATTTAATTGGGAGCAAAGTGAATTTAGTATGGAATCAAGTGGTCAACATAAAATAACGGGTGACAGGCAAAGTATTAAGCTACCTGATGAAGACAAGTTATCAGTTCGATTGTTGATTGATAAAACATCCATAGAAATCTTTATAAATGATGGGATGATTTCAGGATCTTTCTGTTTTCTTCCGGGCGGATATGCAGATCCAGTGATATTTCTGACGTATTCTGAGCCCTCAATTATTTATGATTTCGCTCTCCATGAACTGAAATCAATTTGGGGGTAGATGATGAACTTAAAGCAAAGCAAGATATTAATTATTAGTGACATTCACGGGAATGCCGAAGGACTCAAAGCAGTTTTAAAAAAAGAATCAGATTACGATTTTCTTGTTTTTCTTGGGGATTCTGTATTAAGCGGACCACAACCTAAAGAGACGGCAGAAATTTTACTCCATGTGAAGCCTGATATTAACATCATGGGAAATCATGATGAAATTTTGCTGGATCATGGATTGATTGATAAATGGCCAGAAGATTGGCGTGCATACAATCAGTGGGCATTCAATCAAATACCATCTGAAATAATTGCGATGACAAAAACATATACTTCTAGTGGAAACTATGAAATCGGTGATATCGAGTTTTTTCTGCATCACGGTCAGCTCGATAGATCGATACCGCCAGCGCTTCCATATGCCGATGCAGCAAGTTTTGAGGCTTTAGATCCAGAGAATGAAAGCGATCTAATCTTATTTGGGCACAATCATATTCAGTTTACTCATAAATTGGGAGACAAGACTTATATCAATCCAGGTAGCGTTGGCCAACCGCGGTGTGGAAGAACTCATGCGTGTTACGCGGTGTTTGAAAATGGAAATTATATTCCGAGACAGGTCAGTTATGACCAACGACCCTGGATTTCTGCAATTGAGGATATTGAAGAGCTTAAACAATTTCCTGACTTTCTCTCATGGCTGAAAGAGGGTTTCATCTCCGGTTATGGTATCGGGAAAAGAGAGCCTTGGATTAAGTATCACTCGGAGGGGTATTTTTGATCACAAATGATGATACACAACCAGTAACTTTTGCAGAAGTTATAAGCTTTCTAAAAAAATGTTGGCCATTTTACAAACCACAAGTGAAACACTTGATGGCCTATGTCTCACTCACAATGGTAGCTGGTGCTCTAGTGCTCGGCTCGCTCGTACTCTCTGAAGATCTCATATACAACAAATTACTACAAGGACAAAAACTGCAATCTCTTCAGGTTAGTATGTTATTACTCGATGACACTTATCTAAATGGAGCTTCTGCGAATGAAGAAACGCTTAGTTTAGATCAGAGAAATCAATTGAGAAGCCGAATTATTATTGCTGGTGGGATATGGATTGTTTTTGTATATGGATTAATTGTTTTTGGAGGCTACTATGCGGTCTGGATTTTCCAGAGAGTGAATCAACATTTACGAGTCGAAATGCTTGCGAGAGCCGAGCATTTATCGTTGAAATATCATAGTTCATCGCGAACTGGGGATTTAATTTATCGGGTGTATCAAGATAGTGCTACGATAACAGCGGTATTGCAGTTTTTGGTTTTAACACCTCTCAGAGTCATAGGCTGGATCCTTTTTGCGTCAATCTTTCTTTTATTTTTCTCACCTTGGTTTGGAGTGATAATCTTAGTTATTGCGTTCTGTATGACTTTGGTAAGTCGAAAAATCGTTCCAGTAATTCGAGAAAAAGCAAGATTATCCAGAGAGTTAAATAGTGCATTGACATCTCGGATACAAGAAAATCTTGCCGCTTCAAGGGTAATCAAAGCAAACGGTGCTGAGGAGGAGATGATGAGAAGATTTCGCCTCGATTCAAAGCAGGCACTCAGTGCGACTTTTGAAATGAGGCTATACATGTCTATATATCTTTTAGTCTCCATTGTTCTGAGCATTGGCGGTTTTATCATTGCTGAATATTTCATGGCAACTTGGGCAATTATTGAAAAATCTACTTATCTCGGTGGTGCCGTTGCATTTATTGGATTTGCAGTATGGAATCTTGGAGCCTTCAGAGCCGCTTCGGTTCAGGGAGAGCAGGCTGCATTGCAGGTATGGGAACTTTCATATCTGTTATCAATGGCACAAGACTTGATTATGGGATTGAGAAGAGCTTTTTATATTCTCGATAGTGAGCCCGAGGTAGAAGATAAACTTAATACGGATCCTTTTCCCCAGATTGTTAATAAAGTTTCTTTTGAGAATGTTGCATTCTCCTACGAATCCGATATCCCTGTTTTATCTAAAGTTTCACTTGATGCATCTAAGGGCACAATAACTGCCATTGTTGGCGGTACTGGAAGTGGAAAATCAACATTGCTCTCTCTGCTCCTAAGACTCTATGACCCTGATCAAGGAAGGGTAGCGATTAATGATACTGATCTAAAAGATTTTCAGACAAGTGAACTTAGAGCAAATGTTTCAATTGCATTGCAACAAAACATACTTTTTGCGAAATCTATTAAGGATAATATTTCCTACGGTTTATCCTCAACAACTGACGATGATATTGTCAACGCCGCAAAAATTGCATGTGCGCATGATTTTATTCAAGAGATGCCAAGAAGTTATGATACTGAGCTTGGTGAGCGTGGTGGCAAATTATCGACTGGGCAAAGGCAAAGACTTTCTATTGCAAGAGCATTATTGAAAGACACACCCATATTAATTTTAGATGAGCCAACAGCCTCTCTGGATGCCGAAACTGAAAGAAGAGTAATGCAGAATATCGCAGAGTGGGGTAAAGATAGAATTATCTTTATTATCACTCATCGTTTGTCGACTATTAAAACAGCAGATTGTATTGCTGTTCTTGAATCTGGAGTCATAGAGGAAGTTGGTACTCATAGTGAGTTACTAGAATTGAATAAAGGCTACTCAGAATTTGTAAGATCAGAAATGGGCGAACTTTAAGTGGATCAATCAGCTATCAACAACAAATTTGATGACCGAATCGATTTAGTCACTGATTTGACTGGCCTGGAAGCACTGAAAATGGTGGGTCGATCACTACTTTTTATAGGTCGTGTAAAATTATTTTTCTTCACCAAGCTCTTCTTCGCATTAATATCTGTGCTTCCGCCGTTACTGGTACCGTGGATTTTAAAAATTATTGTCGATCAAGTGGTTCTTCAACAACCTATTGATATCTATTCAACCAATTTTCCAAGTATTCTGATTCCACTTCTGACTCCACTCGATGGTCTTACTCCGAGTGAGGTTATGTTTGCGGTTACCTCATTCATGTTGATCATGCTTGTTATCTTTGGTTTGAGAGCACCAGCGGCACAACAGGCTGAAACATGGGGAATGCCCGTTGGATATGATCCGGCAACTCAGTCTGAGCAAGCTCTATCGGCAGGTGGAAGTGAGACAAGTGGTCTTTGGGGTTTAATTGAATTGTCGCTGACGATCAAAATGACACAAAGATTAGCTAATGAATTAAGAATCCAGCTAATGGAAAGATTAACGCGATTGGAAATGACAACGCTCGACGATCAGAGAATAGGTGATTCAATATACCGAGTAATGTATGACTCACCTTTGCTTCCAGGAATTTGCTATCGCCTTACATTAGAACCATTACTTTTGATTCTTGGGACAGCATTGAATATTTATTTGATGCAAAGCACTTATGGTGGGGTTCTGCCTGAATTATTAAAAATTTCGTTATTTCTTATCTTTTTAATTTTATTTATTACTATCCCTCTAACCGGATTAGCTCGAAGACTAAATCAAACTAATAGAGCTGCAGGTGCATCAACGACAAATACAATGGAAGAAAGTATTGAGAACATTTCCGTAGTTCAATCTTTGGGTGGATCCGATAAAGAGACAGAGAGATTCAGCAAAGCAAGTGAGGAGTCTTATCGGAGGCACAGACACACTGCTTTGCTGGATGCATTTATATCACTTGTTAATTACACCTGCGTTTTTGGATCAATTGCGATTGCATTCGTTTTAATTACGAATAAGGTTATTGGTGATGAGTTAACAGTGGGAGATTACTCTGCTCTCATTGGGATGTTTTATATGCTAAGCGCATCAGCAGCTGGTTTGGGATTATATTGGGTTGAACTTCAAAAAAATATCGCCGCTGTTAGAAGAGTTTTTTTCTTCATAGACTATACCTCTGAATATGGTCATGACGACAATCGAATGGATCGTATCCAGAACGAGATAAAAATCAGAGATGTCAATTTTTCTTATCCAGATGGAAGAACAGCTCTTTCTGAAATAAATCTTGATTTGCCCATTGGACAAGTCACTGCCATTGTCGGCCCCACGGGTGCTGGCAAGACATCATTAGCTTATTTATTACCGGGATATTTGAGACCGAGTTCAGGAGAGATATGGTTTGATGACTATAAATTATCAGATCGATCAGTAAAAGATATCAGAGAGCAAGTTACTTACGTTTTTCAAGAGCATATGCTCCTCTCTGATTCTATTAAAGAAAACTTACTTTTGGCATGTCCTGATGCAACAGATGAAGAGATAGATGACGCATGCAAAACCGCGGGTGCAGATGAATTTATAAATAAGCTACCAAATGGAATCCATACGAAGCTAGGAAAAGCAGGGAATACTATCTCTGTTGGTCAAAAGCAAAGAATTTCCATTGCAAGAGGACTTTTGCGTAATACTCCAATTATTATTCTAGATGAGCCCACTGCAGCACTTGATCCTAAAACTGAGAATAAGCTCATTGCTCGTCTAAAAGGAGCTTCGAAAGGAAAGCTATTTGTCATAATTGCACACCGGTTATCTACAGTGAAGGCAGCAGATCAAATCATTTTTATTGAGAATGGTAAGATTGAAGATGTGGGCAGTCACGACGAATTGATGTTAAAAAAGAATGGTCGGTATCGGCACTTCGTTAATTTGCAAAATCAGTAGAGAGGTATATTCATGAGTAGAACGGTTAAGGTATTAATTTGGATACTAATTGGCATTCCATTGTTTTTAATTGTATCTCTATTTATCGCATTTCAAGTATTTGTAAACATGGCTTCTCCAGATCATGCGTTTGGAGAGAAACCTTTGCCATTGGCGCCTGACTACTCTGTCAGATCAAATTGGGCAGGTTGGCCCGATAAAGACAATCCAGTGGAGAGACTTCCTTTGAGCGAGTCTCCTGTACCATTTGAGGAGCGTCCTGCAGCAGCATTTTTCTTGCATCCAACGACATTCGGATCCAGTGAAACTTATGTCCAACCAATGGATCACGAGGAAACGAACCGCGATACCGATTTGGGGACTATATCAATACAGGCAACTGCATTTAATAAATGTTGTACTGTGTATGCGCCAAGGTACAGGCAGTCGAGTCTTCCTTATCCTGAAGAGGGTGTGGGTGAAAAAATATTTGAAATTGGCTACTCCGACGTGCGGAACGCATTTTTATATTTTTTGGATGAAATTGGTGACACCAAGCCTTTTGTTTTAGCAAGTCACAGTCAAGGTTCTTTCCATATGCTGAGGCTCGTAATAGATGAAATAAGTGGAACAGAATTAAGAGATCGACTTATCGCAGTTTATGCGATTGGGCATAGTTTGCCCGAAGAGGTCATTAATAACATGCCAGATATAAATATCTGTGAATCGAGCCTAGACTTAGGATGTTTTATTACATGGGATTCCTACCGAGGAGACAGAGAACCTGCAGAGTTTATGCAAAGTGCAGGCGAGAGAGAGCCTTTATGGAATGGAACTGATTACTCTGGATATGAATCAACTAAAAAGATCTGCGTAAATCCTATAACGTGGACAACCGATGCATCATTGAGTAAAAAAAGTGACCATCTTGGTGCTCTTCCAGCTTCTAAGCAAGATGATTATGGCTCACTTGAGGCTCCGCTACCTGAGTTAGTGAAAAATGATATTGCTGTTTATTGTGGTAACGATGAGTCTAATTGGTTATTTGTGAATGGAGACAGAGATGAGAGGCTCAAAACTCAGGGATTTTTTGGATTTTTAGAGGGAAATTTACATGGGTATGATTACCAATATTATTGGGCAAATATTCGACAAAACGCCAAAGACCGAGCAGACCACTTTGTGTTGCTCAAAGATCAGCAATAAAAATGGCGCCTAGTATGGTATTTCTGTAACCCAAACATCTCCGCAAGTTACTTGCCTATCAGCCCAGTAGTCTCTTTCAGGAGTTTTTGCAAGCATCCTAAGATCCCAGCCACCTGCCACATATAATTTATCATTGATTATTTTTGATGCAGGCGAAGAGACTCCGACAGGGAGCTTGAAAGTAATCTCCCATTCCTCTCCCTCGGTAAGTGTGATGACGTTTTCACACATTCCTTTGGTACCACCTTCTGGCGTTGTGTGGCCACCCACCATCCAAATTCTGTCCTTATAAGTGAAGGTGGCACCTTCAGAGTGCGAATGACCATAAGGCAAAGATGGACCATCACACCAAGTATCTTTGGATGCATCGTAAATATGAACTAAGGGTTGATCTAATTGCTGTAAGTCATGGTTATATTGACCACCAATAATATAAATTTTGTCGTTTAAAACGGTTACAGAAAGTTGGTTTCTTGGATTAGGTAGGGGAGCTAATTTTTCCCATTGAGCGGATTGATCTCTATCCCAATCTTTGAGATTGAAAACCCAATGATCTTCTGAATCGGTATCTCTGTCTTCCATCAACCCTGAAATGTAATGGAGGTTATCTCCGAGTCTAACAAGTCCACCTCCCGCTCTTCTACCCGGAAGTAAGGGCCCTGCACTGTATCGATCAAGTTCTGGGTCAAAGTGCCAAACTTCGGACACGATGTGATCTTTTATTCCATTGGGCCTGTCCATATCCTTCATCCCACCAGCAAACCAAAATCCTGTAAGACCTGGTGCAAGGTTTACATGGCTAATGCTACTTGGAAGATCTTGTAATTTCTTCCAGCTTCCATGCGTGGCTCCCTCAGGATCAAAAACGTGAAGATTTTTCCCCGAGACAATTCCATTTTCGTACCCTCCATGAACATACATTTTATTGTCTAAAACTATACTTGCTGGCTCCCATTTTGGTACAGGCATATCAGCAAGTCTCTTCCATTGAGCTTGGTGTTTTGGTTTATTTGTCATCTTTAGTCTCTCCTGGGAAATTGTCGATCCATGGCTTCAAGCAGTGACTCGCATCTAGCCTCTAGCATCTGCCGTGTATGAACTCCATCGCAAAAAATATAGAATTCTTTTGTTCTAATTGCGTTTAAAACCTGTTCGCCAACGGTTATTGGAGATACCTCCATGTCTTTGATCATTTTTAAAACGTTTTCTGAAACTCTTTTCTTAAGACCACCAATTATTGGTGTGTCTACTACATGTGGACATAAAACCGAAACAGACACGTTTGAATCTTTTAAATCATTTCTCAAAAACTCCGACATGCCAACGAGCGCAAATTTACTTGAACCATATGCAGATTGATTTCCATGCCCGTGGATGCCACTGAAAGACGATGTGTTTACAATATGACTGGATTCGCCATGTTCAAGCATCTGAGGTAAAAAAAGGTTTATTCCATTGAGAGGCCCCATAAAATTGACCTCGTGGACAAGTCGCCATCTCTCTTCTGGTGTTTCTAGAATTTTGGCACCGCCAGGTATTCCTGCGTTGTTGCATAAATAATGTAAATTCCCAAAGGAATCACTTATTGTTTTGGATGCAGATTCGAGAGTACTCAAGTCAGTCGTATCAATTGTTAACGAGATGACATTCCCACTTATTGTTTTAAGTTCTTTTTCCGCAATTGAAAGCTGTTCTTTGTTGATATCGCCTATTGCAACATTTGCCCCAGAATTCAAAAATGCTTTTGCAATTCCTAAACCAATCCCACTGGCGCCTCCTGTAATAAATGCAGTTTTATTGTTGAAAGTTTCCATTACAATTCATAAACCTTATTTTTATTTATCAAATCGAAATCAATTTCCATGCCTAGTCCTGGACCATCTGGAGCATGGACCATCCCATTGGAGTCGACCTCAATATCGTTGATGATACCGTGTTTTTGTGCAGCATCTGGAAGAAGTACTTCAAAATACTCGCAATTTTTTATTGCCATAATTAGATGTAAATTAGCTGCATTATTTAATGAATTTCCACCATGATGAACTTCATAATTCATATGAAATGTCTCAGCAGTGTGCGCCGTTTTCAAACACGAAGTTATACCACCCTTAATTGCAACATCACCTCTCAGATAATCAGTGGCTTGATTCATTATCCATGGTGCATAAGCTTTTGGGCCTGTTGCGGGTAGTTCTGTTGCTGCGATTGGAACGCTGAGCGTTTTTTTGAGCCTTACATATCCATAAATATCATCGCAGGGAAGAGGGTCTTCATACCAATAAAACCCCATTTCTTGAACGGCTTGACCAACATAAATTGCATCATTGTAATTATATGCCCAACAGGCATCGAACATTAATCTATAATCATCACCAACTGCTTTTCTGACAGCTTTGCAGATTTCGATATCTAATTTTGGCTCAGCTGGCGGATGGATTTTGTAAGCTGTCCAGCCTCTCTCTTTCAAGGATAGAGCTTCGTCGATATATTCTTCTTTTGATGCCAAGATTGCTGAGCTTGCATAAGCAGGTACTTGATTTCGATAGGAGCCCATTAATTTATGAATGGGCAGATTAGCTGCTTTGCCCGCGATATCCCATAGAGCGATGTCTATTGCAGCGATTTGCAGCATGGTGCCGCCCATGGCCCATTTGGACAGATTCTGCCAAATACGCTCTCTATCAAGTGGATCTTTACCAACTAATCCTGGTTTGTATTTTTCTATTATAAGTTGTGCATTGTAGCTCTGAGTTGCCATAGAGTGACCCATAAAAGCATAACCTGTAATATTTTCATCGGTCAGAATTTTAACAAGAGCCATATTTGTGCTTCTTGAATCAAGGCTCTTAAAGTCCTTTGTGTATTGAGTGGGAGGGATGTTATCCCATTTCCATACTGTTACTTTGACATCTATAATTTTCATATCATAGCTCTTTATTTAGAAATTTTGTGTCCTTTTACGGGTGTGTCCATCATATGAAAAACGCCCTCTAGCTCATCCCCGTCAATCGTGCCCTCGAAATCAATTTCAAAATCCCAGCCACCCTTATCGATACTAAATGAAAACTTTAATTCGGGATTATTATATGAACTCGACACTATCGGATAAGGATCATATCCATCATTCAAAAAATCAATCTCGCCTTTTTCAAAACACAAGATTTGATGTCCCCAGCCTGTCTCGAGCTCCCAAGTTCCGAACGAGGCATTGACTGAAGTAGTATTTTTCTCCTTGAGACCCGACGCTTGATGATCTTTTTGCTCCATAATTGTCTCCGCGACAGCTAATGTTCTTTTAGCTAAATCAGAAATCTTATTATCATTCTCATCACGGACTACTGACTTGAGACGATCATTGAGGGGTGAAATCCACTTTGAGGGAAGATTTTTTGCTCCAAGACGTAATCCAAGAATAGAGCCAACCGTCGCGCCTGTGCAGTCTGTATCCCAACCTCCTCGAACAGTGCATACAATACCTTTCTCAAAATCGTTTTCGCCAAAATATAAACCCATCACGATCAGCGCTGCATTGTTTATGGTGTGCACACCGTGGTAATGGCCAACACTCTCATTTATTTTTTCCCATACAAGCTCCCAGCTTGGTAAGGTTTCGCACCAATGCATAGTATCCCTTACCGCTTCGGATAGCCTGCAGTTTTTGGGTATTTCAGAGAGGCCAGCATTGATAATATCTTTCACGCTTTCAAGCTTAAAAGCAGCTGAAAGCATCGCCGCAACAAACATCTCTCCATAAATACCATTTTTATCATGTGAGATGGATGCGTCATTGAATGCAAGCTTTGCGCCTATTTCTGGTAAGCCAGGAGTAACATATCCAAAGATATCTGCCCTTATTTGTGCTCCAATCCACTCCCTAAATGGATTTCGATAAGTCGCGGACATGGGTGGCCAAATTGAGTTCGTAAAATTTCGGTATGCGCATTCCTCTGCGGTATACACAAGATTAAAGGGAAGTCTATCGACCCATGTGTGTGCAATTGTTCTAGGTGAAGTTTTTATTCCTCTATTCTCGAGTGCCAAAAGGCCGATAATCACATAATCCATATCATCATCCCGAGGCATGAACTTTATATTTCCCTTCGTGGATACTTTATGTACTCCCGGAAGAATTTTTTCATCGAAGGGAAGATAGTCATCAAGAATTTCAATTTTCTTATCTTTGAGATATTTATCGATTCGTGCCTTCGGCCAACCCTCTACCGGTTTCCCAAGGAGACATCCAGCGGCTCTACCCAGCCATGCACCAAGTATTTGCTCGTAGATTCGATCTTTGTCCCATTTCAATTCAAGATCTCTTTTCCCGTCAGGTCTCTCTGCTTTTATCTCCTCAAGAGTGGATGGCTCGACATAAGGGAAACCTTCATCGATTGGCAATGCCATTAATTCTTCATAGAGTTCATGAAGCTCCTCATTGTTGTCTCTCCTCAGAAGTGCAGTGGTCACTCGCTCCGATATTTCATGGGTATCGCAACCTTCTTCAGAACGTTGTTTGAGTTCGGATTTTATAAGTTTTCTTTCGAGAGACGAGACTTTTGCCATAATAACCACTTTGTTAATTTCCACTATTAAAGATTAAAACGTCTGATATTTAGTTCAACCTATTTTTCAATTAGTTCACCCAAAAGTCTATTTCTAGAAGTATGGCTCGCGAGAGTGTGCTATTTCAAGTGATTTAATAGGATAAATATGGGTGAATTAATTAACATATATAATCTGCTATATTTGTCCTGTAAGCAATATTTACAATACTATGCTGATATACAAATAAGTTTTTTTGGGGGATAAACGTGTTAAACATTGATATAAATACGATTAAAGAGGTAGGAGAATTTGGATCGAGAGAGTGGAGTAAAGCATGCGCTGAATTCGGTGTTAAAATACTTGAATCTGCCGATTTTCCACCTGATTTAGTTTGGGCTTTCAGTGAAATTTATTCATCACCACCTGAGCGACTGCTTACTGATGATTATCAACAGTCCGGTTATTTTTTTATGGTAAATAAAGGAAAAATTTCTGGGGGCACTGAAATCACTGCAGATTGCACTGATCTGCCAGGATTTCATGTAAAGATGAGATGGGGGTATATATGTAATCAGTCTCGGACTCTATATGGATTCGAGGGTCAAAAGCAGAGAAGTGAGGAGGAAAAAATTCTTAAGCAAGATATGGAAAATTATCTTGGATATTCTCCCGATTTGGGAGGTATCGCGAGCTCCTATTGGCCACAGCCGATAATTGATGCTTTGAGCCATGGAGTTGAGGAGGGAGCAGGGTTGCACAATATTGCTGCAAAGTCTCAAATGGTTTCACCAGAATTCGCAGGAATGCCCGTTACAGAGATGGGAGTGCCTGATTTTAAGAAAATGTCAGAAGAGCAAAAGTCAAAATTTATCAAACTTTGTGATATCTAATTGAGTATGGAGAACCAAAGCGATCCAAATCCAGAAACCATTAGAGATTTCTTCGATTGTATTCATAAGGATTATATGGATGGTTCAGTTGGGAAAGTAGGATATAAGTTCTTGGCTGATATGCTTGATGGCATTCAAAAAACTCGATCAGTTAATTTAACTACAATTGCACGCGGTCTCAGTGAGAGCATTCGTTTGCATGCAACTCATAAAAGATTATCAAGGAACCTTGACGATGAAGAAATTCTTTCTGCATTTTCAAGCGCGGTCCTTTCCCGAGGTGCTTCCCATGTCAAGTCTGATACACGACTTATTGTGACTATGCATGAACTCAATAAAAAATACGCTTCGAAAATTCAATATCTATCTGGTAGTGAGGAGGAGCATCAATGCTTGGGATTTAAAGTTTGTGAGATTTTAGCAAGTGACTATCAATCTGATGTTTATTACCCTATTTTCACGAGAGTCTGGTCAGATCAAGTCCCTGACTATGAGGATGATGCGAAGGAAGTATTAAAAACGATTAAAGTCGTTCTTAAACATACCAATAATAAAGGCATTTGTTATCTCGATGATTTAAGTCTTTCACCGGAAGTAACAACCCAAATAATTTTGGAGTCTGATTTTGATTTTATATCACTGGCAAACAACGTTAATTCTAAAATTGAATACGAAGGTCATCAATATTCTGCATCAGATTTAGCAGAAAAATTAGATACAAGATTTGGCAAAATGATGTATAAGCTTATTCCAAGAATTCAAAGTAATCCTCCGAGTGAAAGCAATCTTTATAGTGTAGATATGGATCTTTTTGTTCATGCTGGAGCCTTCAAGGTTAATTTGAAAGAAACTGGGAGAAAGTTGCAACTTATAACGCTAAAGACGAAAAATAGATTCGTTGGAGAATTATCAATTCCAGTTTTAACCACTGTTAACAATTTGAAATCAAGAAAAAACCTCATGGGATTAGTAGAGTCACTTATGTCAAAAAACGATGTGGTGTTAACACATCGCCATTACAAAAATGAGTTCGATTTATCTGGCTTTAGAGTACTCAAGTTTTCTCGATTAAATTTGCTCGTAATGTTAGTGCAAACGGTAATGTTCTATGAAATGTTGGTTGGCATTAACTCGCTTAAAGAGATATCGTTATTCTCCACAACCCCACATGAGGGAAATCTTGAGAGAACTTATTACAGACCCGATGGGATTGATAAAACTTAAAAAAGATATGTCAGATACTACTTAATTAACTGAAAAAAATGGAGATGGACAAACAAAGTTTAAATGAAATAAAAAAAAGATATGATGAGGATGGCTTTGTAATTTTAAAAAATTATTTAAGTCATGATCAGCTTACTACATTGAAAGAGAAAGCATCAGAAGTAGCAAGTCGTTTGATGAAGGATGTTGATTTTAAAGATAAATATCATCATGTTTTGAAATCTTTGAATCGATATGATTCTTGGTTTAAGGATCAGCTCGATGAAGGCCCTCATATACCAGTTATTGGCCACCTAATGGGATGTGACCCGGTTGGTGCATCTGTTGCATGGTTTGATCGACCGATAGGAGATCAGGTCGGTATTGAGCCGCACACAGATCTTTTTGGTCCAGATAAACGAGAAAAATTAGGAGCGACAATTTGGCTCTCGATCGACAGAGCTACGCGAGCAAATGGGTGTTTATCCTACCTAAGAGGTTCGCACAAAAAAATATATCAAGATAAGATTCCAATACCTGGGGTGGATAAAAACTCGAGCGAAGCGGTATTTGCAGAATTAGAACCCGGCGATGCGGTCATTCATGATGCGCGGATTGTGCACTGGTCTGAGGGCAATCTCAGCGAGTTTCCAAGAAGGGCTGTTTCATATTTTTATTTCAGTAAAAAAATTTAAAAGGGGAAGTTATGGAAGGTGAAGATAAATTAAGGAAAGATTTAGTTGATGCTTATCTAACTGTTGATAGACGAGGTCTTATGAGACAAGCCAGTGGGAATGTAAGCTGTCGTTTTGGCGATGGAATGCTTATCTCCTGCTCTGGAGCTGATTCTGATAATATCTCATCAGATCGCGTTGTTTACGTCAATGGAGACGGTGAGTTTTGTGGCGACATTAAACCTTCCTCAGAGTGGCGAATGCACCTATCAATATATAAAAAACAGGAATCTGCCAACGCTGTTGTTCATACTCATTCAGATTATTGCGTAGCGCTTGCTTGTCATAATCTACCTCTCCCAGGATTTCATTACATGGTTGGTTTATTTGGTAACACCCATGTTCCTTGTGTACCTTATGCTACATTTGGAACGCAAGAGTTAGGTGACAATGCCGCTGCTGCATTGACCGATCAAGCGGCGTGTCTTTTAGGGAATCACGGAATGATTTGTAGAGGTGCAAATTTTAAAGTTGCAATTGATCATGCTGAGCGACTTGAAATCATTTGCAAACACTATGTGTTATCGCGAACTTTGGGAGAGCCCGATTATTTGACCGATGAGCAGTGGGATGAATTTTTTGGTCGAGCAAAAAAGGTTGCATATAGTTCCTTTATATAGGGATGGTTACTCAATGAAGTGCCGGTTTATTTTTTTTGTTTTGCTGACGACGCTGCTAACCAGCTGTTCGAATGATGCAAGTAGTAAGAAATTCAACGTGCTATGGATTATTATCGATGATCAATCTCCTTGGCATTCGGTCTATGGCAATAAATTAGTTTCCACGCCAAATATAGACAAGCTTGCTTCAGAGGGTGTGTTATTTAAAAGAGCTTATTCTGAATCACCTGTTTGCAGTCCAAGCCGATCAGCGATCATAACAGGTTCCCATGCGATAAGATTAGGGACACATGATCACCGGTCTAGCCGCACGCCAGACAATCAAATCTTTTTACCGGAAAATTTTAAGACTGTACCGGAACTCTTCAGGGAAGCTGGTTATGAAACATATAATAGTGGTAAAGATGATTATAATTTTTTCTATAAAAAATCTGATCTGTACTCGATTATGGATACTGACGTTGAAAATGAGTATTCGAAATATGGCAAAGGTGGACAAGGAACCGGTGATTGGTCAGATATAAAATCCAACAAACCTTTTTTTGGGCAAATTAAGGTCTCTGGAGGCAAAGATATAGGAGATCAGTTGTCGGAGTTTTTAGTCAAGTCAGGTTATCCTGCAGTAAAGCCATCTGAGGTAACCGTCCCTCCTCAATATCCTGATATTCCTGAGATGCGCTATAACATTTCGATGCATATGAATAGTTTAATGCAAACTGATATTGAGGTTGGTAAGGTAATTGATCGGCTGGAAAAAGAAAATTTAAGAGATAAGACAATCATATTTTTGTTTTCAGATCATGGTTCTGATCTTCCCAGAAGCAAAGAATTTTGCTACAGCGAAGGATTGCATGTACCACTCATAATTTCAGTGCCAGGCAATACGAAATCGGTTAAATCAGGAACAATACGTGAAGATCTTGTGAGTTTAATTGATGTGACCGGAACGTCCCTTGCGCTGACTAATCAAAACATTCCAAACTCGATGGATACAAAAAATGTATTTGATGAAAACTACAAAAGACAATTCGTTTTCTCTGCTTTAGATCGAAGTGCTAATGTTATCGACCGGGTCAGATCAGTGATGGGTGACCGTTATCATTACATCAGAAATTATAAGTTAGATCGCCCACTCTTTAATTATGGTCATAGGGAAATGATGGCAATTGATTACCCTGACTCAAAATATGGTTATTTTGCAAAGATAAGATCTATGTATGAGAGCGGATTATTAAATAAAATTCAGGCAGCTCCATTTGGCGATAGAGCTCCAGAGGAGTTATATGACCTTCAAAATGATCCAAATGAGACCATAAATCTAGCTTTAGATGGAGACCACCGCAATGAGTTGCTAGTTATGCGTAACGCTCTGGATGGTTGGATCGAAGATACCGGTGACAGAGGCGCCTTCAAGAGAAGTTTGGAATCATTACGTGAGGTCGTGCAAAGGACGCCACCCCACTGGTTAAAAAGTCCTGAATTTAAAAATATTCAAGACTAGATTTCAATCGACTACTTGATAATCGCGTTATAGACGATTCTCGCAATATCCTCTGGAAATTCCTTCGTGGGTTGCTGCACCATTATCACGACATTTATGTCATTCTCAGGGTCTGTCCACGACATGGTTCCCGCGGCACCAGCCCAACCAAAGGAGCCAGTGCCTCGCTTTAGAGAGACTTTCTCTGGATCGAGCGTAACAGACACAGTATAACCGAATCCCTCCGCGCCTTTTGTGACCTTTTCGGTTTGTGAAAATAAATCGCCTGACTGATTTGTTGACATTAATTTTACAGACGCTTCTGATAATATTCGGGTCCCTAGAAATTCACCCTTATTGAGTAACATATTTTCAAAATGCAAATAATCTCTCGCAGTACTAATCAAGCCGACTGAGCCTGAGAAGAATTTTGTTTCTCCCGCGGGTTTACTCCCATCTTTGCCTCCACCGCTTATGCTCACAATTCGGTCGAATTTTTCACTGGGCACATTCCAGTATGTATCTTTCATATCGAGCGGATCAAAAATATTAGTTTGAACGAACTCATCAAACGTTTGCCCAGATGTAATCTCAATGATGTGAGCAACAACGTCCAATCCCATGAAACCACTATAGGCAAATCGTGATCCTGGTTGAAAGTCGAGCGGCCCCGCTGAGATCAAGTCTGTCAATGATCCGATTGTCAAATTATATAGAAACGCGTTTTCTTCCTGCTTCCCGCCCCCTTTTCCAGAGGACAGTTTTGCATTCCAGGAAGCGCTCGCTTGGCCGAGTCCATTTGTTCCAAGTCCTGCCGTGTGGGTAAGTAAATGATGGATGGTCAATGGTTTATCAGCCTTAACTAACCGATGTTCTGGAATGTACCCAATGTAGTATCCATCATAGAACCAAGACCAAATTTTCCAGTACAGATTTGTGAAAAAACCAGTTTCTCCACCAATCTCCGCATAGACCCCTAACGGGGATATATCTTTGTCTTTGGGATCATTAAGCACAGCAACTTCTATGTCTTTAAATTTTGGCAGATATTTGCTGACTTCATCCTCGGGTTTAAATAATCCTTTTTCTATTGCAATCATTGCTGCGACACCGAGGACAGGTTTAGTCGATGACCACATTTGAAACATGGAGTCTTTTTCCATCGGTATTTTGTTAGGCACATCAGCTAACCCATGGGCGGAAAAATACACTGGCTTGTTGTTGCGACTTACTGCAATGACTGCACCTTGTATTTTTCCATCATCAATGTGTTTACTAATCGTAGTATCCAGCTCCAAACCCATTGAGTCTTTCAAACCTACCGTCTGTGCATCTGTCAGAGAAAGGTTCTCAATATCTAATGGAAACGATGACAAATTAAAGCTCCAAAAAAAAAGTACAAAGGGGAGAAACGAGATTTTTTTCATTTGACACACCAATCAAGGTTTGCAAAATGCAGAAAAAGCTGACGCGACGTTCGCGGCAATAGCGGATGTTCTCTCTGCTGCTGCGAACATATCATTCGCTTCGGATTCATTGCCGGCCTCTCTCAACTTATTCGATTGATCAAGCAGATATCCGGTCGTTGCCATTAGCGCTCCCGCACCATCACTTGTCCTCTTGCAAGCATTAGCATCCCAATAACCTAGGTTATATTTTGAAAATTCTTTTGCGTGATCATGTTTTTTATCCATCATTTTTTTATTGTGCTCTTTGTGATCATCTGCCGTTACTGTGGTTCCCATTCCAACCAAAAGTGCAAAAATAATTAGACTCGCTTTGATTCTCATCCCATACCTCCTATGTGTTTTTTTAATTCAACATGTTTAACATTGAAATTAAAACAAAAAATGGAGTAAATCAAATTCATTGATACATTATTTTCCCATTTTAGGTGTAATACATATTTTAATCCTGACTAAAATAACTATGTTCCTTTGTGATACTCTTTAAACATGAAAAAAATCAGTATCGCGCTTGGACTAGTTGGCTTGCTCGCGTTAACTGCCTGGTCATATCGAGCAGAGCTCATGTTATCTGTGTTGAAATACAGATCGCATTCTGCTTTTGAAATTACAGAGACAATTGACATACCTTGGACTGAAAATTTTCCAAATCGATACGTTGGTCAGGAGATTAGGCCGCCAAATATTATTTTAATTGTGGTTGATGATCTTGGTTACAATGATTTGAGTGTCACTGGGCGTGGCATAACTCAAACGCCTGCCATTGACCATTTAGCATCTTCAGGTGCAATGTTTACTCAATCATATTCAGGAGCAAATACGTGTGCTCCTTCTCGTGCCATGATCATGACGGGTCGTTATCCAACGCGCAATGGACTTGAATTCACTCCGACTGCACCGGGAATGAATAATGCTTTATCCATTCTGGTTGATCAGAGTGAATCATTGAGACTGCCATTCTTCTATGATGAAGACGCAGATGAACAGTTGCCGCCTTTTGCGGAGCAGGGGCTACCAACAGAGGAATACACACTTGCAGAGTTGTTGAGGGATAATGGATATTACACTGCGTTGATTGGAAAATGGCATCTTGGCAGGTCAAGTGGGATGGCTCCGAATGACCAAGGATTCCATGACAGTTTATTAATGGCGAGTGGTCTTTATCTCCCTGAGGATGATGAAAGAGTCGTAAATGCAAAATTATCTTTTGATCCTATCGATCAAGTTTTGTGGTCTGCACTGACCTATGCAAACTCTTTTAATACGGCAAATCATAATCGGTTTAAACCGGGCGGATATTTAACTGACTATTGGACTGATGAGGCCATAGAAGTTATCAAAAAAAATAAGTCAAATCCGTTCTTTCTCTACTTGGCACACTTCGCGCCGCACACTCCGCTCCAAGCTACAGTGGAAGATTACCAGGCAGTGGGTCCAATTTTCCCACATCGAAAACGAGTTTATGCCGCAATGATAAAGGCGCTTGATCGGAGTGTTGAAAATCTGATGCAAACACTCAAGTCTGAGGGTCTTGATGATAATACGATAATCATTTTTACAAGTGATAATGGTGGAGCAGACTATATTGGTCTCCCTGAAGTCAATAGGCCATTCAGGGGCTGGAAAAGAACTATGTTTGAGGGTGGGATCAGAGTGCCGCTTTTCGTCCGATGGCCAGCCAAAATATCAGAGGGAACCGTTGTACAACAACCGGTTTCGCACATTGATTTGTTCCCAACAATCGCTACGGCATCTGGATCAAATTTTTCAAAGCAACTGGAGATAGATGGCGAAAATTTATTTACTTTAATCCACAGGCAGGAAGATAGAAGTTGGGATCGTACCAACTTGTTTTGGCAGAATGGGCATTACAAAGCTGTTAGACATAGAGATTGGAAATTACAGATTAATGATGATCCAACTACGGGGATAAAATATTGGCTGAATGATTTATCCCAAGACCCGACAGAGCAGATAAACTTGGCAGATTCAAATCCACAAATGCTAGAAAAATTATTGAATTTGTTGAATGAGCATCAAAAGGATTCCACGCCTCCTAGATATCCATCAGTTATTCAGAGCGCTGTCCTGGTCGATAAAACGCTTTTGGATGAGTATGTGGATGGTGATGAGTATGTTTATTCTCCTAACTAAAAACTCGGCTCAAGCAAGTCGTAATCCATTACTAACCTCTTTATCGGGGACTGATAAGATAACTGATCCATCTTCCTGAACAAATCCAGTTACTAAACATTCAGACATCATTGGGCCGATTTGTTTTTTTGGGAAATTGGTTACTGCTACGATTTGTTTTCCAACAAGCTCAGAGGGTTTGTAGTGATCTGTAATTTGTGCGGAGGATTTTTTTATTCCGATTTTATTTCCAAAATTAATTTGGAGCTTGAACGCGGGTTTTCGTGCCTCTTCGAAAATTTCTGCTGCTATGATTGTTCCCACTCTTAATTCCACTTTTTGAAATTCATCCCAAGTTAAGTCATCCATTACATTTTCCTCATTCATCACAAACTCATAGTCGTTAGATTATACCGGTCAGCCCTTAACACAACATTTTATTTTCTACATAGTTTGTTAGTATTAACCTGCGTTCACACTTTAAAGGAGTTTTTTTATGAAAAAGTTAATTTTTAGTTTTTCTTTGATCTTTTCTGCGCTTTGTTTTGCAGAGCTTTATGAGGATTACGAGCCAAGTGAGCAGCACACCGAGCTCACAGTTATTTCAGTTCAATCAAATTACCTTGATGACTATCTTGTTAATTTAAAACGAACTTGGATTCGAGGCATGGAGATACAAAAAGATCTTGGTCACATAGTAGATTACGGCGTTTGGACTTCTGCAAGTGCTAACAGCCCGAATGTTTGGCTCACAGTCACCTATGAAAATATGGGAGCGATGCAGCCAAGTGAAGAAAAGTATGATGCAGTGCAGGCAGAGTGGGAAAAGCGATATGGCGATGAAGACGAAGTGATTGATAAAATTTCTAAAGGGTATGAAGAAATAAGAACCATGGTCGATAGCCAAATAATAAATAAAGTAATTTTTAAATAAATACATTGGGGCCTGGGATCTCTCCCCAGGCTTCATTTTTTTTTGATCTGTTTGTATGGTGTCTTGAGTAAAAAAGAACTAGCTTTTTAACACTCTGGAAACCAGTTGAAAGACAAAAGATTATTAATCCTTTTAGGGAATCAATTATTCCCGAACGACAAAATTCAAGAGTCTGGTTGTAGCCAAGTTTTTATGGCCGAAGATTATGAATTGTGCACATACGAAAAACATCATAAGTTGAAAATACTGATGTTTCTCGCGTCAATGAGGGAAAAGCGTGATGAACTTATTAAAAGTGGGTACAAAGTCGATTACTTCGATATCGAGCATTCACTTTTTAAAAAAAGCTACTTAACTAAACTCCAAACAATAATCGAAAAAAAGAGTATTCAGCAAGTCGTCCTTTTTGAAGTAGAGGATAAACCTTTCGAGAATAAATTACTTAATTTTCTTGAGGGGATAGACTTACATTTAGAAGTGTTGCCTTCGCCTATGTTCAAGCTTGCAAGACATGAATTTTCTGACTTTAAAGGCCATAAAAACACATTGAGAATGGGCTCTTTCTACAAAGACATGCGCAAAAAGTTTGATGTTTTATTAGACGAAAATAATGACCCCATCGGTGGGCGATGGTCATTCGACGAAGATAACCGAAAAAAAATTCCTGCTGGGACCCTAATTCCGGAAAAGTTTGTTGGAAAAGGATCCAGCTACTGTGAATCGATAAGTAAATCGATTCAAAAACATTTTCAAGATCACCCAGGTGAGACGAATCACGTATGGATGCCGCTGACACGATCAGATGCTCTTGCGCAGTTGGATAATTTTCTGACCACTAAATTTGAAAATTTTGGAGTCTATGAGGATGCAATTCTTCAAAGCGATACATTTTTATTTCATAGTGCTATAAGCCCTGCTTTGAATATGGGATTGATCACGCCAGACGATGTTCTCGATAAGAGCATTGAATTTTCTAAGAAAGAGAACATACCTATAAATTCTTTGGAGGGATTCGTTAGACAGATTTTAGGTTGGCGAGAATTCATGAGAGGTATTTATCGAGAATTCGGTGAGAAGCAGATTGAAAGTAACTTTTTTGGATTTCAGGGTGAATTAAACTTATCTTGGTACGATGGAACCACCGGAATTCCACCGCTAGATGACGCAATTTTATTTGCTCGAAAATATGGTTATACCCATCACATAAATCGATTGATGGTGATTTCCAATATGATGACCCTAGCAGAGATTCATCCAAAAAATATCTATAGATGGTTTATGGAGCTTTTTGTCGATTCGTCGGAGTGGGTGATGACACCAAATGTTTTTGGGATGGGAACGTTTGCCGATGGTGGAATTTTTGCGACGAAACCCTACATCTGTGGTTCGAATTATTTTCTCAAGATGAGTGATTATAAAAAAGGGGAATGGTGTGATGTGGTGGATGGTTTGTACTGGCGATTCGTTGACAAATATTTCGGATTGCTACGAAATAATCCTCGTCTGTCATTTATGAAGAGAACGTTAGAAAGGATGAATGAACAGAGAAAATCGAAGATTTTTGCGGCTGCTGATAAATTCATTTCAACTCATTCCAACTTGTAAACGGCTATTTCAACAAAAATTAAGCACCGGGGTTGTTTTCACAAGCCCTTTAAGTATATATTACGGGGTGGAAAACTCCGTTTTCTAAAATTTAGGGTAAGACACTTACAAAGAAACGTTCTCTTGGGAGATTTTAAATGATTTTTAAAAACACATGGCTATATAAAAGTCTTGCGTTTTTCGCGTCATCAGCAGTTATCTTTGGATCTTCAACGTTATTGGCTCAGGAAGAAATAGAGTCGACAGATGTTGAAGCTGAGGTCGCTGATGTTGTTGGGAGCGCAGACGCCAATGCATCTGTTGAAGAGGTTGTAGTAACTGGATCTCGTTTAAAAAGATCGACTTTCACTAGTATTTCGCCGTTACAAATTATTTCAGCGGATATATCTCGTGAAGCAGGACTTATGAACGCTGCAGATATTCTTCAAACATCGACGTCTGCGGGTGGACAGCAGATAGACCTTACATTTAGTGGTTTCGTGCTCGACAATGGACCAGGTTCTAGGACTGTGAACCTGAGGGGACTTGGAGCAAACCGTACACTGCTTATGATCAACGGACGACGAATGGCGCCGAGTGGAGTAGAGGGTGCGCCCTATGCACCAGACTCAGGTATTATTCCGAGAGGATTAGTTGCTCAGTACGACGTTCTTACCGATGGTGCATCGTCTGTTTACGGGTCTGACGCTATTGGTGGTGTTACCAACGTAATCCTAAAACAAGATTTCGATGGTCTTCGAATTGAGCTTAACGGAACAAAGCCAAAGTACAGCGGCGCTGATAACAGAAACGTGTCTATTACTTGGGGTGAGACATACGACAAAGGATTTGTTGGATTTGGTTTGGATTATGCAGAACAAACCCATGCTACCTATGGAAGTAGGCCCTGGATGGCTGAGTGTAGGAAAAACTATGAGATAGATTCTGAGGGAAATTACAGAACCAATGATCTTTACTATGCGGTCACGTATGGAATGAAGCAAACAGATTGTGTTCCAACAGCACTAGCTGGTAGAACATTTGTTTCTTCTTTTGCGACAGGAAGTATTTATTACACGCCAGGATTTAGTAACGGTGGATGGGGTAACTTCTCAGAGCCTGTATCTCCCTACGGAGGGTTTGGAATTGACTCTGACGGAGATGGTTTGGCCGATGCGTCTTACTCTGATTACAGCTTGAACGGAACTGAGTACGGACAAATCGGACACTTGTATCCTGATAATGAGGACTATACGGTCATGACTTATGGAGAATACAACCTCGGAGGAGATGCTAATGTAACCGCATACTTCGAAGCGATGTATACTAGTGCGGAGGATTCCGCAATAAGCTCACCGCCTCAACTGTTCCCTGATGTACCTGCCATGAATCCTTACAACTTGTGTAATCCAATGGCGGAAAATGGTGTGGATTGTGGTTTAGCACAAGATGCGCTATTTACTAACCCGGTATATACAGCGGGTTTTGGAGCTTACTATGAGGGGCTTTGTGCATCGTACGGTATTCCGCTAGCAGGATGTACGCCAGCAACTTTTGGTCTTCTATCAGGCCCAGTAGGTGCAGTACCCACTTTACCAATTGTATCGGTGGTGGGCGACAGGTCATCACGTGTGAGAGAGTTGGAAACTACGAGAGTCGTTGCTGGATTTAATGGTGACCTTCCATTTATGAATTCTGGAAGCTTAGCGAACTGGACCTTTGATGCTTATGTATCTTACTCGAAGTCCGCCGGATATTCTGCTCGATATGGCATCCGGGGAGATAGGCTTGATTTGGCATTAGGTAACTACTCCATAATGAATATACCGTGTCAAAATGATTTAGGTATTGCGATGGAAGATGATGTGGCACCAGGGTGTGTTGCAGTAAACATGTATGCACCTTCACTATATGAAGGAGTAGTCGGTGATTTTGCAACACAGGCTGAGAGAGATTACCTGTTCGATGCCAGAGAGTTTGATACGGATTATGAGCAAACAATATTCGGTGCCAGTATGGCGGGAGATCTTTATGAGCTTCCAGGTGGCTCCGTTCAGGCAAGTATTGGTGTCGAGTATCGTAAGGACGAGATAAAGTCGATGCCGGACGCTGTCGCAAGAGATGGACTATTCTTCGGTTACTTCTCTGATGGTGGTGCTGTGGGTGAGAAAGATATGAAAGAAGTTTTCGTTGAGATCGAAGCGCCCTTGCTTGCAAACAAGCAGCTAGCTAAAGAGCTGACTCTCAACGTGTCCTCTCGATTAACCGATGATGAGATCTATGGAAGCAACACGACAGAGTCTGTGAAGATTGGTTGGAGACCTGTCAATTCTCTTCTAATTAGAGGTACTTATGGTACTGCTTATCGTTCACCAAACTTGAGAGAGCTGTTCCTTATGAATCAAACTGGTTTCGGATCGATCTTTGATCCATGTTATGCACCTGATGAAGCAGTGGATTTATTCACAGGTGAGTATAATGCGGAGAACGATCCGAGAGAGCAACAGGTTCTCGACAACTGTTTTGCAAATGGAGTCGATCCGACAGTTGCAACAGGTTTTGCCTCGTACAGCGTAGAGCTTGCTGCTGGTGGTTCATTAACGCTTGATCCTGAAACTTCCGACTCATGGACAGCTGGATTCTCGTGGGATCAAGAGTTTAGTAATGAGTTCGATTTTGCGGTAAGTTCTACTTACTATGAAGTTGATATAGACAACACAATCGTCGAGCCAAGTGGTCAGTATATTGTTAATGATTGTTATAACAGTTTGACCGGTAACAGCCCGTTCTGTTCTCGAATATCACGTAACTTGTCTGACCCAACTGATCCTTACATTACTCTCTTAGATGCAGGATTCTTAAACAGAGATAATGAGAAGGCGCGTGGTGTCGATGTGAACATCAACTTTAGTGATGTTTTGACTATTGCGGGTAAGCCTTATGACTTAGCGGTGGACATCAGAGGTACAAGAGTGATTGAGCGGTCTACATTGTTTATCACTGATACGGGTGCAGAAGATTTTAATGAGTATCAGGGTCAATGGGGATTTGCCAAATGGAAGGCGAATTCATATGTAACGTTGGAGTGGGACCAGTACAGAGTTTTATGGACAACTCGATATATCTCTGACGTTGATCAAAATCCGCTTGGCATAGATCCATACAGCGATATCTATGATACTAACTTTACAGGGACATATGGTGATACCTGTGAGGGAGAGGCTTACGGTGACTTGACATGTCGTGATGTTGGTTACGCAGATGACTATTTTGTACATTCATTGTCCTTAACGTATGAAGAGGACAATTACGCGGTGACTGTGGGAGCAACCAACATTCTTAACGAAGAGCCACCAAAAGTGGATGGTACTGAAATCACATCCAAGAATAACGCTGCTATTGGATATGGTTATGATATGTTAGGACGCGTGATATATGTGAACCTTGGTTACAAGTTCTAATATATCTTTAATTAAATTAGAGCCCTCTGTGATCAGGGGGCTTTTTTTTTTACGTATAATTTTATAATGTAGTACTTTTTAAATACTAATTTGAATTGGAGTTGCTTGTGACTACTTTGTTTCGACATATTTGCTTTTTCTGGATTTTAGTAATTTTCTACACGTCTCAAACCTCAGCGGAGATATATCCTGTTGAAGCTTGGGCAAAGCGAGCTAATATAGCGAATGTTTCTTTGTCTCCTAATGGTGAGACACTCGCATTGCTAAGAATAAATTCAACTGGAGAGAATCCTCAAATTGAAATATACAAGGCAGAAACGTTGGAGAGGATTGGGCAGATGGACGCCGATCCAATGGAAATTACCCGATTTTACTGGGTTACTGATGACCGTATTTTTTTCAGAGCTAGGCAAAAAGTGAGGGATAAAATTGATGGATACAATCGGGGTGTGTATGAGAATTCATCAGGAATAATTACACTAGACGGCAAGAATTCAACTGTTAAAAAACTAGGGCCTGAATTAGGTGGGGGTTTGGCTAGCACCCTACCAAAATATCCTAATAAAGTTATTTTGAGTGCGGGTCGACGACCAACAAAATATTTTTTATATGACATCGAAACTAAACGAAAGAAGTTGATCACTAGAGAATCTGAAGAAAAATATGGTTTTGATTTTGATGAGGATGGTAATCCCATGACTGCGCGTGGTTATGATGGAGTTACAAATGAATTCGTGAGTTATTACCGACCAATTGGTAGCACTGAATGGGATGTTGTGAATAAAACGCACAGAGAGAGTTTTGAATCCTGGTATATAGCGGGTCGAGACCCCCTCGATCCGACAGATTTGTTAGTCGTTGCGCATAACGGAAATGATAAGCTTGGTCTTTGGTCATTTGATCCTCAAGAGAAACAATATAAAGAACTTATTTATAGAAGAAATGATGTCGATATCGCTGGCGTACGTTTTCACACAAATTATAGAAAGCATCCAGATTTGATAACGGGGGTGAGGTATTATCAAGGAAATGAGGAAAAGATAGAATGGTTTGATGGTGAGGAGAAAGCTCTCTACGATCAGATTAAGGCATTAATACCCCATGCTGGGAGATTCTCTATAAACACTAGATCCGTTGACGGAAATAGCTTAATTGTTGAAAATTACAGCCCTCGAGATCCTGGAACATTTTATTTACTTAAAAACGGTGAGCTTAAAGTTATAGGATCAACGAAGCCTCAACTAGCCAGTGATGCATTAGCAGATGTAAAAGCTATTACGTACAAAGCTCGAGATGGAAAAAATATTCATGGGTCAATTACTATCCCTAATAGTCCCCCGCCATATCCTTTAGTCGTGATGCCACACGGTGGTCCATTTGTGCCAGAAAAAGTCTTTTATGATGAGTGGGGACAACTTTTGGCGAATAATGGTTATCTTGTTTTACAGCCATCATACAGAGGTACAGAAGGCTATGGGTTAGATTTTTACCAAACCGCGTTCATAAATGGGGGCCAAGGTGGATACCAGATGCAGGACGATAAAGATGATGGAGCACTGTTTTTGGCGGAAGAAGGACTGGCAGATCCCGATAGGATGATGATGTTTGGTTGGTCTTATGGAGGTTATGCAGCCCTTGTTGCGGCTGCAAGAGATCCTCAAATTTATCAATGCGTTATTGCGGGCGCATCGGTTCCAGATCCGAATGAACAAGTTAATTACTCACGGAACCGGATGAATGCCTTTGTAACTCGAACATCTATAGAGCAGATAAAAATGTGGGACAACAGCGTATCTCCAATAAATGAGGTGGAGAATGTGAATATCCCGATGCTTCTAATCCACGGTGATGTTGACCAGAGGACGCCTCCAAGAGCTGTTCGACGGTACATCAAAGAGTTAGAAAAGCATGACAAAGTATTTGATCAAGTTTGGCTCAAAGGTGCTGATCACTTCTATAACACTCTTTTCTTTGATCACAAGGTTAAGTTTTATACAGCGATGATTGATTATTTGAAAAATGATTGCTTTAAGAATAGTAATAAGATAGCACAGAGATAACAGTGGAATATTGATGACTTAAAGCCGTCTTTTTGGACGGCTTTTTTTCTGTTTAATATTTAAGAGCAATGAAAAAAATGAAATTAAAAGAATCCCTCAAAAAAATCTTAGTGAAAATAAATAAGTTGGCGTCGGAAGACATGTCTCAGTTCGATCCAAATGCAGATTATGACACGCGAGTGAAGCTTCCTGAGTGGCAGTTGAAAAAACTTAAGCGAAGAAAGCAAGCAAGAACTGATCTTTGACTTTTAATTCGCATTAAAAATTACAACATGCCGTAAATCAAATTTCACCGGTAGATCATCGCCCACATCCACATCAATATGACTGTGTGTCAGACAAGGAACCGTTTGTCCATCTTCTAACGCGAGATCATAGAGATAGTTAGGTCCTAGAAATGACTTGGATACAATTTTAAGTTTCGTTTCAGAGCTTTCTTCAAACGCTATATCATCAGGTCTGACTAATAACTTAACAGAGTTTCCCATGTCAGAGGGTAAAGAATTTAGGGAGAGAGATCCTAGATTATTAGCGAGTAAACCGGTTGCATCAATACCAACATTTATGATCGTTCCTTTGCCAATAAAATCAGCTGCAAAAAGACTATTAGGTTTGTGATAGATTTGATAAGGCGTGTCTAACTGTTCAATCTTTCCATCATTTAGTAGAACAATTTTATCGGAAATTGCAAAAGCCTCATCTTGATCATGAGTCACTAGCAAAGCAGTAACCTGCCTTTTCTTAAGAAGATCCCTCACTTCAAATGCTAATTGTGATCTCAGCTCTGTATCAAGGTTTGAAAAAGGCTCATCTAGCAAGATGATGCTCGGTTCAGGAGCCAAAGCGCGAGCGAGCGCAACTCTTTGTTGTTGACCACCGGATAATTCATGGGGATATCTTTTTGAAATTTTCTCCAAACCTACCAAGCTGAGCATTTCTTTGATTTTTTTTATCTTTGTCTTGGGTGATAAATTGGCCAGTCCAAATTCCACATTTGCCTCGACATTCAAATGTGGAAATAAAGCAAAATCTTGAAAAACCATTCCGACTTTTCTTTTCTCGGGTGGTTTCAAAAAACTAGTCGTGCTTATTTCCTCGTTATCTAAAGAAATTAATCCTGCTTGGATGGGTTCAAATCCAGAGATAGCCCTCAATAAGGTTGTCTTTCCGCAACCTGATGGACCTAATAAACAGCCAATTTCACCTTTTTCTAGTGAAAAACAGATATTTTTAATCGCTGTTACATTATCAAATTTGACAGTAACATCTTTAATTACAAGCTGATCACTCATGTTTAGCCTTGTCAATAACAATACTTTTAGATACGAAAAGTATTGGGATTAAACTTATCATAACAATACATAAAGCAGGAAGTGCCGCATCGAGTAAGCGTTCATCAGACGCTAGCTC
Organism: uncultured SAR92 cluster bacterium; assembly: GCA_902527245.1. Taxonomy (GTDB): domain Bacteria; phylum Pseudomonadota; class Gammaproteobacteria; order Pseudomonadales; family Porticoccaceae; genus AAA300-D14. The sequence goes on along the minus strand of CABZOI010000004.1, from coordinate 35,894 downwards.
GTAAGTTTTTACAGCAAGAGTATTAAAATTAAAAGGTCTAAGTATAAGGGTGGTTGGTAGCTCTTTCATCACTTCCACAAAAACAAGAAGAAAAGCTGTCAAAACGCTAGTTTTTAAAATAGGTATGTGGATTTTGGTTAACACATTTTTCTTTGATGCCCCTAGTGACCTTGCAGACTCATCGAGCCCAGGTTTTATTGCTGAAAGACCTGAATCCATTGTATTAAGAGATATGGATAAAAATCGCACAAGATAGGCAAATACCAATATTACCATCGAGCCGCTAAATAGAAGTCCAATCGGCATATCTAAATATAAGGTACTTAAATAATCTAAGTGGTTATCCAACCAAGCTGCTGGAATCAATACACCAATTGCAATAACAGTGCCTGGGACTGCATAACCAATTCCGGCTATACCTGCTGATGTGTGAGCTGCCTTGTTTTTGAACTCTCTTTTGCTATACGCTAAAAAAATTGCCATCAAAGCGCATACGCTAGCTGAGGTTGCTGCTAGGAAGAAACTATTAAATAAAAGATTTATAAAGTCAGCGTCCCATACGTTCTTCCAATAATCTAATGTCCAGAATAGTAACTGTATCGCAGGTATGAAAAACCCAACTGCTACCAAGGAGCCAGCGAAAAATACTGCAGTTGCTGCTCTCCCCTTAGTAAGATTTATTTTGGACAGTTTTTTGACAGACTTATTTTGATGGAACCGCAATTTATTACGTGATTTTTTTTCTAAAATAATTAGAAAAAATACAAAAAGTAGTAAAAAGGAGCACAGTTGTGCAGCTGTTTGCAAGTCTCCAAGACCATACCAAGTTCTAAATATTCCCGTGGTAAAAGTACTTACACCAAAAAATTCTACTGTTCCATAATCAGCTAATGTCTCCATTAGTGCTAAAGTTATACCTGCAACGATAGCGGGACGGGCCATTGGAAGGGCTACACTGAAAAGAGATTGCCAAGAAGTTTTTCCTAAAATTCTACTAGCTTCTAATATGGCAGTTGATTGTTCCGAAAGTGCAAGTCTGACTAGCATATAAACGTATGGATAAAGCACAAGGGTGAGCATACATATTGCTCCACCCAGTGAGCGGACATTGGGAAAGTAATAATCACCATAAGCCCAGTTAAACACTTCCCTCAAAGTTGACTGTACAGGGCCGGCGAAGTCTAGAATTCCTGTATAGGTATAAGCAATTATGTAAGCCGGCATTGCAAGGGGAAGTAGAAATGCCCAAGCAAAAAATTTACGCCCCGGAAATTCACACATTGCAGTAAGCCATGCAGCTCCAACACCCAACATCAGTGTGCCTATGCCAACGCCGAGCATCAGCGCGATTGAATTAAAAATGTAGTCAGATAGAACTGTGTCAAATAAATGTGCCCAAGAGTCTGAGAAAGGCATAAAAAGATGACTCAAAATAAATAAAACTGGCGCTGCTATTAGAAAAGTAGACGCAAATAGAGTAAACAGCCAGTAAGGTTTCTCCCTCTTGCTTTTGAACGGTTTAGGATTATTGAGTGTTATTTCCAACCAGCACGATCCATTGCTTTGATTGCATCGGCGTTAAATTTACCGAGTTGAGAGACATTCATTTGGTCGGCAATAAATGGTCCCCAGGCGTCTAGAGTGGGGCTTACTTCAACATTATCTCGAATCGGGAATTCATTGTTTTTATCAGCATACCAACGTTGACTTTCATCATTTGCAAGAAACGCAATTAGCGTTTTTGCATTCTCGATATTTTTAGAGTGCTTTGTAACGCCAGCACCAGAGATATTTATATGAGTTCCTCGATCTTTCTGATTTGGCCAAAATAAAGTTACTTGCTCGGCTGCTGCTCTTTGCTTTAAATCTGAAGAATTGAGCATATGCCCTAGATAGTAACTATTGGAAACAGCTATATCACATTCACCTGCTGCTACTGACTTGATTTGATCACGATCCCCGCCTGTTGGTTTTCTAGCAAAATTGTCAGTGAATTTTTGAAGCCAAGCCTCTGTTTTTTCAAGCCCATTCTGAGCAATCATTCCTGCAACTAATGATTGGTTATATATATTGCTCGACGATCTTATGCAAATGCGACCCTTCCATTTTTCATCACTGAGAGACTCATACGATTCTAGTTCTGATTCATTCACTCTGTCGCTTGCAAACATAATCACTCTGGCTCTGATACTCAGACCAAACCACATATTATCAATACTTCTGAGATTTTTGGGGATTAGGCCATTAATTCTTTCATCTTTGATCGGTTGTAAAACATCAGATTCTTGAGCTCTATGTAGACGACCAGCATCGACTGTAAGCAAAACATCTGCAGGAGAATTTCTTCCTTCATTTACTAAACGAGTCAGCAGTGCATCCCCTTTTCCAGTAACCAAATTAACTTTAATATTTGTTTTTTTAGTAAACTCATCTAATAGTGGTTTTATTAGAGCTTCTTGTCGCGCTGAGTAAACATTGACTTCTGAACCAAAAGATTGTGTGTTGAACAAGGCAAGAAGTGCTAAAAGAGTGTAAATTCGGATAAAATATAGCATAAAGTGCGTTTTGTTTTTTGCGAACGCTAATTATTATCATTTGCACTAAAAAATCAAGTAAAGTTGATTGGTATTACGATAGTTTAAGGCACTTTTAGATGAATTTGTTGTTGGCGATCAAGACGTTAAGAGTCGTTCCTGTATTTTTCCTTCTCTGTGTTTTTGTGTCTGCACTTTTTTATCCCGGAGGTAATATTCATGATTCATCTCAAGAGGGATACTCCTTTACTCATAATTTTTTAAGTGATTTGGGAGGTTATGAATCACACTCGTCAGAGCAAAATTTTCTGTCGAATTTCTTTTTCAACATGTCGATGTTTGTGTTTGCATTAGTTGGAATAGCTTTTCTATGGATACCACAACTGTTTCGTGAGGATGTGCTGAATTGGTATCTATCATGTCTTGGTTCCTTCTTTCTTTTTATTGGAACTCTATTTTTTGCCGGTGTTGGATTAACGCCTTACGATTTATACTTAGACATACACATATTTTTCGCACTGAATGCATTCAGATTAATGGTTCCAGGCTGTTTGTGTTTTTTAATTGTTCTGTTGAGAAGTAATATTCAAAAACGTTATGCATTTATCGCAGGATTTTATTTGTTTTCTGTTGTCGCTTATGTATGTTACCAACTGCTGTCGACTGGAAATCCTTTCGAAGATATCAATGAGATGATTCGGCAAGCAACAATACAAAAGATTATTGTTATTCTAAGCGTGATAAGTGTTTTCTCATTTAGTTTCGCTTTTGAAGCTCAAATAAAAATTTTGCAACAAACCACTATTAATCATGCTGATCAGCAAAATGACTAATTTGAATGGCAATCCTCTTTTCATGGAGCGAGCAATTGAATTAGCTGAAATAGCGCGAGATATCGGTGAAGTTCCTGTGGGTTCTGTCGTTGTGAAGGAAAATGAAATTATTGGAGAAGGTTATAATTCATGTATACAGCTTTCAGATCCATCTGCTCATGCCGAGATGATTGCATTAAAAAATGCGGCTAAGTTTGAGAGAAATTACCGATTGGTAGATTGTGATCTTTATGTGACCATTGAACCATGTTTGATGTGCTATGGTGCTATGATTCATGCCAGGATTAAAAATCTTTTTTTCGGTGCTGATGAGCCTAAAGCGGGTGTAGTGAAAAGCAATCCTATTTTGATTGATAAGATCAATTTAAACCATAAGATCAATTTCTCTGGTGGGATGATGAGAGAAAGATGTGCATGTTTGATGCAGAAATTTTTTCATGCGAGACGAAAAACTAAAAAAATGTTCTAAATTGTCGGCGGGATATTATCCCGCCACTTTTTGTTGCTGTTTGAATCCTGATTTGAGAAATTATCATTCTCAGTACTTGTCATTGTCTGTAACTTTAGAAATTGTTGATAATACAAGATATTATCGACATAACGCACGGGTTCATTGCCTCTGGCATATCCATGTGTGACCGTACTGTAGAATTTTTTTCTGCTAAGTAATGGAAGATACTCACGGATAGTTGTCCACTTTCTATCATCTTTTCCATCTCGACTTGCCAGTACTCTTGCGTCTTCAAGATGCCCTCGTCCAACATTGTATGCAGCAAGAGCCATCAAGGTTCTATCCGGCTCTATAATATCGGGATCCATTATACTTCTAAGCTTTGCCAAGTATTTTGATCCACCTTCAATGCTTTGGAATGGATCGAGTCTATTTGAGATCTCCATTTCTTTTGCAGTAGTTAATGTAAGCATCATCAAGCCTCTCACTCCAGTGGGGGATATCGCTTTGTGGTCCCAATGTGACTCTTGATAAGCCATTGCTGCAAGTAAATGCCAATCGATGTTATATTTCTCACCCGCACTTTCGAAGCTTTTTTTGTATGTTGGTAATCTAGTTTCAGCAAGATCGCTTAATCGTTTTGAGTCGGCAACAGAAAATTTATCACTGTACGAAGTAAGTATTTGTGTCAGGTCCTTCAGAGTTTCGTCCTGCTTTGCTTCTTTTATAAATTTATTAGCTAATGTTGAAAGTGTTCCATCCTCATGCCTTGGGAAGGCAAGAGAGATGGGATTATTTTGTACGATTGAAAATGCAATTCCTACACCAGGATGTATGTGTCGATTAACCGAATACTCGATAGAGTTAACAATTGCGTAATCAATTTTTTCTTCCTCTATTGACTTAAAAAGATCAGAAATCTGCAAGTCAGCGGTCTCATATAAAACGATGTTTGGCGTCTTTTGTCTAATTTTCGAAATTGTTTGCTCGCTCACTGAGTTAGAAATAAAGTGAGCACTCTCTTTGACCTCACCTAGGTTTGAAGGTTTAAATTTACCTCGTTTATAAACCAAATATTGATCTGTACTTAGATATGGTTCCGAGGTAGTGAATTGCTGTTCATTTAGTACTGATTGAATCAGATTTGCTGAGGCCATATCTCCTTTTGGGCCACCAAGAGCATTTAAGAGGCTGGATAAATTTGGTTTTATTTCTACTTTTAAATCAACCCCTATGCTATCGGCAAAGGACTTTGCGAGGAGGAAGTCAAATCCGTTTTCACCCTCACCATCAACGAAATATGTGGTTGGACCATATATTGTTAAAAAGTTGATAAATCCTCTTGTTTCAACTCGCTCAATGTCGGTCATTTGATTACTGCTCAGAGCAAAAATAAGTAGAAGGATTACAGCAACTAAAAATAGTAATCGATTCCTAAAGCGTTTAAGTCGTCTAGCTCTGTGTAGCAAAAAATCTCGCCCTCATAAACTAAAATATTTTTACAAATTACTTTTTAATTCCGAAAACTTATCACAGCGATTAAAACTTTTTTGATAAACTCTTTTATATCGTTATCTACTATAGAACAGCCATGATCATATTTGAAGGTGCTAGCTCTCTCTCAAAGTTTAGACATAAGCGATTACTGCAGAAACTTCAAAATCAAGTTCCCAAAATAGAAAACCTGAGTGCAAATTTCGTGCATTTTGTGAGATGTGATGAAGAGTTAACTAAATATGAGTTCTCTGTTTTAGAGGAAATTCTTAAATATGGCGAAGCTAGCGAAATTAAGAAAGAAGGGCATCTTTTTTTAGTTGTTCCAAGATTGGGAACTATTTCTCCTTGGTCGAGTAAAGCCACTGATATCGCGCAAAATTGCGGTTTGTTTAAAGTCAAAAGAATCGAGAGAGGTATTGCATATTATATTCAATCAATATCGGAATTTACCGAGAGTGATTTGAAAAAAATTGAACTGGGTATAAGCGATAGAATGGTAGAGAGTGTGTTGTGCAACATGTTGGATGCAAAACAATTATTCGCAGAGCACTCTCCAGGGTCGATAGATTATGTAGACATTTTGAATCAAGGATCTGAAGCATTATTTAATGCGAATTTAACTTTCGGTCTTGCGCTTGCTCAAGACGAAATTGATTATCTAACAGAAAAATTCATTGAATTAAACAGAAATCCAAGTACCACTGAACTTATGATGTTTGCTCAGGCAAACTCTGAACATTGCAGACATAAAATTTTTAACGCAACTTGGACTGTTGATGGTGTTCAAGATGACCGCTCATTGTTTGAGATGATTAAAAACACGACTGAAAAAAGTGGTAGAGGTGTTTTATCTGCTTATTCAGACAATGCGGCAGTCATTAGCGGTCATAACGCGGGAAGATTTTTCCCCAATCCTGAGAGCAAAATATACGAAACTCATCAAGAGCCAATTCATATTGTAATGAAGGTTGAAACTCATAATCATCCAACTGCGATTGCACCCTTCCCAGGTGCAGGCACCGGAGCAGGTGGGGAGATTAGAGATGAAGGTGCTGTGGGTAAAGGCGCAAAACCGAAGGCGGGATTAGTTGGATTTTCTGTATCAAATCTTCAGATACCTGGCTTTGTCCAACTTTGGGAAAGTGAATATGGTAAGCCGGATAGGGTTGTATCAGCATATGAAATAATGTTGGAAGGTCCCATTGGTGGCGCAGCATTTAATAATGAATTTGGTCGTCCAAATATATGTGGATATTTCAGAAGTTTTGAGATGACCGTTGATGATAGGCGTTGGGGCTATCATAAGCCCATAATGCTTGCAGGTGGCTATGGGAATGTAAAAGAGTCGCATATTGAAAAGAAGAAGTTTTCACAGGGCACCCATTTGGTTGTTTTAGGGGGTCCTGCAATGCTTATTGGATTGGGTGGTGGTGCGGCTTCATCAATGACATCAGGATCTAGCTCTGAAGACTTGGATTTCGCTTCAGTTCAAAGACAAAACCCTGAAATTGAAAGGCGCTGTCAGGAAGTTATTGATTCATGTTGGCAGCTTGGTGACCTTAATCCAATAGAATTTATTCATGATGTGGGAGCTGGAGGACTTTCCAATGCTCTTCCAGAGCTCGTAAAGGACGGAGGAACTGGCGGCTCGTTTGAATTGCGCAAAATTCCTAATGACCAGTTGAATATGAATCCCTTAGAGTTATGGTGCAATGAAAGCCAAGAGAGGTATGTCCTGGCGATAAATGATGGAAATCTCAAAACTTTTGAAAAGATATGCGAGCGTGAGAGATGCCCTTTCTCTGTAGTTGGAGTCGCTACTGAAGAAAAAATTATTAGCGTCCATGATAATCATTTTGAGAATGACCCCGTCCAAATGCCTATGTCGGTGCTATTTGGTAACACTCCTAAACTTAAGAAATCTGTTCGCAAGAAAAATAGCAAATCTAAGGTATCAAACATAAATGAAGTAGATCTTGAAAGTGCCATTTTTAATGTATTGAAACACCCTACGGTTGCAAATAAAAATTTCCTCATAACTATCGGTGATCGATCAGTTGGCGGCATGGTTTCGAGAGATCAAATGGTGGGACCTTGGCAGGTGCCGGTCGCAGACTGTGGGGTAACTACAATTTCATATGATAGTTTTAAAGGTGAGGCGATGTCGGTTGGTGAGAGATCTCCATTAGCTTTGCTTGATGCACCTGCCTCTGGTCGAATGGCAGTTGCTGAGGCCATAACGAACATTTCCTCCTGTGCAATAAACAAAATAAGTGATATTAAATTATCCGCCAACTGGATGTGCGCCTCTGGTGATAACGACGAGGATGCTGCCTTATACCAAACCGTCAAGGCGGTGGGTATGGAATTGTGCCCAAAATTAGGTATTAGTATTCCTGTTGGCAAAGATTCATTATCTATGAAGACCTCATGGCAGGATATGTCGGATCAGAAAGAGGTTGTCTCACCTCTATCTCTAGTTATTTCGGCTTTTGCGCCAGTGCAAGATGTAAGATTAGCAGTCACTCCCCAACTAGAAACTGAAAATTCTGATACAAAGTTAATGTTAATTGACCTCGGATCGCAAAAAGAGAGAATGGGCGGATCGATTTATATGCAAACGCATTCAGAAATCGGTGATCTTTCTCCGGATCTCGATGATCCTAAAATGTTGGTAATTTTTTTTGAGGAGATACAGAAATACCACAAAGAACAAGCAATTCTTGCTTATCATGATAGATCTGATGGTGGAGTGATAACCACTTTAGCTGAGATGAGCTTTGCAAGTAATGTTGGCTTAACAATATTTGCCGATACCGAGAAGATTGAAAACTTTCTTTTTAATGAGGAACTCGGAGCAGTTATACAAGTGAGAAACGAGGATTATCTAGATATCGTATCCAATTTAAATTCAAAAGGATTGCGCACGCTTGAGATTGCTAAAATAAATGCTACAAATACGGTTGATATTTTGAGCCATGGAAAATCTATCTTCAGTAGCTCAGTGCGCGACTTGCGAGGCGCTTGGAGTGAGGTGTCTTACAGAATGGCATCTGAGAGAGATAATCCTGCATGCGCGCTTGAGGAATTTCAAAAACTCTCCAGTGATGGAGATAGAGGATTGCTGGTTGACACATCATTTGATGCATCTGATGATATTGTCGCGCCGTTAATCGCAACGAAAGCGAGGCCCTCAATCGCGATTTTGAGAGAGCAGGGCGTAAATAGTCAAGTTGAAATGGCTGCTGCCTTTGATCAGGCAGGCTTTAATTGTGTGGATATTCATATGAGTGATCTGCTATCGCGGCGGTCGAATTTATCTGACTATCAAGGATTAGTTGCATGTGGTGGATTTTCATATGGTGACGTTTTAGGAGCGGGCGAGGGATGGGCTAAAACCATTTTGTTTAATAGCTATTTGAGAGAAGAATTCGAATCATTTTTTAACAAGCCTGAAACCTTCTCGCTTGGAATTTGTAATGGATGTCAGATGTTAAGTGCTTTGAAAGACTTAATTCCAGGTGCGGAGCACTGGCCAAAATTTGTACAGAATAAATCAGAACAATTTGAGGCTCGTTTTTCTCTCGTTGTTGTGGAGCCGTCGCCTTCAGTGTTGCTTAAAGACATGGAGGGCTCATTCATGCCAATTGCGGTATCTCACGGTGAGGGGAGAGCGAGTTTCGAGAATGAGCAGGATTTTCAGAACTTGAAAGATAATAAACAAGTCGCAATAAGATTTGTTGATAATGATAAAAAAGTCGCTAAGTCGTATCCTCACAATCCAAATGGATCGCCTGAAGGTTTGACAGGTTTATGTTCTTTAGATGGAAGAGCAACAATAATGATGCCTCATCCAGAAAGAGTTTTCAGAAATGTAACAAACTCTTGGCGACCGAAAAATTCAGGTGTTTACAGCGGTTGGATGCGGCTATTTAGAAATGCCAGATTGTTTGTTGAGTAATGTATATGAATAAAACTGATGATGATAACGAGTTGCTAAAGAAAGCCTTAATTATAGGTAGCAAATACATCCGTGCCAGAGGATATGGTGAAATCGAGTCTCATGACTCTCAAAAATTGAAAGTTGAATTTATCTATAAAGCTTTAGTGCAAGACAAACTTATTCAGCCACTTGCCAAAGATAAGATAAGTGATCCAGCGATGCGAAAAAAACTGATTCTTTGGATCAGTCGAACACTCCCTGTTAAAAAGTAATTAATCATAATAGCTTGGTATTGGATATCTCAAACTGTTTCCTGATATGTTATGATTCTGTGCGTGAGCTGACTAGACAATCGCTATAGCCAAGAGTTTTGGTTTATAGAGGAAAGTCCGGGCTCCGTAGGGTAGAGTGCCAGGTAACACCTGGGAAGCGTGAGCTTATGGAAAGTGCCACAGAGAGCAGACCGCCGATGATTCTTCTGAATACAGGCAAGGGTGAAAAGGTGCGGTAAGAGCGCACCGCTTTACTGGTAACAGTAATGGCTAGGTAAACCCCACTTGGAGCAAGACCAAATAGGTCTCCAGATCATGTGACCCGCATGAGGAGACGGGTAGGTTGCTTGAGGCGATTGGTGACAATCGTCCTAGATGAATGATTGTCCTCGACAGAACCCGGCTTATAGGTCAGCTCTTTTATAAAAAATAATATTTTGATAGCGTTTTATTCTTAAAAACCTTATTTCCTAGAAGTTACTTTAAGTTTTCTTATTAGTTAGATGTTTTTTATTGTGAAAATATCTTACGTTTTTTTTGTTTTAATTGGGATTGCAATTTATCTTGGAAGCTACTGATTTTATTAGGTTTTTAGAATAAATATCGTCTTGACTTTATAGGTTTATCCCATTAGTGTTATGTTTTGGTAAAAAGTGGTAAAAAGTGGGTAAATCTTAAATGTTCAGGGGTAGTGATTCAATAAATATGGATTCGAAAGGGCGGATGGCTATACCAACTCGCTATCGGTCTGTCCTCTCTGAATTATGTAATGGTGCAATGGTCATCACGATAGATATGAAGAGTCCATGTCTTACACTTTCACCACTTCCAGAGTGGAAAAAATTTGAAGCAAAAGTGGCTTCTCTCCCAGCTATGGATGAACTTGGAGAGATGCTTAGTCGGTTTATTATTGGGCAGGCCAAGGATCTTCAGTTAGATGGAAATGGGAGAATCTTGATTCCACAAGAGTTGAGAGATTTTGCAGCTCTACACAAGCATATCGTTCTGGTTGGAAGAACACAAAGACTTGAAATTTGGTCGGAGGAACAATGGAACGTGGAGGTTATGAAATCTCGAGAGAGCTATCTCGAGATTTTAAGCGAGAGAGAATCTATGTCCGAAGCATTAAAAAATTTGTCTTGGTGATGAAAATTGAGTGCTCATACTCCAGTCCTTTTACATGAAGCCATTAATTCAGTGCTTATCGATGCGAATGGACTCTACGTTGATGGGACATTCGGTAGAGGCGGGCACACAAAAGAATTATTGAGCCGTTTATCAAGCAAAGGAAGAGTCATAGGATTTGATAAAGATCCAGTAGCTATTGATCTTGGAAAAGTAGTATTTAAATTTGAGGAGCGATTAGAACTAATTCATGAAAGCTTTTCCAAGTTGCATCTAGTTTTGAAAAAAAGAGGCAATCTTGGAGATGTATCTGGTGTGTTGCTCGATTTGGGTGTCTCCTCGCCACAATTAGATCAAGGTGATAGAGGATTTAGTTTTTTACACGATGGGCCACTTGATATGCGTATGAATAATTCAAAGGGCATGACCGCAGCACAATGGATTGCTGAGTCAGATCAGGATGAGCTTATTAAAATTTTCAAAACATACGGTGAGGAAAAGTTTGCTGTACGAATTGCGAAAAATATTATTCAAAAACGATTTCAGGAACCAATAGAAACTACACATCAATTAGCTGCCATAGTTTCCGAAGCTCACCCAAGATGGAAAAGAGGGCAACATCCTGCGACTAAAATTTTTCAGGCAATACGAATTCATATCAATAATGAGCTTGAGGATTTGGATGTCCTATTGAAGAACGTGCTCAAAATATTAAAAGTTGGAGGGAGACTCGTTGTGATAAGTTTTCACTCCCTCGAAGACAGGAAGGTGAAGCAGTTTATTCGAGAGAAAGAAAAGGGTCCGGTGCTACCCAAAGGTATTCCGATAAGGGACGCAGAGCATAAAATTTTACTCCGCAATATTGGGAAAAGCATAAAGCCCTCAGGTTTTAATATTCAAGAAAATAAAAGATCGAGGAGCGCCATTATGCGTGTGGCGGAGAGAGTTGCGTGACAATGCCTATATATAATCGAAATACGTTATCAATGGATTATTTAAGAAATTTCATTCTTTGGTTAGCTGTTTTAATTTCTGCTATTGCTGTTGTTTATGCAAATCACCTATGTCGGGAGAAGTATTCAGAATTAAGTTACTTGGAAAAAGATGGAATGAATTTGGAAATAAATTATGGACGTCTGCTTCTTGAGTATAGTGCTTGGGGTTCGATGCATCGAGTTGAAAAAATCGCAAGGGAAAATCAAAAAATGGTTATCCCTCAAAGTCCAGACATAATAGCTGTGGATCAAAATCGTTTGGAGATAAATTAGAATGGCTGCAAATAAAGCCAAAAGAACAAGTGCTCCCGGGTGGCGCTATATACTGCTAAGTTTAGTTTTAGTCAGCCTCCCTATTTCGATAATAGTTAAAGTCGCTTATCTTCAAATTTTACCTAATCATGAATTTGGAGTTGATTTTTTAAAGCATCAAGGCGAGATCAGATCTGTTCGAAATATAGAAATTCCTGCGCCTAGGGGCGCTATTCTTGACAGATATGGCAAGCCACTTGCTATCAGCACCCCTGTTATCGACATAGTTGGTAATCCTCAGAAAATCAAGAGTGCTGATTACAGAAGGCTATCAAAAGCTTTAAATATTTCTGAAAAGGAATTGCAAGATAGACTCACACTATACAAAGAAAAATCATTCATTTATCTAGCTAGACATCTATCAGATGCAGATGCAGAAGCAATTTTAGATTTAGAAGTTGAAGGGTTGTATAGAGAGACGCAATACAAGCGTTATTATCCAGCTGGGGAGGTGACAGCGCAGTTAATTGGTATCACTGATTATCAAGATGCCGGGCAAGAAGGTTTAGAGTTAGCCTTTAATGCTTGGTTAAAAGGAGAGAGGGGGACAAGAAAAGTTGTTCAAGATGTAAAAAGTCGAGTTATAAATAATTTATCTTTAGTTAAGCCATCAAAACCAGGAAATGATCTAGAATTAAGTATAGATTTGCGAATTCAATACGCCGCTTATACTGAGTTGAAAAAAGCAGTCAAGCAACATAAAGCGCAAGGTGGATCTATTGTGATCTTAGATGTTTTGACTGGTGAAATTCTTGCCATGGCAAATCAGCCGTCTTTCAATCCAAATAATAGAGAAAGTCTGAATCAAATGGCACTCAGAAATCGAGCCATTACCGATTTAATAGAGCCAGGCTCAACTGTTAAACCTTTCACTATGTTAGCGGCGCTAGAAAGTGGACAGTATCAGCTTGAAAGCTTAATTGACACCTCACCAGGATATTTAAAAGTTGAGTATAAAACTTTTGTTGATCCTGTTAATTATGGTGAGCTTGATTTGAGAGGAGTTTTGTCGAAATCCAGTCAAGTAGGAACGACAAAAATTGCTCTCAATTTAGATGCGCATGAAATGAGAGATGTATTTTCACGAGTTGGCTTTGGTGAATATCTCGGAAGTGGTTTTCCAGGAGAATCAATGGGCATGTTGCCATCATACCGGGATTGGCATCCAGTGACTCAGGCGACTTTTGCATTTGGATATGGTTTGAGTGCCTCGCCGCTCCAACTAGCACGAGCCTATGGCGTTTTAGCGAACAACGGACTGAAAAAAGATATTAAATTGCTTCTGGATGAGGGGGAGACGAATGTTTCCAGAGTTTTCAGTAGTGATTTATCTAAAACTGTAAATAACATGTTGGAGTCTGTGGTAAGCGAGAGTGGGACAGGGAAAAATGCGATGATTCCACATTATCGTGTAGCTGGGAAAACCGCTACATTACATAAAGTAAAGGCGGGAGGTGGGTATGATGAGAATAAGTATGTTTCAGCATTTGCGGGTTTTTCACCTGCCTCAAATCCAAGAGTTGTGACAGTAGTTATTATCGATGAACCTAGCGAAGGAAAATATTTTGGAGGATTGGTTGCCGCACCAATCTTCTCAAAAGTAACAGAGAGAGCCCTTCAACTCTTGCGGATATCACCTGATAAACAGAGTAGCAGCTGGGTCAACCATGAGAATTTAGAAGAGCAAGGAAAGTCATCATGATTACTTTGCAAAATATCCTATCAAATTTTACGACGTCCAGAGTTTGTCCGGAAATTATTGTTAATGGATTATCTGTTTCAAGCATTAATATCAATCCTGGAGATGTTTTTTTGGCGGCAAAAGGATCAAGCGTTGATGGTTTTGATTATATTGATGAGGCGAAGAGTCGAGGTGCTATTGCCATAATTACAGATTGGGACGGTGATTCAAAGACCACTCAAAAGTTTCATGAGCATCAAGAAAAGCTTGACGTACCAATCATTGGTGTTATTGGATTAACACAGAATATTTCCCATTTAGCCGGCAGATTCTACTCTGAACCAAGCAAAAAAATCAACGTAATGGCTGTGACTGGCACCAATGGGAAAACCACGTGTGCTCAACTTTACAGACAATTGATTAATAAGCTTTTTGAGAGAGAAAACGTATTAGGAAAATGCGGATATATCGGTACTTTGGGTGCAAAATTGTCTTGCGATGAGGAAGACAATGATTATTCAAATAGTGATTTAAATCTTACTACACCTGATGCTGCCTCTTTACAGAAATATTTATATCAATTTTCATCTTCGAACTATAAGCACGTTGCGCTAGAGGCATCATCGCATGGTTTGGACCAATATCGGTTATCGGGAGTAGAGATAGACACGGCAATCTTCACTAATTTGAGTAGAGATCATTTAGATTATCACGCCACTATGCAAGATTATGCAGCATCTAAAATGAAACTTTTCAAAGAACACAAAATCCGATTTGCGGTTGTAAATATTGATGATGATTATGGACGAAAAATATACGCTTCGCTAGAGCCTTCAATTGAGGCTATTTCATATAGTCTTAGTAATTTAGCTGCGGATATTCATTGTAAAAATTTCGAGTTAGTCGCTGATGGAATAATAGCAGATGTAGTTACTCCCTGGGGGATGATAAAGGTGAATTCCTCACTACTTGGAAAGTTTAATTTATACAATTTGTTAGCTGTTATATCAGCATACATGATAAGTTTAAGCAATCAAAATCAAGATGATCTTGATTTAGTTTCTGAAATCATTCCCCACTTAAAAGCGCCATTGGGCCGAATGGAGGTAATCTCCAATTATGAAAATGGGGGGCCAAGAGTAATTATTGATTACGCTCACACGCCTGATGCACTTGAAAATTCTTTAGTTGCGCTGCGGTCTCATTGTAGGCAATCTCTTTGGGTTGTGTTCGGTTGCGGTGGTGATCGGGATAAAGGAAAAAGATCTCAAATGGGTCAAATCGCCGAGAAATATGCGGACCATATTATACTCACGAATGATAATCCCAGAACTGAATCACAAGAGCGCATCATAGAAGATGTAAAGCAAAACTTAATCGGAGCCGTGCAAGTTGAGTACGATAGATCCAGTGCCATCTCCCTAGCTATCACCTCTGCTGAATCAAGTGACACAGTGATTATAGCGGGTAAAGGCCATGAAAATTATCAACTAATCGGGAGCGAGCGATATTTTTTTAGCGACAAACTGAAAGCTCAAGAGATGCTTAGTAAAACTTTCCCAAATAAGGACTCATCTCGGAGTCTTGCATCATGACAAGTTTTAGCTTGGCAGCTGCGGCAGAACGTTTTGGTGGGACAATACTAAATCCAGATGTCATGTTTAATGCAATATCGATAGACAGCAGGTCGATAAATGCTGGTGACTTATTTTTTGCTATTCAAGGTCCAACTTATGATGGACATGCTTTTATTCCCGATATAGAAAATAAAATTTGTGGTGCAGTAGTTAATAAAGCTAACTGCTCGTCGGATTTGCCTCAATGGGTAGTGGAAGATACTAGATTGGCATTGAGACAAATTGCTGAGATGAAAAGAGAAAAATTTCAAGGCAAATTAATTGCGGTTACTGGAAGCTCTGGAAAGACGTCGGTCAAAGAGACTATTTTTTCTGCACTGAATCAAAGGTTTTCAGTATGTAAAACCAAAGGTAATTTAAATAATGAAATTGGTGTACCCCTATCAGTCTTAGCCAATAAATTGGATTCTGACTTTTGGGTTATTGAGATGGGTGCTAGCAAGATTGGAGACATAAAGCATTTATGCGAAATCGCCAAGCCAGATGTTGCAATAATAAATAATATTCAAAGGGCCCATATTGAAGGATTCGGAAGTATTGAAAATATCGTGATTGCAAAATCCGAAATATATTCCGGCCTAGCATCTAAAGGGATTGCTATCATCAATTTAGATGAAAAAGCATCTGATTATTGGATGCAATTAAATAAAGAGAAACAAATTTATACTTTTTCAAGTAAAGACAAAAATGCAGATTTATACTCTTCAAATTTGCAGGCAGACGAGCAGGGTTATTTTAAATTTGATCTCAATGTTCGAGAGAGGGCTTCAGGAACTACAAAGACCCGAACTATATCGCTTCCTCACTCCGGACGGCAACATGTTGATAATTCACTCTCAGCAGCTGCAGTTTGTCATTCTCTTGGTTTGACTATCGATGAAATTTGCACTGGTTTAAGAAGTGTTGATCTTCCTTATGCAAGGTTTCAAAACATAAAAATTTCTCCTTTATTACTCTTAGTGGATGATTCATACAATGCAAATCCTGATTCATTTAAATTAGCGGTTGAAAATATAAGCAATAGGCAGGGATTTAATATTTTGGTTATAGGTGACTTAGCAGAATTGGGTGACGAAGCAGAGGCAATTCACAGAGAATTAGGGGAATTTGCGAAAGCGAAAAATATCCAAAAGTTAATGAGTCTTGGGGACTTGAGCCGTCATGCTAGCAAGATCTTCAAAGGTGATCATTATGAAGAGATAGAGCATCTACTATCAAAACTTAAAGAACTCATCAAACTTAATATTGGTAAGGGTCTCAGATCAAATATTTTAATAAAAGGATCTAGAAGCTCGAGAATGGAGAGGGTTGTAGATGAGATTACAAGGAGTTTTCCGAGAACATGTTAGTTTTAATAACAGAATATTTATCACAATTTATTAATGGTCTCTCAGTCTTTCAGTACATCACTTTGCGAGCAATTTTTGCTGCAATGACATCATTAGTAATTAGCTTGATTTTCGGACCTCGAATAATTATGTGGCTTAATTCAATGCAGTTGAAGCAAGCAATCCGAGATGATGGTCCAGAGACTCATCTAAAAAAGCATGGAACTCCAACAATGGGTGGCGCTCTCATTATATTAGCAGTTTGTTTAAGTTCATTGCTGTGGGCAGATTTGAGCAATCGTTATGTTTGGATCATTTTGTTTACTGTTGTTGGTTTCGGCCTAATAGGTTGGATTGATGATTATAAAAAGGTTGTAGAGAAGAATCCAAATGGGATATCTGCAAAACATAAAATATTCTGGCAATCGATATTAGCAATATTTATCGCTTTCACTCTCTACTACACTGCATCAACGCCGGAGGAAACGGAGTTATTGCTTCCTTTCGTGAAAGATTTTGCTCTGCCATTGGGATGGTTTTATATTGTTTTTGTTTATTTCGTAGTTGTAGGTTCCAGTAACGCGGTTAATCTTACCGATGGTCTTGATGGTCTTGCTATATTGCCCACAGTGATGATTGCTGGAGCGCTCGGTATTTTTGCTTATGTAACCGGCAATTTTCAATTTTCTGAGTATTTAAATATACCTTTTATTTCTGGAGCTGGAGAGGTCGCGATAGTTGCTGCCGCAATTTGTGGAGCGGGCCTCGGATTTCTTTGGTTTAACACCTATCCTGCAATGGTTTTTATGGGAGATATTGGTGCTCTTTCGCTTGGTGCCTCTTTGGGCATTATGGCTGTGGTAGTAAGACAGGAATTTGTCTTAGCCATTATGGGGGGGGTATTTGTGATAGAAACCTTATCGGTAATTATTCAGGTCGTTTCTTTCAAATTAACCGGTAAACGGGTATTTCGAATGGCTCCGATACATCACCATTTTGAACTCAAAGGTTGGCCTGAGCCAAGGGTTATAGTCAGATTTTGGATTATTACGATAGTTTTGGTCCTGATTGGATTGGCAACTTTAAAGATAAGATAAATTATGAAAATCGGCATTGATTCTCAAAAAGCAAAAACACTTAACTATCTGATATTAGGACTAGGTAAGACAGGATTGTCAATGGTTACCTTCTGTGTGAGAGAGGGCTTGAATTTTATTGCAGCAGATTCACGAGAAACCACTCCCGGGATAGAGCTTCTAAAGAATAAATATCCAAATATTAAAATTTATTCAGGATCTTTCTCTAATTTAAAACTTGAGGGAATAGATATCATCCTAAAAAGTCCTGGAATTAATTTATATGATCCGATTATTCAAAGGGCTATTGAACAAGGTATTAATATCTTGACGGAGATTGATTTATTTTTCTCAAAAGTAAGAGCGCCTGTAGTCGCAATTACTGGTTCTAATGGGAAAAGTACAGTCACCACACTAGTTGGTCTAGTTGCAGAGAGTGAGGGTCTTAATGTAGGCGTGGGTGGTAATTTGGGAAAGCCGATGCTTGAGTTAATAAATTCATCTAGAGATCTATATGTGCTGGAGCTTTCGAGTTATCAGCTTGAGTTGGTTGATGACATGCATGGAGCTATCAGCTGTATCTTGAACATTACTCCAGATCACATTGATCGACATAAAACTATCCAAAATTATATTGCTTCCAAATCAAATATTTTACAGGGAGCTTCGCTCACATTATTGAATAAAGATGATTCAGTGGTATCAAGCATAAAAATAAATGCAGAAAACCAATATTTTAGTCTTTCAGACGTCAAAAAGAATCTATCGAGTATGGACGCTAAAAACTCAAATTGTCACATCTCTTTTGAGGATGGAACGATTGTGATTCTGGACGACATAATACTCACTGGCGATCATAATCTACGTAATATTGTGGCAGCGCTCAAATTATGCAAACTAGCGGGACTTAGCAATGAGTCAATGCATCGAGCAATTTCTGCATTTAGGGGCCTTCCACATAGATGTGAAAAATTCTTGTTGGATAAAAACATAGAATTTATCAATGACTCAAAATCTACTAATGTTGCATCTACTAAAGCCGCGATTGAGGCGCACAGTGAAGGCAATGATAAGAGCATTATTTTATTACTCGGAGGATTAGACAAAGGACAAGATTTTTCGCCTTTGAATGATATTTTAGGTTTAGCTGTAAAGAAAATACTTTTATTCGGGAAAGATGCAGGCTCAATAAAAGCACAGTTAAGTCAATCACTTTCATGCGAAATATTTGATTCACTCAAACAGGCAACGATTAAATCGTGTAACTTGGCGAGTTCAGGGGACAAAGTGCTGTTGTCGCCTGGCTGCTCAAGTTTTGATGAGTTTATCAGTTATGAGCATAGAGGCGATTTCTTCAAAGATTTAATTTTTAATTTCTTCAATAAAGACTCGCAAAAAAAGGTCTCATAAGAAATGATATCAAAATCTACAATGCTCAATTCCAAAGATAATAATCATGTCAATATAGATTTATCTATTTTCTTGCCAGCGTTGTTTTTGATATCAATTGGTATTGTGATGATAAGTTCGTCATCTTTGAGTTGGGCGCAGTACAAGTTCAATGAGCCATTATTTTGGATTAAAAGGCATACGTTTTATGTTCTATTGAGCTTGACTCTAATGTTTTTTTCATTCCACACACCCGTGAGAGTTTGGAGAAAGTACTCCTTTCCTTTATTAATGTTTTGCATTGTCCTTTTAGGAATAGTTCTTCTCCCAGGAATAGGTATTGAAAGGAATGGCAGTCAAAGGTGGATTAATGTTTTTGGATTCACGCTACAGGTCTCTGAGTGGATAAAGCTGTCTTTCATCGCGTTTGTTGCCCATTATTTAGCCGATAATAGGGTAATTCTTCTGTCAGATCCTAAACCGTTAATACCTATATTTTTAATATTTTTTCTTATTAGTTTTCTTTTAATTCTGGAGCCCGACTTTGGTTCATTTGTATTACTAGGATTTACTTTGATATCGATACTTTTCATCTCAGGTATCAAATTGAGATACTTTTTAATCTTATCGCTTCTAGCTATAATTTCTTTTTGGTTGCTAGCTGAATCTTCTCCGTATCGACTCTCAAGAATCACTTCTTATTTAGACCCTTGGTCTCAAAGGTTCTCGTCCGGTTATCAATTGACACAAGCACTTATTGCATTTGGAAGGGGAGAATGGTTCGGTGTAGGTTTAGGACAATCCGTTCAGAAAATGCTATATCTACCTGAAGCTCACACCGACTTTGTTTTTGCCATCTTTGCTGAGGAATTTGGATTTTTTGGTGTATTAATTTTGGTCGGAACTTATTGTTTTCTTATTTTTAGAATTCTTAGTTTAAGCTGGTTTTACCTTAATAAAAAAGACTATTTTTCAGGATTTTTTCTATTAGGTGTCGGAACATTATTCGCTGGACAAACTTTTATCAATCTTGGTGTAAATTCTGGTTTATTGCCGACAAAGGGTTTAACCCTTCCGTTCCTAAGCTATGGGGGTAATAGCTTGCTAGTTTCCTGCATTATGCTCGGTATGGTACTTCGTCTGGCGAGTGATATGCGTGAGAGTAAAGAGGTTGGCAAATGATTTCGAATATTAAAACCAGAGTATTAATCATGGCAGGAGGTACTGGGGGACACATCTTCCCCGGACTAGCTGTTGCAAAACATATGAAATCAAAGGAGATATCTGTTTTTTGGCTCGGAAGCAGGGAGGGCTATGAGGTTGAGTTTTTAAAGGGAAAAGAGATAGCCACAAGGTTTATTGATATTAGTGGTTTGAGAGGTAAAGGTTACCTACAAATTTTGAAGGCACCATTCTTATTGACCAGAGCGGTATATCAGGCGCTCAAAATAATTAGAGAACTTAAGCCCAATGTGGTTCTTGGGATGGGTGGATATGTATCTGGTCCCGGTGCAGTGGCCGCGTTCTTAAGTCGCGTGCCTGTTGTTATCCACGAGCAGAATGCAGTCATGGGTACAACCAACAAAATAATTTCCAAATTTGCGAAAAAGATTCTCGTAGCATTTTCTAAAACTCACCCAAATGAGATCATATGTGGGAATCCAGTTAATGAAAAAATAATAACCTTGGATAAAAAACTGGAGCGGAATGAAGGAAAAAAATATAAAAGTAAGCTACTAATTTTAGGTGGAAGTCGAGGGGCCTTATCGATCAACAGAAATATTCCAAAGGCTTTAGCGATCATGATTGACGACCTTGAGTTAGAGGTAATCCATCAAACTGGCTTTGCTCACTTAGAATCAACACTGAATGTATACAAATCTGAACTCACAACCAACGCTCTTTCAAGTATCAAAGTGGTTCCATTTATTGATGATATCAGTGAAGCATACAAGTGGGCTGATTTTGTCGTGTGTAGATCCGGAGCCTTGACTATTTCAGAACTTGCTCATGTGGGGATTTGTTCAATTCTAATACCTTTCCCACATGCCACTGATGATCATCAATTCGAAAATGCAAAGATTCTGGAGAGAATTGGAGCTGCTGAAATAGTATTACATCATCAATTCACTCCTGAATTCATGGCTGAAAAAATTAGTTTCTACGCTAGCAATATCGAAGCGAGAAATTCAATGTCAGTTAAAGGAAAACTTATCGCTGAAATTGACTCTACAGAGCGTGTTTCTGATGAATGTTTGGGAGTAGCATATGGTTAGGAATGCAAATCTTAATTATCCTCAGATGCGGCGGATTCAAAGTATTCACTTTGTCGGTATTGGTGGATCCGGTATGAGTGGTATAGCACAAGTATTATTAAATCAAGGCTACTCGATTACAGGATCTGATCTTAAGCTAAATTCAAGTATTGATCAGTTAAAGGATGGGGGTGCTAAAATTTTTATTGGGCATGATCGATGCCAGGTCATTGATGCTGACGTAGTCGTTAAATCATCTGCTGTAGATTTTGAAAATGTTGAAATAAAACAAGCATTTAATTTAAATATACCTGTGATCAGACGTGCTGAGATGCTTGCTGAATTAATGAGATTTAGGCAAAGCATCGCCGTTGCAGGAACCCATGGTAAAACAACTACAACAAGTCTGCTGGCAGCAATTATGGCTGAGGATGGAAGGGATCCGACGTTTATAATCGGGGGCAAACTAAACAGCTTCGGAACTGGTGCAAAACTTGGTCAGGGTAAGTATCTTATAGCTGAAGCTGATGAAAGTGATGCTTCATTCATACATTTGCAACCTTTAGTGGCTGTTGTGACCAACATAGATTTAGATCATATGGAGACATATGAATATGACTTCGAAAGGTTAAAATCGACATATTTAAATTTTTTACATAATTTGCCGTTTTATGGATTGGCAGTTGTATGTGCTGATGATTTGACCATACAAAAAATAATAAAGAAAATTGGTCGTCCACTCGTAACTTATGGATTCTCTGATCATTCTAATGTTCGAATCAAGGACTTTAAATCTCATAAAAACAATTCGGAGTTCAGCTTAGTTTGCTCATCGAATAATAGAGAGATTGCCTTATCTCTAAAAATGCCAGGCAGACACAATGCATTGAATGCAGCAGCAGCAGCAAGCGTTGCATTAGAGGAAGGCGTGTCGCCGGAGGTTATTCAGAGAGCACTGCAAAATTTTTCTGGTGTAAGTAGAAGATTTGAAGAAGTTTTAAATATTGAAAAAAAGCTACGTAAAATTACATATATAGATGATTACGGTCATCACCCAAATGAAATAAAGGCTACTTTGGAGGCGGCCAGGATTTCATGGCCAGATCGTAAAATCATTTTAATTTTTCAACCACATCGTTTTTCTCGAACCCGAGATTTATTTAGTGAATTTGTGAGTGTTTTATCAACTGTTGATGTTCTCGTTTTGCTTGATGTATATCCTGCAGGCGAGGCTCCATTGACGGGAATAAACTCTGACAAATTAAGTCAAGAGATATGTAATAAATCTGATTGTCATTCTCTTTATCTCGCGGATATAAATCAGATTGAGAAAGTACTCCCTAATCTTATTTCGAACAATGACTTGATTATTTCGCAGGGTGCCGGAGATATAAGTAAATACACGGAAAAATTAAAATCTATTATTCAAGGTGTATCAAATGAATAGCGATATGAATAATCAGATGCATACGCTTTCGGATAAAGAGGTTGGTGTTTTTTGTGGGGGTACCTCAAATGAGCGAGAAATCTCACTTCGAAGTGGTAAAGCAATATTTGATGCGCTTCACAGCAATGGCTTTAAAGTCAGACTAATCGATATTCAAGGTCTTTTACTTCATGAATTAGATTATCAGAGTTTAGACATTGTATTCATAGCTCTTCATGGTTCTGGTGGAGAGGACGGTTCGATTCAAGGAGTACTCGATTTCAAAAATATGCCATATACGGGGAGTAAAGTTGAGGCATCAAAGTTAGCAATAAGTAAATATAAATCCAAAAAGTTGTGGAGGGAAAAAGGTATTAAAACTGCTGATTTTGTAATTTTAAATAAAGACAACAATTGGCTTGAATCACTTGAGAGTCTGGGGGGAAGTGTCATGGTTAAACCAGACACAGAAGGCTCAAGTTTAGGCATGACTCAAGCATTCAATACAAAACAACTTCAAGATGCTTTTAGAACTGCTAGCAAGTTTTCCGATAGAGTGATAGCAGAAAAATTGTTAACAGGACCAGAATATACCGTTGCTATTCTCGACGGTGCGACGCTTCCATCAATTCAGATTCGATCACAATCAAATTTCTATGACTTTGAATCTAAATATCTTTCTGATAAAACTTCATTTATTTGTCCAAGTGGCCTCTCAGCATTTCAAGAGGAAGAGATTCAGTTACTGGCCTTAAAAGCGTTCAATAGCTTGGGATGTGAGGGTTGGGGCCGTGTGGATTTGATGTCTGATGATAAGGGTGCTTTTAATGTACTCGAGGTAAATACAGTTCCAGGGATGACGAAGAAAAGTCTTTTCCCAAAAGCGGCGGAGGTCGCGGGTATAAGCTTTGAAAATTTGGTCGTAAGAATACTTGAGACTGCAAGACTATGAAAATTAAGCAAACTATAATTATCTTTGTATTTCTCCTACCCTTAATGCTTATAGGTATCATAACTTTTGACAATTTTAACCAGTCGATAGACCGGGTGATTATAAATGGTGAATTCAATTATCTAAGTGAACGTGATGTCATTGATTTAATAGATGAAAATGTCCAAACAGGATTTCTAACCCTTGATTTACCCGAGCTGAACAGAAAAATTGTTGAGCAAGATTGGATTCGCTCCTCATCTATTCGCAGATCATGGCCTGCAACATTAATCGTCAACATTGAAGAGGAGATACCTGTAGCAAGATGGGGCGAACAGCAACTTTTAAATAATGTAGGCGATTACATAGACGTAATTAATAAGGATTCTGTGAGCCATTTGCCTGTTATATTTTCTCAAGTTGGGGATACCAAAGAGATTATTAAAATTTATCAGTTAATCTCAGAGCTTTTAGGACCTATAGGGGTAAGAATAGATGAAGTTGAGAGTGACAATGCAGGCTCATGGACTTTGACAGTTCTTTCAGACATTAAAATTATTTTAGGTCGTGATCAATTAGTGGAGAAATTACAACGACTTCAGTCTGTTTGGTTGGCTGAATTAAGCTCGCAGGAAAAAAATATAAATGTTATTGATTTACGTTATCCAAATGGACTAGCAGTGAAATGGAAACAAAATACTAGATCTTGAGGGTTAATTTATATTTCCGATGAGATTGAAATCTGGGAGACAAATAGAATGAGCAATGAAAAGTACGAAAATTTGATAGCTGCCTTGGATATCGGCACCTCGAAAGTTATTGCCGTCATAGGC
Organism: uncultured SAR92 cluster bacterium; assembly: GCA_902527245.1. Lineage (GTDB taxonomy): Bacteria > Pseudomonadota > Gammaproteobacteria > Pseudomonadales > Porticoccaceae > AAA300-D14. The sequence goes on along the minus strand of CABZOI010000004.1, from coordinate 11,376 downwards.
CATATTAATTCAGAGGGGCTGACTGAAATTATTGGTATAGGAATGCATCATTCGACAGGACTTAAAAAGGGCGTTGTTGTAAACATTGAGGCCACAGTTGAATCCATTCAGAGGGCAATAGAGGATGCTGAATTGATGTCAGGGTGTTCAATAAGCTCGGTTCATGCGGGGATAGCTGGTAGCCACATTAAAAGTTTGAACTCTCATGGGATTGTTGCGATTCATGATGGTGAAGTTCAGCCCGTCGATGTTGACAGGGTTATTGATGCAGCAAGAGCTGTGGCAATTCCAGCGGATCAAGAGATTCTTCATGTATTGCCGCAGGAATACATTATTGACGAGCAAGAGGGCGTAAAACAACCAGTAGGAATGTCGGGAGTTCGCTTAGAGGCAAAAGTACATCTCGTAACATGTGCTGTCAATTCAGCTCAAAATATTAAAAAGTGCATAAAGAGGTGTGGCTTAGAGGTATCTGGTTTGGTTTTAGAGCAACTAGCTTCAAGTTATGCAGTTTTGACGCAAGATGAAAAGCAGTTAGGCGTAGCTTTGATAGATATAGGTGGTGGAACATCTGATATTGTTATTTTTACAGATGGAGCAATTAGATATACGGGAGTTATTCCGATCGCAGGTGATCAAGTTACCAATGATGTAGCAATGGCTCTCCGGACACCGACAGCGCATGCCGAGGATTTAAAAATTAAATATGCTTGCGCGCTCGCAAAACTGACAAAACCAGAAGAGACTATCAAGGTGCCTTCTGTAGGCGATAGAACCTCTCGAAATATGTCCAGACAACTTTTAGCCGAAGTAGTCGAGCCTCGCTATGACGAATTATTTACTCTGGTTCAGGCAGAGTTGAGACGAAGTGGCTATGAAGAGCTTTTAGCAGCGGGTGTTGTCCTAACAGGTGGAACATCCAAGATGGAGGGCGTTACTGAGTTGGCAGAGGAAATATTTCATATGCCAGTTCGAGTCGCATCACCGGTTTCAGTTACAGGTTTGTCAGATATTGTCACTAATCCAATCTACTCAACTGCCATTGGATTACTCCAATTTGGAAGAGAGAAAAATCATGAGGCAATCGCAAATAATAGGAATAGTAAAGTGACTGGATCGATATTCTCAAAAGTTGTCGATTGGTTTAGGAATGAAGTTTAACAAAAGAAAAATCTATATTTAATCTTAATACTATAAAAGGAGAACGGTATGTTCGAGTTAGTAGAAAGTGTTCCAAAAAATGCAGAGATAAAAGTAGTGGGAGTGGGCGGTGGTGGATGTAACGCAGTTCGTCACATGCTTGATTGTAATATTGAGGGAGTGCATCTTATTTGCGCAAACACTGACGCGCAGTCTATGGAAAAAGTTGATGGAGCTACCACTTTACAACTCGGAAATAACTTAACGAAAGGGTTGGGTGCAGGTGCAAATCCTGAAATTGGCAGACAGGCTGCGCTTGAAGATAAGGATAGAATTTCTCAAGTGCTTAATGGCGCTGATATGGTATTTATCACCGCAGGTATGGGTGGTGGAACTGGAACTGGTGGTGCACCAATAGTAGCTGAAATAGCAAAGCAAATGGGTATTCTGACTGTAGGTGTTGTCACAAGACCTTTCTCATTCGAGGGCCGAAAAAGAATGGAAATAGCAAATGAGGGAATCAAGTTGCTCAGAGAGAAGGTGGACTCATTGATTATTGTGCCTAACGAAAAATTATTAGAGGTTCTTGGTAAAGATATGAATTTACTATCGGCATTCAAACACGCTAATGATGTATTATTTGGAGCAGTCAAGGGAATCACTGATCTAATTTTGTTAGATGGTTTGATGAATGTAGATTTCGCGGATGTTAAGACAGTGATGGCTGAGATGGGTATGGCAATGATGGGAAGTAGTGAATCTACGGGAGAAAACAGAGCAGTTAGTGCTGCCGAGGGGGCGGCAAGGTGTCCTTTATTGGAGGATGCGGATCTTCAAGGTGCGAGAGGAATTTTAGTGAATATTACTAGTGGCCATGATTTGACTCTTGGTGAATTCCAAGAGGTTGGTAATATAATTCGAGAGTTCGCGGATGAAGATGCAACAATTATTGTTGGAAGTGTTTTCGATACTGAGTACGAGGGGACACTTCGTGTCACCGTCGTTGCTACGGGACTGGTTTCAAGTTCAACTAAATCAGTTTCAAGGCCAATAAAGGATAGCCATACACCAAGGAAACCTGGAGAAATTAATTGGAAAGCCTTAGAAAAACCAACAAGGGCGCGTAGAGCAGAGTTTTCAGCTGTAGCTAATAATGCAGTTGATCAGTCAGAGACAGCTGAGGTTGAGCATGATTATCTTGATGTTCCAGCTTTCTTGAGAAGGCAGGCAGATTAATTATGAAGTAAACTTTTATTATCAATTATTGCGCAATTGACATATTATCTTCGGCTATTTTTTATGTTCACTTGAAAATGACAAGACAAAGATCAATTAAAACGTCAATCTCCGCATGTGGTGTTGGATTACATTCTGGCGTGAAAGTTTATATGACTTTAAATCCAGCGCCTCCAAACACTGGGATAATTTTTCGACGTACCGACGTTGATCTAAAGAAAAAAATTAAGGTTTCTCCCTATCTTGTTGGCGATACCCACCTGCATACAACTCTGAGTTACGAAGGCTTAAAAGTTTCTACCATTGAACATCTAATGTCTGCCTTGGCTGGATTGGGTATAGATAATGTGATTGTAGATCTCGATCAAGAGGAAGTTCCGATAATGGATGGAAGTTCAAGTAATTTTGTATTTTTGCTTGTATCTGCAGGAATTGTCGAGCAAGACAAACCCAAGAAGTTTATCAAAATCAAAAAGCCGATTAGAGTGGAAAAAGAAGGTAAATTCGTCGAATTTAAGCCCGGAGCTAACTCTGAATTTAGATTTTCAATGGATTTTGATCACCCTTTTTTGAAACAACAGAAGCTTTCAGCGAGTATTATGTTATCCAGTGATTCATATATTAGAGAAATAAGCCGTGCTAGAACATTTGGATTCATGAGAGACATTGAGTATCTCAAAACTCTTGGACTTGCCAGAGGCGCCAGTTTAGATAATGCGGTTGGAATCGAGGAAAATTGCATTGCTAATAAGAATGGACTGAGATACGAGGACGAATTTGTTAAACATAAAATTTTGGATGCTCTTGGTGATCTTTACGTATCTGGATACAGCTTAATTGGAGTATATGAGGCCTTTAAATCTGGCCATGAATTGAATAACATATCTATTAGAGCATTGCTGGACAACAAAGAAGCTTGGGAATATGTTACATTTGAGGAAGATGATAGTGAAATGCCAATTTCATATAGCATTTGTGCGTAAATTTGTTTGGGTAAAATATGAAATTCATCTTTGTAAATAGTAAGAATGCAAGTAAGCCAAGAGTTTTCGATTTAAGCTCAAGGGCCAACATTTTCTTTCTAGTTATTTTATTTGGAGGTCCACTTTCGATTGGAGCAGCCATGGGTTTTAAGGTTGCTGAAATTAAATGGGAAAGTGTATTTCAGAACACACTTGCAGAAATGCAACTCCAAATAGTTGCTCAAAGAGAAGCAGTCGACGATAACAAGAGCGACCTAGAGGATTCTCTAAGAGCAATGACTGTGAACCTTGCACAGCTTAGATATCGATTAGTTCGTCTCGATGCACTTGGAGAGCAACTTATCGATGTGGCAGCTTTAGAACAAAGGGAATTCAATTTTTCTCAGGATCCTGGTTTAGGGGGTCCCGAGGGTCAAAATCTTGATGCTTTAGATTCATCGGTAAGCATGGATAAATATTCTAAAAATTTTGCTGAACTTGAATTTGAAATCAATGCGCGCGAAGCACAATTGGGTATTCTTGAAAAAATTCTAACAGATAAGAATCTTAAGACTGAACAAACAATCGCAGGCAAACCCATAAGAAGGGGTTGGATGTCCTCGGATTATGGGATGAGAACTGATCCTTTTCATGGTAAAAAGCAGTGGCATGCAGGTGTGGATTTTGCAGGGAGAAAAGGTGACGATATTTTAGCTGTTGGCTCAGGTATTGTGACATGGTCGGGAGAAAAGAGTGGATATGGCTTAATGGTAGAGATAAGTCATAATGATGGTTTTGTGACAAGATACGCGCACAATGATAAGAATATCGTAGAGCTTGGCAGCATTGTAAAAAAAGGTCAGGTTGTGGCGAAGATGGGCAGTTCCGGCAGATCAACAGGACCTCATGTTCATTTTGAAGTTCATAAAAACGGGAGAACCGTAGATCCTTCATCATACATCAATCGAACTATCAGATAATCGTATCTGTTTACTTACATATTTATTATTAATTCTGGATACGATGACACGTTATGTTTTCTAAGCTATTGAAATCTATTTTTGGTTCAAGTAACGATAGAGCTATTCGGCAACTAAATCGAATCGTTGGAAAAATAAATAAAGCAGAAGACAAATATAAAAATTTGTCGGACGCAGAGCTTTTTAATAATACAAAGATTCTAAAGGATAGAATTACCAATGGTGATGTTTTAGATGATGTTTTAATTGAAGCTTTTGCCACAGTCAGAGAAACTTCATCTCGAACTCTAAAAATGCGTCATTTCGATGTACAAATTTTAGGCGGATTGGTTTTGAATCAGGGTCAAATTGCTGAAATGAAAACTGGTGAAGGTAAAACATTAGTAGCTACTCTGCCCGCATACTTTAATGCCTTATGTGACAATTCTGTTCACATAATTACGGTAAACGATTATTTGGCCAAGAGAGATGCCTCATGGATGGCACCGATCTATAACGCGCTTGGCCTTACGGTTGGGATTATTCAGTCATATCAGGGATCTGGGAGTGCAAATTCCTTCATTATATATACAAGTGGTGAGATTAATGAATGCAGTCGAGCTGAAGCCTACAATGCCGACGTCACGTACGGTACTAATAATGAATTTGGATTTGATTATTTGAGAGATAATATGGCTCTTCGTCTTGAGGACAAAGTTCAGAGGGATCTTTCCTTTGCAATTGTCGATGAAGTTGATTCGATTCTGATTGATGAAGCTAGAACACCTTTGGTTATCTCCGGCGCTACAAAGAATAGCTCAATCATATATAAGAAAATGAGCAAACTGATATTGGGCTTAGATTTAGTTACTCCATCTGAAGAATCGAATGAATCTGACGACTCAGAGAATTTAGAAGGGGACTTTACACTTGATGAAAAAAGTCGAAGTGTTGAGTTGACAGAAGATGGGCACCAGAAAATTGAAGAGATTTTGATAAATGCTGGATTGCTGGAACAAAACCAAAATCTTTACCAAGCCTCAAATTTAGCTTTACTGCATCATGTTAATTCAGCATTAAGAGCGAAATACCTTTTCACAAAGGATGTTGAATATCTTATAAAAGATGGCCAAGCTGTCCTGATTGATGAACATACAGGCAGAACTATGCCTGGTAGAAGGTTATCTGACGGCTTGCACCAAGCCATCGAGGCAAAAGAGAATCTGCATATTCAGCAAGAAAGTCAAACCTTGGCCTCTACCACATTTCAAAATTATTTTAGGTTGTATGAAAAATTATCTGGTATGACGGGAACAGCTGATACTGAGGCTTTTGAATTTCAACAAATTTACAACCTTAAAGTAGCAGTTATTCCAACAAATACGACTGTTGTAAGAAAAGATGAAGATGACATTATTTTTCTTACACAGGAAGAAAAATTTGAAGCGGTAATTGATGATATTAAATTAATCATCGAAAAAGGTGCTCCTGTGCTTGTAGGGACGGCATCTGTCGAAACCTCTGAAATGCTATCAAAGATGCTAAAGAAGAATAAAGTAGATCACAAAGTGTTAAATGCGAAGCAACACGAGTTAGAGGCCACAATTATTGTAAATGCTGGGAAACCTGGAGCAGTCACTATAGCCACAAACATGGCAGGTAGAGGGACAGATATAGTATTAGGAGGAAATTTTGAGGCTGAGGTGAGTGAATTGAGGAAGCAAAAAAATGTTACGGAGAACCAACTTGCTGAACTTAAATTACACTGGGAACAAAGGCATCAGAAAGTTGTTGATGCAGGTGGATTACATATTATTGCGACAGAAAGGCATGAATCGAGAAGAATTGATAATCAGTTGAGAGGCCGTGCAGGGCGACAAGGAGACCCTGGAGTCTCAAGGTTTTATTTGTCGCTCGAGGATCCTCTTATGAGACTTTTTGCTTCCGACACTGTAAAAAACATGATGCGTCGCATGGGAATGGAGTACGGTGAGTCCATTTCACATAAAATGGTAACTAGTTCAATCGTCAAAGCTCAGCGAAAGGTCGAGGGCAGGAATTTCGACATTCGAAAACATTTATTGGAATACGATGATGTTGCGAATGACCAACGTCAAGTTATATATCAGCAACGACGAGATATTCTAGAGGATGAGGAAATTTCAGAGATAATATCCGCTATCAGAGAGGATGTTATCAATTCTTGTATAAGCCGTTTTATACCGATAATGAGTGTTGATGAGCAGTGGGATATAAAGGGATTAGAAGATGCATTGATGAAAGATTTTGGGGTGAGACTGGCAGTCTCACAATGGTTAGAAGCTGATAATAGACTCGATGAGCAAGGTTTACGTCAACGGATTGTTTCTCTAGTTGAGGATGAATATCAAGCAAAATATTCTCAATTTGGCGAACAAATTAAAGATATAGAGAGGCAAGTTATGCTTCAAGTGGTTGACACATTGTGGAAAGATCACCTTTCATCAATGGAGCAGTTACGGCAAGGTATCGGTTTGAGAGCGTACGCCCAAAAAAATCCAAAGCAAGAATATAAGCGAGAGTCTTTTCGGCTTTTTGAAGAACTACTGGATAAAATTAAGTATGAAACTATTCGGTACTTGAGTCACCTTAAGTTTGCTTCAGATGAGGAGATAAGGGAGCTTGAAAGACGTAGAGCACTCGAACAGAAAGATCGCGATTACAAGCATGCGAAAGTTACGGGTATAAATGATGATGAGTCAGAGAGCGTATCTCAAAGAGACAACGTAAAGCCGGTGGTTAGGGAAGGGCCAAAAGTTGGTAGAAATGATCAATGCCCTTGTGGATCAGGAAAGAAGTATAAACATTGCTGTGGGAAGATCTGAGTAGATACTTTTCGGATTTAGAGGTTAAAAAATTGATTAATTTGGTCCCCATTAATGGTGTGAGACTAGGCACGACGTCAGCAGGAATACTTGATAAAACGGAGCCTGATCTTGTTGTTTTAGAACTTCAGAGAGACTGTAATCTGGCAGGAGTGTTTACGAGTAGTACTTTGAAAGCAGCTCCCGTAAAAATTTGTGAGCGCAATCTTTCACTACGCTCTCCGGAGTACATTATAGTGAATACAGGCATTGCTAATTCTGGGACTGGAAAGCAAGGACTTATTGATGCTGAAAGTGTGTGCAAGTATCTTGCTGAGATTACCAATAGTCATATTGAAGCAGTAATGCCATGCTCCACTGGCAAGGTAGGCGAGTATCTGCCGGTAAAAAAAATTTTGACTGCAATACCGAAGGCATTAAAAAATTTATCGCCGTCGGGCTGGAGTGAAGCAGCTCAAGGAATCCTCACGATCGACTCAGGTCCAAAAGGAACCTCTAAAACAATCATGGATGATAAAGTTAATATAACTGGGATAGTTAAAGGTTCAGGCATGATTAAACCAAATATGGCTACTATGCTTGCTTTTATTGCCACTGATGCAAAAATTGATCAGGAATTACTGAATTATGCGCTGACTCAGGCAGTAAACAAAACTTTCAATCGTTTGACTATAGACAGAGACACTTCAACTAATGATAGTACGTTCTTGATTGCAACTGGTAAATCTGGAGTCGTTGTGGATGATGGCAATTTTGATATTTTCTACAGTGGTCTCGTGTCATTATTTGACGAATTAGCACTTGCAATAATCAAAGATCCAGTGGATGCGAAACATATTCTAGAAATATCTGTAATTAATGCAGCAAGTGAATTTGAGGCGAGTAGAATCGCTTTTGAAATTGCAGAATCACTGTCTGTAAAGACGGCAATATCGAATAGAAATCCGTTTTGGGGTTATATCCTAGTGGCGATAGGACATGTGAATCTAAATGATTTAAATGAAAAAAAGATCAATATATGGATTAATGAAAATCACGTAGTCATTGATGGATGCGTGAACCCCCATTTGACAGGCGATGTTGATGATCTATTCGACGAAGTGTTAGCGATGAAAATCGATCTTGCAAGGGGGTTGGCTTCAGAAAGAGTATTGTCCAATGAAGTACTTCACCACGCCATTTGATCCAAAATATCGGTTCAGGAGCCGAACTTAGTATAAGTGAATGTAGTAATCGGAATAATATCGAGATGCAACGACATCAAAATTGACGAGGTGCTCATATCAAAGCGTCCAAAAGGATCATTGCAGGGTGACTTGTGGGAGTTTCCTGGTGGTAAAATAGAGACAGAAGAGGCTGAGTTTGATGCGTTAAGAAGAGAACTAAAGGAAGAATTGGATATAAATGTATCGGTTGCCGAAAAAGTTTTGCAATTTTCTCACAAATACCCGGAACAACTTATCGTGTTTAGTGTCTGGTATGTGCGTGATTTCAATGGTAAGGCGACTGGAAAGGAGGGTCAAAAGATAGCTTGGGTAAGTTGCGAGAAATTAAAGGAGTATTCATTCCCAGTTGCTAATACATCCATATTAAGATGGATCAGTCAAAACATCTAATAAAATAATGAAGAGAGCTATTAATTAATGCTATCGTCTTGATAAACCTGCTCTGAAGACTCGGAGATTGAATAGCTCTCTGTTGCCCAATCCCCAAAGTCAATTCTTTGGCATCGTGATGAACAGAATGGTCTGTATTTTGCTGCTTTTGTCCACTTTACCTCAACGCCGCAGGTCGGACATTTTATTTTGGAAGGTTTCATTTTTTTGCAGCCAACTTTGTAAATTTTTCATGCAAAAGTTTAACGTGTTTCTTTAGATCATTAACATTATTTTTGTTTTCTATAACGAAAGTTGCCATTTTAATTCTTTCTTCTCTTTTCATTTGAGAGTTTATTATTTTTTTTATGGCTTCTTCGGATGTTTGGTCTCTCTTCGAGGCTCTTTTAATTTGAAGTTCTATTGGCGAATCGATTACCAAAGTAGTATCAGTCAAACTATCCTGTTTTGTTTCAAAAAGAAGGGGCGATTCAAGTATGACATAAACACTAGACGCTTTATTTATTCTCAAAATTAATTCGTCTCTAATAATTGGATGGAGAAGTTGTTCCAACCACATTTTTGCTGACTCATTGTCGAATATAATTTTTCTTAGCTCAGATCGATTTAGATCTCCATTTTTATCGATTATTTTTTTTCCAAAATGGTTGATGATCTCATCGAGTGCGGACGTTCCAGGCATGACGCAATCTCTTGCAACTTGATCAGCATTTACAATATGTATTCCAAGCTGTTCGAAATATTGTGAGGCAGTAGATTTGCCACTACCAATGCCGCCTGTTAACCCAACCACGAAGCAGTTAAATGAGCTCATAGTCTTCTCATAACTATTTTAGAGATTTGATAAGTCAGCAAAACTGAACGTATCATTTAAATTCACTATTATTAATATCCCTCCGGCAATTGATAAAAAGGGACCGAACGGGAATTGTAGACTTTTTTTCGATGATTTGCGGCTTGCGACAATTCCAAAAGTAATGCCTAGAATACTTGCTATGAGCAGAATACTTGGTATTGATTGCCAACCTAACCAAGCTCCCAAGGCTGACATATACTTGAAATCACCATACCCCATACCAATTTTCCCAGTAATTAGCTTGAAGAGCCAAAATATAGACCAAAGAATTGCGTAACCCAAAAAAGCGCCAATGACTGCGTCATCTAATTTAACAAAATAACCACTAATATTAATGAGCAATCCAATCCACAATAAAGGGATAGTCAAGATGTCTGGCAATATCATCTCGTTAATGTCTATAGTGAAAAGTACAATTAAAAAAGAAAAGAAAAGCGCCAAAATTCCCCACTGAAGCATAGTTTCTGCAATAAAAAATAATATAAAAAAGCATCCACCGGTAATTGTCTCTACAATGGGATACTGGATTGATATCTTATTTTTGCATTTTGGGCAGATACCCCTTAAGAGCAGATAACTCAATATTGGAATATTATCCTGTGCTCTTATGACTGAATTACAGTGAGAACATTTGGATCTGCCTTTCCATAGCATGTTTTTATAAATTGAAAAATTATCGCTAGTTAAATCCGTACATTTATTAGAGTTAGCCCAAATAACCTTTAAGGTTTTGGGTAATCTTATGATTATAACGTTTAGAAAACTTCCGACGACTAACCCAAATATAAGCATATATATAGAGTATAAATTTGAGAATTCTAGATTCATTTCTCTACATCATTTTCCGTCATAAAAGTTTAATCTAGCAATCTCATCGATAAATCAATTGCTTTTATTGACTTAGTTAAATCACCACAGGATATTCGATTGATCTGCAGACTTGATTTCAAATGGTTTGCGAGATTATTCAAGTTGATATTTCCAGAGGCTTCAATTTTTGTACTGTAAGTCTCTATCCTGCTTATATTTTTCATATCTTCGGTAGAAAAATTATCAACAAGGATAATGTCTGCTTTAGCATTAATTGCTTGGCGAAATTCCTCCAAATTTTCTACCTCTATCTGAATTTCACAGTTAGGCTCAATCTTCCTCGCTCGCTCAATAGCCATGGAAATACCACCGCAAGCTTTTATATGATTTTCTTTTATAAGAAACGCATCATACAGACCTAATCGATGATTTGTACAACCTCCAATTGAAACTGCGTATTTTTGTGCAAGTCTCAAACCTGGGATCGTTTTTCGCGTATCTAGGATTTGAATATTAGAGTGTTTAGCAATTTGAGCATATTGATATGCTCTTGTGGCTGTACCTGAGAGGGTTTGCAAAAAATTAAGGATAGTTCTCTCCGCGGTCAATAGAACTTTGGTACTACCTTCAAGTTTTAAAAATACCTGGTCCGGTTTAATTTGATCTCCATCTTCTGCAAGCCAATGAAGTTGTACCGATGCATCTAATTGGGCAAATATTTCATTGACCCAACTAACTCCGCATAATATTGCGAATTCTCGCGTTACAATCTCTGCCTTTGATCGGAGTTTTTCAGGAATTAGTTTAGATGTTATGTCTCCTGAATTGATATCTTCTTCGAGTGCTCTGCTAATGCATCTTGGGATATCTTTCTCAAGTAATGTCGATAATTTGTTCAAAAGCAATTTCTCATTACAAACCGCAAAGTGTAAT
>CABZOI010000003.1 GCA_902527245.1 uncultured SAR92 cluster bacterium | reverse complement strand
TACTTCCTGAAATATCATAATCTACAGAGTAATCCCCGGCCGTGAGAGTTGAGTTCAGTACTGTCCAAGTACTGGTATCGCCATTGAAATTATAAGGACCCTGAGCAATCGCAGGAGCACTAAGAATCAGTAGAATTGAAGAAAATAAAGACCATCCGAAAGAACGCAACGTTTCCATGAAAGCATACCCCTGTTAACCGGGTTTCTTATCTTTCGACGTCGAAGAGAGCTAACCCGACTTTTAAATTATTTGTGTACTGTTTTGGTGCGTGCTGTAAAGCACGCACATGCCCCCTGAGTATGCGAATTTATTGGGCTCAAGTCAACTTTCAACGCAGATTTTAGACATTTCACCGCAGTTTTAATTCAATTCGGTTGCCAAAAATCTCCACGACAGTTGTAAAAGATTTTCTTGATTTTACAAGTTAGCTATTTTTCTTTAACTTCTTTCTTATTCTCCGAACAACCGCATAAACACCAAATAAAATTAACGGAGTTAATCCACCAACAACCCATGAGTCCTTGATTCCTAAATATGCTTCTACTGGCAGCGGCTCGACCATGAATCGGATTAAACCCATCATGTAGTAGGTAATGGCAACGACTGAAAGCCCCTCAACTGTCTGTTGAAGTCTCAGTTGAACCTTACTTCTTGAATCCATCGATGCGAGTAACTTCTGGTTCTGGGCTTCTAAAGAGATTTGAAGCCTCGAGTGAAGTAACTCACTTGTTCGGCTGACTCTGTCTGATAAATTGTCTTTCCTCTTCACAACTGACATGCAGGTATCATATGCAGGAATGAAACGCCTAACATGAAATTCTTTGAGCGTTCTAATTGTAGGAATCTTTTGTTCACGAAGCATGTCAAGCCTTGATTCGGTAATTTTAAAGTAGGCTTGCATTGCTGAGAAACGAAAACTGTTGTCTGAGATTAGCTTCTCTACTTTCGATGCCTCTGAGATCAGTTCAGCCATTAGTTTCTGCTCATCTTCCAGTGTTTCAAGCTTTTTTAGTCTCTCACCTGTCTTATTCAAACTTTGTTCTAATTCAGAAATATCTGATAAAAGGGCTCTCGCAACGGGCCAAGCAAGAAGCGTCATTGATCGGTAAGTCGCTAACTCAAGAAGATTTCTTACAGCACGACCCGCTTGATTAGGATCAATGCCTTCATCAATTAAAATAACCCTATTAAATCCGTCTGCGTCACTCTTTACAGAGGTCCAAACGGTTGCATTCCCATCATAAATATGACTACCTATCAATGTTTCATTATCAAAATAATCATTGAACTCCTTATCATTTTTTGGAGCATTTTTCGGAGATCTCAAATCAATGTGATTAGCACTGATGACCTCGCCTGAAATACCCGAAACCCATTCAGCATCTAGATTTATGATTTCATTAGTATGCTTTGATCCTGTTACTAAATTATCTGTTATGAAGGTGTAAGTTGAGAATTCACTGTGTCTTTCCCAACGAAAGTCAAACTTATCAGAACTTTCATAATAACAAGTTGAGCCCATATCAGGTTTTGACATTTTATAAATGTTTGCTAACCGAGTAATATGCTCAAGCTCATTTTCGCGATCTCCTGGATGGAGCACCACAAGATTTGATACTTGCGCGGGAATCTTTATTTGTGGAAATGGACGATTATGCAGCTCATCTATCAATTTATCCTTGAGCTCATGAAATTTAATCATAAAACGTACCTCCCTTCTCTAATAATTATGTTTCTTCTTCGAAACTAATTCCTGCGTGTTTCTCCAATTTCTCTACTAAAGATTCACCCATTAAAGATGCAGGTGTCCATATCCCTCCTCCTTTTGTAAGAGGATTTTCTGCAAGCCAAATCCCACTCTCTGCAATCATCTTTGAAGTTGATCCATATCCGGGATCTTTATCACCCTTAATTGAAAGTTTAATCGATTGATTGTCTGTATTCTCTCCAATCATCAGAACATCATAATATCCAGTCTCTCGCTCCTCTTTACTAGGACCATCACCAGGTTTTGTTGTGCTTCCCGCCATTGGATTACCCTGGGCTAATTTCATCGCGAGATTCTCACCTTGATCTCCCTGCCCGGTTACCAGCATTTCATCATATTGAAAATTCTCACCATACATTTGATCCAAGAGATAGTTACTTCTATGTATATTTTTGGTATTGATACTTGCCATAACAAAAGGCGTGACCCAAGCATTTAAAGAGGCATCTAAATAGGGTCGATTACCTGAGGGTTGATCTACACCTGTAAAATTGGGTGTAAGCGCAAAAGGATTTCTTAAGACACTAATCAAACTTTTGTCCTTACCAGCAGCGTTCATGGTGGCCTTAAAACTTGCAAGCGTGCCGCCTGAAAAAGTGCCTTTCATGGATCTCACTCGACCCTTTACTCGCTGCATTGGGGAGCCAAATTTTGCAATTGCTTTTCTTTGCAATTCATATACACCGAGATCAAATGGAATTGAGTCAAAGCCACATGAAAACGTAATCCGTGCTCCTGTCTCTTGAGCTTTCGTTTGAAAATTCGAAACAATTTTGTGCATCCAAGCTGGCTCACCACAAAGATCTAAATAATCGATTCCCTCATCAATACAAGATTCAATAATTTCATTTCCATATATTTGATATGGCCCGACAGTGGTTAAGAGTACTCTGGTTTTTTTTACCAAGGCTCTCACAGAATCCATGTCGTTTATGTCTGTACTCAGAGCAGGAATTGATGATGGGATGTCCATCTCATTTTTAATACTATCAAGTTTATTAATATCCCGGCCTGCTATCGCCCAATTAAGGTCATGAGAAATTCCTTGATTTTGTGATAAGTACTCAGCAACCAACCTTCCTGTGAAGCCTGTTGCACCGAAAACCACCAGATCGAATGTATCTTCCATTTTTCTGTCCCACTAGGATACGGCCTGAGATAATCGCAGACTGCGATTAATGATGCAAACTTAAAAAGTGTCTTAAATCTTTTATCATTTGATAATATACTCACCAAAATAGTCTTCTAAGATATCCATTATGAGTGAATATTCAGAATCTGAGAACGCTCCCTCTACTGCGGTTCAGATCTCTTTCTGTCAACCTGATGATCCTTGGATACTGAAAAAGATTATCGTTCTTTTAGAAATTATTTTTGGTAGCAAACACGTATTTGCTATTTACGAAAAACTTAAGAGAGAGCCTTTTGAAGTGGGTGCTTTTTTCCGTGGCGCCATGAGAGAGACGAATATCAAATGTGTTTATGACCCTGTCAAACTAAACAAAATCCCTAAAACGGGACCTCTAATAATCGTAGCAAATCATCCCTTTGGTATTGTTGATGGAATGATAATGTGTGATATCGCAGCAAGAGTTCGAGGAGACTTTAAAATACTCATTAACTCTGTCTTATGTGTCGATGAAGATCTAAATAATCATTTCTTACCAGTCGATTTTGATCAAACCAAAGAAGCGATTAAAACAAACATTGCGACTAAACAAAAAGCGACAGACGCAATAAAAAATGGCATTCCACTTGTGATATTTCCCTCTGGTCATGTCTCGACTGCAGATCGATTCGGATTTGGAAAAGTTGTTGATGCACCTTGGACAACATTTGCTGCCAAATTAATTAAAGAATCAAATGCCACTGTTGTGCCAATATTCTTCAGAGGTCAAAACAGTAGACTATTTCATGTCGCATCTCATATCTCAATGGCGTTTAGGTCTGCATTGCTTCTCAACGAAGCGCGAAAACGGTTTGGTAAGACGGTCGAAATCGAGATTGGAGATCCCATTCCATGGCGAGAGAATGAAGCATTTACAAAAAGGAAGGATCTAACCGATTTTCTTTATGAGAAAGTTCAATCGCTTCAATAACTAAAATACAAACTTAATTAACAGAGAGATACCTAGAATAACTGCAACACCCAGAATTATATATTTTATAAATCCATATTTCCCAGATGACCAATTTATCCTGTCATCCCTTTGAGTCTGTTTTGGCGAAGCCTTGAATTTGCCTAAATAAAAAAAGGCAGCCAAAGAGATGACTGCCATTGATCCAAAAATTAACGTGTTAGCATCCATTTTCTAGATCTATTGCTATCGGCTTCGTAATTTAGCAAGCAGTCTCAAAATTTCGATATAGAGCCAAATCAACGTTACCATTAAACTAAAGGCTCCAAACCATTCCATGTATTTAGGAGCACCTGCCTCTGAACCCTGCTCAATAAAATCAAAATCTAAAACAAGATTGAGCGCTGCGATCCCAACAACAAATAAACTAAAACCGATGCCAAATATCCCGTTTGAATGAATAAACCCAATGCCAGCAGAGCCAAACATATTCATTAAAAAACTAACCAGGTATAGTAAACCGATGCCCATCGTTGCAGAGACAATCATTAACCGAAAATTCTCGGTTGGCTTTATAATTCCTGTTTTATAAAGAAACAAAAGAGAAGTTAATGTGCCAAGCGTCAACCCGACTGCTTGAATCACAATACCAGGATACTGCGCTTCAAAAATCGCCGAAATCCCCCCTAAAAATAAGCCCTCTGCAACCGCATAGAGAGGTGCAGTAATGCCTGCCCATTGTCTTTTAAACATTGTTATTAAGGCAAGAATAAAACCAACTAATGCTCCGCCCATCGCTAAAGGCATAACACTTCCCGGATTACCGCTTTGAAAAAATATATTCCATGTGTATGACGCCGAGAGAACCACTAGTGCTAATAATATACCTGTCTTATTGACCGTACCCTGAAGTGTCATCACTTCAGATGCTGTCGATTGTATTCCTCTCGGACCAGTACCTCTGGCCTCTCTTGTAAAAGTTTCTGCATTTAATGCCGGATTACCAGACCGTCCAAACATATCAAGCGCTTTGTGCTGAGACATCGTTAACTCCTTTGTCTTATCTCTTATAAAAACTTGTAATTGTGAATATAAACTACTTTACATACGTTATGTATAGCTTTTTAGATATTTTTCAACAGTAAAGTTCAAATAAAAATTTGTTGACATTAATGCATATACAAATGATAATGATTCGCGTTATTAATAAGGAACACGATGATTAAAGTCAAACTTTCCTCAGTAGGATCCAAGGCGCTTATTCTGGCATTTGCAGTTTTAGCGTCTTGGTTCCTCTTTTATCTCAGTTGGAATTTAATTTATTAACTAAAAGATCATCTCAATAAGCTAAAAATTTAATTGACCTGATAGATACCTAACCAAGCTTTAACTCCTTTCGAAGAAAGGTAGTCAGATAAATAAAAATCTAGCTGGGTTATTTTTTTTTGAATAACCAAGTGATCTAGCTCAGATTTAAATCCATGATCCAGAAAGACTCCTTCATTAATTGTAAAACCAATAATGCCTCCAGATTTTACTATCCGTGTGAATTCACTGAGCGCTTTCGCTTTAACATGGCCAAATGTAAATGTGCCAACACACAAGACAGCGTCAAAAAAATCATCAGTGAAGTTAATGGGTTTATTCAAATCAACGTTATGAAGTGCCTGATATATTCCAGCGGGTATTGAATTCATTAATTTGGCTGCGATATCTGCACCATGAATTATGCTATATCCCTCTTTTGATAACTCCTCACCCACCAAACCTGATCCACAACCTGCATCCAAAATTTTTATGCCCTTGTTAGGAGCGTGAGGTAAAAAAGCAGAAACAACTTCCTTAGGCCCTGAATATTTCCAATCGATCATATCTTGATTGTATTTATCATTTTTTGACCAATCATCATAGAGGTCTCGCACCTCATCAGTACTTTTCAAAGTATGCAACGGAACTTTATGAACGATATCTTTTTGAGCCATTTAAAAATTTAAACCCCACTGAATGGTCTAGTTATCATACCTTTTAAAAAATTTGGTCCTCTCTTTTCCTCGCTTACCAACTGTCTCCCAGTTGTATGCGTCTTCAGGTTTTTCTGCATTTACTGATTCAAGAAAATCAGATAAATTTTTGTCTAATTTTGCAACTATCTCGGGAAAAATGTTGGAAAGATCCCTCTCCTCACCGATATCTTCGGTAATTTTAAAAAGTAAATGTCTGTTCGAAATTGGGAACTTTATGAGCTTATATTCATCCTCTCGGATTGCAGAGTGAGGCTCATTAATACCCACCCGATTATAATGTGGATAATGAAATATTAAAAAATTTGGCTCTCTGTGTAATTGACTTTTAGGATTAAAAAACAATTTTTTGATGCTGACGCCGTTAATACCATCGGGTTTGAGATCATATGCATTTGCCAAATCAGCGATTGTTGGCAAAATATCGTGGGTAATAACAGGAATATCACTTTGCGTATTTGACTCTACCCCAGGTCCCATTGCTGCAAATGGTATTCTGATGCCTCCCTCCAAAAGATCCCACTTACCCCTCAAAAGCGGATAATTTAAACCCATTTTATACGGACGCCCCAAATTGACCTGCTGAGGCAATACTGGCATACCGCCATTATCTGAAACTAAGATTACGTAAGTATTGTCGTTTAAATTGAGTTCATCATAGACATCAAGTAATCCACCAATTGACTTATCAAGATCATAAACCATCGCTGCAAAACCTTGATCCTCGTGAACAACACCTTTTTTTTGTCCACTGAGTCTTTCAAAAGAGTTTTCAGAATAAACAATGTCGGAGTGCACTGCATAGTGAGAAAGTTGTACAAAAAACGGTTTTTTTTCTGCAACAGAAGTTCTAATAAACTCAACTGTTCTTGAAGTAAGTTGATTTACTAATTTTGGGTCTTTTGATGCATAACCAACCCACTGTCGATTATTTTTACTATTGTCAAATCCACCCTCCTTATTTCCCGTTTGACCATCATGATAATCATATCCATATTGAGAGGGATCAGCGTCTATGTGCCATTTACCAAAATGAGCTGTCTGATAATTTTTATTAACAGCCTTTAAAACTTGAGCTATACCAACCTGATCATGATCGACACGATTGGGACCAAGACCTCTCGTTCGACCCAGTGATGCAGGGTCCTTTCCAAATTGAATACTATACCGAGTGGGAGAGCATACGGGCGAGGATGCATACCCGTTAGAAAACCGAATACCACGATTCAATATTTTATTTATATTGGGTGTTTCGTAATAGTCACTCTTAGCATTTGGAAATCTATTATCCATTGATATTGACAAGCTACTCCAGCCGAAATCATCCAAAACAATGACAATAAAATTTGGTGACGTTACTTGATTTTCATCCGCTAAAGATTGCAAAGCACTTACGCTGATAATTAGCAATAACAGCAATTTTATAAATCTATGATTCATCTAATTAGTCGAAAATCTAAATTTCAGGAGCGAGATTCAACAGATATTGTTCGATATCTGTTGAGGATGAACGTGTAGCATCGGGCGACACTACACCGATAATTAGCGTGTCACCCCTCAGACCAAAAAGATAGCGAAGGATCAGTAAGCCGTCAGTGAGTGCGTCCACTTTACCGTCAGCATCAATATCCAAAGAATTTTCCATAGTTAAGTATCTCGATTGAATATCTGCCGAAGATGAAAAAATCGCATCTCCTGAGACGGTGCCAGCGATTAAAGCATCATCAGTCAAGCCGAACATACTCCTCAAAACTAAAAGTCCATCGGTCAATGCGTCATAACGATTATTACCGTCAATATCAAGAGTAGTCGACTCTCCATCTTGATTCGGTGAAGTACCATTCAAAAATTCTTGTAAAGCAGAAATCCCATCACCATCATTGTCACTTGAGGCATCTGACGGATCGTTGGGATCCAAACCGTAAATTATTTCCCAACGATCTGGCATGCCATCAGAATCACTATCCATGGTATAAGCGCTATTGTTCGGAAATGCATCTGAGTTATCTCCAACGCCATCAGAATCCGTGTCGGTCGTCTCCGTATTGTCCAATGGAAATGCGTCCTCACTGTCAATGACTCCATCACCATCATCGTCTGTGTCAGCATTATTGCCAATCCCGTCAAAGTCAGTATCGGTCGTCTCAGTGTTGTCTAGTGGAAATGCGTCTTCACTGTCAATGACTCCATCACCGTCATCATCTGTGTCAGCATTATTGCCAATACCGTCAGAATCAGTATCGGTTGTCTCCGTATTGTCTAGTGGAAATGCGTCTTCACTGTCAATGACTCCATCACCATCATCATCGGTATCAGCATTGTTGCCAATACCGTCAGAGTCAGTATCGGTTGTCTCCGTGCTGTCTAGTGGAAATGCATCTTCACTGTCAATGACTCCGTCACCGTCGTCATCATCGTCACACGCATTACCCAATGTATCATTATCAGTGTTTATTTGATCTGAATTTGAAACGGTCGGACAGTTATCAACAGAATCTTCGATTCCGTCAGCATCTGCATCGACAACGATATACTCGTAGGCTCCCAAATCAACAATGTCTGTATCTGAACCAAAACTTGGAGGAGTTGATCCTTTTGGAATAATGTAAACATCATCAATGTAATAATCGAAAAAACCATCACTTGCTTGAGGTCCCTTAATGTAAACAAAAATACTGTCTACAGCTGTCTCATGAGTATACTCTCCAGAGATTTGCGTCCACTCAGTGTCAGATGCGACAACAGTATTATCAGCACGATCGCTCGTGGTCCAGTCTGTATAAACAGGCGAATCGTCTCCTGTTTGACTCCTTATCGTAGCTTTTGTTGTACCTGATCCGCCGTCAGCCAGTTTAATCCACGCTGAAAAAGAATAGGTTTCTCCAACTGTTAATGAACCATCTAAATATAACCTTGCGCTAGAGTAATTAAATGATCTCCCAGAAACTTTCAAACTTCTGGCACCTGATAAATATTCATCAGAAGATCTGCTCAGGGTAGAAGACCATCCTGCCCAACCATCCTCTGAATTCTCAAAGCTTGATGAGGAAATGGTATCACCCACAGCGGGTCGTAAATTCTTATTTATATCAAGTGTTGCAGCGTAATTTGGATTTCCAGCATTTATTGCTGGCGAGTCAGAACGTAACGAAAAATCTGTCTCAGAAACATCAATCGGACCGTCTACTGTCTCTGGCACACTAACAAATTTAGGATCAACATTGAGTACGGTAGGCGGGAAGTTATCAGGCGTCGTTCCATTTCGAAAAATATTATTGGTTACAACTTTATTGGAAAAATTACGGAAAGTAAGTGCGGCGTAATCACTATCTCGAGTAACTACAATATTGTTTGCCACGATAACAGACGTCACATCATTAGCCAAAATTCCTGCAACTCTATTATTGCCAACATGACGAGGATTTCCATCAGCGACAGATAAATCTTGAATAATATTGTGTACCCCGTTAAAGAAAAGAGTGTTATTTCGATAAATGGCACTTGCACCCTTGGAGTGATCAAAATTTATACCATTTTTACCGTTATTAATTAAAAGGTTATTTTCAAATAAAAATGTTCCTGCATACGAGGGATCGCTACGAGTTACATATAAGCCTTGGCCATCTAAAATATAATCTTGTGATGCGGTACCATAATCTCCACCAGGTCCACCGGCATTATCAGGTAACTGAGTTACATAAAAAGGAATACGGTTCCAATTGTTATAAACCACATTTCCACGCATGATCATTTTTATCTCAGAACCATTATCTCCATCCAATGCTATGGATTCTGCATAAACAATTGCACTTGATGCGGACGAAGTCCACCATGTGGTGTTGTAGACTTCATTGTATTCGATCGTCATGTAGTCTGAATCATTGAAGCGTATGCCTGAGCCAGGGGTATCGTGAACAATATTGTTTTTGACAATTACATTTGAATGCGGGCCATACCCATAAATCCCTCGCCCTGCAAAATAATTGTTACCGTAGCTAGTGCTGTCATCTTCATCTTCAGCTACTGAAATCTTATAATTCCTATCTGCTATTGCTTGATCATAAGTAATAAACTGAGAGGGGCCCTCAACCTCAAAACCTTCAATAATGATGTAACTCGTATTTGGTGCGAGATTTATTCCTCCTGCTCCATCGAATTGGATTTTTGGTTTATGTCCCTCCAAGTTTCTGAGCGTAATATAAGCACCCTCAGATCCTGAGGCAGTTATCCTCACAACATTACCGTTAGTTAAATCCGATCCATCAATACCGCTGCCATACCCAGTATTTCTGTAAGTACCGTTCATAACATAAACGGTGTCACCTGGACTTGTAAGATTCATCGCCTTTCCAATAGTTAGAAAAGGTTCTGACTCTGACGTCCCAGAATTTGAATTTGAACCATTCTCTGATACAAAATAATCGACAGCAAAAAGATTTGTTGATAGCAAGAATGAGAGACAAAACCAAAAATGCCTCTTTATTACCTTATTGTTATTAAACAAATGGATTCTCGTAAAATAATCGGAAAATCACTATAACCGATCAGACATTAAATGTGGATAAATTAAAAAACGCTCGCAAAATTTATGACTTAACGACCAGACAATGCGATTGCTTGCACAGTATAGATAGGAACTTGGTATTCTCCGCTATACTCACTCATTTCATTTTGAGAGAGAATCACGCCGACTAAATTTGTGCTTGGACTAACGAAAAAGGTCGTCCCATAATAACCACCCCAGAAGACATCCCCTTTACTACCAGGTATAGAGGCCTCTTCTTCGGTTACGATCCCGATTCCAAGCCCCCAGCCGAGGCCTTCTGCACCCCTGCTCTCAAAAACACCCGATTCGATATGAGGATGAGCCATGTTTGATATCATTTCCTCTGATAGTATTCTTACCCCATCATACTCACCTTGATTCCAAAGCATAAGTGCAAAGCGCATATAATCACTGGCTGTTGAAACCAATCCTGAGCCACCCTCGTTCCAATTCGAATCAATTTGAAGCGGAGCTTGCTCTAAATCTCCGTTCTCTGCTTGAGTATAGACAACCGCCAAATCATCTCGATTTGAAACAGCATGCAAAAAGCGGGTATCTCGCATTCGCAAAGGTTCAAAAATATTCTCATAAAGAAATACATCAAAAGGTACTCCCGAAGCTACCTCCACTACTCTTGCGAGCACATCTGCTGAGCTTCCGTAACGCCACTTTGATGCTGGATTCTCAAATAAAGGCAGTGAGGCTAGCTGCTCTATTCGCTCTGACAAATTACCTGATTTTTGCTGCCTCAAGCCATTTTTTAACCAGTGCTGATGTAAGTCCGTGGAGGAGGTATATCCAGGACCAATTCCAGACGAGAAAGTCAAAAGATGTTTTACTGTTAGAGGTGGGTTGACTGGTTCTGTTTCAAAACTCCCATCAGGGCGCAAACTTTCATTTTTTGAAACTTTTAGATCTTTATATTCAGGAATATATTTCGAAACTGGATCATCCAAACTGAGCTGTTGATTTTCTATTAGAATTAACGCCGCGACTGCGGTGATCGGCTTCGTCATCGAGGCGAACCGCATTTTTGTATCCAATTGCATAGGCTTTTTAAGCTCTAAATTTGCCCAGCCAACTGCCTTTTCATAGACGACTTCGCCGTTGTGAGCAAACATCACAACAAAACCAGAACGAGTATCAGTTAATACCGAATAATTCATATATGTATTCAATACCCACCGCTTCAACCAAGAAAAAGTTGCGGCATTATTCGCATTATTTTGATGCCCTTCTTCTTTAGTTTTGGATATCTCGTTTGAACATCCACTAAGAAGAATGAGAGCAATAAGCAAGATATATTTCATTTTATCTAAAAATAGCGGGATAACCGTTTAAGGATTGATAATTGAGGAGGTACCAAGACCTGACCCATAAACAAGTGCATTTAGCCAAAGGCGAGTTGTTCCACGCGTAGCACCCCTGAAATTAGGTTGCCCAGAGAATAATATTATTTGACCCCTGCCTAATCTTTCTCGTGTCAAATACGCAGAATTAGCGATTCTTTGTGATGCCTCAGGCCATACCAAACCACTCATCCTGACTTGCATATCATATCCTTTAGGCAAAGTAGACCAATTTAACGCTCGTGCTTCATCATTGCCGTAATTTTTAACTAATTGTCCAACTCTAACCACAGCATCAGCGGATCCGTCTGTCATAAGAACTGGCTGATTGGCATAAAGCAGAGGTAAGGTACTAGGAGTTCCAAAAGACAACCAATGTTCGGTATCAACCCGCCCTGAAACCATTGCACCTGATGGCATAAACAAAGACTGCCACTTATCTCTTTTTGCTAGCTCCTCTTTAGTGTAAGCAGTTACATCCGTATCCCAAGGATATTCATTATCGACATTTACAGTGTGCGACATGGCAACATTCATATCTAATTTTTCTGACCTGGCCAACCACTCCCTTTGAATAACTAAATCGTGGTCTTTTGATTTCTCAAATGTATCCTGAATCCGCCTAACAGAACCAATACCGCCCTCCGAGACTAAACTGTTTGTGCTCCAACCGTGGGAGATAAGAGTTCCCCCTTGTTTTACCCACTCCGTTAAGACTTTCATCTCCGACCCATCAACATCAATACTCCCGCTAGGAATTACGATAGTGTTGTATCGTCTCAAATCGGCTCGATTCATAAACGCCGCATTGATTTGGCTGTGTCTAATTCCTAAATGATGATCAATAGTCCACCATGAAGCACCAACATCATAACTGTTGAATCCACTATGACTGAGAATTGCAATCTGTGGTTTTTTAAGAAGACGGAAATGTCTACCACCCCAATCGGGGAGATCGCCATCCCCGTAACCCGAAGTTATTGAAGATACATTAATCTCTAAATCTTTTGCTTCTCTCGAGATCAATTCCTTTAAATTGATTAGGTTAGGGTTGTCGACGGATGTGACGAATACACTGCCTCTTGATATTCTGATCCCATTTAACTTCGTCGACTCATCAACGACCCTCACATTAACACCACGCTCCATCAATCTCGCTGCAAATGCAACCGACCGATCATCGTGGCCGTCAACCGTCCAAGCTATTGCATTAGAGTTGAGTTTTTTTCTGTTTGACTCGCTATTCCAAACCACTAAATTTTCCGTGATCTCTTGATTTACTGTTACTGCTGGAAGACCATACATCATGGAAAAATTCCATGCGGTGGTGTCATACATAATTGAAGACCCATCTTTGAGAGTTTTTTGCCTCTCCTCAATCAATACCGATTTACTTAGCTCAGAATCAAATTCCATGATTGCAGCAATCAGTGGTGCCTCAGGCTGGCGATTCGGTATGATCAAACTATTTTCTGGAATAACAAAATTCTTTGATTTTAACCCTGATTGAAGGGTAGCTTCCGGAACTTTAATCGACTCGGTGTTCTTGTATAGCTCGATCCCTTGTGCTCTGAGTCTATCCACTAAATCATGCAATCTTCCATAATTATCGGACGCTAATATTACAAAAGTGCGGTTTGAAAATTTACTATTGTTGGAAATGTTGTATTTTCTGCCCTCCCAAAAATCTTGGTACATCGCCTGGGAATGTCGATCCAATGACTCTAAATTAGCTATTGTGCTTACAAATTGATGATGAACCGACTCTTTATAAGTCTGAACAGTCCCTTCTGGCCGTCTTACACCGTCTTCAGCCATCCTGGATTGTTCGTAAAGAATATGCATACTGCCCCGATATTCTGAATAGTTTGAATAACCTGGATAAAGATTCTCAAACCACTCTCCGGTGTAATACCTCCAATTTTTCACATCGAACGCTTCGGCTTGCTCTTTTGCAAATATGTGCGCCCATTTTTGCAAGTCTGTATCGATATTTTTGTTTAAAGGTTGTCGGGGTGGTCCCATTAAAAAAGTATCCTGAGCGCCCATTTCATGACCATCGATCATAAGCTGAGGATACCATTCATTAATCATTCTCACTCTTCCCTGAGTCTCTGGTTGAGTAAGAAAGAAAAAATCTCTGTTCAAATCAAAAAAGTAATGGTTTGTCCTACCGTACGGCCAATCTCCCGTGTGCAGAAGAGATTGATCGTCAACGTTAGGTGCAGTACCTCGATACTGTTCAAGTGACTTTGCAAATCGATCTCGTCCATCCGGATTCATTAATGGGTCAATTACAACAACCATGTTATCAAGCATTGCTGCCGTCTTTTCATCCTCGGTGGCGATGAGGTGATAAATAGCTGCAAGCGCAGCATCTGCACCCGAGGTTTCATTTCCGTGAATCGAATATGCCATCCAAGCAATTGCAGGTAAATCCCTGATAATTTCAGCCGCCGCAGAATCACTAGTGGTTCTCGGATCAGATAGACTCTTTACCCCTCTTTTTATTTCATCCAGCCGAGCTAAATTTTTCGGTGAGGAAATAAAAGCTGCATGTAATGGCCTATTCTCGTGAGAGCGCGCATATTCAACCACTTTTAAACGATCAGACTGTGTTTCCCAGGTCTTCAATGAATTTGTTATCTGCAGAGGAGACGCCATACGGGCACCCACTTCAAAGCCTAAAACATCTATCGGTTCGGAAATTGAATCAACGTAATCGTCACCTAATATCGAATCCATGTATATGAGGTCAGAATCCAAGGTTGGCTTCATAACAAGTGACGAATGAACCACTACTGAAGGTAACAATATGAGAAATACAACAAGAAGACGGTTGAACAAAAATGTCATTATTAGACCCCTAAATAAGTTTTCAAAAGACTTTATCTGATGTTTATACCCATTCGCAATATTTAAGAGTTAAAACTAAAGAAATATGAAGCTTAAATCAAAACAATAATGGAGTATCTAGTCGAATTTGAGCTTAGAAGAGAGAATTATAGTTGT
This sequence comes from uncultured SAR92 cluster bacterium, assembly GCA_902527245.1. Classification (GTDB taxonomy): domain Bacteria; phylum Pseudomonadota; class Gammaproteobacteria; order Pseudomonadales; family Porticoccaceae; genus AAA300-D14. The sequence continues at coordinate 144,942 of CABZOI010000003.1, read as the reverse complement.
GGCATTAACATTTCAAGATGCTCTTGTATTTCATTGACATCTCTTGTTGCATTACTCGAAATAACACCAGTTACCAAGGTATTACCCCTGAGACCAAAAAGATATCGAAGGACTAATAATCCATCAGTCAGTGCATCGATGTTAGCATCACCATCAATATCTAGAAGATCTTCGAGTGATTCGTATTGTGTAAGGATCTCATCTGAGCTTACGAAGACTGCATCATTTGCCGTTGCTCCTAGGATCAATGAATCACCCGTTAAACCAAACATACCCCTCAAAATCAATAGACCGTCAGTTAACGCGTCATACTGCTTATTACCGTCAATGTCTATAGATCCATATGCAGGTGTTCCATTTAAAAACTCCTGCAGATTAGATATGCCATCGTTATCTAAATCACCCAATGCGTCATCTGGATCATTAGGATTTAAACCGAAATTTTCTTCCCATGCATCAGGCATCCCATCGCCGTCTGTGTCAAACGAATATCTCGAATCAAGAGGATATAAATCATCAGCATCAGGCACACCATCTCCATCATCATCTAGATCAGCTGTCATACCCAAAGCGATGCAGGCAGCATCACATTCGTTAGGCAATCCATCAAAATCTGTATCTAACAGGTCTCCAATACTTATGAGTGGATAAGCATCATTTGAATCTAAAATTCCATCTTCATCGTCATCATCATCGCAAACATTTCCATGCGCATCTCCATCTGTATTTAGCTGATCTGAGTTAGGCGTGAGGGGACAATTATCTAAAGTGTCCAGTTGACCGTCACCGTCATCATCATCATCACAAACATTTCCAAGTGCATCTCCATCTGTATTTAATTGATCCGCATTAATTACAAGTGGACAATTATCGTTTGCATCCAAAAGACCATCGTTGTCATCATCGTCATCACAAACATTTCCTGAGGCATCATTATCAGTATTCTGCTGATTCGAGTTGAAAATGGCGGGACAGTTATCAGAATTATCACCGATCCCATCAGAATCTCCATCAGATGATTCGCTTGGATCAAGTGGAAAGGCGTCTTCAGCATCATTCACTCCATCCCCATCATCGTCTTCATCACAAGCATTACCTGCCATATCATCATCTGTATCAAGCTGATCAGTGTTCGCTATCAACGGACAATTATCATTTTCATCAGAAACTCCATCCCCATCATCATCGTCGTCAATATAATCAAAGACTCCATCACCATCCGTATCTAGATCTTCATCAACAATGATAATTCTTCGGATCGCTTTACCAATGTTGCCATCACTGTCCGTTACTAAGTAGATTTGTTCAAAATCATGTTCATCTGAATTCCCTGTGACAGTCTGAATTTCGGATGAAATAATGCTTCCCAAATCACCATCTTCTTTATCAACGGCACGAGCCACCAAATTTGATGCAAGATTTGGATCTGAGAGATACACCGGATCGTCGCCAGTTGGGTATACAACTGGCAGAATACCATTTGATATCGCACTTATCTGTCTAGCAGTCGTTTGAAGAGACTTAACCGAGTATGCGCCCTCTAATAGGTCTGCATCAGAAATACCACAAGGTGTTTTTGTATAACCGGGACCCCCACAGTATCGATCTGGTGTAGAAAAAAAACGCATCCCCATTGCATCATTGAATGAAGTTTCATAGGCCATGATTGTCGTAAAATTCTGATCTTTACCGTACCCAACAGCCCAAGGAAATGTGGCTGATATTGCACTAACTGCTTGTCGTCTTGAATGGCTTAAACCCATTAAATGACCGATCTCATGCACTAAAGTTAAAGTTCCATTGTCTATTGACACAATACCGAAATTATTGCCATTGGAATAAAGATTATTATAATTAATGACGCCATCGTTAATACCGCCATTGATAGAAGCGAGTCCACCCGTATCAGCCACGGCGCGAGTACTGTAATGGATAAATAAATCGGGTTGTCGAGTAACCATCTCATTTAACCCTGCAAAAATTCCTGTTCTATCACGGGCCGCTTGAAGCGCTGCAGCAGCATTTAAATTACCATCTTCGCCAAGCTTATAAATACCAACATTTTGTATCTCAATATCTAAACCAACGTCTCTGAATGCATTATTGGACGCCTCAACTTGTTGGGCTATAGTTGCCTCTAAGTTTGATCCACCTAAAAAGTTTGAATCGGCACTCGAACCTACTGTAAACGCTACTTCAATAACTGCAGAATTGAGAGTATTTTTTTCAAGAACTGGTGAGCCCACGATTTGCTCATCATAGTCAGAAATTCCATCGTTATCTGAGTCTACTAATGTATCAATATTAGTCCAAGTTTGTGCAAGTGAATCAACATTTTCTTGGTTAAATGTCTCTAGCCGATAGAACATTACCCAATCATCTAGTCTAGAAAGATAAACTTCAATGTGCTTGAACTCTGGCTCGTCAGCAAAGTTCTCACTTGTCAGGGAAAAATTCAAAGTTCCCGACGCCTCAAGAGAGGTGTTGCCGTTTTCGTCATAAGTGACAGAGACATTTTCATTAGCAGCTTCATAGTACGTCCCGTCTCCATTTGCTACCGCTATTCGTAGTGTGAGTAAATCTATAGATGACACTCTGTCAGTACTCGATATACTCGGTATAAAAAGTGAAAAGGTCGAGTCATCATGATTGAATTCAGCTTCAGAATTTACCATTAATTTTGAAACTGCCCCGCTCGCTGAACCCCCGTAATTCGTATAGGTATCAGAGTCCTCCAAAAAGTTAACCTGATCCATCAAATCACCATCTGAATCACGAAGTAAAATCGAAAAATATGTATCTATATCAAGAACATAATTTAGAGGAATATCAATTGTTATTGGCAAAGGTTCAAAAAAATTAGCCCTGTCGAAAATTACGCTGTTTAGTTCTCGTTCTCCCAAAACATAATAAGACGAGCCATAAATATTAATTTGATTTGCACCAATAATTTGAACATTTAAATCACCTGACTCGCCGCTTAATTCTGACTCATCAGGTTGAAAAACGAGTGAAAAATTTACCTCTGCTTTGGTTTCATTAATTCGCGATATTTCACAAGGACATTCAATACCAACAGGAATATTGGCATGCACAATTATCGGATAAATACCAAAGCAAACTGCAACTATTGTATTTAATAACCTGCTCATATCTTTTTTGAAAAATCTATCAATTCGCTCTCTCTAATTTTTTTCTCACAAAATTATTTTCAAGGGGATCAGCTAGCTCCTCATGTTCGTGAATGTCATCTTTTAATCCAAGGGGTTTGACTTGTTCCACGACTCCTTCGAAATTATCTCCTACAAACTCGTATATATTATAGGAGGTTTTTAACAAAATATTAGTCATAGTTTCTGTGAAGGTAATCAATACGGTATCCTCATTATCTGATCTACCCAATATTTGAGTATAATTTGATTCTTTATTGATTTTTTGAACCTTAAACCTCACAACTTGATCAAACAAGTTGTCAGAGACATTTAGAGAAAAGCTTGAGTCAAGCGATAATCGTCTTAAGTCATCAGAATTATTCACAATACTAACTGAATTTGTATTATGTGCCTCCAGAGTCTCAGATTCTGAGGCAGGGACTTCGTTATCAGAAATTTCGATTTTTAATGGAATTTGATCATCCAGTCTATTTTTCTGCGACTCTTGAAAATGCTTGCTAGTTTTTATAGAGATTGCTAGGAATAGGATAATCATGGCAGCGATAATCAGAGTTAAGCTTTTATCAAGACTAAACATATTTTTTAATTCCCCAATAACTTTTGACGACAAAACAATCGGACAACAAACTTTTTATCTTACATTCAACCTTAGCAACTCTTTGCTAGCTTGGGTACTGATCCAAACAAAAAAACATCTGATTTTTTTCTCTGGCCACTAGCTTCTGCTAAGAAATAAACATCTCAACAAAACATTAATTTAGTAAGATCAATATTAATAAAAATCATGGTCGGGACGGCAGGATTTGAACCTGCGACCACTACACCCCCAGTGTAGTGCGCTACCAGGCTGCGCTACGCCCCGAAATTCCGAATTAATCGAGAGTTTTTAGTATATCTTCTAGTTCTGAAATTGTTTGATCTAACAGCTGTTTATACGGAGTCAGCTCTTTCTTAGACGGAGAATCTCCAAGCTTCTGCCGGGCACCACCAATTGTAAAACCTTGCTCATGTAGCAACGATCTAATTTGTCTGATCAATACAACATCTTGTCTTTGGTAATACCTTCTATTTCCGCGACGCTTAACGGGACTCAGGTCAGGAAACTCCTGTTCCCAATACCTCAATACATGAGGTTTCACTCCACAAAGATCACTGACTTCACCTATCGTAAAATAACGCTTACCTGGAATTGCTGGTAATTGATTATTTTCACTCGCTTCTAGCATAGGTTTCTACTCTAGACCTCAATTTTTGACCTGGTTTGAACGTCACAACTCTTCTTGCGGATATCGCAACCTCTTCACCAGTTTTGGGATTTCGACCAGGTCGACTCTTTTTGTCTCTCAATTCAAAATTTCCGAAGCCAGATATTTTAACATTATCATTTTTTTCAAGGGCCTCACTAATTTCTGCATAAAACATTTCAACTATCTCACGGGCCTCGCGCTTATTAAGCCCAAGGTCGTCAAATAGCATCTCTGCTAAATCAGCTTTTGTTAACGCGGCCATTTTAATTCCTTTGTATCGCAGACTTCATAATTTAAGATCTAATCTTTGCCCCCAAGACTTTAGAAGACTCGGAAACAATAGTGTCTATACAAGAATTTATTTCCGAGTCTGTAAGAGTGCGGCATGGATGCTGAAACGTCAAGCCCAAAGCGATACTTTTTCCTTTGTTTTCAACATCTTTTCCTTGATAAACGTCAAATAACTTTAAATCAGTTAAATATTTGCCCGACGATGACCTGACCACGTCCAACAAATCCGATGCATTTACAGTTTGATCGAGCATGAAGGAAAGATCTCTCTTAACTTCAGGAAATTTACTCAAAGTTGTAAATTGAGTCTCTGACTTTGCGTCAATACTTCCCAAATTTATATCAAAAAGATAAACAGATTGTTTAAAACCAAATTCATTTGCCAGTGATGGATGCAGATTCCCAAGAACTCCTATCACCTCATCGTTAATTAAAATCTGAGCAGATTGCCCAGGATGAAAGAACTCAAATGATTTCGCACAAAACTGATAATTTTTTTCTCCAACTAAAGCATTTAGAATGCTTTCAACATCTCCCTTTAGATCGTAAAAATCAGTCCTCTCATGGGGATTACTCCAATTAGTTTCATATCTATCACCACAAATCAAACCTGCACATTTTGTTTCATAGTGTGTCAAATCTTCATCGCTAGCAGGAAAACATTGACCAATTTCAAAGAACCGGATGCGGTTCTTTTGACGATTTAAATTATAAAGAGCCGAGTTAATCAAACCAGGCCAAATTGACAACCTCATAACTGCCATCTCAGGCGAAATTGGATTCACTAAATTAACTGATTTGAGATCTGGAAATAATAAGTTCTGAACATGAGGATTAACAAAACTATATGTTATCGCCTCTCTATAGGATCTATGCACGAGTAACTCTTTAATCGCCACTATCTCATCTTTTTTAATTTTTTTATTTTTTGCCTCAAAGGTAGGCAGTGTTACTGGCAAATTGTCATAACCTATGACTCTTGCAATTTCCTCAATTAAATCTTGTTGAATCTCGAGATCAAATCGCCAACTAGGAATCTGCCAGTGGGAGTTTTTCTCTTTTTTAAGACCAAGACGATGTAAAATTTCATCAATTTCTTGCGAATCAAGTTTTATTCCTAGCTGCTTAGCTACGGACTCGTAGTCGAGCTCTATTTTCTTGGTTTCAGGCAAATCCTTTTCAGATGTAGTCTCAGAGACAGGTCCAGCCATACCGCCACATATCTCTAAAATTAATGATGTTGCTCTCTCAATTGCGATCAACTGGAGCTTCGGATCGACGCCTCTCTCAAAACGATGCGACGAGTCGGTATGTTTGCCATATTTTCTTGCTTTACCTGCGATAACCCTGGGATTGAACCAGGCACTTTCAAGCAATATGTCTTTGGTAGATTCGCTTACCGCAGATTTCATACCACCCATAATGCCGGCCATTGCAAGAATTTTTTTGTTATCAGCTATTACAAGGGTATCTTCATCACATGTCATCGACGTCTCATCGAGAAGCTCAATATTCTCATTTTTTGCGTATCTCACATCAATCGACCCTTCAATTTTTGAAAGATCAAATGCATGCATGGGTTGTCCCAGTTCCAAAAGCACAAAGTTTGTAACATCGACTACAGGACTCCGAAGTCTAATTCCACCACGCCTCAGCTTCTCTGCCATCCACATGGGTGTTTTTGCTCCTATCTCAACATCTTTGATGATTCTTGAGACATATCGAGCACAGCCAGCTGGTTCGCTTAGTGTTACATCAACTCTATGTTCAATTTTTGGTTCGATAGATTCTTGTGGGACCGCTTTAATTTCAGACCTACTGAGCACACTCACCTCTCTTGCGACCCCAATAATACTTAAACAGTCTCCTCTATTAGGGGTAAGATCAACATCGATCACATTGTCATCAAGATCAAGATAAGTGACGATGTCCAACCCAAGCGAAATATTATTGGGTAACTCCCACAATCCCGCAGAGTCCTCTCCTAATCCTAACTCGTTCTGGGCACAAAGCATTCCATGTGACTCAACACCTCTTATTTTTGCCTTTTTTATTTTAAAATCATTCGGGAGCAATGCGCCTACTGTTGCGAAAGGAACTACCTTTCCGGCAACTGCATTAGGTGCGCCACAGACAACGGTGTGTCGCTCTTTTCCATCATTTACCTCACAGACTCTTAATTTATCAGCATTAGGATGTGGCTCAACTTTCTCAATTCTCGCGATTTTTACACCTGAGATCGCGCCTAGGTAGTTGACTGAATCGACTTCCAAACCAGCCATCGTCAATTGATCAACTAATTTCTCAGTGTCGACTGAAAATTTAACGTGCGATTTGAGCCAGTTCTCACTAAATTTCATTAAACTCTCCTACGAAAACTGCCTCAAAAAACGCAAATCATTATCAAAAAACATACGCAAATCATTAACTCCATATTTGAGCATTGCCAGTCGTTCAACTCCCATTCCAAAAGCGAATCCTGAATAGATATTTGTATCAACCCCACAATTATCAAACACCTTTGGATGAACCATCCCACATCCCATTACCTCTAACCAACCAGTATTTCCACAAACTCTGCAACCCTTACCTGAGCAAGATGTGCACTGCATGTCTACCTCCGCAGAAGGCTCCGTAAAGGGGAAGTAAGATGGCCTAAATCTGATTGGGAGATCAACTTCAAAAAAGTTGCTTAAGAATTGAATCACTACTCCCTTCAAATCAGCAAAAGTAATCCCTTTGTCAACCACAAGCCCCTCTACTTGATGAAACATTGGCGTGTGGGTCACATCAGAGTCACATCTATAAACCCTTCCTGGGCAGATAATCTGCAAAGGAGGCTTTTTGCTTAACATAGTTCGTATCTGGACGGGTGAGGTGTGTGTTCTAAGAACCGTTGATTCATTCAAATAAAACGTATCATGCATTGCCCTGGCTGGATGATATGAGGGAATATTCAAGGCTTCGAAATTATAAAAATCCTTTTCAATTTCTGGTCCAGTTTCCTCACTGTATCCTAATTCAAAAAATAACGCTTTTATTCGATTAAGCGTATGCGTTATTGGATGAAGCCCGCCCGATTCTGAGTGCCTGCCAGGTAAAGTTACATCGATCGATTCTGCAGCCAGCTTTGCTTCTAGGCGATTTTTAAGAAGGATTGCCTTTTTCTCATTTAATGCATCAGACAGCTCTCTTTTTGCCTGATTTATTTTCTCTCCCTGAACTGGACGTTCAGCAGAGGGTAATGAGCCAAGACTTTTCAATAGCCCAGTAAGCTCACCCTTTTTCCCCAATAATTCAACACGAAGGGTCTCAAGTGCCTCCAAATCGTCGGCTCCTGATATTAAAGTATGTGAACGTTCCTTTATCGACTTTAAATCAGTCATAATAAAAAACCGTTTCCTTTATTTTTTGGCGCTTGAAAGAAATAGTCGATGGAAAGTTCTCCAATTTTCCATCTTCTACACAATCCTATGCTAAAGCCGCCTTGGCTTGAGAGACTACCGCACCAAAGGCTTCTTTATCATGCACAGCCAAATCAGCTAGAACTCTTCTATCAAGCTCTATACCCGCTTTCGAGAGACCATTTATTAACCTGCTGTAGGATAAACCTTCAACTCGCGCTTGCGCGTTTATTCTCGCTATCCATAGTCTCCTGAAAACTCTTTTCTTGGCTCTTCTATCTCGGTAGGCATATTGACCAGCTTTCGTTACTGCCTGCACAGCAACCCTGTAGACCCTGCTCCGGGCTCCGTAATAACCTTTTGCTTTCTTTAGGATCTTTTTGTGCCTGCGATTAGCTTGCACTCCTCTTTTTACTCTTGCCACAATCTTTCTCCTTAATGATTTTTAACGTCTAAGCATTCGGTCAACCCTGGGAGAATCGGATCCAGTAAGAATGGCTGTTCCCCTAAGTTGTCTTTTTCGCTTTGTAGTCATTTTCGTGAGAATGTGACTTTTGTGCTGATGTTTATGTTTATAACCTGCAGCAGTCTTCTTGAAGCGTTTTGATGCGCCACTATGACTTTTGACTTTTGGCATTGTTAATCTCCATGTTTAATAATGTGAGTTAATTGTAAGAACTAGCCCGGACAGCCTGCCAAAAATATGGCTGAGCGCGGATCTAACTACTTCTTCTTACCTAAAGGAGCAAGCACCATGGTCATTTGACGACCTTCTGTTTTTGGATGCTGCTCTACTTGAGATAACTCGGCAAGATCTGACTCAATTCGATTCATCATTTCCATGCCAAGTTCTTGGTGAGCCATTTCGCGACCTCTAAATCGTAATGTCACTTTAGCTTTATCACCATTCTCCAGAAATCTCACAAGGTTTCTCAACTTAATTTCATAGTCTCCTTGATCAGTCCCTGGTCTAAATTTCATCTCCTTTACTTGCGTTTGTTTCTGTTTTTTCTTCTGCAGCGCGTTTTTCTTTTTAATATCAAAAATATGCTTGCCGTAATCCATCACCTTGCAAACTGGGGGCTCAGCATCTGGGACAATCTCAACCAAATCTAAACCATCTTGTTGTGCGGTTTCTAGAGCTTCTTCTATACTAACAACCCCAACTTGCGAACCATCCGATCCAATTAATCTAACCTCAGATGATTCTATATCCTCATTCAATCGCGCTCGCTTTTTATCTGTTTTAATAAATTAATCTCCGTTTGTTCTTATTACTGCTTGATATACGTGTTTTCCTTCGAGAAGAACGCTATGGACTCATCAATTGTCATGGAGCCCAGATCTTTCCCCTCTCTGTTTCGTACCGAAATAGTGGAGGATTCCTTCTCTTTATCCCCGACTACAGCAATGAACGGTACGCGCTGCATAGAGTGATCGCGAATTTTAAAGCCGATCTTCTCGTTTCTCAAGTCACAATTTGCTCTAAATCCCTCATTTGTAAGAATTTTGGTTACTTTTTTTGCATACTCTGCATTCGAATCGGTGATATTTGCGATGATAACCTGCTCTGGAGCAAGCCAAAAAGGAAATGCTCCCTCATAATTTTCTATTAAAATACCAATAAATCGCTCCAAAGAACCAAATAAAGCTCGGTGCAACAACACTGGACGTTTGTCACGACTACCGGTCTCATCAACGTATGTAATATCAAATCGCTCTGGAAGATTCATATCGACCTGTAGTGTCCCGCATTGCCAATCTCTTCCAATTGCATCTCGAAGAACAAATTCTAATTTAGGTCCATAAAAAGCGCCCTCACCGGGATATAAAATATAGTCCAATCCCATCACTTTTAAAGAGCTAATGAGCGCACCTTCAAGCTTATCCCATACTTCATCACTGCCAATTCGCTTTTCTGGTCTTGTTGACAACTTAATTACTACATCGTCAAAACCAAAGTCTTTGTATATATCCAGAACTAGTGAGACGACCTCAACACACTCACTTTCCATTTGATTTTCAGTACAATAAATATGCGCATCATCTTGCGTAAAGTGTCTTACTCGCATCAATCCATGAAGAGAGCCAGAGGGTTCATATCGATGAACCTTACCTAATTCAGCCATACGAATTGGTAAATCCCTGTAGCTTTTGAGTCCCTGTGAATATATTGAAACTGAGCCCGGGCAATTCATTGGTTTTAATGCAAAAATGCGTTCGTCTTCAGTCTGAGTAATGAACATGTTTTCTCGATAATTGAACCAATGACCAGAGGTTTCCCAAAGACTCCTATCCATGACATCGGGAGTATTTACTTCAATGTAACCCGCATCATCCTGCCTTTTTCGCATGTAATTTAAAAGTTGCATAAAAAGTTTCCATCCTTTTGGATGCCAGAAAACAGACCCGGGAGCCTCATCACTAAAGTGAAACAAACCAAGTTTTTTATTTAACTTTCTATGATCACGCTTTTCTGCTTCCTCCAGTCTATTTAGGTAAACTTTCATATCCTTTTTCCTGGCCCAAGCTGTTCCATATATTCTTTGAAGGGTCTCGTTTTTGCTATCTCCGCGCCAGTAAGCGCCCGCAACTTTTGTCAATTTGAAAACTGATAATTTGCCAGTAGATGCAACGTGGGGCCCTCGACACAAATCAACAAAACTTCCTTGACGATATAAACTCAAAACCTCTGAATCAGGAATATCTTTGATAATTTCTGACTTGTAATGCTCACCCAACTTATCGAATAGATTCAGAGCCTCATCTCGACTTACTTCCTCTCTTGATATTTCGAAATTCTTTTCAGAGAGTTCTTTCATTCTTTCTTCAATAATCTTCAGATCATCGGGAGTAAAAGCTCGCTGATAGGCAATATCATAGAAAAATCCATTTTCAATAACTGGACCTATGGTTATCTGTGCCTCAGGAAATAGTTCTTTTATCGCCATCGCCATCAAATGCGCAGTTGAGTGTCTAATTATTGATAGGCCCTCCTCAGAAGTATCCGTTAAAATTTCAAGGACAGCATCTTTTTCAATTAAATAACTTGAGTCGACTTGAATACCGTTAACTTTTCCAGCAATAGTTGCTTTTGCAAGGCCCTCGCCTATATCACGTGCGACACTCAGCACCGAAACCGCTGAATCGAAATCTCTCTTACTTCCATCAGGTAGCGTTATTTTAGGCATGATAATCTCCTAGCAGTGGTGACCAATACCAAAGGCCACATGGATTATAATGTAGTTATTTTACCTTTAAATTTTACTCTTACAACAATTGAGTGAATTTGCTAATCTCAAAGAAAATCAATAACAGGAGAAGCAAACCATTAATAAGATTTCATCGAAGATTTTAGTAGATGCAGATGCATGTCCGAATTTAGTCAAAAAGATACTTTTTAGAGCATCAATAAGAACCAAAATCAAGTTAATACTCATCGCAAATCAGCCAATAAAATATCCTAATGTTGACTCAATCAAAAATTTGGTCGTAGAAAAAGTATTTGATGCTGCAGATAATAAAATTCTGGAGTTATTAGATAAAGATGACTTAGTAATTACATCAGATATTCCTCTTGCAGCAGATGTCTTAAAAAACGGTGCTTCTGCATTGAATTTTAGAGGAGAGGTCTTCACTGATGACAACATTAAATCTCGTTTAAATATGAGAGATTTCATGGAAACTATGCGCTCAAGTGGTGTGCAAATCAAAAGCAACAATCCGAGTATAAGTCAAAATGAGCTCATGACATTCGCAAATAAGCTTGATACCTTCCTAACAAAGTTAGGCTACTGAAATAGCTTATTCTCCTCTGTTAACATTTTTGTCAACTGATTCTTGGTGAATGGCCAACCCTTTTCCGCACCACTTGGAAAGCTTATCACCGGAATGAATTCACCATATTTTTCCCTAAGCACCTCACTGGAATTTATATTCACTTCAATAAATGTCCATTCATTGTTCGAAAAAACTGCTTCAACAAGTTCTCTGGCATAATCACAGAGATGACATGCCGTGCCAACGTAGAGTAGTGCTTTGTTCACCCTCGATTATCCTCAGTTATTCTTTATCAACCATACCTTATGTATTTTCTTTTTTTTATTAAAGTCCTGATCAATTGTACTAGATGTAATGTCAGTGCAGTTGAACGTCTCAAGTATCCAATTATTCATTTGAAATCTTTTAAAATTATTAGAGAAAATTAGAGTGCCATCTTCATGTAAACACTTACAAGCCGCCTCTATTAATGATGAGTGATCCCGCTGCATGTCAAATGTGGCCTTCATTTTTTTTGAGTTGGAGAACGTTGGCGGGTCAAGAAGAATAATATCAAACTTAAGTGTGTTCGCTGGAAGCCATGTTAAACAATCCTCTCTCAACACTTTATGAGAGCTTAAATCAATCCCGTTAAGCTTGAAATTACGAACTGTCCAATCAAGGTATGTTTTTGACATATCAACACTCAAAGAGCTGACAGCTCCAGATAAAGCAGTTACAACTGATGCTGTACCTGTATAACAAAATAAATTGAGGAATGTTTTACCTTTACTAATTTGTGATAAGTACCGCCTTAAGGGTCGATGATCTAAGAACAAACCAGTGTCCAAATAATCAGAAAGGTTAATCTCAAATTTTGCAGCGTACTCACCAATTGTCTTGATAACTGAACTTGATGCAACATTACGATCATATTGCTTTGATCCAGTTTGTCTTGCTCGTTTTTTATAGAGAATCTCCAAACCATTTCGAATTGCAAAAACTTTAACTGCCAACCTTAAGTTTTTTGCGCGCTCATTTGATTTAGATTTTGGAATCTGCCTTGGTGCTTCATACTCTTGTACCAAAATATAGCCATCGTAAATATCAATCGCAGCAGCAAACTCGGGAAGATCCCGATCATAAATTCGATAGCAATTAATTTTTCCTTTTCGCAACCATGCAGAGAGTCGTTTTTGATTTTTGTTTAATCTATTGAGAACCATGCTAGATGATTCATTCAATGGTGGCTCCAGCGATTGTTGAGCAATACGAGCCGCGATCGTTGCAACTTTTGAACTCAAATTTTCGAAAAATAATAACTTACAATTTATTGGTCCGTTATTAAGTTTATAGATTTTTGTGGGTGATAAATCCATTTTCCGAGCAGATTCCTCATTTGCTGTAAATATTCCTGCGCAACAATTTGGAAAATTTGTTTTTAAAACTTCACCGACCAAAAAATAAAGCTTGTGGAGATTTTGATTTTCTCCAAGGCGCTCACCGTAAGGTGGATTCACGATAAATAAGCCTGATTTTTCATTTACATCTGATATTGATTCGATAGATCTATGAGCAACTTTTATGTATTCATCTAGTCCAGCATTTTCAATGTTTTTAGCCGCAATCGAAATAATTTTCTTGTTTGTATCATACCCTTTAATCTCATTTGTGATCCTTGAGAGACCTTTTTGTTTTCTTCTCTGGGCATCATCTAACAAATCATTCCAAATCGTTTTATCAAATTGTTTCCAATTTAAAAAACCAAAATCTTCCCGAGCAATACCTGGAGCGATATCGGCTGCGATCATTGCTCCCTCAATGAGAAATGTGCCACTTCCACACATAGGATCGAATAAAAAACCACCTGACTCCGATATTTCGTGCCACTTGGACCTCGCGAGAATTAGAGAGGCTAAATTCTCTTTTAATGGCGCAGTGCCCTGCCCCTCCCTGTAACCTCTCTTGTGTAAGCTAGATCCAGAGAAATCAATCGAAATGTCTATATAACCTTTCTTGAGCCTTGCATTAACTCGTAAATCTGGATTCTTTGTATCAATATTGGGTCTAGTCCCTGTTGAAGCGGCAAATCGATCAACTATTGCATCTTTAACCCTCTGTGCGCCAAACATTGAGTTTTTAATACTTTCTGATTTGCCAACAAAATCTACACAGATTTTTGAGGACTCAATAAAATGATTTTCCCAAGGTATCTCGGTGCATTGACGGTAAAGATTGTCAGCATCTATTTCTTTGAATCTATAAAGTGACAAAAGCACTCGATTAGCCAACCGAGACCAAAGGCAAATTCTGTAACCTAATTTCAAATCACCAAGAGCACTTACGATTCCCACAGAGGAAGAAACCTCGCTTGCAGATAACGCCGTTATTTCATTACTTAACAGTTCTTCAGCACCCTTAGGACAAGTGACTAACCAACGTAAATCCTTGGACATAATTTTGGTCTATTTATTAAATTGCTAGTTAATGGAACAGTTTAATATTGAATTACCAAATAGAACATACTCAAATTTTTGCTGTCTAAAATTATATTAAGCAATGGCTTGAAATTTACAGTTTAATTTATAAAATCTCATCGAAACTAATATCACAGTAAAGAGGTCATCAGTGATAAAACATATTAATGATTTAAAAACCTGGCTTGAAACCAAAATTATAGGACAGGAGAGTCTTGTAGAGAGATTAATTATTGCGCTTCTCTCAGACGGTCATGTCTTGGTTGAGGGTGCACCTGGGCTCGCAAAAACAAAAGCAATTAAAACGTTGTCAGAGGGTTTAGAGGCTGATTTTCATAGGATTCAGTTCACACCAGATTTGTTACCTGCAGATGTCACAGGTAGCGATATCTATAAACCAAAAGAAGGTACTTTTGAGTTTCAGAAAGGGCCCATTTTTCATAATCTCGTTTTGGCCGATGAAATTAATCGGGCACCAGCAAAAGTTCAATCTGCGCTTCTTGAGGCAATGGCAGAACGTCAAATTTCAGTTGGGAAAAGTACATATAAACTTCCAGAGCTGTTTCTTGTTATGGCCACCCAAAATCCAATTGAGCAAGAAGGTACATATGCCCTCCCTGAGGCGCAAATGGATCGATTTCTTCTACATGTAAAGATTGACTATCCCTCAACTGGATCTGAGAGGAAAATATTAGAGCTATCCCGCGATGAAAAAAATTCAAAAATAAAAGCCTTTGAAAATCCTCTAACACAATCACAATTAAACAAAGCAAGAGCTGCTGTTCGCGACGTGCGTATGTCTGAGCAAGTTGAAGAATATTTGGTTCAAATTATTCTTGCGACACGAAACTCTGAAAAGTACGGTGGAAATCTATCCGATTGGCTTGAATTTGGTGCGAGCCCCAGAGCAACGATAGCACTTGATATATGCAGTAAATCTCTGGCTTGGCTCGATAATAGGAATTTTGTTACGCCAGATGATATACGGTCCATCGCTCATGATGTTTTGAGACATCGTTTGATTTTAAGTTTTGAAGCAGAGGCAAATGGCATTTCATCTGATCAAGTTGTTGATGAGCTTCTGAAAGTAGTACCGTCAGCTTAAAAAAGATAAGTGTCAAAAATAATGTTACATAAGAAAGATCCCTCATACGCGCACAGCGATGATTTAATTCGGTGCCGATTCGGAGCTCAATCACTTAAAAACTTTCCTAGGATTGACGCAAAGAGTACTGAGAGAGGCATGAATAGGTCAAAATTTAAGGGTAGAGGCATGGATTTTAGTGAAGTCCGTAACTATCAACCTGGGGACGATGCACGACACATAGATTGGAGAGTTACTGCAAAGACACAGAAGCCTCATACAAAAATTTTTAGTGAAGAAAAAGAAAAACCAATCCATATAATTACTGACATTAGGCCAAATATGTTTTTTGGAAGAGACAATCTTAAGTCTGTCTCAGCCTGTTATATTGCTGCTACTCTGGCTTGGGCATGTATAAAAAATGATGATAGAGCTGGAGGTATTATTTTTGGCCAAAATGATCATAAAGAAATAAAACCAAAAAAAAGTTCGCGTTCAGTTCTACAAATAATAAATGCTCTTCAGACATTTAGTGAGACTTTAGCCAAAGCATACACAGAAGGAAATTTGACTGATGATACCTACAGTTTAACCAAAATGTTATCTGAAGCAAGGCGTATCATTTCACCCGGATGCTCAATTTTTATCATAAGTGATTTTATGGATCTCAACGATCAATGTGATCAATATCTTTTTGAGTTAGCGAAGATTGGAAGTATTAATTTTTGTCATATCTTTGATTCATTCGAACAAAAATTACCAAAAGATAGATCCTTAAAAGTGGGGAACTCAGATAGACAAATAAATCTCGATACCAGAGATAGATTAATGCGCGTTAAACATGAACAACTTTTTAAATATCGACTTGATAAATTGAATGAGATGCGCACTAAATTGAATGCAGAGCTCCTTTCATTTGAAACCAATCACGATTATTTAAATACTCTTATGCTTCATTATGGAGGCGGTAAAAATCGAAATAAAAGGAGGCCATCATTTGCCAACTGATCCGCTAGCTGAGCTGAGAGATATCCATTTACCTCCAGAAATTGGTTGGTGGCCGCCTGCCTATGGCTGGTGGATTTTAATCACAGCCCTCCTCACTCTTACAATGTTTGCTATCTTTTTTCTCGTGAAGCAACATCGTTCAAATTTATACAAAAGACAGGCTTTACGCGAATTACACGCACTAAAGAAAAATCTAAATAGTTCAAACAATGTTAAGTTCACCTTTGCACTAAATATCCTAAAGAAAACATGCATAAGTAATCATCGTTCAGTTAATGCTGTGAGCAAAAACAATCAAGATTTTATTGTGTTCATGCGAAATCAATCGACTAAAAATTTATTCCAGAATACTCCAGAAAATATCAATGAAATCATGTATGACTCTGAAGCAGATGAGATAAGTTCAGACGATTTAAATAAATTTCTAAATGATGCTGAAAAATGGATCAGTAGTCATCGAATCATTATTAAGAAAAAGGAATCATCATTAAATGCTTAGCTTTGTTTGGCCTTGGTTTTATCTGATATTACCTTTACCGTTTCTTTACAGAAAGTTGAGAAGATCAGCTAACTCCGAAAGCCCATATCTTGAATCAACAATTTTACTATCAATCGCAGAAACTCAAAACAGATTAGTGAGCTCAACTTCACAAAGGCGACTGCTGATTTTGTTACTTATTATCGCTTGGCTCTCTCTTGTAACTGCTATCGCTAGACCTGTAAATATCGGTGATCCGGTCGCACTACCTACAACTGGGAGAGATATTTTACTGGCGGTTGACATCTCTGGCAGTATGGAAAGAGAGGATATGATCATTAATGGTAGGCAAGTCAATAGATTGTATGCTGTGAAATCAGTTGTTAGTGAGTTTGTTAACACGAGAGAAGGTGATCGGCTGGGACTGATTTTATTTGGTGAAAGAGCTTACCTTCAAACGCCTCTGACCTTCGATACAAAAACTCTCCAAGATTTATTGATTGAGGCACAAATCGGATTTGCGGGAAATGGCACAGCCATAGGTGATGCAATTGGGCTTTCAGTAAAAAAGCTCAAAGAAAGACCAGACTCTAATCGGGTCTTAATTCTCCTGACAGATGGTTCAAATACTGCAGGTGTTTTAAGTCCAAGTGAGGCCTCCGACATAGCAAAAAAAGCAAAAGTAAAAATTTATACTATCGGGATTGGTGATGGACGACAACGTAACCAAGTCCTATTTGGACAAACACTTGTCAATCAAAATAATGATTTGGATGAAAGAACC
This sequence comes from uncultured SAR92 cluster bacterium, assembly GCA_902527245.1. Classification (GTDB taxonomy): domain Bacteria; phylum Pseudomonadota; class Gammaproteobacteria; order Pseudomonadales; family Porticoccaceae; genus AAA300-D14. Next base: position 127,237 of record CABZOI010000003.1, on the reverse strand, counting down.
CTAACTGCAATAGCAGATTTAACCGGTGGCAAATATTTCAGGGCGAGAGATCCACGAGAACTTCGAAGCATCTATGATCAACTTAACAAGCTTGAGCCCATTGATCAGGATGAGGAATTACTGCGGCCTATTACCTCACTTTTTCATTGGCCACTAGCGCTGTTTCTAACTTGTAGTCTGTTGATAATATTGATTCGCCTATTTAGTGACAAAAAAAACTGAGATGAATATGGATTTTTTAGGGAATTTAATCGCAAACTTCCATTTTATTAGACCTAGTTGGCTTTTTATGCTTATTCCAGTTCTCTTCTTTTACATATGTATGATTATTTTTAAGAGAAATAATAGCTCATGGGAGAAGGTAATCAGTCCTGAGCTAGCACCAATTCTTATAAAGGGTTTAGATAATTCAAATCGGAAAGTTAGACACCGATTCAAATTACTAACGCTTCTAGGATGGATAATTACTATCCTTGCTATCGCGGGGCCTACATGGAATAAAACAAGCCAACCGATCTTTAAAAGTGAGTCTGCAGTTGTCATTGTTTTTGATTTATCACCCTCAATGATGGCAGAGGACATCAAACCAAATAGACTCACAAGAGCACGTTTTAAACTTATTGATATGCTAAGGGAAATAAAAGAAGGCTCAGTGTCCTTAATCGTCTATGGTGATGATGCCTACGTAGTTTCTCCGTTGACCGAAGATAGCAATACAATTATGAGTATTGTACCAACACTTAATCCTAACCTACTCCCAGAACGAGGGAGTAATGTTGAAGATGGATTTGAGAAAGCATACGAACTTATAAAAAACGGTGGATTTAAATCAGGTGATTTGCTCCTAATCACTGATGGAATAGATAGTCGGGCAGTTAAATCTATAGAAAAAACATTGCGAGGCGACATTGATATACGGGTATCAATTCTTGGTGTTGGCACATCTGATGGAGCTCCGATTCCTGAGGGAACTCAAGGGTTTATGAAACAAAATGGAAACGTTGTTATCGCAAAATTGGAAGATGGCAATCTAAAGAAAATCACATCAAATTTTAATGGAATATACAAACAGCTCTCTCCAAATGATTCTGATATTCTGGCTTTTACTAAATTATTCAAAACAAATTTTGATAATGAACAAAGCGAGACTAAACGTGAATTTGATATATGGGATGATCAAGGGTATTGGCTAATATTCTTTCTTCTTCCGCTCTTTATTTCGCAGTTCAGGAAAGGTGTAATTATATGCATTGTTGCAGGTCCACTCGTTTTTAACTCACAGACTACGAATGCGTTTGAGTGGATTGATCTCTGGACAACTAAGGATCAGCAGGCGAAAAATGCGATGTCTAATGAAGATTATGAAAAAGCCAAACAGTTATTCAAAAATGAAAATTGGAAAGCAAGTGCCGCTTACAAAGCGGGGAGCTTCGATCAAGCACTTGATCTTTTCACAAATGATTCAACATCTACTGGTTTCTATAATCAAGGTAATAGTTTCGCAAGAATGGGTGAGTTAGATAAGGCCATCGAATCATATGACACCGCATTAAAAATCGATCCAATGATGGATGACGCTCTGTTCAACAAGCAACTAGTTGAAAATCTTAAAAATAGACAGAATCAGAATCAAGAAGCCAATCAATCCGGAAGTGAAAGCGATCAAGAAAATACCTCTCAAAATGACACAAAAGATTCAACAAGCGGTCAAGAAAATGAGTCGAATAATCAGGATGAATCTAATTCAGCTGAACAAACAACTAATAATCAGATAGCATCAGAAAGTAATAACGAAACTAATAATCAGTCAGAAAATAAGACTAATCAATTCTCACAAGACGATCAAAATCTTGAGGATGAACCATTTGAAAAAACAGAAAACGTTCAATCAAATGAACAAACCGAGGATAATCAGTCTCAACAAAAACAACTAACTGAAGAGTCCAATTCCTCAGAGAGAGAAGATCAAGAGATTGAGCAAATGCTCCGTAAAATTCCTGACGATCCAGGCGGTCTTCTGCGAAATAAATTTAGGTATCAAAAAATTCAGCGGTATAGAGATAAAAGTCAACCGGATACTACTAGCAGAATTTAATACGCATGAGGCAAAAAATGAAAATAAATAAATTTCTTATATGCACTTTTGTATTCATCTTACATAGCTCTCTCGCAAACGCAGAGTTTAAAGCAAAAATCGATAGATCATCGATCAATGTAAATGAGACACTAAAACTCGAGTTGATCCTAGACAAGCAAGTTTTTAGTGGTGAGCCAGATACAGCTGGTCTATCCAAAGATTTCGAGATTTTGGGGAACAACAGACAACAAAGTTTTAGCTCTATCAATGGACAGACCAAATCCTCAACAACCTGGACTTTAACTTTAAGACCAAAGTTATCAGGAAAACTCAAAATACCCTCGATTTCCTTCAGAGGTGAGAAAACTGATGAAATTACAGTGGACGTTCGTAATGCTAATAATTCGAAGATCTTTAATCCAGGTGATCAGATAATCTTTACTGAAACTGAGGTAGACAATAAATCAGTTTACGTGAATCAACAAATAATTCTGACTATTCGACTTTTTACCGCTGTTAATCTCCAAGACTACTCTATCACTGGTCTCCAAATACCAAATGCCGAAACATACAGATTGTCAGATACCAACTATCAAAAAGTTTTGAACGGAAGAAACTATCTTGCTCTAGAGATTAAATACGCAATATACCCAAAAAATCCTGGTGAACTGAAGATTCCAAAACTTAGATTCTCTGCATATGAAATCGATCCAAGAAATCAATTTAGTTTGTTTAACAATCGAGGAAATCAGGTCATTAGAGACACGCAGTTGTTGTCAATTAATGTTTTAGATATCCCATCAGAGAGTACAGCGATTAATTGGCTTCCCAGCAAAAATGTTGAAATTTCACAGCGATGGAGTGAAAACTTTAATGATGCAACCGTTGGGGAGCCAATTACACGGACAATTGTGATTAAAGCATCAGGTAACACCTCGGCTCAAATACCGCCAACTAATATCGAAAATATTGAAAATCTACGAGTGTATCCTGATCAACCTCAAATCAATCAAGAAATATCAGCTGAAGGTCTTCTTGCCAAACGAACAGAGGTTTTCGCAATCGTGCCAAATGCAGCTGGAACTTTGTTAATCCCTGAGCTCAGGGTCGATTGGTGGGACACAGAAAGCAATAGCCAGCGAACAACGACTCTACCAAGTCAAATGATAGCGGTTAAAGCAGATAATAAAATAAATCTGGATGACTCATTGGAAGAAATACCACTTTCGGAGAATGACAGTGATTTTTTAAGTCAAACAATTTCTGATGGATCAATATATAAAAATCCCCTGATCGTATTTTTAGTTATAAGTAATGTTTCTCTGCTATTTATTGTTGTACTAATGATTCGAAAAATAACTGTGAAATCGACTTCTAATAAAGAAAAATATAACCATAAATCAGATGACGAAAAAAATGATTCTCTAAAATCAGCACTTTCGAAACTCAAGAGTGCAATACGAAAAAAAGATATGCCAATGGTTAGAAATAGCCTACTACAGTGGGGTCAGATTGCGTATCCAAATATCCAGCCCATAACATTAAAATCAATCGCAGAAATGTTGAAAGATGATGATCTTTTAATTACATTTGGTTTGCTAGATAATCATCTTTTTGGAGATATTGAAAATGAAATTCAATTAAGCGATCTTCATACTATCGAGAAAAATATATCATCTCAAACAGCTTATCTAACGAAAATTGAAACTAAGAAGAATAAAAGTAAATCGCTACAACCACTGTATCCGATTTGAAAGTTCTGATGAAAATTAATGAGAAGAATACGAGCAAACAAGCTATGAATCAAAATACATACTGGAGAGAGAATTTAAAGTTATTAAAAATTCTCTTGGTAATTTGGTTTTGCGTTTCTTTTGGTTTTGGAATAATCCTTGTTGACTGGCTTGATCAGTTTACATTCTTCGGTTTTAAGTTGGGTTTCTGGTTTGCACAGCAAGGATCTATTTATGTGTTCGTCATTCTCATATTCATTTACTCATGGCGCATGAATATTTTAGATAAAAAATACAACAAAGATAATCACTCCCCTAAGTAATGAGTACTCAAGAGCTTACCTATATTTTCGTGGGGCTTTCCTTTGCTTTATACATTCTCATAGCAATTGCATCACGAGTAAAATCAACTAAGGATTTTTACGTGGCAGGTTCTGGAGTCAATCCAGTTGTAAATGGGATGGCTACTGCGGCTGATTGGATGAGTGCAGCCTCATTTTTGTCAATGGCCGGAATTATTGCTTTTCTTGGACGTGACGGATCAGTGTATCTTATGGGATGGACCGGTGGTTATGTTCTTTTGGCACTACTTTTAGCACCCTATCTAAGAAAGTTTGGAAAATATACTGTTCCAGACTTTATAGGAACGAGATATTACTCAAGAGTAGCCCGAGTTGTTGCGGTGGTCTGTCTTATCTTTGTTTCGTTCACATATGTTGCAGGTCAAATGAGAGGAGTCGGAATTGTATTTTCAAGATTTTTAGAAGTTGATATCAATACCGGTGTAATTGTCGGAATGGCGATAGTATTCATATATGCGGTTCTCGGTGGGATGAAAGGTATTACCTACACCCAAGTTGCACAATATTGTGTACTCATTTTTGCTTACTTAGTCCCCGCAATTTTTATCTCAATTATGATTACCGGTAATCCAATACCTCAATTAGGACTTGGCACTGCCTCAGCTGAAGGCACCTCTGTCCTGACCAAGCTCGATAATATTCTTCAAGATCTCGGGTTTTCTCCATATACATCAGGAGTAAAATCATCAATAGACGTTTTCGCAATTACTGCGGCATTGATGTTTGGAACCGCCGGATTGCCTCACGTTCTCGTCAGATTCTTTACTGTTCCAAAAGTAGCAGACGCAAGAAAATCTGCAGGTTATGCACTTGTCTTCATAGCAATTCTTTACACAACAGCACCTGCTGTTGCAAGTTTTGCCCGGCTCAATATCATTGATACATTGCATGATGTGCCTTACTCAGATACACCAGCATGGGTAAATAATTGGGAAAATACTGGTTTGATTGCATGGCTAGACAAGAATGATGATGGCATCATTCAATATGGTCCCGGTAGTGCTTTTTCACCGCCAAAACCAATTTTTACAGATAAGAAAGGTGATCATGGACAACGTCTGATCGAAAATAAACCCTCAGAAACCTCAAATAATGAAATTTATATCGATAGAGATATCATCGTTCTTGCAAATCCGGAGATTGCTGGGTTACCTGGCTGGGTCATTGCATTAGTTGCTGCCGGAGGGGTAGCCGCGGCATTATCGACTGCAGCAGGTTTACTACTGGTTATCTCTAGCGCAATCTCTCATGATTTATTAAAGAAAACATTTATGCCAAAAATATCTGACAGACAAGAGTTGCTATACGCAAGAATTTCCTCAGCAATTGCTATTTGTGTGGCGGGATTGTTTGGCATTTATCCTCCAGCTTTTGTTGCACAAGTGGTAGCCTTCGCATTCGGTCTTGCTGCATCATCCCTTTTCCCTGCTCTGTTAATGGGTATATTCTCAGAAAAAATAACAAAAGAAGGTGCAATTGCTGGCATGCTAACCGGCTTAATATTCACATTTTCATACATAGTTTATTTTAAGTTCGTCTTTCCAGAACATAATTCTCATGACTACTGGCTTTTTGGAATTAGTCCAGAGGGAATCGGCTTAATTGGTATGATCCTGAACTTTTTCGTGGCAAAAGTTGTAAGTAACTTTTCAAAAAAACCACCTGAATCCGTAATTTCTTTAATTAAAAGCCTCAGAAATCCATAATAGGGTAATAAAATTAGTTAGAGTGACTTAGTTACTACTTCATAAACATCACTGACAAGACCCGGGGATGCTTTAATTACTTTCAACTGCTTTTTCATCAAATTTGCATATGGTTCTTCATAATCAGACCACCTAGTCAAAGGCGTAACTAATCTCGCCGCAACTTGAGGGTTCAGGGTATTAAGTTTTAAAATCTGCTCCCCCAGAAATTCATATCCAGTGCCCAATTTGTCATGAAAATTGAAATGATTACCTGAAGCAAAACTTCCTATTAAACTTCTGACCTTATTAGGATTTTTAATGGTAAACGACTCATGTTCCATCAACGATTGAACTCTGCTCAAACCTCCAGGTTGTTGGTTTGTAGCCTGTAATTGAAGCCAAAGGTTAACGACTAAATTTTCATTTTTATATTGACAGTAAAAATCTGCTAACGCTGATGAGGCATAAGTGTCATCTTTATCATGATTGATTAACAGGTTAAGTGCAGACGTTTTATCGGTCATATTAGTAGCACTTTGAAACTGATCATAAACTGTTTTTAGACCATTACTTTTGTCTAACACTATGTAGCTAAGAAGCGTATTTTTCAAACTTCTTTCCCCGATCTGTTCAGCAGATGGCAAGAATGCCTTATCAAAACACAACTGGTTATATTTACTATAAATGTTTTCATTTAATGCTTCATTTAACATTACGCGAGCAAATTTTCTGGCCTTACTTACATAATGAGGATCAATCTTGCTTAGTAAACCGTAAAGAGCCTTATCGCTTGGTATTTGGAGCATTAGTGCAGCTACGGCAGGCTCGATTGTTTGATCATCTAATATCGAGGAAAAAACTGAAATTACGTAATCGTCTTTAAGTGGTTCATGTCCTTTACTGAGCGAATCTACATAATCAAGCAAAACCATGTTGTAGAGACGGTTACCAGCATCCCATCTACTGAATCCATCAGAATCATGAGATGCGAGATGCGAAAGCTCTTCTTTACTATATTCATAAACTAGCTTGACTGGAGCAGAAAAACCACGAAGCAATGACGGCACGGGACGAGAATCAATGTTGTCAAAAGAGATCGAATCATTAATCTCGGACAACTCGAAAATAACTTCATTTTCCCTATCGATATTTAATCCAATATCTTCACCGTCTGGTGACACGAGTCCCAACTTTATCGGGATTAAAAATGGCTTCTTATTCTTTTGATTTGGCGTATCTGGACAATTCTGACTGAAATCAAGACGATAAGATCTATTCGCGGCGTCATAATGAGATTTAACAGTAACAACAGGTGTACCTGCTTGAGAATACCATCTTCTAAACTGATTTAAATTTCGCCCACTAACATCCTCCATCGCCACGACAAAATCCTCAACAGTAGCTGCTGAACCATCATGCCTGTTGAAGTAAAGATCTGTTGCCTCTCGAAATTTATCCTCCCCCAAGAGAGTATGGTACATGCCTACTACTTCGGCACCTTTTTCATAGATCGTTACAGTGTAAAAATTGTTGATTTCAATATAAGAATCTGGCTGAACCGAGTGAGCCATTGGACCAGAATCTTCTGCAAACTGATGGTCTCTGAGAAAATTTACATCCTCAATCCGTTTTACCACCGATGAGTTCATATCGGATGAAAACTGAGCGTCTCTGAATACTGTGAAGCCTTCTTTAAGGCTCAATTGAAACCAATCTCTGCATGTAACTCTGTTGCCAGACCAATTATGAAAATACTCATGTGCAACAATTGCCTCCACTCTTTGAAATGCTGCATCAGTACTTATTTCAGGATTAACCAAAACTGCTGAAGTATTGAAAATATTCAGACCTTTGTTTTCCATTGCACCCATATTAAAATCATCAACCGCGACTATCATGAAGATATCTAAATCATATTCCCGTCCATATTTCTCTTCATCCCACCTCATCGATCTTTTAAGAGCATCCATTGCATATGTACATTTATCCAAATCCTTCTCTTCGACAAATATTTTAAGTGCTACATTTCTTCCTGACATTGTTTTAAAAGAATCTTCAACAAAACTTAGAGAGCCTGCCACTAATGCAAAAAGATAAGAAGGTTTTTTATGTGGATCATTCCATATAGCATAATGTTTACCGTCTTTGAGAGTTCCCTCATCAATCAGATTACCGTTCGACAGGAGAATGGGATACCTCTGAGAATCTGCCACTATGGTTGTAGTATACTCACTCATCACGTCAGGCCTATCCAGGAAATAAGTGATAGATCTAAAACCTTCTGCCTCACACTGAGTACAAAACATGGTCCTGGAACGATATAACCCCATCATGGTTGTATTTTCTTGCGGTTTAATCGATACCTTTATTGAAAGTTCAAAAGAATCTGGCATGTTGGGGATTGAGAGATCCGTATCAGTTTTGTGAAATGAGTCATCCTCAAGTCTTACACCATCGACTTCAATCCACAATAATTGGAGGTTCTTATTACCGTGAAGCATCAGTGTAGGATCGACATTTGGAACGTGTAAATTTTTCCTTACTACCAAATTTGATGTAACAAAAGAAATTTCATCGTTTAGCTCAAATTTTAAATCTGTTTTCTCAATCAAAAAGTTTGATTGAGTATAATTTTTTAAATAAATTGTTGATGGATTGCCATCTTTCATATGCTTTTCCTGAAGTAATGTTATGTTTAGTGAGTCACCAACTAATCAGACCACTTCAAAACCTGGTCACTTGCCGCTTTTTTTCCACAATTATTAGAACCAGTAAAACCTACTCGCTCATGTTCGAGCAGATGAACTTGTTCATATAAGATGATTGCGCGAAGCGTGATAGCTTTTTGATCTTCAGTCAGCAGAGTTCTATCATTCCACTTTCCAGTTTCAATCGCCTTTTTAAAACGCTCATAAATATCCGGCGTAATAGTTTTTATCAAATCTATGTCATTCATATTTCACTTATCTAACGATTGCTATCTACTTCACTGTCAAGAAACTAAAAATAAACCCTAAAATCATTCCTGATAATAACCCTCCCAGATGCGCAGCATTGGCAATGCCAGAGCCAAAAACAAATGGAATAATAGGTGTCATACAGAGGAACAACCAGCCAATCATAAAACCAAATATACCTGCTGGTAATTTTAATTTTTGATTATTAGTGAATCTTGCTGCTGCCCACAAATATCCGAGAAGCGCATAGACAACACCCGACATACCTCCAAAATTTGAAGATCCTGACCAATAGAACTGAGAGTAATTGGAAATAATAGAAGTTACTATGACAACGAGTAACAAGTGAATAGATCCTAAGTGAGTCTCAATTTTTTCTCCCAATAAAGCTAGCCATAAACAGTTAAAGGCGAGATGGATCAAACCAAAATGTAAAAATATCGGTGTAATATATCGCAATGAACCCATCCCAAATTCTGGCTGAAAACTTAAGAAACTTACTGCAAACATGAAGTCGATACTTACTAGAAGCCAACCCAAAAAAGAGAGGGTTATTAGCAAAGATACAATCGGACTTTGCTTAATTCTCTGGCGCAACAAAATAAGACTATCTGAGTTACTCATGTCGATAACTTATTGCCCCATCCCAATTTTGATCTACATGCATCATAAAAATTGCTGTCTTTTGGGTGTATTAGAGTAACTTCATTTTTATGTCTACTTATCGTAATCAGATCACCAGGATGTGTGCTTAAATCAGTTTGGCCGTCGCAAGTAATAACGGGATTTAGCTTGTTGACATCACTCACTATAATTTGCAACACCGAAGAACTCTCAAGAACTATCGGTCTGCTGCTGAGCGTATGAGGGTTCATTGGCACTACAACGATCGCGTTCAAGGTTGGATAAACTAGGGGGCCTCCAGCAGAAAGCGCATATGCAGTCGAGCCGGTAGGTGAAGCGACTATTAAACCATCTGAACTTTGACTGTAAACAAATTCACCATCGACATTCAATTCAAAGCTCATCATTTTGACTGCCATACCAGGATGAAGTGCAATATCGTTCACCGCTATTTCGTTACCAATCTGTATTGATTGTCTCTGAACAGACACTTCCAACAAAAATCGCGTTGTTGATTTATAATTTCCGCTTAAAACTGGCAAAATCAGATTATCGATCTCACTTGGAGAGATATCAGTCAGAAAGCCCAGACGTCCCAGATTCACACCGAGCAAAGGCACATTAGCATGGGCAATTCTCCTACATGCAGAGAGCATACTTCCATCCCCTCCAACCACAATACAAAGATCAATCTCATCGCAGAAGGAATCAATTTCTAGGAATGTATCTCTTTTGATTCCAAGTTGTAATCCTGATGTTTTTTCAAAAAAAATGTTACAACCAAAAGACTCCAATGATTTTTCTAACTTCTTTATTGCAGAAATGACACTAGATGTCCGGTTTTTTGCATAAATGCCTATTTTTTTAAAATGTGACATAACTATGTTTATCGAAAACTCTACCCGTCCAAGTATACAACTTGTTTATCAAATCGTATTAACTTTGAATAAGATTATTCAGTCAGAGATGTGAAATGAGTTCATTAGATACGAGCTGACAGAATTAATGATCACCATGTACAATAAACCGCAATGAAAAGCATAGTTTTAATTGGAATGCCAGGAGCCGGAAAAAGCACCATAGGCAAACTATTATCTGACAAACTCAATCTCGCGTTCGTGGACACAGATAGATTAATCGAGCATGAGATCAAACAATCGATACAAAACTACCTTGATGTCAACGGTTACTTAAAGCTTAGATCGATAGAGGAGAAAGTGATTCTTCGTGAAAACATAGAAAACAAGGTTATTGCAACGGGTGGAAGTGCGGTTTATTCAGAGCAAAGCATGAATCACCTAGGAAAAAAAGCAAAAATTATCTTCTTAAACGTTGATCAAAATGAAATTGAGAAAAGAATTACAAATTTCGCCACACGAGGCATAACTAAAAGACCTGGCCAAAGCTTTTCGAGCCTATTTAAAGAAAGACAGAAGCTGTATATGAAGTATTTTGATTATAAAGTTGATACAACACCCCTAACGATAGATGCAACTTTGAAATTAGTAGAAAAAATCGCCCAAAGCTAGATAACTTTCAGAATACATTCCGATAAATAATCAATGTTATTGATATTTATCCCCGCCAAATTAATACGGGTAGACCCTACCATATAAACGCCATACTTCGCTCTCAAAGTGTCCACCTCTTCTGACGATATACCCAAAAATGAAAACATTCCTTTCTGATGCTTGATATGAGAAAAATCTTTTCCTTTTTGGTTACCTCGCAACTTTTCGCACAACAAATCCCTCATCAACTGAATTCTCAACCTCACAGACTCCAATTCAATCTCCCATTCTTCGCGAAGCTTCGGATCACCAAGCACCGAGGAGACTAAAAGAGCTCCATGCGCTGGAGGCATAGAATAAAGTGATCTCGCTGAAGACATTGCATGACTTAAGACTATTTTTGTTTGATCACTATCATTACATATGAAAGATACAGCACCAGTTCTCTCGCGATATAATCCAAAGTTTTTTGAGCAAGATGAAGCTACAATTAATTCCGGAAGTTGACTTGCTAACTCTCTTATCCCATATGCATCCTTTTCTAATCCATTACCTAACCCTTGATATGCAATATCAATGAAAGGAATGAATCCATTTCTATGAGCAGTCGCACACACTTGTTTCCATTGGTCTGAGCTCAGGTCTGCACCAGTTGGGTTATGACAACATCCATGAAGTAATACAATGTCATCTTTGGGTATCTTCTTTAAGGCTTCGATCATTTCATCAAAGCAAATAGTGTGAGTTTCAAAGTCATAATAAGGATAGGTATTAATTTTCAATCCGGTTTTTTCCATAATGGGTATATGATTTGCCCATGTTGGCGTTCCAACCCAAATTGCGGGACTTGACTTGGTTCTTGCTATGACCTCAGCTCCAACCCTGAGTGCACCTGATCCACCGGGTGCCTGCAAAGTGCAAAATCTTCCTGATTTTAAAATAGGATTGTCCTCTCCAAAAATAAGAGAAGAGAGACGATCATTATAGTCACTGTCTCCTGTCATACCCTGATATGTTTTGGTATTTTCATCCTCAAGAAGCTGAAACTCTGCCTTTTTAACTGATGTCATAATTGGGGTTTGACCGGAATCATCTTGATAAACGCCCACTCCAAGATCAATTTTATTATGCCTAGAGTCTTCTCTGAAGGAATTCATTAATCCTAGAATCGGGTCTATTGGGACGGGTTTTAGTCTTTCAAACATATTTTCGATTCCATCTCACTTTTGACATTATACAACGGTACAATTCAATTAATAATCCTACTAATTTAAAAAATCAGATACCAAACGATTGAATAGATTTGGATTCTCTGCGTGCAACCAATGTCCACATTTTCCCATGATCTCGATGCTAGAGTTTGGGAATAAACCCTGTATCGAAGTCTTATGCTTTTCTTGAATATAGGCTGAGGTCTCACCCTTAATGAAAAGAGTAGGTCCGGTATATGGCTCGCCCGACGGCGCTGCTACTAAATTAGTGTAATAATTTTCTTTAATAGCTTTCATGTTTATTTTTATTTTGTACTTACCGCCGTCAATTCTCGATAAATTCTTCAATAAAAAAGCCCGCATTACCTCATTATCTATTGTTTTTTTTAAAAAATTATCCGCTTGTGATCTGCTCTCAATATCAAGGTCAGATAAATTCAATAATGAATCCAGCACAACATCATGTCTGGGCGCATACGCAACAGGTGATATGTCGGCGATTATTAATTTCGAGCATCGATTCGGGAACATAAGAGCAAATTGCATCGCTACTTTTCCACCAAGAGAGTGGCCTAACACTGATGCTTGTTTTATGTCCAACTTATCTAGCAATCTCACTACATCATTTGCCATGGAAGTCAGATCCATAGTGTCATTGTGAAAAGAGTCACCCTGGTTTCTCAGGTCACAGTTTAAAACACGGTAATTACTAGACAAAAAGCGAGCAATATTATTTAAATTTGTGTGTGAACCAAACATTCCATGTAACAAAACAATGACATGTCCTTCCCCATCGTCAATATGATTTAAGATCATGTCTGCCTTGACCTATCCATGGCGATATTTTTCCTTATTTTTTTTCCCTTTCGCATACAAACTTGGCCTCATCGCTCTTCGCAAGCGAGGAAAAAGATAGGCTAGAGTGGCTAAAATACCACTTATTTTTGGCATTGCAATTTCTATATTACGCTCTTTAATGACTGTACTTACTGCTCTTGCAACCTCCTCAGGTGTACTCATTGGTTGTGAGAAAACAATATCTTCAACATCATCGATGGATCTGAGTATAAAACCTGTCGAAACTGGTCCGGGCGAGACCATTCCAATATGAATATTTGCATCCTTGAGCTCATCATATAATGCAAAGCCAAATGCTCTAAGACCAGCTTTTGTAGAGGAGTAGATAGCGGCTCCTTGTAAAGGAGACATTCCTGCCAAGGATGCAATCATAACTATTGAACCAGAACCTGCTGAGCGCATATGAGGTAGTGCCATTGAAGATAGTATCATCGGAGCTCTAAGATTTACGTCCACCATTTTACCGATGTCATCAACCGACAAATTATAAAAATCCCCACGCTCATGCATTCCAGCGTTATTTATCAAGATATCTAAGCTACCGAACTCTGAAACAGTTTTTGAAATTAATTTTTTGCAAGATCTTGTATCTGAAATATCCATAGGCACCACGAGCACTTTACAGTCATTTCTTATTTCTTCAGCAATTTCCTCCAACTTTGACTTGGTTCTCGCAACTAAAACTAAGTTCGCTCCACTTTTGGAAAATAACCTTGCGCACTCAGCACCGATACCCTCGGAAGAGCCTGTTATTAGAATTGTCTTACCAGTTACATCCATAATTCTGTTTTACCCTACATTTGAAAAATTTTTTGAATATTAACTTTCTATTCGACTTTTAAATTCTTACTATAACTAAAGGAGTTCCAATCCTATATTAACTTTTTGAAAAAAGATAAACTATCTGTAAGCCTCACGATTTTTAAGGTTCTCAACACTTTTAATTGTTGAACAAAATCAACTTTACCAAAGTTGAAAGTAATTGTTAGAATTCAAGGCGACTCTGCTTATAACCAAGACATACGGAACGATTATGAACCTTTCAGATAAAGTCCTTGCATACAGCAATGACCTACCTATCAAAACAGAACTTCCAGTACACTCAGGCAAAGTGAGGTCAGTTTACTGGTTGTCACCTCAGGAAAGTAGAAGATTAATAGAGGAGAAGGGCTATCCCATTCCAGCTCAATCAGAACTTGCCGTAATGGTGATCAGTGATCGGATTTCAGCATTCGAGTGTATCTGGAGAGGTGAAGGCAATATGGAGGGAGTTCCCGGTAAAGGAGCTGCACTAAATTCGATCTCTAATCATTGGTTTAAAGCCTTCAAATCGAATAATTTAGCAGACAGTCACATATTGGACGTGCCCCATCCGCTCGTTTGGATCGTTCAAAAAGCAAGGCCGGTCATGATTGAAGCTATCTGCCGTCAATACATAACAGGATCAATGTGGAGAGGCTATCTCAAGGGTGAAAGAGAAATTTGCGGCATCCGTCTAGATGATAATTTAAAGAAAGATCAAAAATTAGATCAACTGCTGATAACCCCTTCAACGAAAGGCATCTTACGAGGACTAGAGGGTGTTCCAGAGGTAGACGATGTAAATATCTCCAGGCGAGATATCGAAACTAACTTATCAGCCTTTAAATTTAACAGTCATGAAGATATAAATCTTTATGAAAAACTCTTACATGATGGTTTTAAATTAATAAGTGATGAATTAGAAACATTAGATCAAATTTTTGTCGACACGAAATTTGAGTTTGGATACGTCAAGGATTCAGAAGGAGAAGATAAATTAATTTATATGGATGAGGTAGGAACACCTGATTCCTCAAGAATATGGGATGGTGCTCAATACCGTAACGGTAAAGTCATTGAAAACTCAAAGGAAGTGTTTAGGCAATTATTATTAAATTATTTCCCAGATCCAGATATCCTCGTAAATAAAGACCGGATGAGTGAGAGGTATGAACTTGCAAAAAATAATGAATTACCTCAAGAAATCATGTCAAAAGTATCAGATACTTACCTGAGTATTGCAAATAAAATAACCAAAAACGAAGTTAGCCTCTCAGATAATCCAAAAGAGGATATCCTGGACACTCTCAACGAAAACTTTGCGTTAATTAAATAAATGGAATAATCGTATGTCAGAACAAAAAAGCTTTGATATCGACTCGAGAAAACTGTTCAATCTTGGAGCCAATCTTTTGATTGCAGGCTTTATGCAACAAAAGCCAGAGGAGGCGAAAAAACTTTATAAAGATTTAAAACAAGGCAAATTGGTTCCGTCAGGGCATCTTACATCAGAGAAAACAGGGCTAAAACTTCCAATCAAACTCCAATTAGATCGTAGTGAATTTCGCGGACAATTTAATTTTCCAAATTTTGAGGCTGCACTAAAAATAATGCTCCAGAAATTTGAGAATGAGGCAAGAAGAGATCCTGAGCTTAAAGATTTACGCACACTTACAAATCAAGAAAATGGAGGTATATTGTTCAATATTCCGTGTGGCATGCAAATTGGTGATGATCTTAATGTCTTAATGATGGCGGCTGAGCCGCTGGACAATTCTTTAGTAGTAAAGTTAATGTTCATGGATCCCGATCAGTTTCAAGACAAAAAGTAGTTCTGAATTTTCTTTTTCATGATATTAATCACGAGCAATCATGTGAAAGTGATCTCATCATTCTCTAAATTACATTCAATTGAACTTCCAGCAGAAAATTTTCCATCAAGAATTTTAATTGCTAAGGGATTTTCAATTAAAGTTTGAATTGCTCTCTTCAAAGGCCTCGCTCCAAATGCCGAATCGAAACCTATTTCCAATACCTTACCGAAAACATTATCGTCAACTCGTATTTGCATTTCTTTTTCTTTGAGTCGATCGGACAGCGCCTCAATTTGGATTTTTGAAATTTGTTTAATCGCATCCTCACCCAAAGAGTGAAAAACTACAGATTCATCAATTCGATTTATAAATTCCGGCCTGAAATTAAGATTAACAACATCCATTACAGCAGACTTCATAACGGAATAATCCTCATCCTTAGAAAGCATTTGAATCACATCTGCACCAAGGTTTGAAGTCATAACGATTACTGTATTTTTGAAGTCAACTGTTCTTCCCTGGCTATCAGTCAAACGTCCATCATCAAGAACCTGTAAAAGCAAATTGAAAACATCACTATGCGCCTTTTCAATTTCATCCAGTAGCAACACCGAATATGGTTTTCGCCTCACAGATTCAGTGAGATATCCACCTTCCTCATACCCAACATAGCCGGGAGGCGCACCTATTAATTTAGCTACTGAATGTTTTTCCATGAACTCAGACATATCTATTCTTATTAGTGCATCTTCGCTATCGAATAAAAACTCTGCTAGGGATTTACATAACTCTGTCTTTCCAACGCCTGTCGGACCCAGAAATAAAAATGATCCATTAGGCTTCGTTGGATCTGATAACCCAGCTCGTGATCGCCGTATAGAGTTTGCAACTGCGGACACTGCCTCACTTTGCCCTACCACTCTTTGATGTAAAGCTGATTCCATGTCCATCAATTTATCTTTCTCGCTCTCTAACATCTTAGACAACGGTATTCCTGTCCATTTTGAAACCACTTCAGCGATCTCATCTTCTGTGACTTTATTTTTTAATAACTTTTTATCTTTCTCATTTTGCAATGCCGAATGATCAATTTTTTTCTCGAGCTTTGGAATAATACTGTACTGGATCTCTGCCATTCTCTCTAGATCACCTGATCTCTTCGCCATATCTAAGTCCATTTTAGCCTGCTCTAACTGACTCTTTACTTGAGTAATATTTTGAAGAGAGATTTTTTCTGAGGACCAAATCTCATCGAGGTTTGCAAATTCTTTTTCCAATTTATCAATTTGCTCCTCAAGTTTCTGTCGTCGTTTATTTGCGGCAGTGTCTGTCTCTTTTTTCATGGCTTGGAGCTCGATTTTCAATTGAATTAATCTTCTATCGAGCTTGTCTAGTTGCTCAGGCTTAGAATCCATCTCCATTCTTATCCGACTGCCAGCCTCATCAATTAAATCAATCGCTTTATCTGGGAGTTGTCGATCTGATATATATCTATGTGACAATTGTGCAGCGGCTATAATTGCACCATCTGAGATTTCTACCCCATGATGCACCTCATAACGTTCTTTGAGTCCACGTAAAATTGCGACCGTATCTTCCTTGGAGGGTTCATCAATCAGCACTTTTTGAAACCTTCGCTCCAAGGCAGCGTCTTTCTCCACAAACTGCCGATATTCGTTCAAAGTCGTTGCACCCACACAGTGAAGCTCTCCCCTTGCGAGAGCAGGCTTCAGCATATTTCCCGCATCCATTGCGCCATCTGCCTTGCCAGCACCCACTAATGTATGCATTTCATCTATAAATAATATAATTCGGCCGTTTTCTTTTGATATCTCCTTTAATACTGACTTTAGTCTTTCTTCAAAATCACCCCTGAATTTTGCACCTGCCAATAGTGCTCCTAAATCTAGGGTGAGAACTCTTTTATTTCTCAAACCATCTGGAACCTCTGAATTCACAATTCTCTGTGCCAAACCCTCTGCAATCGCAGTCTTCCCAACACCTGGCTCTCCTATAAGAACAGGATTATTTTTAGTTCGTCTTTGAAGAACTTGGATTGTTCTGCGAATCTCATCATCTCTACCAATAACTGGATCTAATTTACCAAGCTCAGCTCTCTCGGTGAGATCAATGGTAAATTTGCTTAAGGATTGTCTTTCATTTTCAACATTAGGATTATCCACTGTGTCGCTTCCACGAATATCAGTTAATACCTTTCTTAGTTCCATTAAATCACCAAGATTAGATAACAAATTTGTTATTTTCCCTTTCTCATCAATCATCGCTTCAAGGAAAACCTCGGTCGAAATAAAACGATCATTTTTTTTCTGCGCGGATCTATCTGCAAGATTAAAAATTTTTATCAAACTACTAGAGACTGAGATTTCTCCAGAGGGAGATTTCAAACTAGGTAAACTTTTAATTTCATCATTCAGCTTTAGCTTGATTTCGGAAACCTTAAATCCAGCCTTTTCAAAAATCGCACTAGTGCCTCCCTCCACATTGTCGAGCATTGCAAGTAGCACATGACATGGTTCTATCTGTGTATGATCTTGTCCTAGTGCTATCGATTGGGCATTTCCAATCGACTTTTGAAGTTGATTTGTTAATTTTTCAAAGTTCATTCTCGGCCTTAAAAATTTTTCTCTTCTGATATGTAGGGTCTAAACCTGCTAATTTCAACCAGTTTAAGTAAATATTAAAATTAGAAAACTTAGAGCATACAGACTTAATTCGTGAAGAAAATAGAATCGAGGAGCCGATGTTTACAAAATAACTAATAAATGAATTTACTGAATTTTTCTTACGATAATCGCGTTAATGAGTAATCAGCGAGTTTAATCAATGATTCCTTGTAAGCCCCAGGTGAAACCATTTCTAAGCATTTCTTTGCTTTAATGACCTCCATCTCAGCCTTATTTTTGCAATAGTTTAGCGCACCGCTTTTTTTGACCTCATCCAAAATAGCATCGAAACATTTTGAGCTTTTTTCACGGATAGCATTTTTAATTAAAGTGGCATTCACTTTACTGCTGTGATCTCTCGCAAAAATAATTGGAAGAGTCATTTTCCCCTCTGATAGATCACCTCCAATACTTTTGCCGGTTACGCTGACATCTCCGAAGTAATCAAGAATGTCATCCGTTATCTGGAATGCCATTCCAAGATGTTTTCCAAATCCTTTCATTGGCTCTCGATTTTTGTTTGCTAGACACGCACCTGCAAGAGAGGCTGCTTCAAAAAGCTTTGCGGTCTTACGGTATATGACATCACAATACTCTTCTTCTGAAAGCTCTGGATTTCCTATATTCGCCATTTGTTTGACTTCTCCTTCAGAAATCATATTAGTGGCATCAGCCATTATTCCCATAATTTCCATGTCACCTAATTCCACTAACAATTGAAATGCCCGGGAGTACAAAAAATCACCCACTAGAACACTCGGCGCGTTACCCCATTGTATATTTGCCGTTTCTCTCCCCCGTCTCAAACTCGCGACATCAACAACATCATCGTGAAGCAGTGTTGCAGTGTGAATAAATTCAATGACTGCAGCCATTTTCATATGATTAGAACCGCTGTAGCTATTTGCTAAGGCTGAGAGAATAACAACGAGAGGTCGTAACCTTTTCCCACCTGCATCAACAATGTATTGGCCAATATTTTCCACAAGACCAACGTCAGACTCCAAGCACTTTAATATCAAAGTGTTAACCTGTTTGAATTCTGACGTAACTTCTTTTAAAAAATCATTCATAGTTATTTGACGCTCTCATAGACCCTTGCCTAGCAAATAAAACATTCGTCGTGAGTAACATATACGATATAATTCTTTTATCGAAAGGGTTGTTATATAATACGGCCGACATCAGTTTACTAACTCAATAACGACTATACTGTGCATATTCCGAAATCATCTTACTCAAAACAAGAACTTTTAGATGTCTCAAACGGAACAATTTTCGGTGAGGACAATGCAAAGCTACCCTCCCCTCCAATGCTCATGGTAGACAGGATATCAGAGATAAACAATAGCGGTGGCACTCATAACTTGGGCTACATAGAAGCAGAGCTCGATGTTAAACCAGATTTATGGTTTTTTGACTGTCATTTTAAAGGTGATCCGGTTATGCCAGGATGCCTTGGCTTAGACGCTCTGTGGCAGCTTATTGGATATTTCTTAGTATGGAATGGAAACTCAGGCCGAGGACGAGCCTTGGGTGCAGGTGAAGTAAAATTTTTTGGACAAGTTCTTCCGTCAGCAAAAAAAGTGACGTACATATTAAATATGAAACGGCTAATTCAAAGAAAATTAGTTATGGGTATCGCAGATGGTAATGTCCTAGTAGATGGAAGAGAAATATATTCAGCAAAAAACTTAAAAGTTGGTTTGTTTGAAAATACTGATAATTTTTAAAACATAAATTATAGGAAAAGAAATGAAACGTGCAGTCATTACTGGATTAGGGATAGTTTCTTGCTTGGGAAATGATAGGACCACCGTGAAGGACTCACTAACAAATGGAAATTCAGGCATCAAGTATCGAGAAGACTTCAATGAGATGGGGCTGAAATGTCATGTGGGCGGAGTTATCGATATAAATGTAGCCGATCACATTGATCGAAAAACGTTGCGATTCATGGGCAACTCAGCAGCCTACGGATACATTTCTGCAATAAGAGCAATTGAGGATGCTGGTTTAACAGACGATATGCTTAAGGATATCAATACTGGATTAGTCATGGGCTCGGGAGGACTCTCGGGAGAGTCGTTCGTTGAGGCTATTGATATCATGCGTTCGCGAAGTGTAAAGAGAGCTGGACCTTATAGAGTAACGCAAATAATGGCGAGCACTGTCTCTGCATGTATTGCAACGCCCCTTGGCATTAAGGGAGTCAACTATTCAATCGCATCAGCGTGCGCAACCAGTGCTCATTGCATTGGTCACGCGAGAGAACTCATACAACTAGGTAAGCAAAAAATTATCTTGGCTGGTGGTGCTGAAGAGATGCACTGGTCGATGGCTGCGATGTTTGATGCAATGGGAGCATTGACAAGTAAATATAATGGAACCCCAGAATGTGCATCAAGAGCCTATGATATAGATCGAGACGGATTTGCACCCTCACTTGGTGGTGGATGTGTGATCGTTGAAGAACTTGAACATGCGCTTAATAGGGGAGCCCATATAATTTGTGAAATTACAGGCTATGGAGCTACCTCAGATGGTGCAGACATGGTAGCACCCTCAGGTGAGGGTGCTGAAAGATGTATGAAAATGGCGATGCAAGAAACTAGTGGACCCATAGATTATATCAATACGCATGGAACTAGCACGCCAGTGGGAGACTTAGCTGAACTAAAGGCGATTAAAAATGTTTTCGGGGAAAGCTGTCCAAGTATTAGTTCGACTAAATCACTCTCGGGTCATAGTCTTGGAGCTGCAGGCGTTCATGAGCTGATTTTCTCATTAATTATGCTAGAAAATGGATTTTTAGCAGCATCTGCAAACATAGAAAATATTGATCCGGAGGCAGAAAATCTGCCTATACTTCGTGAGAGAAAAGTTCAAGAAGTAAACAAAGTGATGTCAAATAGCTTCGGTTTTGGTGGAACAAATTCAACGATCATAGTTGAAAAATATACTCCATAAAAAACGCATTCCAAATTTTGGATTGAAGGTTACTTTAGAAATGCCAACACAGCATCCGCGCTGGATTTTTCAACTCCCTCAGGATCAACACCTATATATTTGATCTCATGATTATCTACTATCATCGCATATCTCTGGCTTCGAAGACCCATACCAAAACCTGATACGTCTAATACCATGTCGAGTGCATGCGTGTACTCCGCGTTTCCATCAGATAGCATGAGTATGTGTTCTGCATTCGAGGCCTTTGACCAAGCATCAATTACAAAAATATCATTGACCGCTAAACATGCAACGGTATCTATACCTTTGGCGGTGAATTCATCGAGTTTGGTTACAAAGCCCGGCAAATGCGTGACGGCACACGTGGGCGTAAAAGCACCAGGAACGGCAAGGAGAACAACACTTTTCTCACTAAATATTTCTTCAGTGCTGATAACTTGCGGCCCCTTCGGACCCATTATTGTTAGAGATCCTTTGGGTACTATTTGTCCGACTTCTAATGGCATACTACACCTCAATGATTTTAAAATGGAATATCATCGTCAAATGCATCAAGACTTTGACTTCTCGAGCTGCTCTCTGAGCTGGATTGGTTTGAAAATTCATTATTTTTAATTTGATCGTTTGATCCTGAGAATTCACCTGACGGACTTGACCCTCTGCTATCAAGCATTTGCATTTCACTGCCCACTATCTCAGTTGTATATCTATCTTGACCATCTTGTCCTTGCCATTTTCTCGTTCTCAGAGAGCCCTCAATATACAGCTTGGAGCCTTTCCTTACATATTCACCGGCAATCTCGGCCAACCTGTTGAAAAACACAACTCTATGCCACTCAGTGCGCTCTTGCTGATCTCCCGTCACTTTGTCTTTCCATGACTCTGAGGTTGCTACACTCAAATTGGTAACAGAGGCTCCAGTGGAGGGTATAACTCTCGTCTCAGGATCCTGCCCACAATTTCCTACTAATATAACTTTATTTACTCCTCTCGCCATCGAAATCTCCTAAATACGTTAAGTCATCAAAGATCTTTTTATCAAGCTTTGACCTACTAAATTTTACATAAGCTATTGCGTTATTATTCGTAAAGAGTATATCTTCTATCCCATCTTTTTTTGAAATTATTTTTAATAAATCTTTATTTTTTTTCGATCTGACATCCAAAACTACCGTGACAAATGAATCAATATTCTGGAATCGGAGCGAGAACAAAAACCATAGCAATCCAAGGTAACCCAGAATTGACATTAGCATTTCAGTACCGAAGTTTTGCAGAAAATATCCTCCGAATAATCCACCACAAAATGTTCCGAAAAATTGACTTGTTGAAAATATACTCAAAACAGAACCTCGCTTCCCTGCCGGACTTAACTTACTTGCCAACGATGGTAATAACGCTTCCAGAAGATTAAAAACACTGAAATAGATAAAAATCGCAGTAATTATTAAGCCGTAACTGCTCAAATATGGGATTAGAAACATTATCGCAGCGAAGCTAAAAGTAGAAGCTAGAAATAATGGCCGCTGCATACTTCGCTTTTCATAAAAAATCATTGCAGGTAGCATAAATAGAAAACCACCGCCTAAAAGCAATAAGTAAATTATGGGTAAAATTTGTTGAGAATGCTCTAAATCCTCAGTCAACATCACGGGTAATATCAAAAAGAAACTCATCAGAGAAAGATGAAGCATAAAAATACTTAGATATAGATGAGATAGTTTTGTATCAAAAACAAGAGATTTGATTGAAGTCAATTCAATATCAAACTCCAAATTTTTGGTAATTGATTTCGGCTCATCTATAACGGCTCCAACCAATAATATCGAGATAATGCCAAGCGATGCAGTCAATTCAAAAATTCTTTTCATTCCATAGAATTCAGTGATCAATGGACCAAGAGTCATACCGAGTAAAAAAGCAATACCAATAAACATTCCAACTAGCGCCATTGCTGACGACCGATTTCTCTCCCCTGTCGTGTCTGCCAATAATGCTAATAATGTCCCTGATATGGCCCCTGAGCCCTGAATTGCTCGCCCTAAAATAAGTTGCTCCATCGAAACCGCTGTCGCAGCGACAATACTTCCAATCGTAAAGAGCACTAATCCCAGATAAATAAGGCGTTTTCGTCCAAATTTGTCTGACATTATGCCAAATGGAATTTGCAAAATTCCTTGTGTAAATCCGTAGGCGCCAAGGGCAATACCTAAAGAAAATGGATTGAAATTCGAATAAATGTCATCTTGAAGTGCAAGCACTGGAATTATCATAAATAATCCGAGCATTCTAAACCCAAAAATAAATGAAATAACGAGTGGTACCAATTTTTTGTTTATTGATTTTCGACTGGTAATCATTTCGGGAAAGCTGAGAAATTATTTATAAGATATAATAGCAGGTTGATTTTCGTTCTAAAATTAATTTGTCAGATCTTACCTAAGTCTGTGCACAGGATTAATACGTAGCTAAATGATCAAACGCGTAGTTTAAAAGAAAGAGCTTATGGGAACTATACAGATCCGGGGTGCAAGGACGCACAACCTCAAAAATATCGACCTAGATCTGCCTAGAGACAAACTGATCGTCATCACTGGACTATCTGGATCAGGCAAATCATCACTTGCGTTTGACACCATTTATGCAGAAGGACAGAGGAGGTATGTCGAATCACTCTCCACTTATGCCAGGCAATTTCTTTCAATGATGGAAAAACCAGATGTTGATCATATTGAAGGATTATCCCCAGCAATATCAATAGAGCAAAAATCAACGTCTCACAATCCTCGTTCGACTGTTGGAACAATAACAGAAGTATATGATTACCTAAGGTTACTTTTTGCTAGAGCAGGTGAACCGAGATGTCCTGATCATGGTCTTCCACTATCAGCGCAAACCGTAAGTCAAATGGTTGATCAAATCCTGGAGCTTGATGCTGAATCTCGATTAATGCTGTTGTCACCAATAATTAAACAAAAAAAAGGAGAGCATCTCCATGTCTTTGATAATTTAAAAAGACAAGGTTTTTTAAGAGCACGAATCAATGGAATCGTCGTTGATCTAGAGCAACCACCAAAATTGGATAAGAATAAAAAACATACGATTGAAGTGGTTGTAGACAGATTCAAACCTAATCCCAGTAACAATTTGAGGATAGCAGAGTCACTTGAGACCGCTATTGCCCTATCAGAGGGTTTAGTTATAGTAGCTGACATGGACTCAAAGGAGTCTGATAAGTTGATGTCAGCAAATTTTGCCTGTCCTGTATGCAATTACAGCGTCAATAAACTCGAGCCTCGACTTTTCTCATTTAACAGTCCTAGCGGAGCGTGCTCAACGTGTGATGGTCTTGGGGTTCATCAATATTTTGACGTCAACAGGGTAATTCAACACCCAGAAGCATCGATATCAGAAGGAGCAATTAGAGGCTGGGATCGCAGAAACTTGTTTTATTATAACCTTTTAAATTCCCTTGCCACTCATTTTGAATTTGACTTAAGCACTCCCTGGAATCAACTTTCAGACTTACACCAAAATAAAATCTTATTCGGCACTGATGATGAAGAAATTGCGTTTTTTTATGTTAGTGATCGTGGCACGAGATTCAGAAGGAAACACCGCTTTGAAGGTGTTATTCCGAATATGGAGCGAAGATTTAGGGAAACAGAATCTCAATCGGTGAGAGATGAACTTACTAAATTTATGACTTCCACCAATTGTCCAACTTGCAAGGGTACAAGATTAAGAAAGTCAGCAAGAAATGTCTTCATTGAGGATAAAAGAATCGAGGATATTGTTAAGTTACCAGTCTCAGATACTGCGGTGTACTTCGACACATTACAACTACCCGGCAGACAAGGAGAGATAGGTGAAAAAATCATAAAAGAAATTCGCGAGAGGTTAAATTTTTTAGTTGACGTTGGGTTAAATTATTTATCCTTAGATAGAAGTGCTGAAACACTTTCGGGAGGTGAGGCTCAGAGAATTCGTTTGGCTAGTCAAATTGGTGCTGGACTTGTTGGTGTTTTGTATATCTTGGACGAGCCATCAATTGGATTACATCAAAGAGATAACGAGCGTCTTTTAAGGACTTTAGTAAGATTAAGAGATCTAGGAAATACCGTGATTGTTGTAGAACATGATCAAGACGCTATTATGGCGGCCGATCATATCTTAGATGTTGGACCTGGCGCAGGAATCCACGGAGGACAGATCATCGCTGAAGGCCCGCTAGATGTGATCTGTAAAAATAAAGAGTCAATCACCGGTGATTATTTGTCAGGAAAAAGAAAAATAGAGGTGCCCAAAAAGAGACACACACCAAATGATAAATACTTAGAAATTTCAGGGGCAAGAGGAAACAACTTAAAAAATATTTCACTAAGAATTCCAATTGGTTTGTTCACCTGCGTGACTGGTGTCTCCGGATCTGGAAAATCAACCCTAATTAATGGAACACTGTTTCCGGCTGCAGCGACTTCTCTCAACAAAGCGACGACTCTAAAATCTGAGGAACATGACCTAATAGATGGGTTAGATAAGCTCGATAAGTGTATCGACATAAATCAGAGTCCTATTGGCAGAACCCCTAGATCAAATCCAGCGACATACACTGGAATATTCACCCCTGTGAGAGAATTATTTGCTGCGACACAAGAATCTAGATCACGGGGATATTCGCCCGGGAGATTCAGTTTCAATGTAAAAGGAGGGAGATGTGAGGCCTGTCAGGGAGATGGTGTAACCAAAGTCGAGATGCACTTTCTACCTGATATATATGTTCCTTGTGATATCTGTGAGGGTAAAAGATATAACAGAGAAACCTTAGATATTACATACAAGGGTAAAAACATTCATGAGATACTCCAAATGACAATTGAGGATGCATATTCATTCTTCGAAGCGGTACCCGTAGTTTCAAAAAAACTAAAAACTTTAATGGACGTAGGTCTTTCCTATATAAAACTTGGACAATCTGCAACCACTTTGTCCGGTGGTGAAGCACAAAGAGTAAAATTATCCAAAGAGCTATCGAAGAGAGACACGGGTAAAACGCTTTACATCTTAGATGAACCAACTACTGGGTTACACTTCCAAGATATCGACCAGCTGCTTAAAGTGCTACATAGACTGCGAGATCATGGAAACACTGTTATTGTAATAGAGCATAATCTGGATGTCATAAAAACAGCAGACTGGATTATTGACCTCGGACCAGAAGGAGGTTCTGGAGGTGGCTCAATCGTCGGGGAAGGCACTCCCGAAGCATTATCCAAGAATAGTCAATCTCATACTGGAAGATTTTTGTTAGGGTTACTCGACTGAAACTCCATTCGTGTACCCCTCGATACACTCTAGGATATCTAAGGGTTCATACTCTTCCCCGCTTAAGTCAGTATCCCAATCTAGACCTATAAGTAGCAGATCATTGTGCATTCCCACCAACCAATCATCTAAAAAAGAATCAGAAGTTATCTTAACTGGTTTGTAATCTTGCCAATCATCGGTACATATTTTTGCTAACCCCCGATTCTTTGGACCAAAATGGCATTACGTATGTTTCATTATATTTAAGAGATTCCACCAACGCGTGCTGCATTTCAGAATCCGCTAAACCCCATAGATAACCCTGATCTAAAATTCTCTTAATGAATTCAGAAGGAACCATAACTCCGAGTTAATTTAGAACTTTATAACCGCGGCCTCTGAGACAATTTTTAATTATCTTGGCCTGTTCGCTTCTACCATCCAGATTAGCCTCAACTGCATTTAAGACTGCAGCTGAACCACCAATTTTTTTAGCAGCCTCCTCACCACCAATAATTGCTCCAACTGCAGCACCCGTTGCCCCTGCGACGGCTCCTTGCTTTAAAGTCCTCTCTGTGAGATCAATATTTTTTGCAAAATCAGAACACTCAAAATAATCTTTTTTAAAAACGCTCTCGTCGACACCTCTGGTATCAATTATGGCAATATCGTTTCTATCAGATAGATCGTTTTGAGCACAGCCAATAGCAAAACATAAGTTTAAGTATAAAAACAATTTTTTCATTCGAGTATCCTCCCTTTACTTAGAATTATTCATAATCCCCCTAACTGCAGCGGGAATATCCGAAGGAAGAATAATAATTTTTGAATTGGATGATTGGGACATATCACTGACTGCCTCAACATATTTTTCGCCCAAAAGATACATAGCCGGCAATTCTTTGTCTTGAACTGCATCACTCACCTTCTGAAGTGCAGTTTTAGTAGCCTCTGCCAGAACAACCTTCGCTTCAGCATCTCTTCGTGAGGCCTCTAAACGACCATCAGCCTCTAAAATAGCTGCTGTTTTTTCACCATCTGCTCGAGTAACAGTAGCTCGCCTTTGTCTTTCGGCAGCTGCTTGCTCCTCCATAGCTTGCTGCATAGTTCCTGATGGCTGAATATCTTGAATCTCAACAGTTTTGAGTGTTATCCCCCAGTCTGCAATATCATCAGAAATTTGTGCTTTTAATTTTGCCTTTATTTGATCTCGCGAAGATAGCGCATCATCTAAAGTCATCTCACCGACAATTGATCGAAGCGAAGTTTGAACAAGGGTCCTTATTGCTAATTCATAATCTTCTACTCCGTACACCGCTTTCTCAGGATTCAATATATTGATGTATGCAACCGCATTTGCAACTATTACCACATTATCTTTGGTAATTACCTCCTGAGACGGTATTTCCAAAACGATATCTTTTGTTGTCGCTTTAAATGCTACTTTATCAATGTAAGGAATTAGCAAATTTAGACCAGGACTCAAAGCACGATGAAATTTACCTAATCTCTCTACAACCCATTTTGAGCCTTGAGGAACCATCCTCACCGCTTGAAATAAAGTAACGAGGACAACCAAAAAAATAACCAAAACCACTATCAAACCTCCAAACTCCATAATAAATCTCCTATATTTTTTACTTCGACACTAGCAGGTAACTTTTGTTAATTTCTTGAATTTGTAATTTATCGCCTAATTTTATTACGTCATTGCATTTAAAATCCCATTCGTCCTTATCTAAAATAGGCGTCGAAAACCTTATTTTCCCATATGTCTCTCCCGCTGGTAATTTTGTAACCACCCCGAATTCACCGATAGCAGACTCAAAATCTTTTGAATTTTTTTTCAATGATGAAAGGTATGGTTTGACCGAGCGAAACCATAGTATGGTGCTTGTAATCGAAAATAGTGTCCAGAGTAATACTTGGATTGTGAATGAGATATCAACCACGAGCATTGTCATCCCTACCAGCATTGCTCCGATACCAAACCATAGGATTGTGAAGCTAGGTATAAAAATCTCTGCAACTATTAGAATTAAACCCAGAACCATCCAATACCAATACAAAACTTCAATATCCATGAGAACTCCCAGTTAAAAACCACATTTAAGCGAACACAAATCAGAATAACCCAGGAAAACGGACTCAACAAGCGACTTTTCTATATCAAAAGATGCATGATTATTGCATTACTAGCTGTTGACCCTTTTCTGTAGTAATTCTTCCTTGCGCCTATCTCCTCAAATCCTAAACTTTTGTAGAGTGCTATAGCGATATTATTATCCTCACTTACTTCGAGATATAAATTTTCAACCTCAGCACTTAGCATTTGTATCGCTTGTTTAAATAAGATTTTTCCTAACCCTCTACCTCGCAATTCATTACAAATAAAAAGATTATGTATCTCAGCATCCGGTGGATTTTCAAGGATTACTGTAAAGCCAACTATCTCCTTATTTCCGCTAAGAAGCACATAAACATTGTCGTATGATTCAACAAATTGTCTCTCAGACCATGTAATAAGAGTCTCGCTTTTTTGCATGTCCCATACAATGGGTAGGTGTGTCTTTCTTAATTTTTCAAGTGAAAAAGAATTACTATCTCTTTCAGAGTGACTCAATGCGAGGCCTCTCTGAGAAATTTTATCTTTTCCCAAATATCGCGTTTTAATTCAGGTTTTTCAATAATAGTTCTTAGCGAGGGTAAAAATATACAGTTTATGGCTAAACTTGATTCTCTCAATTCTGTATCAATAAAATCCTCGTATTCATTCTTCAAACGTTCACCAAACCCAATCAAAATTTTGATTTGGTTATCAATAATTAATTTTCCTACTTGGCTAAACAGATTTTGATTATCTCTAATTTCACTAATTTTTTTTAATTCGAGTGGCTCCTCCCTGATCGATCTCGCTATTAACTCTAGTAATTTTTTCTCTGAGTCAGAAATCGACTCTTCAAAAATACTTACAATTATCAGATCGTGAAGATAAGAATATGTGATAGTTTCTCTCGGGATAATTTTTTTTTGCTTTTCACCAGATCTGTCTCTCTCTACATAATTGACTATTCCAAAAAAATTGAGATATGACGGCTTGAAATCCATCAGTTTTTTAGATACCTCCGAGTTGAGGATGAACCTTCTCTGGATTCTGCATTAGATTAATTGCATTCAAATATGCTTTTGCACTTGCAACAAGGATATCAGTGTCTGCTCCCTGCCCGTTCACGATTTTTCCATCTTTTTCAAGTCTAACTGAAACTTCTCCTTGTGAGTCAGTCCCTTGTGTAACCGCGTTTACAGAATATACTTCAAGTTTTGATCCACTATCAATTAACTTCTCAATCGCATTAAATATGGCGTCTACTGCGCCATCTCCAAGTGATTCAGATACATTAATCTGTCCCTCGTGCCCGATCATTATTTTAGCATTCGGAGATTTACCTAATTTTGATTTAATCTCTAAATCTACCAATGTATATCGTTGGTCCTCACCATATTGAATTTCTGAGATAAGTGTTTGCAAATCTTCATCAAAAATTTCTCTCTTTTTATCAGCAAGAGATTTAAATTTTTTAAAAGCGTTTTCAAACTCATTTTTATCATCCAAAATAATATCCAGCTCAGCAAGTCTTGCCGTAAATGCTGCACGTCCTGATAGCTTGCCCAATGATAGTTTGTTCCTTGACCAACCTACATCCTCTGCTTTCATTATTTCATAGGTCTCTCTCATCTTAAGCACACCATCTTGATGTATGCCCGATTCATGCGCGAATGCGTTTGCTCCAACGATTGCCTTATTTGGTTGAACTGGAAATCCTGTTATGCTCGAGACAAGTTTTGAAATCGGCACAATATATGAAGCATCAATATCGGTATTCACTGGATATAGATCACTTCTTGTTTTAAGAGCCATAACCAGCTCCTCTAAAGATGCATTTCCTGCTCTCTCACCAAGGCCATTAATTGTGCATTCTACTTGCCTAGCGCCAAAATTGACTGCACTCAGACTGTTAGCAACTGCCAAACCCAAATCGTTATGACAGTGCACACTAAATACAGCCTTATCAGAATTTGGAACATTTTCAATTAATCTCTTTATAATTTGCCCGTATTCTCCAGGAGCAGCGTAACCTACCGTATCTGGGAAATTAATCGTTCTCGCACCCGCATTTATAACTTGCTCAGTAACTCGACACATAAATTCAAAATCACTTCTACTAGCATCTTCGAGTGAAAACTCAACATCATTGATTAGGTTTCTCGCTAACTTGACAGCTCCGATCGCTTGATGGATGACTTCATCGGGCTCCATTTTTAACTTATGTTGCATATGAATTGGTGAGGTAGCAATGAAAGTATGAATTCTACCAGCATTTGCTTTTTTTAATGCCTCTCCAGCTCGGTGAATATCTGCGGTTATTGCTCTTGAGAGACTACATACTATACTTTGATGGACGTTCTCAGATATTAATTGAATTGCTTCAAAATCACCTTGACTTGAAATCGCGAATCCAGCTTCGATAACATCGACCTTCATCCGCTCTAATAGTTTAGCAATCCGAAGCTTCTCCTCCTTTGTCATCGAAGCTCCTGGGCTTTGCTCTCCATCACGCAAAGTAGTGTCGAAAACAATTAACTTTTCTTTCTCGGAGGACATAATTTCTTAACGTATTTCCTCAATCAATTCGAACGTAATCCATTCAAAATCTTTAAAGGTCCTAGTGCAGAGTAGACAAGCGCCATCAAAAACAAAACCTTTGCTGGATCTATGGTAATAATAATAAGAGTAATTACCATAAAAAATATATTTAAAAATGGAACTCGGCCTTTGACATCAAAATCCTTGAAGCTCGGATAAGAAAAATTTGAAACCATCAATAACCCAGCTAACGCGGTCACCAGTGCACCAAAGGTAAATAACCATTGTGTCGAGACAGAGCTTGATAGCGACCAAATAAATCCAGCCACAAGTGCCGCAGCAACAGGGCTAGGAAGACCTGTAAAGTCACTAGATTTTGCGTTACCCATCGCAACATTGAATCGCGCCAATCTTAATGCAGCGCATGATGCATAAAGAAAAACGCATGCAAGCCCAAGTTGATCAAGAGTATTTACACCCCACCCATATGCCGCAATCGCTGGAGCAATACCAAAAGACACCATATCGGAGAGACTATCGTATTGAACACCGAACTCACTCTGTGTATTTGTCAATCTTGCAACGCGTCCATCAAGCCCATCGAAAACCATTGCTACAAAAAGTGCTATCACAGCAGATTGATAATGTCCGCCAAAGCTCATCAAAATAGAGTAAAAACCTGCAAACAGTGCGCCTGTTGTCAACAAATTAGGCAGAAAATAAATTCCTTTTCTACGAGAACGAAAATTGTCTGGTGATGTTGAATCGGAGTTTTTTATGATTTCAATTATTTTTTTATTTTTAGTTTTTCGCAATTTATTTAATTACCCTGTTCAAAGCGTTGGAGTATACGCTATTAAAACTCATCCCTCCAAAAAGTTATTTTGAAGCTCACTCAACTCTTCAGCGGAAACCTCTAATTCACCCTGTATGAAATTTTTCATTGAACCAAATTGCAGATCAATTGAATCCAAAAAAGCATTAATATTTTGCTCATGAACAGAAACATAAGGGATTAGCCATGATCTTTCCCATGAATGGACATCCGCATCTCGTAAATGACGCTCTATTATCTTTATCAACTTCTCAGGATTGTAGTACTTCTGTGTGAGAAGATAATCTTGAACAATTGTTTCTCTTGGAACATCTAGACAAGATAAGAGAAGAGCTGCAGCCATACCAGTTCGATCTTTTCCTGCAGAACAATGAAATAGTGAAGTGTTATTTGAATTCCGAGCAATTCCTTTAAGGAATCTTGAAAATGGAGCCACAACATCTGTAACACACTGTCTATATGAATTAACTACCAGCTCATGTGCTGATCCCGAAGTGAGCCTTCCAGATGATAAAAATTCCCAAAACTTTGAAATATCGCCTATCGATATTTGATAATCGTCGATAATTTTAAAGGGAAGAACGCCTGTTGGAGACTGTATTTGTTCACTGTCACGACGAAAATCATGGATTTCGGTTAAACCAAAACGTTTAAGCTCATTGATATCACTATCAGAAATATCAGCAAGGTGACCGCTTCTAAATATTTTCCTCCAACGCACTGTTCTTGATTCAATATTTTTGTAGCCACCCAAGTCGCGGAAATTGATACCTCCATCTAGCTTGATAGAGCGTGAGCGATCAGCTTTTCTCATATAAAAAACACTTCACAGGTTTTATTTAATAATTCAAACAAATGTGTAATGGGGTCTGAAAAATTTTAGACTTTTAGATATTTATCTCCCCTTGAGATACCAGAAACTCCACTTCTTACCACCTCTACGACCTCTAAATGGTTTGTTGCATGCAGAAAAGCATCTAACTTCTCAGAATCACCAACTAACTGAATAGTATATGTTTTCGGGGTAAGGTCAACGATTGATCCTCTGAAGACATCAACACAGCTTTTAATTTCAGCTCGCTCAGATAAATCTTTTGACTTTATTTTGACCAGCATGAGCTCTCTCTCGATATGGGACCCATTAGTCAAATCCGTAACTTTTAAAGTGTCGATTAATTTATAGAGCTGTTTCACAATTTGCTCTACCATTTTATCGTCACCTTCTGTGGTCAGTGTTATTCTCGAAAGTGTTTCGTCATCAGTTGGCGCTACAGTAAGCGTATCAATGTTATAGCCACGCTGAGAAAACAAACCGACAACTCGGGATAAAGAACCGAACTCATTTTCAAGCAATATTGAAATTATCCTCCGCATTATGTTTTCTCCGTTTTACTGAGCCATAAATCACGCATTGATCCCCCAGAGACTTGCATAGGGTAAACGTGCTCTGACTTATCAACACAGATATCAAGAAAAACCGTTCTATCTTTTAACGCAAAATATTTTTCCAGTTCAGAGTGCAAATCTTCATAGCGAGTTATTTTTACACCTAAATGTCCATAGGCCTCAGATAATGCGACAAAATCGGGAAGTGAATCCTCATAGAGACTCTGGGCATACCGACTACTATATTGCATATCTTGCCATTGGCGAACCATCCCTAGAGCTGAATTATTCAAATTAACAATCTTGACGGGTAGATTATGTTGCGCACAAGTAGACAGCTCTTGAATACACATTTGAATACTTCCCTCCCCCGTGATGCAAACTACTTCACTATCAGGTTGTGCTAACTTTGCACCCATAGCCGCAGGTAAACCAAAACCCATTGTTCCTAAACCTCCTGAATTGATCCATTGTCTTGGCTTGTCAAATAGATAGTACTGCGCGGCAAACATTTGATGCTGACCAACATCCGATGTGACTATTGCTTTTCCACCGGTCACATCATAGACAGCCTTAATGACGTCCTGAGGTTTGATTACTGCCGATTTACTGGGCTCATAGCGTGGTTTTGTATATAAGCCATGTAAATCTCTCCATTCATTAATTTGATCCCACCATCTAGCTAATTCATCTGACTCAACATTCAATTTCTCGGAATCAATAAAATCCAACATGCTTTTCAAAACCGTTGAACAGCGTCCCACTATTGGAATATCAGCACTAATATTTTTTGAAACTGAGGTCGGATCTATGTCTATGTGAATAATAGTTGCTTTAGGGCAGAACTTATCAATCTCATTAGTTACTCTATCATCAAATCTGGCCCCAACAGCAAAAACAACATCCGCGTGGTGCATTGCACTGTTTGCCTCATAAGTCCCATGCATTCCAAGCATTCCGAGAAACTGAGGATCGGTTCCAGGAAAAGCCCCCAGACCCATCAGAGTATTGGTCACCGGCGCATTGACTCTGCGTGCAAGCTGGGTTAAGTGTTCCGATGCATTATCAATAATTACACCCCCTCCTGCATAAATAATAGGCCGTTTACTTGAGATGAGTGTTTTTATAGCTCGCTTTATTTGACCTTGATGACCGCGATTCACTGGTTGGTAGGATCTCATTTTGACTTTTTTAGGAAATTGGTACGGAACTTTCTTATTTGGTTCAGTAACATCTTTCGGAATATCAACAACCACAGGACCAGGACGACCACTCTTTGCAATAAAATACGCTTTCGCAATCGTAGGAGCAATGTCTTCTGTTTTAGTCACCAGAAAACTGTGTTTCACAATGGGTCGGGATACTCCCACCATGTCAGTTTCTTGAAACGCGTCTTGTCCTATCTTACTTGATGGCACCTGACCTGATATAACCACTAAGGGAATTGAATCCATATATGCTGTAGCAATGCCCGTAATAGCATTCGTCGCACCAGGCCCAGAGGTAACTAGTGCCGTTCCTACCTCACCTGTCGTTCTTGAGAACCCATCGGCTGCATGCACAGCTGCCTGCTCATGTCTAACAAGCAAATGAACGACATCCTCTTGTCTGTAGATTGCGTCATAAATATGAAGTGCGGCACCACCAGGATAGCCCCAAATGTACTTTACATTTGCGTCTCGTAATGCGCGAATTAATATGTCACCACCTGATAAATGCTCCATAAATTCACCTATATTCTTGGTTAGAATCTTACAGAAAGATTTGTGTCATGGAGGCCGCGATATACTTCGGTAGGTCTTAAAATCTAAGTTACCTTTCACTTTAGGCTATGGGTTATAACCACAAGTTTTTGGCGCCAGTGACACTGATAACGTCTTTCTGGATTAACATCTCTTTAAAGAGACGGATGAAGAGTAGAGAAATTAAGCCTTTAAGTCAACAATTTAAAGTAACACGCTATAAGTTTTCAGATTAGAGTTATCAAACGTTACAACTGAACACTAACGTTATCGATTAGACGTGCTTTTTTTGTGTATATGGCACCAAGAACGGTTATGTTTTTATCATCATTTGCTGCAAAATCGAGAGTTTCACTATTACAACAAGTTATATAGTCTACCTCAAAGCCTCGCTTATTGATCCTTTCAATTGCGATACTCTCAAGATCAAAAAAATCTAAATTCCCGTTTAGAATGTTCTCAGCAATCCAATCTATGACCTCTTTTAATATTATTACTTTGGGTCTCTCGTCACTTTCGATATGCCAATTTCTAGAACTCATTGCCAAACCATCAATTTCTCGATGAATTGGGGCAGATATTATTTTCACAGGGAAACATAAATCCTCTATGAGTCTTTTTATGACGATTAATTGCTGATAATCTTTTACACCAAAGACAGCCTCATGGGGTTGAACAATATTTAAAAGCTTGGATACGACAGTTGTAACACCCTCAAAATGTCCTGGCCTGCTGGCTCCACATAAAACATCAGTCAAGTATGGACAGACAACTTTCGTCTGCGTGTCTAGTCCATTTGGATACATTTCTGTCTCAGTAGGATGAAATAAATAGTCACAGCCAACGCTACGTAATTTCTCGCAATCAGTGTCAAATGTTCTTGGGTATTGTTCCCAATCCTCTTTTAAATTGAACTGAAGTGCATTTACAAAAATTGAGCAGACAACCACGTCACTAGTTTCTTTTGCTTTTTCTATAAGTGCGAGATGACCATCATGCAGATTACCCATTGTAGGTACTAACGCAATCTTCTTACCATCTAACTTATCGCTTGCTAGACTCGATCTTAATCCATCTGCACTATTATAAATTTGCATTTTAGAAATTAGAGCCCTTGATCTCTTTGATATTCTCGAGCCAAATTTTCAAAGCGAGTGTACTTCCCCATAAATGCCAATCTACAAGTGCCGACGGGACCATTTCTCTGTTTTCCGATAATAATTTCTGCTATTCCTTTGTCAGCACTATCCTCGTTGTATATCTCGTCTCTGTATATAAACGTTACCACATCTGCATCTTGCTCTATCGCACCAGATTCTCGCAGATCTGCATTGACTGGTCGCTTGTTGGGCCTTTGTTCAACATTCCTACTCAACTGAGATAAAGCGATGACTGGACACTCATAATCTCTAGCCAGCCCTTTGAGCTCTCGAGAAATTTGAGAAATTTCCTGAACCCTACCCTCTGAGGCATTAGTACCATTCATCAACTGCAAATAATCAACGACAATCAAACTAGGTTGAGATTTATTAACAATTTCGTCCATACTCAAATCGCTATCCTTCGGCAATTCTGAACGAATTCTTTCAACTTCTTCCCTAATAAACTTTTTAATCCTATTTTTCATCTCGAAAGGTGATATTCCTGCGGTATCATCAATATATAGTGAAGCTTTTTTAAGTTTTTGAGCTGCTGAGCTGAGCCTTGGCCAGTCGTCCTCGAGAAGGTTACCCGATCTCATTCTAGTCTGATCTATCTTACCAAGAGATGATAACATCCTAACAACAAGCTGATTCGCTGGCATTTCAAGTGAAAACACTAACACTGGCCGATCTTGATTTAACGCCGTATGTTCAACTATGTTCATCGCAAACGCAGTTTTTCCCATAGATGGTCGGCCAGCGATAATTACGAGATCAGAGTTTTGTAACCCTGATGTCATTTTATCAAGATCTGAAAAACCAGTACTTAATCCAGTAATATCTGAGTCACTTTTGAATAATTCGTCGAGCCGGTTGACTGCCTCTTTTATTAATGAATCTACACTCTTAAAGCCACCAATTTTTGGTTTATTCTCAATTATCTCTTGCAACCTACTCTCTGCTTGCGCAAGGAGTTTAGAGCTATCCCAACCTAAAGGATTGAATCCTTTTTGAATTGTTTCACTAGCAGCCAATATAAGTTGTCTGACAATAGACCTTTCAATGACAATCTGTGAGTATGCTTTGATATTTGCGGCACTAGGCGTGTTCTCAGTTAACTCAACTAAATACTCGGCTCCACCAATTGTGGCTAAATGATTTTTTGATTGTAAGTTTTCAGATAATGTTATGGGATCAAAGGGTTGGCCGTTATCTGCCAAAGTTACCATGGCAGAAAAAATTAATTGATGATCTTTGTTATAAAAATCTTTTTCAACCAGCACATCAGATATTGATTCGAATGCTTCATTTTTAAGCATTAAACCACCAAGAACAGCTTGTTCAGCCTCAACAGAGTGAGGTAAAGGTTGGCTTATTGTTGCCTCTTTTATGAGTAATTCATCCATAATGACGGTGACCGCTTTCCTTGGCCAAAGCAAGCAACTAAGTTAGCATAAAATACTATTCAGGCTCAATTAACACCTTCACAGATAAAGTCACATCAGAGTGTAATTGGATATCGACAAGAAATTCACCAATTTGCTTGTAAGCACCATCTGGAAGATTAATCTCATTTCTACTTACCTCACCACCCGCAGCATTAATCGCCTCCTCGATCTCTCTAACTCCGACTGAACCAAATAACTTCCCTTCTTCTCCAACAACTGCCTTGATTATTATGGTTCCAAGAGCTGCAATTTTCTCAGATCGTTTATTTGCCAATGCGAGTTTCTCTGCTTCCTGTTTTTCTAGATCTGCACGACGCTCCTCGAAAGCCTTTAAGTTATCTTTCGTGGCATAAACTGCCTTCCCATGGGGTACCAAAAAATTTCGACCAAATCCTGCCTTTACTTTGACAGTATCACCAATATCTCCAAGCTTTCCAATTTTTTCTAAAAGAATGACTTCCATCATAAATCCTCTGACTATATGTTATGACTGATAACTTAATTTATCTCTAAGGTTAACAAAACAATCTAGTGTTCCCAGAAATACAAATATTGCAGCGACAAAAGGGGTGAAAAATACCAATGCAAAATAGGAAACAAATAATACACCTTTGCCCAAATTTCTATCGCGCACAATCCAGTGGAGCAAAGCTATTCCGCTTATAAGCATCGGAAACAAAATCAATTGAGCCCATAACGAATAATCACTAAATAAGACGCTAAACACCAAAAAAGATAAAACAATTATCACCGCAGGTATTTTTTTTATTTTAAGCCCTTGAAACTCCTCGCCAAATCCCCCTGGATTATACAATAATGCTTGCCACCATCGAGCAATGATAACACCAATAAAAGTATTTAGTGCCAAAGTCCACAGCATTAATGCAGATATAGTCCGCTCAGACGGTGCCTCTATTGATATATTTCCGGACTGAGACACGTTTTTAAAGGCTTCTGATATTCTAATCACTAATGAGGTAAAATCACCTTTGAACAACAGTAATATGCCAGACATCAAAATAAAGCTCGAAAATACCAAGTAGAATAAAGTTGTTCCCCAATCACCACGGAAACTTAAAATGTAGGTTACAAAGAGAACGTTCAAAAGGTTAACTGCAGACAAAAGTGATAAGAAGTTATCAGAGCTACCATAATAATAGGCCACTATAAGTGGCAACAACCCCCAAAGACTCACCAAGGAGCCCTCTAGAACTCCTTTTCGTAGAGAAACCAAACCTACGGTGGCTGGAGAAATGAAAGGCACAGCATTCCCTACCGCTGCCACCACGTATGCGTGCAAGCGGCCGCGCATTACAAACGAAGCTAAAAAATACATAAAAATGGATTATTTGTGACTATCTGTGTATGGCAACAATGCAATGTAACGCGCGCGTTTTATTGCTTCAGATAGTTGTCTCTGATAACGAGATTTCGTGCCTGTTATTCGGCTTGGTACAATTTTTCCACTTTCCGACACGAATCCTTTTAGAATATCAAGATCCTTGTAATCAATTTCTTTTATTCCTTCAGCAGTGAACTTACAGAACTTTCTGCGTCTTACAAACTTAGCCATTATTATTCCTCCACCTTCGTTGGTGTATTTTCCTCAGATCGTCCTTCTACAAGACCATTCTCAGCTGGAGTTTCAGGCTCAATCACATTCTCGGCTTTCTCGACCGCCTCATTTTTTTCGGCGGAAGAAACAGTTTTTACTTCTCTCGCTTCCTTCTCCGCTCTTTCCTTTCTCTCAGCTCGCATAATTGACGATTCTTCAGTTATTGGACCTTTTCTTTTAATAACCATGGTTCTCAATACTGCATCGTTATAACGAAAACTTTCATTTAACTCGGATAAAGGTTTCTGATCACACTCTATGTTCATAAGCGCATAATGTGCTTTGTGTACTTTATTTATGGGATAAGCTAGGTGTCTTCGTCCCCAGTCTTCAATTCTATGAATTTTCCCTTTGGATTTGGTGATAATTTGCGAATATCGCTCGATCATGCCAGGCACCTGTTCACTCTGATCAGGATGCACCAAAAAAACTACTTCGTAATGTCTCATTTTTCCTCCTTATGGGTTGTTAGTTTTCCAGCAGAATCAGGTTCGCCAGTAAAACAAGGAGCTAGAACGCCAAAACGTTCGCGCGCAGAGGTCGAAATTGTAATGATTTCATTTTTTTGTTGCAACTTGAAAACAAAAAAAACTTATATTCTTCTAAATAAGACAAATACAGAATTAATGTTTTTTTCAGGACGTTTTAGTATGAATGTTATTATGAGTTCCTCTATCGCTACTAAAGCGTAAAAGACTACAACTAACTTAAACCAGATACCGATATCAAATAAGACCAAGCCAAAATAAGCTGGGGCTAAAAAAACCGCTGCTAACTTGGCACCAAGCGTGTGATAACTTGGTATCTGTCCAAACTTGAACGCGGAGATCAAAATCGTCAGCAGATAGCAGAGAATAGCTACATAGACAAACACTGCGTGTTCAGTGTATTGATAAGGCCAAAGTGAATACAACCCAAATATCATCATTGCGTAAGTCAACGTATCAGCAACACTATCCAATTTAGCTCCTAGATCTGAAGTCTGATTTAGCAATCGCGCCAAATAGCCATCTAATACATCACTCAGGAACGAACATCCCAAAAAAAATAGAAAGGTATTTTTCATATCTTTTATCGCTAATAGAGCGAGGATAGGAATGAAGAAAATTCTTAGACATGTTATCGAATTTGGGATGTTTATATTGTTAATCATTCTTAATGTCACACCTCTTGTGACTTTTTATACTATCATCTAATTTTGAAAAAAAATATCAGCAAAAAGTCTTCTTTTTAGTTAAAGAGTAGCATCATAGTCTTTGCCTCAACGTTTCAAAGAGATAAATGCCCGTTGCAACCGAAACATTTAGACTTTCAACTTCATTCATCATCGGTATTTTACAAACAATGTCACAATGCCTCTCAGTAGATTGCCTAAGACCTTTCTCCTCACCACCAAGAATGATACCTACTGGTCCCTTGAGGTCAACATCATAGAGTCGAGCTTTGGAATTCGACGAGGCTCCAACAAACCAGATCCCCTCTTCTTTTAATCTTTTTATCACTCTATTTAGGTTAGGTACTACAGCGATCGGGACAATTTCAGCAGCCCCACAAGCAACTTTTCTAACAACCGGTGTTACCCCAACAGATCTAGCCTTTGGAATAACAACCGCATGGGCGCCAGCTGCAAGGGCAGAGCGAAGACAAGCACCAAAATTATGCGGATCATGAATTCCATCCAAGATAAGCAATAAGCTATCTGCACTGTGCTGCTTCACTAAACTTACAAGATCCCTTTCAGATAGAGTTTCTTTCACTTCACAACATACCGCAACACCTTGGTGATTTCCCTTAGCTCTTAAATTTAACTCTCCAATATCAATAAAATCCACGGTAATTCCTTTATCCTCAGCCATTGAGCACAGTTTATTTAACCTTGGATTTTTAGAATTCTCTAAACAACAAAACTCACTAATACTTTTTGGCGAAGATTGAATGATTTCACTCACAGTATTGATACCATAGATCCAATTCTTCATTATGTGCTCCTAAAAGTTGTCACTTGCTTTTGGTTTCAGTAACCAAATATACTCGGACGAATCCTTGAATATTTAATTCATATTATTATTTTAATCTCAGGAGAGAGATTTGCCAGTCCCTTTAAAAAACCATCCTAACGCTAATCTAATTCGAAGACTAATGGCAATCGTTTATGACCTGTTTCCATTGTTTGGAATTTTTATGGGCGTAGTAATGATATTTTTCTTACCCCTAAGAATACTAGTATATGGATTAAACGATCATTGGCTTGGCTTTAACTTACCTCTTCAAATTCTGTTGGTTTCATTAATGATTTTTGCTTTGAGTAGCTATTTTTACTTTTGTTGGCGAAAACAAGGACAAACACTTGGAATGAAAGCATGGAATATAAAATTAGTACAAGACAATGGGGAGCTCGTAACCCGATCACAATGTTTGAGTAGGCTGATTTTTTCTTTTTTCTCTCTTGCTTGTCTTGGATTCGGATATTGGTGGTATTTTTTTTCTAAACGAAAAAGTTGTTTGCAAGATGAATTGTCAAATACAAAAGTAATACTAAGTTCACTAAAGAGTGAAAGTAAAAATGGCGAATAGAAAGAAAGATAGTTATGTCCTTTCTATAGATCAGGGGACCACTTCATCTCGAGCAATTATCTTTGACTCAAGTTTCAAAATTAGAAGTGTCCACCAAAAAGAATTCAGACAAATATTTCCGAAATCAGGATGGGTAGAACATGACGCACTTGAAATTCTTCAAACAGTGATAGAGACCTCTCAATCAGCTGCCCGCAACAAAGAGATCCTATCGTCTGAAATCGCTACGATAGGAATTACTAATCAAAGAGAGACGGCTGTCGTTTGGGATAAAAAATCTGGGAAACCAATTTACAACGCAATAGTCTGGCAAGATCGAAGAACTGGGGATCTCTGCAAAGAACTAAGAGCAAATGGTTATGATTCACTAATACGAGATAAGACAGGTCTTACAATCGATCCTTACTTCTCCGCAACAAAAATTGCATGGATTTTAGATAATGTAAATGGGGCCCGAGAAAGAGCAGACAATGGTGAACTAGCTTTTGGA
This sequence comes from uncultured SAR92 cluster bacterium, assembly GCA_902527245.1. Taxonomy (GTDB): domain Bacteria; phylum Pseudomonadota; class Gammaproteobacteria; order Pseudomonadales; family Porticoccaceae; genus AAA300-D14. The sequence continues at coordinate 84,760 of CABZOI010000003.1, read as the reverse complement.
ACAATTGATACTTGGCTTTTGTGGAATTTATGTAGTGGAAACCCTCATTTAACTGATGCGACAAATGCCTCCAGAACAATGCTGTTTAATATTACTGAGGGAGATTGGGATGATGAATTACTTTCAATTTTCAGGGTGCCTAGATCAATATTACCAAAAGTTTATGATTCTGGTTATACATTCGGTATAACAAACTACATGGGAACAAAAATTCCTATCTGTGGTGTTTGTGGCGATCAGCAATCAGCTGCAATCGGGCAAGCCTGTTTTAAAAAAGGTATGGTGAAATCAACATATGGAACTGGTTGTTTTATGTTATTAAATACGGGTAACAAACCTGTATTTTCAAAAAACAGACTACTCACAACCATAGCGAGTCAATTGGATGGTGAGAAAAAATATGCGCTTGAAGGATCAATTTTCAATGCCGGCACATCAGTCCAATGGTTGCGTGATGGGCTCAAAATCATAAAAAGTGCATCTGAGAGCGATTTGCTCGCGGCCCAGGCCAATGAAAATAGCAGTGTTTTCATGGTACCCGCATTCACTGGTTTAGGAGCTCCATATTGGAATCCAAATGTGAGAGGAGCAATTTTTGGGCTAACGCGAGATTCATCTGATGCGGACTTGATGACTGCAGCTCTGGAAGCAGTTTGTTACCAAACATATGATTTGTTGGAGGCAATGAAAGCTGATTGGCAGGATGCGAGTAGCATCACGTTGCGAGTTGATGGTGGCATGTCAAGTAATAATTGGATGATGCAAAGATTAGCAGATATTTTAGACATGATTATCGAATGCCCAACGATACAAGAGACAACAGCGCTTGGAGCCGCTTGGATTGCTGGCAGCCATTTCGACGTATGGCCTAATCAAAATGAATTTTATCGCTCTTGGTCACGGTCACGACATTTTACGGGAAACATGTGTGAATCTGTCAGGAACTCCAAGATTGCAACTTGGCACAACCACGTTAATACCTTAATAAAGAATCCAGATTATAAAAGCTAAATGTGGTCATCTAGTTCGAATTAGAAGGACGCCCGAAACTAAACAAAATATGATAGGTAAGACAACTCCATAGATTACAGGCAAGTCATAAACCAGCATGTAGGAACTCGACAGATCTTGGAATAGCTTTAACAATATCCCTCCAGTAACACCAAGAAATATACGGTAACCCATAGTGCTGTCTCTCAGAGGCCCTATTGCCGTCCCAACGGCCACGAGCGTAAGCGCCAGCACGAGGAAAGGGTTTAAAAACTTCTGAAATAAAACCAGACGGAATAATTCCGCATTAATTTTCTGTTGCTCTAAAAAATCTATATGGTTTTGTAGGGTTTTTATACCCAACGATTCTGGTGGCAAAAAATTAACAGTCAAAAGTTCGGGTGTGAGGTCTGTCTCCCAATTTCTGGTTACATATTTCTCTGTCGTTGTATACGAGGCGTCTAAATTAGTTAAAGAAACATTTTCTTCTGTCCAAGTTTTTCTTTTTTGGTTGTAAGTCGCACGACTTGCATAACTGGCACTCATGATTTTTCTGTCCGAGTCAAATTTGTAACGAGAGACTCCATACAGAATACCACCCGGAAATACAGCATTAACATTTATAAACTGGTCATCATTATTTATCCAAAGTCCATCGACAGAGGTCTGAAAAGATGATCCTTGTCTTAAAAATTCTCTAGTCCCCTCCGCCTTTTGATCAAGGTAGGGATTCAAATACTCATCAGCAACGAGAACTAAAGCTAATAGAAAAAAAATGGGTATTGATACAAGACTAAAAATTTTTACCTTAGATACCCCAGTTGCCCTAATGACTAATATCTCATTGGAAGAGGCGAGCTGACCTACGCCAAACAGGCAGCCTATCAGTACGGCAAAAGGGAAATATTCAGAGATACTCGACGGAATTTTTGTCAAAACATATTGAGTGACATTAATAATGCCATAGTTATTTTTAATTATTTTTGACTCATCAATCAATTCTGCCAACGAATCAAGACCGACCAAAATAAAAAGTGTTACGAATATAGACTTCAGAATAATTAATGCGATTAACTTAGAGAAAATTTTCAACTTTTTGCTCCCAAACTCAGACGAGCTGAGATTTTTAATTCTCGCCTGAGCAAAAGTATTAAACTTAAAATAACAAAAAGAAGGTGTACATATAAAAGATTGAACTCGCTCGGAAGCTTATCAAACCTAATTAATCGGCTAGCGTAATTTAGTGCTGTGTAGTACGTGAAATAAATCAGAATCGCAGGTAAAACTCTCACATATCTACCTTGTCTTGGGGCAGTTTTACTAAGAGAAACAGCAAGAAATACTACAACTAGTATCATTACAGGTAAAGATAAACGCCATTGAAGCTCAGCTCGAGCCTCTGAAGTACTCATTGAGACCAATTGAGCCGTGGAAAATGAACTTACCTCTTGATTAGTAATTGCACTATTGGCCTTATCCAACTTGGATGCGTAGTCTCTAAAATATGTAATCTCATAATCGTATTCTCCAGGATTTCCAACGAAACGATATCCATCATTCAGGACTAAAAATTTATTGTCATCATTTTCTGTGACTTGTTGGCGTCCCTCATCTGACAAAATGATGACTGACTTATTATTGGAGGATTTAGTTGAGCTGTTCGACAATGAAAGAAAAACACGTTTCAGAACGCCGTCTTCAGATACTCGCTGAGCATACACAATACCTTTGTCTCCTGGTAATTTGTAAAATTTCTTCTCAGTTATCTTATCTAAATCACTGCGTTGATCTTGGACTTTCAAAATTAATCCTGCTTTTGATGATCCCATCGGTGATAAATATAAACTCAATGTCGCAGTGAGGAAAGCAAATAGCAATCCAAGACCAAATATATACCTAAGTAACTTCCAGAGTGAAATTCCACTCGCATGCAAAATACTCATTTCATTCTCTGAATACAAACGACCTAAGGTGAGAAGAATCCCTAACAAAAAAGCCAAGGGGAACGCTAACTCTAAAAATCCAGGTATTCTATAACCAAGTACCGCAAATATTATCTCTGGATCTATATTCCCTGATAAAGCGGTTGAGAGATATTTGACTAATCGACCACTCAGCAATATCAGGAGTAAAATCCCGCATATTGATAATGAAACTAAAGTAATTTCACGGATAAGGTATTTTGAAATTATAGTCACGACAAATATTCTTACGTTTAATAGCGGAAGCTGTTATCGTAGCATGCTTTGAAAAAGACTAACATTTAGGAGTGTTCATGAAATTTGTTACTTCACAAACTGAGATAGAAAAAATCAAAACAGATGCTCTGGTCGTTCTTACCAGTAAAACGCTAAATAAATCTATAAAACACATAGACAAAAACCTAAATGGGGTTATTACAAAAATGATCCAGGATGGCGACTTTAGCGGAAAAAATATTTCTACGTGTGTTGTTCGTAACGCATCAAAAAACATAAAGCGATTAATTTTAGTGGGCAAAGAGGACGGATCCTCGATTCAAGATAGAATCAAACTGATTGAGTTGGGAGCATCCAACATTCTGAAATCTTATATAGCAAATGCTCACTGGGTTATTGATGATACTTATGAAGCTTGGGAGATAGAAATTATTTCTAGAAGTATTCTAAAAATAAATTACTCATTCAAGGGTAATAGCAAGTCTTCGCTATCCAAACTAGATTTAGTGTGTCTCAACAGTCACTCATTATCAAATACAGAAACATGCACAAAGTATGGAGAGGCGGTAGGTCGTGGAATGAACCTTTGCAGACATTTAGGAAATACCCCTGCCAATATTTGCACGCCCACTTTTCTCGCAGAAAAAGCAAAGTCATTATCTGATGAAAACACATGCATTAAGACTACTATTTTAGGGGAGTCTGAAATGAAAGATCTTGGAATGTTATCTTTATTATCAGTGGGAAATGCCTCAGCGCAACCAAGCAAATTAATTGTTATGGAATATAACGGATCGAAAACCATGCAACAACCGATTGCTCTTGTTGGCAAAGCAGTCACCTTTGATACAGGCGGAATAAGTCTCAAACCTGGCAGAGGGATGGATGAAATGAAGTTTGATATGTGCGGTGGCGCATCCGTACTTGGGGTCATGTCAGCTCTTTCAGAGGCGGCATTGGATATCAATGTCGTTGGTCTAATTCCTGCAGTGGAGAATATGCCATCCGGTAATGCCACCAAGCCGGGAGATGTCATTAAGAGCATGTCTGGAATAACAATTGAGATATTGAATACAGATGCAGAGGGACGACTCATACTTTGCGATGCACTCACCTATGCTAACCGATTTAAGCCAAAGTATGTTGTGGATATAGCCACACTTACTGGTGCAGTAATTGGCGCTCTTGGAAAATTCACCACTGGAATGTTATCTAACAGCGAAGAACTTGCTGAAATTTTGGTTAACTGCGGAAATTCGAGTGGCGACAGGGTTTGGCAATTGCCACTCTGGAAGGAATATGATCAGCAATTAAAAAGCAATTTTGCTGATTTAGCAAACATAGGAGGCGAGGCAGGCACGATAACCGCAGGTTGTTTTTTATCGAGGTTTACCAAAGATTATAAATGGGCTCACTTAGATATCGCTGGCACAGCTTGGATTTCTGGAAAAAATAAAGGTGCAACGGGCCGGCCAGTTCCACTCTTGATGGAATTTTTACGATCTCAAGTAAATTAACAAAACAAAGAAAGAATTTGACAAGGATCGATTTCAAAAAATTCAATAATAATGAAGTCTGTATTAGCAGCTTTATTTATAATTTTATCAAGTCGAATTACTTGAGAAAAAATCCGGTGTTATGTCTGGTTCCCGGTGAAGAAATAAAGGAAGAGATAAGTAATACTCTATGGACACAAGAACCAGAGTCGTTCTTACCGCATAGCACAAACCGATCTAGCGAACTGATTAATATCTCTGATAAACCAGAACCTTTAGGTCACTCAAATCTGCTAATAAATTTAAATGACAAGTCTTGTGACTGGTTCAGCCGCTTTGATAGCGTAACAGAAATCATAATCTCAAATCCAACCAATATAAAAGCGAAACAAAAAAGCTACACACAATACAAGAGGTTTGGATATGAAGTTGCCTTTGAGGATCTCACAGTCATTAATTCATAAATCAAAAATACTATGCATGCGTGTAGCGAGTCTAATTACGAAGCCTTATAATTAGCACTAAATCACTTTTTATATTTTGGCAAGTATGGATAAAACATTTAATCCAAAAGAACTGGAAGAAAAATGGTACAGCTTTTGGGAAAAAAATAAATTTTTTAGGCCAAAAGGCTCCGGAGAGCCTTACAGTATTGTCATCCCTCCTCCCAATGTAACTGGAACCCTGCACTTAGGGCACGCTCTTCAACATTGCATAATGGATGTCCTAATAAGGCGTGCACGAATGCAAGGCAGAGACACTCTTTGGCAAGTAGGTACTGATCATGCAGGAATCGCTACACAAATGGTGGTAGAAAGAAAACTAGCCACTGAAAAGAATTTATCCAAAAATGAATTAGGAAGAGAAAAGTTTATCGAAGAAATTTGGAAATGGAAAAAGCATTCCGGTAACACTATTACCAATCAGATGCGCCGATTGGGTAACTCTGTAGATTGGGATACTGAAAGATTCACTATGGATGACGAATTTTCAGACGCCGTTATAAAAGTTTTTGTCAAGCTTTATGATGAGGGTTTGATCTACAGAGGAAAAAAATTAGTTAACTGGGATCCCAAACTAAATACTGCAATTTCTGATCTTGAGGTTGAAAATAAGCCTGTCCGCGGAAAGATGTGGAACATCAAGTATGAATTAAATAAAGAAACACAAAATAAAAGTGGACGGAAACATATTATCGTTAGCACGACAAGACCTGAAACCTTGTTAGGTGATACCGCAGTCGCGGTAAATCCTAAAGATAAGAGGTATCAAAATTTAGTCGGTGGAACAGCTTTATTGCCTTTAACAGGAAGGGAGATCCCAATCATAGCTGATGATCACGCGGACATGGAAAAAGGAACTGGATGCGTCAAAATAACTCCCGGTCATGATTTTAATGACTATGAAGTCGGACAAAGAAATAATTTGCCGATGATAAATATTTTTCTAATGGATGGAAAGATTAGGTCAACTCCAGAGTGCATGAAAACTAATGGTAGTCCTGATTATGAAATGAAATGCAACATTCCTGATGAATATCACAATTTGGATAGATTTGATGCAAGAAAAAAGATCGTTAAGACACTCGATGAAAAAAACTATCTTCATTCTGTTGAGGATCATGATATGGTCTTGCCGTTCGGTGATCGAGGAGGTGTAATCATCGAACCAATGCTTACTAATCAATGGTATGTGCGTATGGCGAAACTTGCTGAAGAGGCTATTGAATTAGTGCAGAGTAAAAAAATATCTTTCATACCATCTCAATATCAAAATATGTATTTTTCCTGGATGAGGAATATACAAGATTGGTGTATTTCACGGCAACTTTGGTGGGGTCACAGGATACCTTCATGGCATGATAAAGATGGCAACTTTTATGTTGCAGAAAATGAAAGTGCTGTTCGAAAAAAGTATAATCTCCAAACAACTGAGCTAGTCCAAGATGATGACGTTCTGGACACCTGGTTTTCATCAGCACTATGGACTTTTGTAACGCAAGGTTGGCCATCAGAAACCCACAATCTTCAAAAATATCATCCTACTTCGGTTTTAGTAACTGGTTTTGATATTATTTTTTTCTGGGTTGCTCGAATGATAATGATGACCAAACACATAATGCCCAATGGGACCGCTAGTGACAATATCCCTTTCCATAAAGTATACGTCCATGGACTAATACGTGATGAAAATGGTCAAAAAATGTCAAAAGCCAAAGGGAACATTCTCGACCCACTCGATATGATTGATGGAATCTCACTTTCAGATTTGATAGCTAAGCGGACTAAAAACCTCATGCAACCACAATTTGCTGAAAAAATATCAAACAGAACAAGAAAACAGTTTCCCAATGGAATTCAAGCACATGGCACTGATGCCCTTAGATTCACCCTATGCTCACTTACATCAACTGGACGTGATATCAATTGGGATATGAAAAGGCTTGAGGGATATAGAAATTTCTGCAACAAGCTTTGGAATGCTTCAAGATATGTCCTAATGACATGTCAAAAAACTAAGCCTAACAATGATTCTTCTTTTAAAACACTACCAGAGAAATGGATTGAGTCGATTCTTCAAGAAATGATGATTAAATTAAACGATGCATTGGATAATTTTAGATTTGATCTCGCAACACAGACTATTTACGACTTTATTTGGAATGAATATTGTGACTGGTTCCTGGAACTATCAAAAATTGATCTACAAAATGCAGGGACAGATGATTCAACAAAGCAATCAATTAATGCCACTCTAATTTCTACGCTTGAAAGTATTCTAAGAATTTCACATCCGTTTTTACCGTTTATTACGGAAGAAATATGGCAGAACATGTCTCGTTCACAATCTAATGACCAACTATCACCAACTAGAACACTCATGCTTCAAAATTATCCATCTCCCGATCAAGGTTTGAAGTGTCAGGAGTCTGAAAATGAAATCGACTGGCTCAAGAAGATTGTAATCTCAATTAGAAGCATTAGAAATGATATGAAAATTGAACCATCAAAAAATATTACTATTTTCATCTGCCCGAATACAAACGAGACAAAACAACGATTTTTGAATATTCATTCCTATATATGTAAGTTGGGGAAAGTAGCTGAAATAAAATATGTACAAAATGCAAGTAATGCTCCAAAGTCAGCAACTGCAGTCGTTGAGGAATTGGAGATATTCATACCCTTGGATGGAAATATTGACGTAAATTCAGAACTTACAAGACTTAAAAAAGAGATATCTAAACTGACAAAGGAGATCAGTGGACTTGAGAAAAAACTAAAAAATGAGAGTTTTCTCAAAAACGCACCTGCACTTGTTATTTCGAAGGAAAAAGATAAATTATCTGGTATGTCGTCTAAAATCGAAAAACTAAAGGAGCGAGTTGCTGAGCTGTGTTAGTCGCATCTAAAAAGCCTTCATATTGAAAGGGCGAATCAATAATCAACTCTTTTCCTCAGTTCTTTACCTGGCTTAAAATGGGGTACGTATTTACCAGTAAGATCCACAGCCGCACCGGTCTTTGGATTTCTACCCACTCGAGCCGCTCTGTAGTGAAGTGAAAAACTCCCAAAGCCTCTTATTTCTATTCTCTCGTTGTTTGATAAAGAGTTAACCATACGATCCAATATCATCCTTACGGCCAATTCCACGTCTTTTGGCGGAAGTTGATCTTGGTTGTATGAAATCTTTTCAATTAACTCTGACTTAGTCATTTCGATACCGTAGCAAAAATTTAATCTCTCGTCATTGTTTCTAGACTTATTGCCATTTATTTATCCATCTGAGCCTTTATCAAATCTCCAATCGTCGCAGCACCCGAATCTTGAGACTCAGACTCGCTGCTTTTATGAGCCTTAACTGCTTCTTTCTCTTCCGATAAATCCTTAGCTTTGATCGACAGTGATATCGTTCTATTTTTCTTATCTACGTTTATTATTTTTGCTTCAACTTCATCATCCAATTTTAATTTAGATTTCAAATCAGAAACACTGTCCCTGGAAAACTCTGATGCTTTGAGGGTGGCTTCAACATTTTCAGAGAGTGATATGGTCGCAATTTTTTCATCAACACTAATGACTTTACCCTTCACTATCGAGCCCTTTTCATTCCCTATTACGAAACCCATAAAAGGGTCATCAGATAATTGCTTGATTCCTAATGAAATTCTTTCTCGCTCTGAATCAATGCTTAGAATCGAGGTCTCTACTTCATCACCTTTCTTATAATTCCTCACTGACTCTTCTCCATTATCATGCCAAGAGATATCTGACAAATGAACTAGTCCGTCAATACCGCCTTCGAGACCAATAAATATTCCAAAGTCTGTGATACTTTTAATTGTTCCTGAGACTTTGTCACCCTTATTTTTCTTGGCTGCAAAGTCACTCCACGGATTTGAGAAGCATTGTTTTATTCCAAGGGATATTCTACGGCGCTCTTCGTCTATCTCTAAGATCATCACGTCTACCTCTTGACCTAAATCAACAATTTTAGACGGATGCACATTCTTGTTTGTCCAATCCATTTCTGATACGTGAACAAGTCCTTCAACACCATCCTCTAACTCTGCAAAACATCCGTAGTCAGTTAAATTGGTAATTCTTGCTTTGGTCTTTTTGCCAACAGGGTATCTTCCTTTTATGTCCCCCCACGGATCATCACCCATCTGCTTCATACCCAAAGATACTCTGTTTCTTTCTCTATCAAATTTGAGCACTTTTACATCTATTTCATCACCGATATTAATCATTTCGGACGGATGTTTAATTCGCTTCCATGACATATCTGTGATGTGAAGCAATCCATCTACGCCTCCTAAGTCAACAAAAGCTCCATAATCAGTAAGGTTTTTGATGACACCTTTCACGCTGTTACCTTCCTCTAGAGTTTCCAATAAAGCATCTCTATCAGTTGAATTTGCACTTTCCATAACTGCGCGGCGACTAACCACTACATTATTTCTTTTTGTATCTAATTTAATAACCTTGAATTCAAGATCTATATTTTCGAGGTGAGAGATTTCTCTCAAAGGTCTCACATCTACAAGGGAACCAGGTAGAAATGCTCGCAATCCACGCAGCTCTACGGTGAATCCACCTTTTACCTTTCCGGTGATTACACCTATCACAGTTTCATTCGATTTATTTGCCTCTTCAAGCTCTAACCATACCTCAGCCCGTTTAGCTTTTTCTCTAGAAAGCCTGGTTGCTCCGAAGCCGTCCTCTACTGCTTCAAGTGACACTCTCACTTCATCGCCAACGGCTACCTCAATTTCTCCCTTGTCATTTAAAAACTGATCCGCCGGTATTGTTCCCTCAGACTTCAAACCTGCATGCACAGTAATCCAGTCTTTATCAATGTCTACAACAGTTCCTGTTACAATTGAGCCCGACTTCATTTCAATCGATTTCAAACTTTCTTCAAATAATTCTTGGAAACTCTCGGTCATATGGAATTCCTACTGTAAGAGTGGTTCTAGAAAAACCACTTGCATTAAACACTAAACCCCAGATAGTTCAGCTACTTTACAAAAACGAACTAAGATGACTAGCTCTGGTTATCACCATTAGATCTGTAAATATCATACACTCGGTATTAAATCGAAATAATGTATGATCTCTTTCTTTACCTCGTTTACACTCTTCTCAGACGCATCAATTACGATCGCTCCTTCTCCAGCAATCAAAGGTGATACTTTTCTCTCCCTATCGCCCTTATCACGCAGTGCGATGCGCCTTTCGAGGTCGCGAAGACTAACATTTTCACCTCTAGCAATCAACTCTTTGTATCGCCTAACTGCTCTGACTTTGACACTTGCTGTCAAGAATATCTTCAAATCTGCGGAAGGGAAAATTACACTTCCCATATCTCTACCGTCGGCAATCAAACCATCTCCTCTTGAAAATTTTCGCTGAAAATCGACTAATCTTTTTCGCACTAAACTATATTTTGCAATTTTGGAGCTCGCTAAACTAACTCTCTCACTTCTAATTTCATCAGTAACATCTGCACCATTAAGAGTGACAACAGGACTACACAACGAAAATTCCAAAGATACATCATTCACTGTAGCAGCAATGCCAAACTCGTCATTCAAATCAAGATGATTAATTAATGCATTCAATGCAAGTGAACGATAAAGAAGACCGCTGTCGAGGTAATTGAATCCCAAATCAATAGCTAACGCTCTTCCGACCGTGCCTTTGCCAGATCCGCTAGGCCCATCGAGTGTAATTATCTTTGTCAATTTGACTCCAGATCGATCTTCATACCAACTGATCTAGCTATATCAATAAAATTAGGAAAAGAAGTAGCGATATTTTTACAATTTTGAATAGTAATAGCACCGCTCGAACGTAAACCCGCAACTGAAAAAGCCATCGCTATTCTGTGGTCATGATTACTGTTTACTGTCCCTGAGCCAATTTTACCCCCAATAATTTTAATTCCATCGTCAAAGACATCCGTCTCAATCCCCAAAATTTTCAAACCCTTTGCCATACTCTCTATCCGATCACTTTCTTTGACTTTTAACTCTTCTGCACCCCTTAGTATTGTTTCACCCGTTGCACAAGCTGCGGCTACAAAAATTATCGGGAACTCATCAATTGCCAGGGAAACTTGATTTTCAGGGATTTCGATTCCTTTTAGAGACGAGTATCGTACGCGAATATTCGCAGTTGGCTCACACAATTTGTCTTGTCTATTAGTTATCTTAATGTCAGCACCCATCTCTTTTAAAATATTTAGGACGCCTATTCGAGTGGGATTTATTCCGATATTTAAAAGATTAATTTCAGAGCCTGGACAAATGGCAGCAGCGACCATAAAGAATGCAGCTGAGGATATATCACCAGGTATGTCTATCCTTGTTCCGATATGCTGATAACCACCTTGGATCTTGATATTCCGACTGGAGTCATCAACGGAGATATTGCAACCAAACGCCGTCATCATCCTTTCAGTATGATCTCTGGTGATCACAGGTTCGATTATGACACTTTCTCCATCAGCGTACATAGCTGCAAGAATTAGACTTGATTTTAGCTGCGCGCTGGCAATGGGAAGTGTATATTTTATTGGTTTCAATAAACGACCACCAATTACCTCTACGGGCGGAGTTCCGTCAGCCGTTGTCCGAATGTCTGCCCCCATTTCCAATAACGGCACAGTTACTCGCCGCATTGGTCGACTTGACAAAGATTCATCGCCTACAAGCCTAGATTTGAACTCTTGCGCACTAAGTAAGCCAGTCATAAGACGCATTGATGTACCAGAATTACCCAGATCTAACTCTCTTGCTGGCTCAGTTAGTCCATGTAACCCAACCCCATGAATTATTAAACGCCCATCCTCGGGCCCTTCAATCAGGACACCCATTTCTCTAAATGCATTTAGAGTAGCCAAACTATCTTCACCCTCAAGAAAACCTGTTATTTCTGATGTACCTTGAGCAAGTGAGCCAAAAATAATTGATCGATGTGAAACTGATTTATCACCAGGCACAGTGATTTCACCTCTCAATTCCCCACAGGGTTTTGAAATAAAATCAATACTTCTGTCTTTTTGATACTTTTTTTTTGTTTTAAAGAGTCGCGACCGATTGAAGGTATCTAACAAGTAACGAGAATCCTTTTTTTCAATCGCATCCCGCAATTTAGTTATATCCGCTATGTATCTATCCATTATCTCCAAAATAAACTGACTATTTGCTAACGCAATGTCATGCCACATAATGGGATCACTCCCAGCAATTCGAGTAAAATCTTTAAACCCTCCAGCCGCATGATCAAAAATTTCATTCGCATTGCTTTCTCTGGAGAGAGTATCAACAAGCGAATATGCCAAGTAATGCGGAAGATGACTTGTAGCCGCAAATATCCTGTCATGATCATCAGCGTTCATAAACGTTACATCTGCGCCCAATCTAGTCCAAATCTCACTGACTTTATTTATATGCCCTTGACTAGGCATTTCCTTAGGGGTAAGCACCACTTTGTGATTTTTAAATAAGTCGGGATTCGCCGAATTTATCCCACTTTTTTCCGATCCAGCGATTGGGTGACCCGGGACAAAATTTTTGGGTATATCGCCATACACTTGTTCGGCAAATTCGATGATTTTGGTTTTAACGCTTGCGACATCAGTTATTGTGACAGAAGGAGGCACGTGTTCCTGACATTCTGATAAAACACTTTTCATCGCTAAAGTTGGAACCGCCAATACAAGGAGATCGTCTTCACCAAAATTTCCTGCCAAAGTGGCCAGGCTATCCGCACTTTTATCAATGATTTCTTTTGCATGAGCTATTTCAATTGTCGACTGCCTTCGGCTAATACCGATTATTTCATTTGCTAATCCTAATTTTTTTGCAGCCGCGCATATGCTGGCTCCCAACAACCCAAGTCCCAAAACAATCAACTTATCTACCTGAGAATCACCAGCTCTATATTTGTTTGTCATGATGTTGCTCGATCGTGAGGATTACATAACGGCTCTTGGATATGAACCAAGAATTTTTATATCAGCTGCTTGTTGTTGTATTTCAGCAATAACATTTTTAACTGACTGTTGTTCGATATGACCAACGAAGTCCATAAAAAATACATATGACCATTTACTATTTCTGGAAGGTCTTGACTCCAACCTGGTTAAATCAATTGAGTGCCGCTGAAATGGCTCTAGAAGATCATGGAGTGCTCCGGGCTTATTCTTTACAGACACAACAATAGAAGAAAGATCATCTCCACTTGATGGTATATCTTCCATTCCTATTACCAAGAATCTTGTTGAATTGTCTGGCCTATCCTCAATTTTTTCCCACAATTTTTGCAATTTATATAAATCGCTGCACATGTCGCCAGCAATAACTGCAGAGTTCCATTCTCCTTCAACTCTTTTTGCGGCATCTCCATTGCTTGCCACTGCAACTCTCTCAATATTGGGGAAGTTTGAATTCAACCATTTCCTGCATTGAGCCAATGATTGTGCATGCGAATATACACGCGTAATATTCTGGACCTTTGTGTTATCGCCAATCATAAAATGATGATGAATGCGAAGCTCAATCTCACCACATATCTTTATCGATGAATCAATAAAGCTATCCAAGGTATGCGTAATCACTCCCTCAGTGGAATTTTCTACAGGAACAACGCCATACTGACAAGCGCCAGACAGCACCTCTCGAAAAACTTCATCGATGGCCTGCTTAGGCACCGTTGTTGCATGGCTGCCAAAATGTTTTAAAGCAGCCTCCTGAGTAAAAGTTCCCTCTGGACCGAGATAAGCAACTTTAACCGGTTGCTCAAGCGACAAACAAATAGACATTATCTGCCGAAACAAGCCAGCCATATCCTCGTTGTTTATCGTACCATCATTGAGTTCCATGATTTTTCGGAGGACCTGCGATTCACGCTCTGGTCGATAGAAGTTCTTGTCACCCAGTCTCTTCTTTATGGCCGCCACATCTTTTGCCAGTTTTGCTCGCTTGCTCACAAAACTCATAATTTGCAAATCTACTTTGTCAATTTTCTCACGGATAACCTTTAAAGGATCTTCTTCACTCATTCAATCATTTGTTCCATCTTCGCTAGTCTCAGAATCATCTTCAGATGGTTCAGATATCCGCGCTATTCTGACTAACTTTTCGTTTTCTTTCAGACGAATAATAAGAACTCCCTGTGTATTTCGTCCTACTATGGATACTTCATCACCTCTTGTCCTCACCATTGTACCCTGATCTGAAATCAACATTATTTCATCGCCAGCAAATAACTGAGTCGCTCCAACTAAAGGACCATTTCTCTCACTTGTTTGGATCGCAATCATCCCTTTACCGCCTCGACCTTTTGTAGGAAATTCCTTCAATTGAGTTCTTTTACCAAAACCATTCTGGCAGACTGCTAGCAACAATCCTCCCTCACTCGGAATAAGCATCGAAATAATTTTGTGCTCAGGATCGAGACGCATGCCTCTGACACCTTTCGCGGTTCTTCCCATCGATCGGACGTCGGTCTCCTTGAAACGAACTGCTTTCCCTTCAGAACTGAGCAACATAATATCTTTGGTTCCATCAACTATTGCGGTACCAACAAGGTAATCACCCTCAGCAAGATCAACGGCGCGCAATCCTACACTTCTTGGCCTAGAAAATGCTTGAAGATTAGTCTTTTTGATAGTGCCATTGGCAGTGGACATAATAATAAATTTATCATCAGAATATTCATCAATAGGTAGTATTGAGCTAATACTCTCCTCTTCATCTAGAGGTAATAAATTAACGACTGGTCTACCACGCGCATTTCTGCTTGCCAATGGGATTTGATAAACTTTAAGCCAATAAACTTTACCTAAATTTGTAAAACACAAGATCGTAGAGTGCGTGCTAGCTATTAATAGATGCTCTACGAAATCTTCATCTTTCACAGCTGTTGCCGATTTACCCATTCCACCCCTTCTTTGAGCCTGATAATCATCCAATGGTTGAGTCTTGGCATATCCTCCATTAGATATTGTTACAACCCTCTCCTCCTCTGTGATTAAATCTTCTAGCGTTAAATCGTGAGCTGATTCGCAAATTTCAGTCCTTCTATCATCACCAAACTCCTCTTTAACTTCCAAAAGCTCAGTTTTAATAACATCCATTAAGACATCCGAATTTCCCAAAATATTTTGGTAAGTCGCAATCTCCTCTAACTTTTCATGAAACTCTTCGATTATTTTTTCATGCTCCATACCCGTGAGCCTATTCAATCTTAACTCTAAAATATCCTTCGCTTGCTCGGGCGAGATTTTGTATTTTTTATTCTTCAATCCATATTTCTCATCAAGCCATTCAGGCCTGGCAATGCCAGGCTCAAGTTTACTTAGCATCTTCGAAATGTTATCTCCTGGCAACCAAGTTTTGGATACTAATTTCTCCCTTGCATCTGCAGCCGTTGCTGACTGTTTAATAATTTGTATGATCTCATCGATATTTGCTAGCGCAACTGCAAAACCCTCTAAGCTATGAGCTCGGTCTCTCGCTTTTCTCATTAGAAACAGTGTTCTTCGCGTAACCACCTCTTGTCGATGACGGATAAACGCCTCCAAGACCTGTTTTAAATTTAATATTTTCGGTTGATCATCAACAAGGGCAACTATATTTATCCCGAACACGCTTTGCATTTGAGTCTGGGCATAAAGATTATTAAGCACAACATCAGTTACTTCTCCGCGTCTTAACTCGATAACTATTCTCATGCCATCTTTGTCTGACTCATCACGAAGTTCAGAAATGCCCTCAATCTTTTTATCCTTCACTAACTCGGCAATTTTCTCGATAAGTCGTGACTTGTTTAATTGATATGGAATTTCAGTAACGATTATGCTTTCTTTATTTGTTTGCTCATTCACCTCCACATCAGCTTTTGCTCTGACATAGATTCGTCCCCTACCAGTTTTATATGCTTCAACTATGCCTGCTCTACCATTGATAATCGCACCTGTTGGAAAATCTGGGCCAGGTATTATTTGCATTAATTCATCGATCTCAATTTCGCTATTTTCAATCAAAGCCAAACATCCCTCTATAATCTCTTTGAGGTTATGCGGAGGGATATTTGTTGCCATACCTACCGCAATTCCTGATGAACCATTGACTAGCAGATTGGGTACTTTTGTAGGGAGCGTTTGCGGTATCGATTCTGTTTCATCATAATTTGGATTAAATTCGACTGTGTCTTTTTCTAGATCTTCCAGCAGCGCATGAGCCATTTTTGTCATTCTGATTTCGGTGTACCTCATCGCCGCAGCGCGATCGCCGTCAACAGAACCAAAGTTTCCTTGACCATCAACCAGCATGTAGCGTAGCGAGAATGGTTGCGCCATTCTGACAATCGTTTCATAAACAGCGGAATCGCCATGAGGATGATACTTACCGATTACATCACCAACCACCCTTGCAGATTTTTTGTACGGTTTATTCCATGAATTACCAAGTTCGCTCATCGCATACAAAACTCTTCTGTGGACAGGCTTAAGTCCGTCACGAACATCTGGCAGCGCCCTGCCCACAATTACACTCATTGCATAATCAAGATACGATTGTTTTAACTCATCTTCGATATTGACTGGTACAATTTCTTTTGCAAGTTCTGACATTTACTGTTCATCCCCGGGAGAATTTTGCACTGTTCTACTCGTTTAATTTTTATAGTTTTTTGTGTCTAAAACGAGCGCGTTTTCCAATGAACATCTTAACATAAACTAGTGAAATATGGTGTTTTTATGCATCAACAATATTTGTGACAGTTACAACCACAAAAAAGCTATAATTTGGAGAACGAGGCTAAAATTTAACAATGAAATCTCAAATTGATTTAATAATTCATAGTAAATTTGTAATTCCAGTAATCCCCAAAAATATGGTCTTACAAGATTATTCTTTGGCGATAGACAAAGGCAGAATCGTCGCAATTGGACCTACAAAAGAAATTCAATCGAATTGGTATCCAAAAGAAGAGGAGTTTTTGCAGAATCACTTACTTCTTCCAGGATTTATTAACTGTGATGCACAAATAACTCAAAATTTATTGAAAATTCTCCAAATTAACGAGAGTGTGGCTCCAGAACATGGTTCGATAAAAACTATTCAAGACTCAATATTAGATGAGAATTTTGTCTTTGATGCTTGTGTTGTTGGAATTCACGAACTGGTGAGGAAAGGTATCACATGCTTTGGACATAATGTCATATTTCCAGAAGCAATGATTTCAGCAGCAAAATCGATTGGAATAAAACTACAAGTAGGTTTAGTTCTACAAAATAAAAAGAGCAACTACGCAAAAGAATTTGGAGATTATCTTCGACTTGGTCTATCGATAAGAGACAAATATAAAGATTTATCAACCTTAAAATTTGCTTTTTCGATTGACCAAAATGATTTAGTAAAAAGTGAACAATTATCTATCACTGCAAAGTATGCCAACGAACTTGAGATGCCTATTAATATTGTCTTTCATAATAATGCTGATGTGAAATTTATTGTAGACTCACTCGAAAGCGCAGGAGTTCTTAACGAGCAAACTCAACTGAGTGGAATCGAAAGTATAACTGATGATTTATGTTGTACTTTAAAACGATATAACTGCAAGGTTCTGCATACACCTTTGACAACAAGATATCCCGATGAATATTTCAAAACACTTTTTCAACTTGAGGGAAACAATCCAAACTTTTCATTTGCAACTGCGAATACGAATAAATTTTCCACGTTAGATGTATTCGAATTAATGAAAGTAACTGGAATCTTGGCGAGGATTAATCTAAGTCCTGATTCAGATTTACTTGCACATCAACTAATCAGAATGGCAACTATTAATGGAGCCAGGGCATTCGGTTGGGAGTCACAAATAGGTAGCTTAGAGCAAGGTAAAGATGCGGATATAATCGCGATTAATTTGGACCAAATGCTTGGGTTGTCGCTCGATCAACAACCAGAAAGGATTATTTTTTCTGAAATAGAGAAAAAAATAAGTCATAGCTGGAGTAAGGGAGAAAACCTAATGCGAGATCAATCAGTAAACAGAATACCTATAAGTACCGTCAATACCATAGTTGAAAGATGGCTAAACAATAAAGAGTGAATATCTACAAAAAAATGAAAAAAGAAACTGTTGATAACAATAACATTGACGAAACAGAAATCAAAAAGTTTAATCAACTTGCTTCTAAATGGTGGGATCTAAACGGTGAGTTTAAATCACTTCATAAAATAAATCCTTTACGGTCTAACTGGATCGATTCGCATACAAACGTTGCGGAGAAGCAACTTTTAGACGTAGGTTGTGGTGCTGGAATTCTATCTGAGTCTATGGCATTTAGGGGCGCCGATGTAACTGGGATAGACATGGCAGAATCACTGCTGGAGATTGCAAAATTACATATGCTTGAATCAAATTTAAGTATAAATTATGAAAGGTCTACGATTGAAGCATTCGCTGAAGCCCATAAAGAAAGTTTTGATACCATTACTTGCATGGAAATGCTTGAGCATGTTCCTAATCCACCGTCCATTATCAAATCCTGCGTCTCCCTTTTAAAGCCTGATGGAGAACTTTTCCTGTCAACAATTAACAGAAATATCAAGTCCTATCTTGGAGCTATTTTGGGCGGTGAATATATCTTGAATCTTTTGCCAAAAGGAACACATAAATACGAAAAACTTATCAAACCCTCTGAATTATGCCAATGGCTTAGAGAGTCAAATTTAGAAGTCATTGACTTGTCTGGTTTAACATACAATCCCATTAATGACAAATTCTCGATCAGTTCAAATGATGTCGACATAAACTATATGGTGTATGCAAAAAAAATCTAAATTGGGTTTAACGAATGTTATTTAAAGCAGTTTTATTCGATCTTGACGGAACGCTTTTGGATACAGCACCAGATTTTATTCTCTCTATGAATCTTTTACTTTCAAAATATGATAAGCCGCTTATCACCGAATCAGAGATAAGAAGTAGTGTTACTAATGGATCAGAGGGTTTGATAAAAAAAGCTTTCAAAATTGATTCCACTCATGAAAACTTCGCTGCAATAAAAAAAGAATATTTAGAAATTTATTATGAGAATATCGCGGTAAAAACTACTATTTTTGATGGCCTAGAGTTGGTGCTAGATGCTTGCGAGACGCATAAAATTCCCTGGGGAATTGTGACCAATAAACCAATTAAGTACACGGAACATTTACTCAAAAAACTCAAACTTCATCAGAGGGCCTCCGTCATAATCTGTCCGGAGCATACGAAGAATCCAAAACCAGATCCTGAACCACTCACGCTTGCTGCACAAAAAGTTGAAGTAAAACCGTGTGATTGTGTCTACATCGGAGATCATTTAAGAGACATCCAGTCCGGCAATGCAGCTGGAATGACAACAATCGCCGCTGAGTGGGGATATTTGGAAGCGGACACGGACATAGAGGACTGGAGAGCTAATATTATAATTTCTAAACCTGAAAATGTCTTTGATTTCATTTTCCATAAAGAGCATCCCTAAAAATGTTGTTTCATAAAATGCCTTTTAACTACGTGCCTGCTAAAAATTTACTTGACGAGAAGATAGTATTAATCACTGGATCAACTGGAGGAATTGGAACGGCGCTTTCGATGAAATGTGCTGAGCTAGGTGCGACAGTTATTATTTGTGGAAGATCTATTGCTAAGCTTGAAAAACTTTATCAATCAATTTTCGAATTGGGATTAAAGGAACCATTGATATATCCTGCAGACTTTCTTGGTACAAAAAAAGACGATTTTCAAATCCTTACGAAAAAAATCGAAAAGGAATTCGGCAAATTGGATGGTCTTGTGTTGAATGCATCGCTTTTAGGAAATCTAAGTTCACTTGATGACTACTCTGAAAAGATGTTAGATGAAGTTATGCAAGTAAATTTTAAGTCTCAATTTTTGATGACTCAGTGCCTCATACCGGTGCTTAAAAAATCTGAGTCTGCATCTGTAATATACTCAAGCTCCAGTGTCGGGCGAAAAGCAAAGGCATTTTGGGGAGCCTACGCGATTTCAAAATTTACTACGGAGGCTCTTGTCCAAATTTGGGCATCGGAGCATGAGAATATCTCAAAAATAAGATTCAATGCAGTTAATCCAGGTGCCACCAGAACAAAAATGAGAGCACAAGCGTACCCGGCGGAGAATCCTAGGAATTTGCCGACCCCAGAAAAAGTAATATTACCTTACATCTACCTTTTGAGTGCGGACAGTCATTGCATATCAGGGCAAAGTTTAAATTCTCAAGATAAACCTTAATTATTTAACTTTTACCTTAGAACCTTTGGATCTTAGTCGCCGTTCATTCCTTTGAGATTTCTTTTGCAAAGTTAGATCATTGCGTAAGGCGATGTTTAAATTTACCAGGTTAGCTAGTTGTGCAACTTCCTTTTCTGAAAGATAGGAGTAATTACCCGGCCTCACAAATGATGGTAAGATCACCGGTCCATAACTAATTCTCTTTAATCTGCTAACTTCAAAACCCTGAGATTCCCACAAACTCCGAACTTCCCTATTCTTCCCACTACCAAGAGTCACTTGAAACCAATTATTTAATCTTACTTGATCTTTAAGAACCTCATTTTTATACTCTATATTCTTGAACCTAGAGTATTCATCGCCAATCAAAATACCCTTTTTTAAAGCTTCAATATTTTTCTTTTCAACCTTTCCATAAACTCTTACAAGATATTTGCGGTCTATACTATATTTAGGATGCATCAATCGGTTAGCAAGCTCACCATTCGTAGTAAAAAGCATTAATCCTGAGGTGTTAATATCTAATCTACCAACTGAAATCCATTTCCCTCTTTTAAGAGGTGGGAGATTATCGAATACAAGAGGTCTGCCTCTTGTATCTTTTGTCGTTGAAATTAATCCCTCTGGTTTGTTATAAACAATAATGTGTGTTTCAACCAATTCTCTTGATCGAACTTTTTTGTTATCCAAAAATATAGAGTCATTGATCGAAACCCTGTCACCAATCTTAGCAACTGAATTATTAAGTCTTACTCTTCCATCTGATATCCATTGCTCAACTTGTCTTCTGGATCCATAGCCTCGATTTGCTAAAAATTTTTGTAATTTCTCATCCATTTAAATGTATGGTCTATTTAATAAATCAATCTTAAAAACTGATCTAATTATTCAGCACTAACAGCTGGTTCTCCGTTACCATCTTCTGATAATGCCTTACTATCTAGTTTTTCAGTGGAGTGAGAATTCAATGATAACTCCATCACAGGGTCGACCTCAGCGAAATCTTTGAGCTGAGATAGAGGAGGAAGTTGATCCAATTTCTTTAAATTAAAATAATCTAAAAATGCTTTTGTTGTCGCAAGTAGTTCTGGCTTACCAGGCACATCCCGATGACCAACTACTCGTATCCATCCTCGCTCCTCCAGCACCTTTATTATATCTGAGCTCACGCTTACTCCCCTTACTGACTCAATGTCACCGCGGGTGGTTGGCTGTCTGTAAGCAATTAATGCCAGTGTCTCTAACATCGCTCGAGAAAACTTTTTAGGTTTAGCCTCCCAAACTCTATTTACCCACTTCGCTAAACTTTCTTTAGTCTGAAATCGATAACCACTCGCCACTCGAACTAATTCAAAACCCCTGCCTCTACATTCCGAGCTAATGTCATCCAAAGCTGCTCTAATCTCCTCTCTCTCAGGTTTATCATCCTCGTCAAACAACTTCTCAATATTTGCTATATCCAATGGCTTTTCTGAGACGATGATTGCACCTTCGATAATTTGCCTTAATAGCTGACTGTCCACTACTACCTTATCCTTACGTGAATCGATCCAAAAGTTTCATTTTGGACAACATCGATTAATCTTTCCTTGATGAGTTCCATGATTGCTAAAAATGTAACAACTACCCCCAGTCTTCCTTCTTGAACTGAAAATAATTGATCGAATTTGAAAAATTTCCCATCGCTTACTTTATCTAGGATGCTGGTCATTCTCTCTCTGGTAGATAAAGTTTCAAACTGAATTTGATGCGAATCAAACATCTCTGCTCTAGAAATTACCTCTGATAGAGCCAAAATCAGATCATTCAACTCTACCGAGACATAACCTACCTCAGGCTTTTCCATCGGTGAAACCACTGAAATCGTCTGATTCTCTCTACCCAGCCTTGGTAATTCGTCAAGATCCTCAGCTGCAGATTTAAATCTTTCATAGTCCTGAAGGCGACGAATGAGTTCAGCACGCGGATCCTCCTCGTCATCTTCCTCTGTTCTTTTGGGAAGTAGCATTCTTGATTTAATTTCAGCAAGCATTGCTGACATAACCATATAATCTGAGGCGACTTCTAGCTGAATCGTTTTCATTAGATCGATGTAACCCATGTACTGCCTTGAAATTTCTGCAACATCAATCTCTAATATATTCAAATTCTGCCTGCGAATTAAATAAAGCAGTAAGTCAAGGGGTCCTTCAAACGCTTCAAGAATAACCTCTAGCGCGTCAGGTGGAATGTAAAGATCTTTGGGTAATGCGGTGAGATTCTTCCCTTGGACCACCGCAAAAGGCATTTCCTCCTGTGTAGGAGCTACAATTTTTGCTGCCGAGTGTTTTTGATTCAATTTACTCATACTCCTAAAAATTTATCTAAATACCCTCAGCTTCAAGGTAAAACTTTCATGTTTAACATTCAGAGTCACCAATTTTATATTCAATCAACTAGCTGTAATTATTACATAAATTTTTGATAGGTATAGAAAATTGATACAATCATTCCATCAAATTAGAGCTGAGTATGAATACCAATAACAAAGCAAATAATCAGATAATTTCTTCGTTCGCAAAAAAAGATCCTAAAGATGCTCTTATTGAGATACTCATCAATATTCTGATTCCCATTGTAATCTTATCAAATTTTAGTAGCGAAGAACGATTGGGAATAAAGTTATCCATAATTATCGCATTTGCTCTTCCACTGACTTATGGTTCGTATGATTATTTGCGGACAAAAAATAAAAATTTCTTCTCTATCCTTGGGGTGATAAGTGTTTCTTTATCGGGAGGACTGACCCTTCTAGAAGTGGATGCAATTTACATCGCTCTCAAAGAGGCAAGTATCCCTTTGATTTTTGCATTTGCGATAATTTACACGATGCGGGGAGATAAGTCGCTTCTCCATCATTTAATGGAAAATCCAATTATTGTTAATGTCGACAGCATTCTAGTTTCTTTGAAAAAGAATAATCAGTTAGATAAGTACAATAATCTATTGAGGAAATGCACAGCAATTTTTGCTGCCTCATTTATGCTCTCTGCAATCTTGAATTTTTTCTTGGCAATTTTTGTACTAACTGGCGAGCCTGGAACTGAGCAATTTAATCATCAAATGGCGAAAATGCTGGCACTAAGTTTTCCTGTCAATGCTGTTCCTCCCATGATAATTAATATTATTAATCTGCTATATCTGTTTAATAAAATCAAGGTATTTACCGGGTTAAAATTAGAGCAGATAATGAGGTCTTGAGGTATTAGTAAATGTGGTATGCACTTATATGTTCTGATGCAAATAACAGTCTTAACAAGAGAAAAGTGAATCGTCCTGCACATTTGAAAAGAGTAAAAGCTTTGAAAGAGCAAGGAAGAATTTTAATAGCAGGACCCCATCCAGCGATAGATTCAGAAAACCCCGATCAAGCGGGATTTTCCGGCAGTTTAATAGTTGCTGAATTTAAAACCATTGAGGAAGCTCAATCATGGATAAAAAGTGATCCATATTACATTAATGGAGTATTCAAAGATGTGATTGTGAAACCTTTTAAAGTAATATTCCCATGATTACGTGGAAAATGAAAAGTAACATGAGTGACTCAGTTTTTTTAAATAGGCTTATTGTTTTCATTCTGCTGATGAGTGGTGGATCAACTTTCCCACAAACCGTAGAGGAAAAGATACCGTCACCCAGAGAGATGATCATTAATAATAATGAAACCACTGAAATTTTTGATGAGGACTTGTCTGAAACGACAGATGATATTCGGTATGTATCAGATGAGTTTTATGTTCCACTGAGAAGAACGCCTTGTTCTGATTGCACGATTGTGCACCGAGGACTTAAATCTGGAACTAAAATAAAATTAATTATGGTAGATAAGGGATGGGGGTTTGTAGAAACGGAAAATGGCAAACAGGGATGGATGGAGGAGCAATTTGTAATTACGTCCCCCTCTGGAAGAAGTCAATTGAGTAACTACACAAAATCATTAAGAGATACAAAGGAGTTAGTAGATTCACTCTCGAAAAAAAACTCATCATTAGAGGAGCAAGTTAGAGTTCTCAAAGAGTCGTTACTGGCTAAAGAAATGGGTATGGAGAATGAAACAACAAACTTTGATAACGTTTTGGATATTTCGGCAGAATCCGGGAGATTAATTCAGCAAAATAAAGAATTAATTGCGCAGAATCAGACTCTCAGGAATGCGAATGATGTGCTAAAAGTGGAGCTAGATATTCAAAGAGATGACACGAAATACAAGTCCTTCTTATATGGTGGAATAACTGTTTTTTTGGGTGCTTTATTAACAATAATAATCCCAAAACTGAAGGGACGAAGAAGATTTTCTGAGTGGGGATAACAGATATTGAATAAGTCATCGATCTTTGGCTACGTACGCTACCTACTTGGACTGCTCATTCTTACTACTAGTAGCAGTTTTATTTTTAGCCAGAGCACTCAATCACCTCTCGTGGAACTAAATACGGATTTAGGTAAAATAATCATCGAGCTAGATATCGAAAAAGCTCCAATAACCGTCGATAACTTTCTTTCGAATATTAAAGATTTTCACTATGATGGTGTCATATTCCACAGAGTAATCTCTGGCTTTATGATTCAGGCTGGAGGATTCACTTTTGATCTATCGCCGAAAAATACAAGCCGGCAACCAATAGCAAACGAATCTAAAAATGGTCTGTCAAATAAACGTGGAACGATATCAATGGCACGCACTAATGACCCAAATTCTGCTAAAGCACAATTTTTTATTAATCATATGAATAATGAACGATTGGATGGAACTGAAAACTCGTGGGGTTATGCGGTTTTTGGGAGGGTAAAGTTTGGCATGAATGTAGTTGATAAAATCGCTTCTCTTCCAACACACGAGGTTCTTTACTTTAAGAACATACCCAAAAAACCTCCGATGATTATAAGTGCCAGAATATTATCTAAAGGCAGTTGGCAACAAAAGGAACAAAAAACTAAAAACTCTTCAGAGCGCCCTACTCCTGAGATAATTAATTAAAATGACTGCTCTCAGTGTAAATATCAACAAAGTAGCATTAATCAGAAATTCAAGAAAAGGTGAAAATCCAAACTTAATTGAATATGCAAGCGCCTGTATAAATGCTGGAGCTGACGGAATAACTGTGCATCCAAGACCTGATCAACGACATATTAAACCGAGTGACCTACCAGGATTAAAAGAGTTGATTAACAAGCATACAAATATTGAATTCAACATTGAAGGTAATCCCTTCGAGGAAGCCAAAGATGATTATCTTGGTCTCTTAGAGCTGGTGAAAAGGTCTCGTCCTCATCAATGTACTCTTGTGCCAGACAGCACAGACCAACTAACTTCGGATCATGGATTTGATCTAAATAAGAATCAAGAAAAGGTGTACAAAGTAGTACGTGAACTTCGAGCTCATGGAGTCAGATCAAGCTTGTTTCTTGATCCAGATTTGGCACAAATTCGACTTGCCGCAGAAATTGGTGTCGATAGAGTGGAGCTCTATACAGGTCCGTATGCAGAATCATGGGGGAAAAAACAATTTAATAAAATTTTTGATGCTCACAAAAACTCAGCATCCCTTGCTCAATCATTGAATGTGGGCGTTAATGCAGGTCATGATTTGAATCTAACTAATATAAAGAAATATGTGTCCATACCAAATATACTTGAGGTCTCGATAGGCCATGCACTCACGGTTGAGTCACTGTATAAAGGTCTCGATAATACAATAAGGAAATACAAATCGCTTATTTCTCCCTTATAAATCTGATAATTTACAAAAAAATTAAGAAAAAACAATTCCATGAATAAGTCCGAAAAACAAATCTTAAATTGTATCGGCGCCGGAAAAGTTGGCGTGTCTCTTTGTAATCACCTAGCTGAGCACGTTCAAATCGGATGCATTATTAATACTTCAAAAAAATCTGCGGATCAAGCTCGAGAACTTATTGCTGACAATGGCATAAAAACATTGGGTTTTAATTCAATGAAAGAGGCCTCTGCAGCCAATTTTTGGATGATTTCATGCTCTGACGACAATATTAATCAAGTGGCAAAGAAGCTACAAGAATGTAAAATTTTAAGAAAAAATGATATCGTTTTCCATTGCAGTGGTAACTTTTGCTCTGATATTTTGCGAGAAAACATCGACGGAATGATTCATGTTGCCTCGATACACCCTATTATGAGTTTTTCAAGAAGATTGAATTTTGAAAATTCAATGAAAGGAGTACCCATTTCGATTGAAGGTGATAAACACGCCGTCACTAAAATAAAAAGTCTTCTCACTCTTATTCAAGCAGATCCGATAGCTATTTCAGCTTCAGATAAGGTCAGGTATCACATAGCGTCAGTATTTGCGAGTAATTACATCACTGGAATTATAGATTTAAGTTATAGTATTTTAGAAACTACAAGTGATAAAAGTTATGCTAGTAGAAAAATTCTTGACCCTCTAATCCGGGGCAATATAAATAATTATCTTGAGAATGGTGCAATAAAAGCACTCACTGGTCCAATCTCTCGAGGTGATGTCAGCACTGTAATGGAGCATTTAACTGAAATAAAAGCATTATCGAAGGATTTATTAAAAATTTACATTGAGCTGGGTAAGGTAACGTTGAAACTCGCAAGAAAACAGGAAGGCGCTAATCAACAAAATCTCGAGAAAATAAATGCTCTTTTTTATGATGCATCCCCAAGAAAAAAAGATCTCCATTAAGTTAAACTTTTTCTATGATCCCTGAAAATATCCTTACAATTTATGGAAGAAGACCAGTTTATGAGGCAATCAAAAATCAGAGTATAAACGTTTGGAGACTGCACCTCGCGACATCGAACAAACCAACTAAAGATCTAGATAAAATAGTTAAAAACGCAAAAAATCGCAACGTAACCATACATTATCATACTAAAAGAGAATTATCGTTTATCTCAAAAAATGGTCGTCAAGACCAAGGCATTGCATGCGACATTCAGATACCTGAGATGGAAGAATATCGTGAGTACTTAAAAAACATCAAAAATAAAGAGACTACATTTCTCTTTGCAATAGATAACGTAACCAATCCGCAGAATTTAGGAATGATTATCCGCAGCCTTACCGCAAGTAATTGTGGTGGCATTATAGTTACAAGACAAATGTTAAAAAATATATCTCCACTCACGATAAAAGCAAGTGCTGGAGCCATATTTAAATCTAAATTAATTTATTGTCATGATTTATCCAAAGCACTTCGTCAAATGAAAAAACACGGACTCGAAGTTTATGCGCTTTGTCCAACTTCAGAGGAATCTCTCGAGACATTCAAATTAAAAAAAACAAGTGTGTTCATTCTCGGTAATGAGTCGAAAGGTATATCTGATGAACTAGTGAGGGAAACTACTGGAACAATTAGCATTCCATTGATGAATGGTATCGAGTCATTAAATGTCGCCGTATCAGCCGCAATAGTAGCCTTTGCTATCCAAAGGATGTGACTTCAATCAAGATGAAAATATCAACGATCATTTTTAAAAAAATGAATCAACCAACCTGCAAATAGTGATAAGATTCCGACCACAGTGATCAAAGCAATAATCCAGCCTAAGGAAACCAATAAACCATACAATGACAAATTAAAACTATATTTTAGTGCCATTAACGCTAGAATACTGACAAAAATTAGTGCCCAAAAAGTACGCAGATTTTTCTTCATTTTTTACGGTCAGAACACATAGTTTGTAAGATAAATGTTGTTACAAAAATTCACTTAGTTCATTTTCCGACACTACGCGAATTCCTAAAGTTTCTGCTTTTTTCAACTTTGAACCTGGGTTTGATCCTACGACAAGTATATCCACATTCTTTGAAACGGACGATCCTACTTTGGCACCGAGAGCCTCTAATTTATCTGATAGCTCAGATCTGGTCATACTATCGAGACTACCAGTAATCACCCATACTTGACCCACCAGAGTGAGATTATCAGAGGAGTAATTATATCTCTGATTTTCATCCCAACGTACTCCTTTAGCTTGTAATTGATTTATTAATTTCCTATTTGAAATACGATCAAAAAAGCTGACTATATTTTCTGCAGTCACATCCCCAATGTCATGCACGCAGAGATACTCCTCGATCGTTGCAGTCATTATTTTGTCTATGTTGACGAATTCATTTGCTAGTGATTTGGCAGTTGCCTCACCAACTTCTCTTATCCCAAGCCCATATAAAAATTTTGGTAAGGTAGTTGATTTACTTTTTTCAATAGCACTAACAAGATTTTGTGAGGATCTCTGCCCCATTCCCTCAAGTGAGCTTATTGAATTCACATCCAAATCATACAAATCAACAATTGATGTCAGCATACCCTTATCAACTAAGTTATCGACTAAACTGCTTCCCAAACCATCAATATTAAGAGCTTTTCGAGACGCATAATGTTTTATCGACTCTTTTAGTTGAGCTTCACAAGAAACTCCAGCAATGCAACGAATAATTGCTTGAGAAGAGCTCACTTCCAATTCAGAATTACAAACTGGACAATATCTTGGGAACTTTATTAACTGAGCTTTCTCGTCTCTCTTTGATGTGACAACTTTCACAATTTGGGGAATAACATCACCTGCTCTTTTTACGATGACAGTATCTCCAATTCTTATTTGTAAACGCTCAATCTCATCACGATTGTGCAAAGAGACATTACTTATTGTGACTCCTCCCACAAAAACAGGTTCTAACCTCCCTACGGGAGTGACCGCTCCTGTGCGACCCACTTGAAACTCAACATCTTTTAATATGGTAGATATTTCTTCAGCTGGGAATTTTCTTGCTATTGCCCATCTGGGCGCTTTTGATACGAATCCTAATTGCTCTTGTAATTCAAAATTATTAACTTTGAAAACGATTCCATCAATATCATACGGTAATTTATTTCTCTCGTTTGCTAAGGATTCATAGTAGGAAATACATCCTTCTATCCCCTTCACAACTTTGATTTTACGACTGACTTTAAAACCAAAACGAGATAACAAATTTAACATGGAAGAATGCGTTTCTAATGCAACACTTGGAGAAATTTTACCCACGCTATAAATTCGTATATCCAGGGGTCTAGATGCCGTAACTTTTGAGTCAAGCTGTCGCAAACTACCTGCCGCAGCGTTGCGTGGATTAACAAAAATTTTCTCTCCAGTTTGAGCAGCTTTCTCGTTTAAAGTCTTAAATGCGACTTTAGACATGAAAATTTCACCTCTAACATCTAAGAACTCTGGGACTTCGTCTCCAATCAATCTAAGTGGAACACTTCCAATTGTTTTAACATTGACAGTAACATCCTCACCGAAAGAACCGTCACCCCTCGTGACTGCAGATTTTAATTCTCCATTTGAGTAACGCAAACTCACTGCTACACCATCTAATTTGGGTTCGCAAGCATACTCAATTGGAGTGGAGATTTTCAGTCTATCAAGAACCCTTGTTTCAAAATTCTGTAGTTCGACGTCATTGAAAGCATTGTCTAGTGATAACATAGGCACAATATGCTCAATCTGCTCAAATGCTTCGAGGGGGGGTGCTCCCACCCTTTGACTTGGAGAGTTAATATCGAAAATACTGGGATATTGCTGTTCTAGTTTTATAAGATCTCGCAATAATAAATCGTACTCAGCATCACTTATTTTGGGATCATCCAAGACATGATAATGATGATTGTGAGAATTCAATTCAGAAATCAAGGATTTATATTGTTTTATGACTTCCTCTGAAACAGGTGGCATCAAATTGGATTCCATGAATTTTGGTTATTTACTTTATAGCTGCCTTCGCTCTTTGTCGGTAATGCTCTGCTGTCTGCGGAGTCATGGTGCTTCTAGTATCATCCATAACGTTTAAATCCAAAGCTTGCGACAGATTACTAACCACTCGCATCATCTCATCAAAGCTCTTCAATGGATCCTGCTGATCCTCTGGAATCATGAAAATAGTAACACCGGGTACCGTTATCTGTCTGATCGTCCCGAGGTCAAAAGTTCCTGGATTTACTAAATTTGCCATAGAAAACTGAACTTCTCCGCTGCCATCAATATCGGAATATTTATTGAAAATTTGCATCTCACCAAATCTCATATCATTTTGTGTAGCTGCATCAAGCAAACTCTGCCCATCAATCACTGCTCCCTCAAAGGGAGTAAGGTGAATAATCAACACATTCTCCGACACCAAACCTTTATCGATTTCACTTGACGGTTTGATTTTAGAAGCTGACTCATCAGTTTTGGAGCTATGAGAATCCTGCGACGATGTTCCTAAATCAAAATTTTGCTGCGCTGGATTAACACTAAACTCGATAACATTTGAATCCTTGTAGTTACTGTCCGATCCCAATTCAGAATCGAGAGATCTGGTTCCTATGACCCTTGAGCCGCCTGATGGAAATTGACTTTGATCTAACTCACTGTAGCTATCATGAGTTTCAGAAGAATTTTTTTGAAGTGCCTTTGATGACATTTGTAGTTTCTCATACCTATTTCGTCTTACCCGCCTCGCAATATCCAAAATAATCGCGAGACTCGTTAAAAAGCCAATAAGTATTATTACCTCTCTAGGACCCATCCAATCCATGTTTACTACCAAAAATGAAGCAATTTTTTGTTATATTATTATATTATTACCCACTTGCCATCTCAACGGCCTGATTTACATCAACAGACACTAGACGAGAGACACCGGGTTCATGCATGGTAACACCCATCAACTGCTCTGCTTCGCGCATTGAAATCTTGTTATGAGTGATATAAATGAACTGGATATCGCTAGCCATCTCTTTGACCAAGGTGGCATACCTTGCAACATTTGAGTCATCAAGAGGTGCATCTACCTCATCTAACATACAGAAAGGCGCTGGGTTCAACTTAAAAATTGAAAAAACTAAGGCTATTGCGGTAAGTGCCTTTTCACCTCCTGATAGAAGATGAATGGATGCATTTTTCTTACCTGGTGGCCTGGCCATTAGAACAACACCCGTGTCCAGCAAGTCATCTCCTATTAGATCTAGATAAGCATGACCTCCTCCAAATAGTTTTGGGAAAAGGATTTGCAAGTTTCCGTTTAATGCATCAAAAGTTTCTTTAAATTTGGTCCTTGTTTCTGAATCAATCTTTTTCATTGCATTTTGGAGCACCGATAAAGCATCCTCCAGCTCTGCATTTTGTTTATCTAAGTATGTTTTTCTCTCAAATTCAGTATTATATTCATCAACAGCCGCTAAATTTATAGGTCCCAGGCTGTTAATCTTATTCTCAAGCGCGGAAGCTCTTGTTTCCCAACTATCAAGAGTAGCAGTTTCTTCAAGCTCCGAAAGCAATTTGTGTAAGTCATGGCCCTTCTCTTTGATTTGATCTTCAAGACTTCTTTGGAGAGTAACTAGCTGATTCTCATTAATCCGTTCAGCCTGCAATTTTTCTTGAAACACCTGTGAATCATTTTCGATTGCTTTTCTTCTCTCTTCCAACTCGGAAATTTTGGATTCAGTTAAATCAATAGACTCGCGTGCTTCCTTCAAATTTTCTTCTGCTTGCAACTTATCATTTAATTTTTGAGAAAGATTAACTTCAAATTCCTCAAATGGCGATTTTTTTTCGCTGGTAAATTTCTTTAAATCTTGTTTTTTCTGCTCAAGCAATTTTAATTGCCTTTCGGCTCTGGTTATATTTACTTTGGTAGATTCAATTTGTGCTCTTAAAGTACTGTCTCTGAGCATCAAATCTCTCGACTCCTCTTGACTTTCTGTAAGCTGCCCAACGGTCTCCTCTAATTTAAATTCAATTTCTTGTCGGCTCGCAGAGAACTTTTCTCGGTCAGTTAGATCAATATCTAGCTGTTTTTTTAATTGATTCAATTTTGCTTGACTTTCATCGCGCTCATTACAATCTTTTGAAATAGAATCATTCAGTTGATTAAGCTGCGCAGATATCTGGTTACTTCGGTCATTTATTTGAATCATCTCTGTAGATGCAGAACTGAACTTCGATTTCAATTCTGCATAATTTGAGGATTTAATAGCAAACTCAGCTGATTTATTTTCCTCATCATCTTCGACCTTGGCGAGTGAAATGGTTATCTTTTGCAATTTCCCTTCACTAGCAATGATATCGGAAGATACTTTTTCTAGGTCAACAGATAACTGTTTGATATATTTTTCTCTGACTAATGTGCCATGCTCTTCTGACTGCATCCTTCGAATTCTTAACCAATCTTTTCCGACCCATATCCCACTCTGAGTTATCAAAGAATCATTGTCAGTAAGTTTACTTCGATATTTTTTTATGTCAGATAAAGAATCGACAACATAGACTGAGGCAAGAATATTTTTTGCAAACTTATGACTAACAAAATCAGACAACCGCTTCTTCTGCGCTGACTCATTAAATGCTGCTTCATTATTTCCATCAAAAACAAGCAGCTCTCCCTCGGAAAGATTATCAATTTGCTCTAAAATGTTATTGAAATGTTTAGACTCATTCGCCTCTAGATATGCGCCTAAAACAGTTTCGACGGCCTCCTCCCAGCCAGACTCAACCACCAACGAATCTTTTAGCTTCTCTTCAATGAATGAATCATTTTTTTTCAGCCATTCACCTAATATTTCATTTTCAGCCGAGCGGTTTTGTAATGTTTCCAGCGAGGATTTCCGACCTACCATTTCCTCACTTTTAGACTTCAAAAAATGAACTCTATCCATCTCTTTCTTTGCTTGATCTCTCAGAGCCGTGATCTGAGTTTTATAGGATTTCAATTCACTCTGAATCGAGACAATCTCTTCTTCCGATCTTATTAAAATCGTCTCTTGACCCTCTAGATCGAATGTCTTCAATTTTAATTGCAACTTCGCCTTCTCTTCCTCAAGATCCTTCCGTCTTGTTTCCGCAGATGCCAGAGATTTATCCAAATACTCGATTTTTGATCTAACGCTATTTGTTTCTTGTCTCAGATTCTCATTCTTTTGATTAATTCCCTCCAAAGATAGTTGAAATACAGAATTTTTTTCCTTAAGTTCATTAGCCTTAACTTTTAGTTTCGCCTCAATAGCTATCCTTTCGTCCAGCTTCGGTAAAATCTTGGTGAGCTCCTCCTCCAACGCAAGGCATTTTTCACTATCATGTTCTAAATTTTGCTTAGTCTCGAGAAAACTTTCCTCTGTTTGTCTGATTTCTCTCTCTAAATCATCTGATCTCTGCTTCGCATTTTCGATCGATTGCTCTATCCTCGCAACCTCGTTGCCTATCTCATAAAATGCAGCCTGTTTTTTATTAAAAATCTCACCCTCATCAGATAAACTAACTCTCAGTTTTTCGATTTTTGTCTCAATTTCAAATTTATTTGCATTAATGCTCTCTTTCTCAATCTCAAAAGAGGCGATTTTCTCTTTTAAAGCGACCAAATCAAGATCATGAGACTTCCACTTTAGTCCAAGTACCTCTGATTCCACTTGTCTTTTTTCTTTTTTAATTGCTGTATATTTTTCAGCAGCTTTTGCCTGTCTTTCAAGCCTTGAGAGCTGCCTGCCAAGTTCCTCTCTTATATCTGCCAACCGCTCCAAATTTTCTTCAGTCCTAGAAATTCTGTTTTCAGTGTCTCTCCGACGCTCTTTATACTTTGAAATTCCTGCAGCTTCTTCAACATGACCTCGCAGTTCATCAGGTTTTGATTCTATTAGTTGTGAAATCATTCCCTGCTCAATGATGCCGTATCCTCTGGCACCAAGACCAGTTCCCAAAAATATATCCGTTATATCTCGTCGCCTACATTTTGTGCCATTTAAAATGTAATTTGATTGTCCGTCTCTGGTGACTTTTCTCTTAACACTAATCTCATTATAGTTCGCATATTCACCCTTAACTCTTCCTAGGGTATTGTCAAAAATTAGCTCCACAGTAGCCTGTCCTACCGGTTTTCGAGCGCTTGAACCGTTGAAAATTACATCTGACATCTGATCGCCACGAAGATTTTTTGCAGACATCTCACCCATAACCCATCTAACTGCATCAATGACATTAGATTTTCCACAACCATTGGGGCCTACCACAGCGCATAAGTTACTTGGAAAAATAACAGTCGTGGGATCCACAAATGATTTAAAACCAGAAATTTTTATTGACTTGAGACGCATAGAATTTTAGTTTTTTCGTGTTTTCATATTTTACACATTTAACCATCCAAAAAAACATATAATCAGGTTTGTTTGCACTATTGATTCATTAGAATTTTCTCTTCGGCTTTCCTTACTCCATCCAGGTAACTTTGGTAATAAGGATCGTTTTTTTCTGTGTTATCTAATCCTCTTTGCCAAAAAAAAATTGCTTCTTCGAAATTATTATCAAGGTATGCCCTGACGCCCATTAAACCTAGTATAATTGGTTGATTGCTGTCAGCTTTATATGCCCTCTCAATTGCTTGATTTACCGACTCATTAAAACTTCTATCATTGGCTAAAAATAAGTTTTCAGCATATTGCGATAGCAAATTTGGATCATCAGGGGAATATGATAAAGCAAGATCATAAAACTCGGATGCGGCATCAAAGTTTCCTTGAGACTTTTCATAATTTGCCAGCAAAACAGCATACAAGACATTCTGTGGTCTTTTATCAAGACTCCTGCGCATATTATCAATTAATTCTTCATTAATCTCAGAGTCCTCACTGCTGGGAGTTTCATTTTCAAGTAAGTGAGCGACGATAACATCCTCATGAGATCCAATTTTTGAGTATAGAAGTGCAGTAAACATAAGAGTACAGAACACTGCGGTGATGAAGACAGCTTTCTCGTTTACTGACAAAATGGTTTCTCTGTCTTTATTATGAGACTGAAAAAATATAAAACACAGGTAGGACAAGGAGGAAGTTGTTAAAAATAAGAGTGAAGCAATCCACACAAAACTCATTTTTCCAAATCTCTGTCTTTACTCTGAGAACTATAGTTCTTGGTAGACATGGAATATACCCACCAAAAGCCAATTAGTAACACAATAAAAGGTGCTAACCACAGGAAGTATGTGTTTTTGTTAAATTTTGGATCGTAGAGAATAAAATCTGAATACCTTTCTGTTAACGCTCTCTTAATATCATCATCATCTAATCCTTGCTCCAGCAAGCGTTGTATTTCTTCTTTTAAATCATTAGATATAGGCGCGTTAGAATCGGCTAAATTTTGGTTTTGGCACTTAGGACATCTGAGCTCCTCCAATAAATTTTGGTATCTTTTTAGATAGGCATCATCAGAGAAAGTAATTAACTGTTCAGCATTTAGCACTGAGATGAGTAAAGAAATTAAAAATAGTAATAAATATCTCATTTAATTGCGTTTTCTAAAGCGTAATATTTATCCTTGAATTCATTTTGCCAAATTCGCTCATCAAGAACGCCTACTCTCTTGTGCATGATTATACCGTATGCATCTACCAAATAAGTTTCTGGCGCCCCATACACGCCCAGATCAAAACCCAATTTACCATCAGGATCAAAAATTGAAAAAATATATGGATCTCCCTTATCGTCCAACCAGTCACCAGCTAGAGATTCTTTATCCTTATAATTTAATCCAATTATTTTAACTCCTCTTTTTGATAATTCGACTAACATAGGATGTTCAATTCGACATGCGTAACACCAAGTTGCCCATACATTTAAAAGAAATGGTTGGCCTAGCAATTGTTCCTGTGTGAGCACGTTTTCAGCATCGAGTGTTCTTAGCTCGAATGTCGGGATATTTTTGCCGATGAGCGCTGAAGGTAAATGTTTTGGATCGTTCTCCAAGCCCCTGTAAAGGAATCCCAGCGTTAGCAGGAAAAAAATAATAGGCGCACTCAGTAAAATCTTTTTCATATCGTTAATGCTTGTTTCTTTGGAAAATATTCATGATTTTCTGCGATTGAAGCTTGCAATAATGCCGCCAACCGCAATTAAAAATCCGCCAATCCAGATAAATCTCACCATTGGCTTTACATACAAACGAACAGACCATTCATTGTTATTTATTGGCTCTCCCAAAGAAATATAAATATCCTTAAGAAGATTTGTGCGAATACCTGCCTCCGTCATGACATCTCTGCCTGAAAAATAACGTCGTTTTTCGGGTGCAACAGACCCCCTTAAATTATCACCAACATATATATCAAAAACCCCTTGACTGGCGGAATAATTTGGGCCCTCGATCTCATTTAGTTCTCTAAAATTAAACCTATATCCAGAGATGTAAGTGCTTGAACCAGGTTTCATGCGCAAATCTTCTTGGGTGCTGTACGCACTACTGAGACCCACTCCCAATATTAAAATAGCGAGCCCACAATGCGCCACGGTCATTCCCAAGAAAGATTTATTTTTAATAACTCCAACCATCTTCGTCCTTAATTTCAGGTGAATATCTTCTATTAATGTCAAAAAAATCCATAATACTGCGATAAACGTTATCAGAGCTGACCAAGAGAAACTGTAATTTCTACTGAATGCCTCAATGGCAAACACAACAAAAATGGAAGAAATTAAACATATCACCAAAGGTAATATTACCCGCTTCATTGATTCAGAGAGGTTAGAGGTGCTCCAACGAGAGCTGGCCGACATACCCATGAAAATTGCCAGAGCAACCGTAGTAGGTACAAAAAAGAAATCAAAATATGGAGGACCTACAGATATCTTACCTAAGTTAAGAATGTCACTAACAAGTGGATAGAGGGTGCCTATAAGGACGATTATTGTCATGCTCACAAGCAACATGTTGTTGATTACTAACAGAAGCTCACGCGTCCAGCCGTTCGCATTTTGATTTGACGCCAATTTGTGACCCTTAAAAGCAAAAAGAAAAAGCGAACCACCCACAAATAATGCTAACATCACCAGCAAGAAAACTCCCCGTTCTGGGTCAGTCGCGAATGCATGAACTGATGTCAGAACGCCAGATCTAACTAAGAATGTTCCCAATAGACTCAGAGAAAATGCAGCTATCGACAAAAGAATTGTCCAAGTTACGATGGTACCCTTTTTCTCTGTCACTGAAGAGCTGTGCATCAAGGCAGTAGCGATCAACCATGGCATCAATGAGGCATTCTCTACCGGATCCCAAAACCACCAGCCTCCCCAACCAAGCTCATAATACGCCCACCAACTACCGAGCGTAATACCCGCCGTAAGAAAAGCCCAAGCGATATTGATCCAGGGTCGACACCAAGCTATGTACTCTTTTTCCATGGTTCCCGAAATCAATACGGCAATTGCAAAAGCGAAAGGAACTGCCAGACCCACATAGCCCATGTATAAGAGAGGTGGATGGATTATCAAACCGAAGTCTTGTAGCAAAGGATTAAGATCACCACCCTCTTCTGGTGCTATCGGAAGAATGCGTTCAAATGGATTCGAGGTAAAAATTAAAAAAAGCAAAAATCCAAGTGAAATTATCGCAAGGACCGACAGCATATGACTTCTAAATTTTGCTGAGATCTTCGAGCCCAGAAATGCTACACCAGCTGTCCAGCCTCCTAAAACCAGCATCCAAAGCAAGAGAGATCCCTCATGAGCCCCCCACACTGCACTAACTTTATACACCAAAGGAAGAAGGGTATTCGAATTCTGTGCAACATATCTCACTGAGAAATCATCAATCAAAAAACATACCGTCAGACAAATAAATGACGTTAGTATCAAAAGTAAGTGATTAACCGCGAGTGGTCGACTTAACCTCAACCAAATCCCATTCTGGAATTGCGTATATAAAATAGGAGTAATAAGCATTAAGACGCAGGTGCAGAGAGCTAAAATTAAAGAAATCTGTCCTATCTCTGCAATCATAATTATTTGTTCTTGTAATTAGTAGATTTTAAATAGTCCATCGTTTCGATTAACTCTGGTGGCGTATAATTTTCATCGTGTTTCGCTAGTACCTGAGAAGCGATCAACTCTCCAGAATCTTTAATAACACCTGTCGCAATAGCAGCTTCATTTTCGGCGAATAGATCTGGCAAAATGCCGTCAAAAACAACTGCGATAAAGGCATTCCCATCAGTAAGAGTAAATTCAACTGCTAATGTCTCATCAAATCGTTTAATACTATCTTCGACGACCATACCACCTACTCGTAAGGTGGATCCTTTCCTATACTCATCATTTTTTATTTGGGAAGGTGTGTAGAAAAAATTCGCATTTTGCCCAAGCACATATATGATGAGACCGGCCGCAAGAGTTGCGAATAGCAACACTAAAAGAATAATTTGAAGTCGCTGTTTTCTAATAGGATGCATTATCTGAACCCATAAGCTCTATTTTTAACTTTTTTAGTAATTTTCTTCTTTTTAAAATCGGGTTTAAAACTAAAGACAATAATAAAAATGACGTCAGGAGTACCGAACTCCAAACAAAAACACCATGGCCATCCATGAAGATGAGTTGTGCAAAATTATCAAATTGAAAAGTCATAGACATCAACCATGTTGACAATAAAATTTATTTTAAAACAAGGGTACGGACCCAGTTTGTTTTCCGTTCACGTACTAATATCTCCGCACGAACAGCCAACATTAAGACCACAGCATAGAGCAGATAGAACCCCACAATCATAATAAGAAGTGGGTAAAACATATCTGGATGCATCGATGGTGCCGAGGTAAATTTAATGGTCGCTCGCTGATGAAGGGTGAACCACCAATCTACCGACTTGTATATGATTGGGATATTAACAGTCCCTACAATCGCCAAAAAGGCACTTGCTTTCTCCCCAGAGTTTGCACTATGGAACGATCGTCCCAGAGAATAGACTCCCACATACAGAAACAAAAGAATAAGCATCGATGTCCCACGCGCATCCCAAACCCAGAAACTTCCCCATGTTGGTTTTCCCCACAAACTTCCAGTTAAAAGCCCAACTAACGTAAACACAATACCAATGGGGGCTGCACATTTCATCACCCAGAAAGCTAATTTTATTCTCCATATAAGTCCAATAGCACCAGCGATTGCCATAAGGAAATAACCTGCTAGTGCTAAAAAATTTGAGGGAACATGAATGTATATAATTCTAAAACTGTTACCCTGCTTTGCATCAGCTGGCGCATACCCGAGACCCAAAACGAGTCCGATCACCAAGAGAAAAAAAGTGAGCCATGCTAGAAAAGGTAATATCTTACCTGTGATCTGATAAAACCACTTTGGAGAAGCGAATTTGTGAAACCAGGTCCATTGCATAAACTAACCCCACACTATTCAATCATCGAGGAACGAAATATTCCTGATATCGCTAAAGGGCTCAACACAACTAAAATGCAAAATATAGAGCTTAGTGCAGCGAGCGGATATCTCCAATTCATTCCATCAGCCATGTAGTAAATTACCGAGCTTCCAAATATTATGATGGGAACGTATAGAGGCAGAATAATTAATGCCAACAGAAAGCTTTTGTCTTTGGTCGGAACGGTTAAGGCTGCACCGATGGATCCGAGAAGCGTGAAACATGCAGTACCAATAATTAATCCAACCAAGAGTGGTATCAATGCATTCTCGGGCATTGGCAAAAATAATCCTAAAAATGGTGCAGTGATCGCGATCGGCAAAGATTTACTAATCCAATGCGCGGTCATTTTTCCTAAAAGTGGCAAAAAAAGTAAATTTGGAGTTATGATCATTTGTTCAAGGGAACCATCATTATAGTCTTCATCGAAAATTGATCCCGCAGAAAGTAGCACTGATAGTAGGGCCATGATCCAAATGATTCCTGGAGCTACTTTTTGAAGAGCCAAACTATACGAGCCAAGACTCAGTGGCATTAGTAAAACTATCATGACGAAGAAAATTAATGGATTTAATGATGCCGACTTTCCCCTGAAGGAAACTACAAGATCTCTCTTTAAGTAAGATATAAATAAATTTTCTTTAGTGGCAAAAATCATGGTATTGCCTTCTCCAACTGAATTGTTTTTACATCGGAGATAGATACGTTTTGATGACTTGCGTATACCACTATTCCCTGATTATTTTTATGAGCTTCTATCAAGTCTTTTAACAATGTAAAGCCATCGCTATCCAATGTGTTAAAGGGCTCATCAAGAAGCCAAATTTTTGCATCACTCACCAATATTCTAGCGAGTGTCAATTTTCTTTGTTGGCCCACAGATAATTCACTGCATAAAACATTTTTTTTCTCTGAGAGACCCATGTCTTCGAGAGCCTTTATCAATGACTCACATTTTTTATCCCTACCAGATATCCATGCTAAATTCTCAAGGGCTGTCAAGGAAGATTTTAGGGCCACTTTATGACCCACGTATACTAGATTACTCAAATATTCAAACCTGGTCCGATTAATGTCAATGTGGTTATATTCTATGTTGCCTTCCGAGGGATGAAGTGCTCCTATTAACATTCTTAAAAGCGTCGTTTTGCCGCTTCCATTCTTTCCTTTTACATGGACCACATCACCTTGAAATACATCAAACGTAATTGGTTCAAAAATAGGCTTTTCATTTCGGTAGAAGGTAAGGTTTTTCAGACTTAAAATTCCAGTATCCAAATACGCCTCTTAAAAAAAACTTGCGTTGATATTATGCCAGAAAAGACAATTTGGTTCTTAAATTATTTTTAAAATATGACTGCAGAGACATAAGTTATATAATTCAAATTCATAAATCTCTAAAAAGAAAAATGAAAATATATAAAGTTGGAGGAGCAGTGAGAGATCGATTGCTCTCCTTTCAATATCACGAAACCGACTGGGTAGTTATAGGATCCTCTCCTGAGGAGATGATTAACCTCGGCTTCACTCCTGTAGGGAAAGATTTTCCAGTCTTTCTTCATCCAAAGACAAAGGAAGAGTATGCGCTTGCCAGAACTGAGAAAAAGATCAGTGTAGGACACCAAGGTTTCGAATTTTATACAGATCCAGAAATAACACTTGAGGAAGATTTAGGCAGGAGAGATCTTACAATTAACGCAATTGCTGAAGATTCAAAAGGCGTATTAATAGATCCTTATGGTGGTGTAAAGGATGTCGAAGATAAGATACTTCGTCATGTATCAGACGCGTTTATTGAGGATCCTCTCCGAGTATTTCGTGTGGCGCGATTTTATGCAAGATATCAGCATCTTGGTTTCAAAATTGCAAAGGCCACAAAAACACTCATGATCGATATTGTTGATTCAGGAGAAATATTAACCCTATCAAATGAACGCATTTGGTCAGAAATTGAAAGTGCCATGAGAGAGATTGCACCGCATTCATTTTTTTCCTGTCTTTTAG
This sequence comes from uncultured SAR92 cluster bacterium, assembly GCA_902527245.1. Lineage (GTDB taxonomy): Bacteria > Pseudomonadota > Gammaproteobacteria > Pseudomonadales > Porticoccaceae > AAA300-D14. The sequence goes on along the minus strand of CABZOI010000003.1, from coordinate 42,993 downwards.
AGACAAGAGCATTGCGAGAAATTATTCCAGAGGTATTTCAAAAGATGAGCGAAAACTCAGAAAATAAAGAAAAATCTTTAGCATTGATGAAATCTGTCGCAGCGGAAATAAATGAAATTGAATTGCGCTTTGCCTCACTTTTTTGGTCGTTATTACCTGAGTTAGAATACAAGCCAGATTTGATAAAAACGATATTTAAACGACTTAAAGCTCCCAATAAATTTACCGAAGTAGCAACCCTGTTTTATCGCAATATTGAGAGAGCATGGATTTCGCCATACCTTGATCCACCCTCCATTATTTCTATGACAAAAGAAATGGGTATTCTTAAAAATTCAGAGCTTTTTGATATGCTATTAAGGTTTTTTGTAAAAGTATGGCAAGTGGAAAACAAAAATTCCCCTGAGATTGAACGAACAGAGAGCTTTTTGAAATCAGTTCATAAAGAATTAAACAAAATCAAGATAGATGATTTTGAAATAAGTAATCTCAGCGGTCACGAAATTGGTAAAAAACTAGAGAAAGCACAAACAAAGATAATCATAGAATTACAAAAAGCTAGTTAAAAGGTCCTATTTATGAGCAAAAAAAATGAGGCATACCCAGTGGTATTAATTACAGGCGCTGCTAAGCGAATAGGTGCCGAGCTCGCTCGCTTATTTTCCACCAACGGATTTACCTGTATTATTCATTACAACACATCGAAGCATGAAGCCGATGAATTAGCAAAAAGCCTCAATGAAAAACGATCTGATAGTTGCTTCACAATTCAGGGTGATCTAAATACTGAGAGTACAGTCACGAAAATTTTCGAATTTTGCACTCAGCTTGGGCGACTTGACGTATTGGTCAACAATGCCTCAAGTTTTTATCCTACGCCATTGGACGATTGTAATCAGGCTCAGTGGGACGATCTCATTAACAGCAATCTAAAATCTGCATTTTTTATCGCAAAAGCTCTTGCACCCCTTCTTCGAAAAAATAATGGATCCATCGTTAATATTTCAGATATGCATGCACGACAGTCACTCGCAAATCATCCAATATACTCAATTGCTAAAGCTGGAAACATTGCAATGACAAAAACGTTAGCGAAAGAGCTCGCACCCAATGTGAGAGTCAATAGCGTGGCGCCTGGAGCAATTTTATGGCCCGAGCATGAAACCGACGATCTTGAAAAACAACAGTCGATATTAAGCAAAGTTCCAATGGGTAAGCTAGGCTCAGAAAAGGATATTACAGAGACTACTTATTTTCTTGCGGTCGAGGCAACATATATGACGGGACAAACGATTGCAGTCGATGGTGGGAGCTCTAATTCTCTCTAAAAATCGGATCAGAAATCAAAAATCAATTTCCTTCAAAAACTGTTTTGACTTATCAAACCTCTCCCAATGCGATTGATAACTAAGTCCCGTCTCTGGATGAAGTTGGTCTCCAATGAGCACCGCCATTGGTAATAAAACAAACGCATTCTTCAATAATTCATCCCGAGGTAATTTAATTCCATCTACCTCTCCAACCATGTCATCTACCGTTATAATATCGATATCTAAAGTTCTTGGTCCAAATTTAGGTGCTTTTCGATCCCGACCATGTTGATCTTCAATTTTCTTTAGTATGGTTGATATCTCCCCCACTCTGAGATTTGTTTCCACACCGACTACTAAATTGTAAAAATTATCACCTTCAAAGCCGACTGCAGTACTCTCATAAACAGGCGAAAGACTTAGCTGTCCAAAGATCGCTGCCAAAGAATCAATACATGAGCGAATATTTTCCGAGCGATTGACATTACTGCCAATACTCAAATAAACGTTTGCCATCAGTCCTTAATTCCTCGTTCTATAATTACACCCACATCTTTAGATCCCCTGAGTGCACCAGGTTTGCTAATTCTCAATTTTACCCATGGGACAGAAAACTCAGACATTACAATGTTGATTACCGATTCTGCGAGGGCTTCGATAAGGAAGAATTCACTTTTTTCTATAAAACCAATAAGTCTTTTTGATATCGACTTGTAATTTAATGCATATTGAATATCGTCAGTCTGTCCTGCCTTTGAGATATCATGAGCCATATCTAAGTCCAGGCTCACTATCTGTTTTACCTCTCTTTCCCAATCAAAGATTCCGATAATTGTTTCAATTTCTAATTCACGTATGTAAACGATATCTGCCATAAAAGTATGTCCTAAAGTTCTATTTAATTTCTCGAAGCGTGTCTAATGGCCATCTCGGTCGGGTCTCTATAGCCACGGTGCTTCTCTCTCCGTTTGATAAACGCGCATGACCCGCATAAGCGATCATTGCACCATTGTCTGTGCAAAATTCTAACCTCGAATAAAAAACATTAATACCAATTTGCTTTAACGTATCATTCATTTTTTTTCTAAGCCGGTGATTTGCCGAAACGCCTCCTGCGATAACCAATGAATTCAAACCTGTTTGCTCAATAGCTCTTTTACACTTGGTTATCAAAGTATCTATGACAGCTTCTTGAAATCCGGCACAGATATCATGCTTTACCTCCGGTATTTTTATATCTTGCTCGTTGATAAGGTTTCTTGTATGTGTTTTTAATCCGGAAAAACTCATATCCAAACCAGGTTTATCGGTCATTGGCCTTGGAAAGTGATATTTTTTGTAATTACCTTTGTCAGCTAACTCGCCAATGATTGGTCCTCCGGGATAACCAAGGCCTAATAGCTTTGCAACCTTGTCAAAAGCTTCACCCGCCGCATCATCGAGTGACTCTCCCAATAGCTCATAATCGCCGATCCCTCTAACTGAAACAATCTGTGTATGCCCTCCTGAAACAAGGAGTGCCAAAAATGGAAAACTAGGAGCTTTTTCTTCCAACATCGGAGACAGCAAGTGAGCTTCCATGTGGTGTATGCCAATGACAGGTATATTTAATGCAAAAGCTAGAGATGTCGCAATAGCACCACCAACCATTAATGATCCCGCCAGACCTGGACCTGCCGTATACGCAATACCATCAAGATTTTCTTTTTTAAGATTTGAGTTATCTAAAACGCGATCAAGCAATGGTAAAATCTTTCTAATATGATCACGTGACGCAAGTTCTGGTACAACTCCTCCAAAATCAGCATGCAATCTAACCTGAGAATACAATTCATGTGCCAAAAGACCTTTTTCTCCATCATAGATAGCTAATCCAGTCTCATCGCATGAGGTTTCGATTCCTAGAACTATCATTCAAAAAAAGCCTTTAAGAAGAATTCAATTATCAAATTTGGTTGTACTCTCCAAATTGTAAACATTTATGGTGAGTATTTTAACTTAAAAAATTTTTGCACTATCACACTGAAATGTATAGACTGTCGCGCTTCGGGTGTTAGGAACAAACTAAATACAGGAAAACATATGCCGAGTGTTCGCATAAAAGAGAATGAGCCTTTTGACATAGCATTAAGAAGATTTAAAAGATCTTGTGAAAAAGCCGGTGTTTTGGCTAAAGTGAGAGCTTGTGAATTCTATGAGAAACCCACTTGGGTCAGAAAAAGAAAAGCAGCAGCTGCCGTTAAAAGAAATCAAAAGAAAGTATCCAGAGAGTCAAGACGCTTTAATCGACTCTACTAGATACTTCCCATTAAAAATCACATCCATTATTCCGAGAATTCTTAAGGTTCTCGATGTCTATAACAAGCAGAGCGGAAAATAATATGTCTCTCAAGGATGAAATAAACAAAGAAATGAAAGCGGCTATGAAAAGTCGCGATAAAGATCGTCTGAAAACCATTCGACTTATTCTATCTGAGATAAAGCGAGTCGAAGTGGATGAGAGAATCACAGTGGATGATCAACGAACTCTTTCGATATTAGCTAAAATGATAAAACAACGGCGAGATTCAATTGCCCAGTACGACAGCGCGGGGAGAACTGAACTGTCTAAAATAGAGACGGATGAAATAACCGTTATACATGAGTTTCTTCCTGAAGCGCTAACGGATGATGAAATCAATAATTTGATAGAAAAAGCGATATCAGAAACAGGAGCCGAGTCAATGAAAGATATGGGGAGAGTTATGGGCATAATCCGACCTCAAATCCAGGGAAGAGCAGACGCAGGTGAGGTCAGCAAGCGCGTCAAAGAAGCACTAAACTCGTAAATCAATCAGTGTCACATTGACTGAAAAACAGCTAAACTGGAAGTAAAATCTGATTATGCTTGCTAATGGCTGGATTAATTCCACAATCTTTTATCGATGAGGTTCTTGATCGTACTAACATAGTCGACATCATAAGCTCTCGTGTTCAATTAAAAAAAGCTGGCAAGAATTATTCTGCTTGTTGTCCATTTCATGAAGAAAAAACACCCTCGTTCACAGTGACTCAAGAGAAGCAGTTTTATCACTGCTTTGGTTGCGGTGCTAGTGGAAATGCGATTGGTTTTCTCATGGAATATGAGAGGCTCGAGTTTATCGAGGCGATTGAGTATCTTGCAAAAAATGCTGGACTGGAAGTACCCAAAACAACACCAAGCTCCTATCGTGTCGAGAAAAAACAACGTAATCTGTACTCTATTCTGATTGAATCCGATAAATTTTTCCGAACTCAATTAAGACAACACCCTGAGGCAAAGAGTGCTATCACCTACCTAAAAAAACGAGGTTTAAGCGGTAAAATCGCAGCAAAATTTGGGATTGGATTTGCTCCAAACTCATGGGATCTTCTTCTCAATACATTATCGGGTGAAGAAAATCAAAAACTACTCGAACAATCTGGAATGCTCATATCAAAGCCAGAGGAAAAAAAATTATATGATCGTTTCCGAAATAAGATTATGTTTCCAATTCGAGATCAAAGAGGGCGAACAGTCGGATTTGGGGGACGAGTTTTAGATGATTCAAAACCAAAGTATATAAACTCTCCAGAAACACCTATATTTCAGAAAGGCCGGGAACTATTTGGACTCTATGAAGCAAGGAAATCACTTAAAGCGATTCCAAATATCATAATGGTCGAAGGATATTTAGATGTCATCTCATTATCTCAATTTGAGATTCATAATGCCGTTGCATCACTCGGAACATCACTCACTGAGAATCATCTCCACAAAATATTTCGATACACACCAGAAATCATATTTTGTTTTGATGGCGATGATGCAGGAAGAAAGGCTGCTGCAAGAGCGCTTGAAACTTGTCTTCCGCAAATGAGAGATGGTTTTTCGGCAAAGTTCATTTTTCTTCCCGAGTCTGAAGATCCAGATAGCATGATTAGAAAAATGGGCAAAGAAAAGTTTTTAGACTTTCTCAAAACAGCAATACCTTTATCGGATTACTTTTTTGATCATTACAGCTCTGCAATTGACACATCCACAATGGATGGAAAAGCAAGACTAGGCAAAGTATGCGCAGTCCCCCTATCAAAAATACCAAAAGGGATATTTCGTCAACTGATGCTTAGCGAGTTATCGAAGCTTACCAATATCTCTGAAGAGCAACTACAAGGCATACTCAAACAGCATAGTTCCCGAGCACCGATGCATTTTGAAGCGCATAAATCGGGCGAGCGCAATCAATCAGAAACTATTGAAAATAGAAATAATCCGGTAGACATGTATTCGAAAAAAAGAAAAATTACCCTATCACCCGGAAAACAGCTGACTGCATTGATAATCAATCATCCATCCCTTGTAAATTTGGTGGATGATTTGGAGGTACTTGCAAAATCTGATGATGATGACATCAAACTTTTTTTAAAGTTATACAATTTGTTGAAAAAAAATCCGGACTACAAAGCATCAAATGTTTTTTCTTATTGGTCGAGCCTAGATGAAAATCAATCTGAACTGGAAATACTTAAATATCTTGCAGCGAGCGAGCTATATCATCCACCAGCCGGCACTGGCCGAGATGATGATAAAGAATTCATGGAAGCGGTAGATCATGTGATCCAATCAACGTTCACATCCCTACCTATAATTGATCAGGCAAAAGTATTAGTCAGCATTAATCAGTTGAATGAACAGCAGGTTAAAAGACTACATAAAATACATGTATTGCTCCCTGATAATGATGAGACATCTGAATTAAAAGGTGTTGTAAAACAAAGGCTTGTTCAATTAACCCAAGAGGATTCAAACGGAAATAACAAATAAATATTAATAGGATATCGATTGTTTATCCGGTATAATCTCGCGCTAATTTTTATCCACACCAAAAAGACACAAACATATGGCAGAAAATAATAACGAAAAACAAGAATCAGGCATTAAAGATCTGATAGCTAAGGGGAGAGAGCAAGGCTACCTCACTTATGCTGAAGTCAACGATCACTTACCTGAGGATATTGCTGACCCTGAACAGGTGGAAGATATCATTCAAATGATAAATGATATGGGAATCACTGTCTTTGAGGTTGCGCCAGACGCTGAAACATTACTCATGATGTCAGGAGATAATACTCCTGATGAAATCGCGGCAGCTGAAGCCGCTGCAGCACTTGCATCAGTCGAATCAGAGCAACATAGAACCACAGATCCTGTTCGCATGTACATGCGTGAAATGGGTTCAGTGGAGCTTCTTACGCGTGAAGGTGAAATCGAAATAGCAAAACGAATTGAAGAAGGTACACGAGAATTAATGGCTGCAATAGCTGACTGGCCATCAAATGTATCTTTAGTTATTGCTGAATGGGATAAAGTATTAGAGGGCGAAAAGAAGCTTACCGATATCATAAGTGGATATTTGAATCCAATGGAGCACGTCCCGTCTGCTCTTGCTCAACAGCAAGCTGCTGAAGCTGCGGAAGCTGAAAAATTAGCGAATGGTGAAGAAATTGATGAGGACGGAGACCATGATGATGAACATGAAGGTGGGCTTGATCCAGAAGAAGCAACAGAGCGATTTGAAGAAATCAGGAACATGCTCATAAAAACAGAAAAATCGATCGCGAAGCATGGCAGAGATAGTAAGACCTCAAAACAGAATATGGCTGCACTTGCAGAGCTATTTAAGTTCCTAAAATTGACTCCCAGACAATTCGATCCTTTGATCGCTGTTATAAGAAGTGCAGTTGAAAAAATCCGGACTGAAGAGCGAAACATCATGCGCTTATGTGTGAGATTATCAAAAATGCCTCGGAAAGAGTTCATAAAAGTATTTCCCGGAAATGAAACAAATCTCAAGTGGACTGGCTCATTGATAAAAGCTAAAGCGAAATACTCTGAGGAGATTAAAGAGCAGGAAATAGAAATACTCAGAGCTCAGCGAAAATTAGCTCAAGTTGAGAGCTCAAGTGGGCTCTCAATTCTCCAAATCAAGGACATTAACAGGAGAGTAACCATTGGCGAAGCAATGGCCAGAAGAGCTAAAAAAGAGATGGTCGAAGCCAACTTAAGACTCGTGATTTCTATCGCTAAGAAATATACCAACAGAGGATTGCAATTCCTTGATCTGATTCAAGAAGGAAATATTGGTCTGATGAAGGCGGTTGATAAATTTGAGTATAGACGAGGATATAAGTTCTCGACTTATGCAACATGGTGGATTCGACAAGCAATTACTCGCTCGATTGCAGATCAGGCAAGGACAATAAGAATTCCAGTCCATATGATTGAGACCATCAATAAACTGAATAGAATTTCGCGTCAGATGCTTCAAGAAATGGGCAGAGAACCCTCACCTGAGGAACTCTCAGAGCGAATGGATATGCCCGAAGATAAGATCAGGAAAGTATTGAAAATTGCCAAAGAGCCTATTTCGATGGAGACTCCAATTGGCGAAGATGAAGATGCCAATATTGGAGATCTCATTGAAGACGTTACCATTGCGCAGCCAATCGATAACGCTACTAAAAACAACCTTACTGAGTCTACGCGAGGTGTTTTAGGCAGCTTGACTGCGAGAGAGGCAAAGGTTCTTAGGATGAGATTTGGAATTGATATGAATACAGACCATACTCTTGAAGAAGTTGGTAAGCAATTCGATGTTACTCGAGAGCGTATTCGTCAGATAGAAGCAAAAGCTCTCAGAAAGCTTCGGCATCCTACTCGTTCTGATCACTTAAGAAGCTTTATCGACGAGCAGTAAAAACTTTGGGCCCATAGCTCAGTTGGTCAGAGCAGTCGACTCATAATCGATTGGTCGTAGGTTCAAGTCCTACTGGGCCCACCATTCATTTCTTTTAGATCAATAGCCAACGACTGTATCTACTAGCTTAATCGATGCAATCTTTTAGCATTGTTATATATCTCGACCTGCATTTCCTGTTTGAGAGTGAGGGCTCTCGGATCTTTTCGTCTGGATAGTTCTTTGTTGAGTAAGATGACTTTTTCTTGCATGTTGGTTTGGGCCTCCCCCACCTGCTTTCCTTTTTAACATAGGGGTTTTAAAAATGTTTTGTCAACGGATGTCTGTGAATGAGCGTTTTTCTTAGTAGTCAGATCGAAAACTAATCATGGAGTTACAAATATTAGATATTTAAATTTCTTATCCACTATTGGTTTGTTTCTGGTACTAGCAAGCTGCTCTGAATCGAATGCAGAAACTCCATCAACCAATTTAAAAAGTCTTATGGACGACCCTCAAGACACATTTATTAAAATGATGAACTCGATGCTTCCCTTGGAGGGTAATGGATTTACGATGATGAAAGTGTCAGCAGAAGGAGAGAATGGAGTAATATTCCCATTGGTTGGGGACTTTCCGATACCTGAAAATTTTGATGGCTTGGAAACTGATATGCTCAATAATATGTTTTCGAAGATGGCAAGGCAACAAGTCTGCTCAGAGGGTGCGAAAGCTTTTTTCAAATCTGGTTTATATGTCAAATTTAACTTCATAAACAACATATCAAATTATCAGATTGATATGATCGTAGATGAGGAGACTTGTCAGTTTGACGCGCCTAAACCTGAATCTAAGTTAGCTGAGGCTGATTCGGTAAATAATCAGACCAAACCAAAAAACTCCATGAAAAGCACAATAGGTAAGTATGAATTTGTTCTTAGCCAGGTATCTTGGTCAGAAGCGCAAGAGCGGGCGACCGAAATGGGTGGGTATCTTGCATGTCCAAATTCTGCTGAAGAGGCTTATCATATCCGTAATGTGGTGATGCCAATGAAAAATAGGAAGATTGCCTGGATTGGTCTTACGGATGAGGTTACTGAAGGCAAATGGTTATGCAATGGTTCCGAGGTTGATATTGAATCGTTAAAAAAAGAAGCGGGTTGGAGAAATTGGTTGAATAGAGGAAGACCAAACGAACTAAGTAAGAGAGATTTCGCCCACACTACTGGCAGCCCTGGGCTTCTTTCAAGAGAAAATTCGGGAGTAATACCCAAAGGATTTAAGGGAAGGCAATTCGTAGAGGGTTTTGTAGTGGAATGGGACTAAATCTACTTTACAGCCCTCACATTCTAAAGATGGTTTATGTATGAACAGATATTTACTAATTATATTTTCCTTCATGATTACCCCAGTTCTGACAAATGAATTGTCATTATTGAATTTAGCCCAGCAAGGAGATTCAGAATCACAGTATCAATTGGCTTTACAATATCATCATGGAATGGCACTAGAAAAAGATCATGCTGAAGATCATGCCGAGGCAGTAAAACGGTATAGATTCGTCGCCTCAAAAAAAGATCACGCCGAGGCAGTAAAATGGTATAGAGAGGCGGCTAATCGAGGGTCTTGGCTTGCATTATATGGAATTAGTCGTCTATATCTTGATAGTGACAGTCCTCAAGCATCGGATGTAAAGGCATATGTTTGGATAAATATCTTACAGGATCTTATCCTTAAAAAGAGACAACAAAAAATCAAACTCACATTCAAAAGACCAGTTATTAATAAAAAGAATGGGGAATGGGTATTTGAAAATGAATACAATGGATTGGTGTGGGCGAATAAAAATATAAAGATGCTATCAGAAAGGATGCCTGAAAGTGAGTTAGCGGAATCACAATTTCAGCTTGCATCTGCAATTTATAGCGGCAAAGGCGGTGCAAAACAAGATATTAAGGAGGCATCTCGTTGGTACAAAAGATCCGCTGAGCATGGAAATGCAAAAGCACAAACTAATTTAGGTTTGATGTATTATTACGGTGATGGGGTTAAGCAAAATCGAATTCAAGCCTACCTTTGGTGGTTTATGGCCGCAGGCCAGGGTGAGAAACAAGCACTTGATAATTTGCAGTCGCTTAGCCAATCTTTAACCCAAGACGAATTAACCCAAGGACAAGCGCTTGCAACGAAGTGCTGGGGATCAAAATTTCAAAATTGTGATTGACATCTAGTTTACAACCTTAACCACCTAAAAAGTCTCCCAATCCCTATATCTGCCCATGAGATGGTCTGGCCATCTGCCCTGGGGTACTTAAAGCGCCTCAAAGTAGACAAAATAGCATTAAATGTATTTCCACCGATACATCTAAAATAATAATACCAAACAAACCTCCCCCGCTCCCATTAACAGTCTCAAAAACAACATAAGATAGGTACAAAAGAGGTAACAGTTGTCTTGACACAGCAACAATTATCTTTAATATGGAGACATCAGGTGACGGTAAGCGTAGTTGTAAGTCACTGTTTTATATAAGGAAAATAAAGTAACCCATAGCTCAGTTGGTCAGAGCAGTCGACTCATAATCGAGAGGATTTTACGCTTCCCAAATATTTGAATATTCCGACTCGTACTTTTGGGAAGGTCAAATAATGTAATCTCTAATTAGTGGGCCACTCGTCCCATTTGTATCTACCGTCATGGGTGAAAAAAAGCTCTTGATATTTAGGATCATAATCATCGGGAAGACCATCCGAATCATGATCAAAAATGGATACGGGGAAAAATAGATTTGAGGTAGGCTCTCCAATCCTAGTAAAAGCAGACCAATTTTCAGAAGTGTCAAGTCCTCCAGCATGCAACGTACTTGTATCATTTGAATAAAAGTAAGCCAAGTGACCATTAATTTTCAGTTGACCATCCTCAGATGTAGATAAATTAACATCAACGCCGTCTTCTTGAACTTTTACATCTGTTTCAGAGTGAAGTACAGGTATCCAAAGAGAACCAACGTCATCAGGGTCCCCCTCTCCTAAAAAAGTGTAAACAGTTCGGAAGTGCTGATTTGGTGAAGAATAATTTCTTACTTGTAAGAAAGAAACGTTGTAAGAGATATTTAAAGCTTCTTTAAAATCATCAACTGAAGCAAAACTCGGAGACAATTGTTCAACCGAATTAACGGTTTGCATCCAATTATTTGCGTCCTCAAATAACTCATCAAAATATTTTCCAAAGGTTTGATGAAGAGCTACTCTCCAATCTCCTGCTGAAGCGAGTCTTCGATAATACTCTGCATACATTTTTTCAAGACCGAAATTTTTAACAAGATAATATGCCCAAATCCATTCATACGATTGATTTCCATCTCTAAATTCTTGTGCATAATCATCCAATTTGTCACGGCTTACTGCGTAACCATAATTCCTATCCATCGACCAAAGATTCTGGTATCCATCATAGTCTCTCTGATTTATTACGTTCTCAAGAATAAAATCTGGAAATATCGATGATGGTCCATGCATTATAGGATTATCTCCCCAATCAGCTCTTGGATGTGAAAATCGTTTTGGACCAAATGTGCTAGCGACTATTCCTTGGTAGCCCTCCCAATTATGAAAAAACTCGTGAATCCATCCGTGACTAATGTTTTCTCTATATGAACCGGCGCCGCCTGCGGGATCCATTAAAGAAAGCTCAGAGCCCTCCAGCAAATATTCATCTGGAGCCCAAAATCCATTACCCACACTATTATCAAAGACTTTACGAGGCAACCACTCGTTGACTGACCCATCATCCTCAATATATCTCAATTTCCCATTCCAATAACTATCTTCTGACATACCAAAATAACCTCCACCTTGACCCGCGAAAACAAAGTTGTTGTGCGTCCACTGCCGAGCATCATAATGACCTCTCTCGATCGCTAAATTTTTTAACACAAGACTATCGTCAGGAAAGTCAAAGAAATGACCGAAGTTATTTGCACGTGGGCTTCCTAATATTTTTACTACCGCATCCAATGCAAAATTAGACATATAATCTAAAAGATCTGCCCTTATTTTTTTGGACCAAAAAAGATATGTCGACTCCCCATCATCATCAAGAACGTCAGAATTGATTTCGTTTACAATAAACCCTTTTACCTTATTTATGTTACGCATTGGCTTAGCAACATGAGCGTTTTGGAGGCTTTTAACAATAGTATTACGGGGTTTAGGAAGTTCCAAAACACCTAAATCAATATGATTCTGTCTAAAACTTGTTTCCGGCTCAGCCCATTTAAAAATTTGATAATGATTTTGGAAATCATGAGTTAAATGATGACTTTGTTGCCAAACCGCCTCCTCAGAGACAATATGCCATACAGAGAAATCAGACCTTTTTACACCAACACCAGAACGCTCAAGGTGAATAGGGTTCGCCAACTCTGCAGGGAGACGATCAATTGGGTTAGCCGAACAGTGTCCATCTGTGGGACCAACGGTTCCCAAAAAAACAACTACTTCAAGACACTGAGTTTCGCTTCTAACAAAAAATGCTGCGGGAATTTTTTGTTCACTCGCGAGGGTACTAATTCTGAAAAAATAATAATTGTTAATACGATCAATGAGGGGTCCATCTTGAGTGAATTTTTCGCATGACAGATCCCATAAATGTTGCTCATCAAATGTCTCTCCAGATTCACTAACAAACCCCACCCAATAATTCGCGCAATTCATATAAATTGAAGCAACAAGCTCCAAATTAATGTCAAAATCCCCATTTGCCCAGTCGGGAGTAGAAATAAAAATTTCATTTATCCATGGGTCAATGGTTATTCTTTCTGATACAGATTTTTGTTTTGGAAGAACATCATGTTCGTCAATTATTCCATCACCATCATCATCAGGATCATAAATATCTGCAATGCCATCTATATCTGTATCATTAGATGCACTCGTATCCAGAGGAAATGGATCTGAAATATCTGGAATACCGTCACCATCATCATCCTCATCTTCATTGTTTCCAATACCATCATTATCTGTATCGATCCACTCATCAGGATTATTTGGAAAAGCATCAAAAAAATTAGTAACGTTGTCTCCATCACTATCTTTTATAGTATTGATGTAAATCAATATGGAACTTGAGCTGTTACGAATCCCATTGTTGGAGACCACTCCCTGTGTCAATGCGGTGTCAGATAGCCCAAACAAATTTCTTAGAATGAGAAGACCATCAGTCAGCGCGTCTACAGAGCCGTCTCCATCAATATCCAATTTAGTGTCATTGGGTGCGAGATAACTAAGAATCTGTTCTGAATTTGCTCTGTTTGCGCCGCTGCCAATGACTCCAACAACTAATGGCTCTCCAGATAGTCCGAACATATATCTCAAAATTATCAGTCCATCAGTCAATGCATCAGTCTTTCCATCATCATCTATATCTAGATTAAAGGAGGCGCTTGCAGGCAAGGAAACTAAAGTTAAAAAAACGAATACTAAAGTTAATCTAGACATTGCTAACATTATTTTGAACGGTACTCTACCCACCTAAAATTAAACGACCAATATAGCTTTAACGGTTGATTTTTTCATAGGTTGACTAAACCAAAAGCCATCAGCTTTGAATCCGGAAACATGGCTCTTAAATGCACAGATTAATGCACAAATCTTATTTAAAGTATGTGTACTGGTACATCTAAAATAACAATACCAAACACTCCCCCCCGCCCCCATAAACAGTCTCATAAATAAAATGAGACAGGTACAAAAGAGGTAACAGTTGTCTTGACACAGCAACAATTATCTTTAATATGGAGACATCAGGTGACAGTAAGCGCAGTTGTAAGCCATTGTTTTACATAAGGAAAATAAAGTAACCCATAGCTCAGTTGGTCAGAGCAGTCGACTCATAATCGATTGGTCGTAGGTTCAAGTCCTACTGGGCCCACCACTTAAATGATTGATTTAATTACATAGTAAGAAACTGAGTTATCCCATGAGCTGGTTCGATGATCCAATAGGTCCTGCGATGAAACCCGATAATCCTGAAGCGGTGCTCCTTTATAGCGTTGCTCAGTCTATGTATACGGGTCGGGCCCGAAGCTACATGATCAAGCAAGGCATCCCCTATGAAGAACGAGCGCCGCAGCCATATCTTTATCAGTTAGGCAAAAAAATGGGCAGATTTTCTATGCCAACTATTGTCTTTCCAGACGGAAGGATAATCAGGGATGGTGTTGCTATTGTTGATTTTTTCGAGGAGCGCTCGAGCCATCCAGCGAAACCGCCTGGTCCCTGCCAGCATATCATCAGCTTATTGTTCGACGTTCTAGGAGCCGAAGGCTTATGCAGGCCAGCAATGCATTACCGATTTAACTTCGATGAAGAGCAGCACGACTTTATTCTCTATCATTTTACCTCACAAATGAATGGAGATGAGGAGCATGCCAAGAAGGTTATAGCGCACGTAAGCACTAACGTAGCTCCGCAATGGGGTGTTAGACCTTCTACTCATGCTATTATCGAGAAACTCTACGAGGGTTTTGTCGAAAAATTTAACGCGCACCTGACGCAATATCCGTACCTACTGGGTGGAAAACCTTGTGTTGGTGACTTTGGCCTCATGTGCCCCCTGTATGGGCATCTAGGTCGAGACCCAGTGCCTCACCGCCTATTACAGATGCGAGGCCCCTGGATTCATCGTTGGGTTGAGAGGATGAATAGACCGGAGCCAGATACTGGGGAGTACATTAACTTACCACATAGTTTCCTGCAGGACGATGAGGTACCGGAGACAATCATCGAGCTACTGACCCATTTTGCGCTTGATTTTGTTCCGGAAACGATCGCTTCTCATAGCGGCATTAATCGATGGCTGAAGGAAAACAAGCCAGCGATTGGCACTCAGTGTGAGCGCTACGCAGGTGAAGCAGAATTTGATGTGGAAGGAACTGCTATACATGTTTGCCCGCAACCTTTTCGGTTTTATTTGCTCGAACGAGTACAGTCCGCCATTCAGGCGCTCAAAGGATCTGATCAGGCTGACGCTCTGGCACTTCTAGATACTTGTAATATGACCGCTGTGCTTGATCTCAAACTTGATCGTGGGATTGGCCGGGCTAACAACCTTGAGGTCTGGCTGAATTAGCTTTAGAGGTCACTAACTCTAGTGCCATCCGACTCATAATCCATTGGTCGGAGGTTCGAGTTCTCCCAGGCCCACCACTTCTCTTTGCTGCATCAAAAAAATTCAGGGTTTTAGTTATTTATAGTTAAAGTATATCCTATGTATATGAAACTAAGACCTAGATGGATATACATTTGTTTGTGCGTAAGTTTACTCTGCACCCAAGCAATAGACGCATCTGCGTTTTTACTCTCGCGCGAGACTGATCCCAACAATTCACTAATAAAAGAATATTCATACAGCTCGAACCCTAATTCAGTGCATATCGTCGTAAAAGACAATATTGATATAAAAAGTCAAGTTACTTCAGCAGGATCGCTCGCCTTAGCCGACAACGTAGCGTCTACCAATGCATTTCTGGTAGATAAATTAATCGAAACAGATTACGTCATTATTGGCAAAGCAAACTTATCTGAATGGGCCAATTTTAGATCGACAAGCTCGGTTAGTGGTTGGTCAAGCTACGGGGGACAAACGACTCATCCGTTGGGTAAAGAATTTAATCCTTGCGGTTCAAGTTCAGGATCTGCTGTAGCAGTCGCATCCGGTATTGTAAATGTTAGCATTGGCACAGAGACAAATGGCTCAATCTCTTGCCCTGCATCAATTAATGGTATCGTGGGGTTCAAACCAACTGTAGGATTAGTAAGTAGATCAGGAATAGTACCGATTTCTTCATCACAGGATACCGCTGGACCCATGGGGCGAACCGTAGCTCAGATCGCGAAATTACTCGAAGTGATATCAGGCTTTGACTTCAATGATCCTGCAACCCACAAAATACCCAAAGATTTTGATTTTAATTTTCACGAAGCCACTCTCAATTCAAACTTGGATGGACTTAGGTTCGGTTTGCTAGAGCCGCGAAATCAAAGTGATGAAATTAAAACTTTTCATAAAAAACTGAAGTCAGCAATTGAATCCTTAGGCGGCGAATTGGTCACATTTAAAGACACGCGAGTCTACCCTAGTGACCAGGAGTACTATGTTTTACTTTATGAATTCAGAGAGGGTTTAGAGAGGTACCTTAAAAACTCAAACTCAAAAATTAAAACGCTTGAAGACATCATTGCATTTAACGATGCTAATTCTGACAAGGTTATGCCTCACTTTGGCCAAGATATTTTATATTTATCTTCGGAAAGTAGAAATATTTTTCGTTATTGGTTTTCAAAATGGAAATTAAAGAACTCTTATCGTGATACATTAGCTATTTTAGAACAAAATAAATTAGACGCATTCATTGGGCTCACGCGTGGCCCGGCATGGCGAATCGATTACATCGGGGGAGATTCTGCCGCCATTAAAAAAAGCATTCAATTTGGAAATGGAGGATATGCAGCACATACAGGCATGCCTCATATCACAATTCCTTTTTTCACCTTAAATAAATTTCCAGTTGGAGTCTCTATAATAGGTGCCCGTTGGACTGACAAAGAAATAATTAGTTATGCATCTGCCCTGGAGAAATTTATAGATCTTAATAACACACAGGAGGTAAGCTTTAGTGAATAATTGGCAGAAGGTAATCAACGTTTGTTTAGCAATATTTATAACTTTGTATATATATAATGCAGATAAATTTGAAAGGAGACTCGCTAGTCTTTCAACGGAAATAGACAAGCTTCGAATAGAATTAGATTCTTTAAAAAGTGACTGGCAGAAGTAGGTTCGTCTATATTTGAAATTCCCTGAAACCAAAGGTTATTATTATAAAATGAGAGCTTTAATTTTATTTATTTATTTCTCTTTTTTTACATTATTCTCAGTAATGGGATGTATGGACTCTTCAATTCAAAACAGTGAAGTGGCTAAGCAAAAAGTAATTCAGACTATGGAGCGCTTTTTTGAGGTTCTAGATGTAAACAATTACAAACGGGCACTGCTCAATGAAGTTGTTACCGAGGATTTTAAAATTTTTGAAGCTGGTGAAGTGATGGATATTGAGCGGTTCCATGATTTCGTGACACATGTCGATCCAAATGTTGCTCCCTTGATTGAAACCTCATGGAAGCTGAGCGAGTTTGATATTTCATTGGATACTGGATCAGCACACGTGAGTTACATCAATAAAGGCGTGTTTAAGCATGGTAATGAGATGACTGCAAAACTTCATTGGATGGAGAGCGCCTACTTAATTGAGCAAGCCGGCATCTACAAGATAAAATTCTTAAATTCTAATGTCGTTTCGCGGGAGTTCGATTACGACTAAAAACGATTGAGGAGAGTAAACTTGTTGGTAAACTCTCCTCATCACCCATTTAGTTATCTAGTCTCAGTGTCCGATTCTGAATCTTGATCCTCTGCAGAATCTTCCTCAGAATTTGAGGCAATGGCCACCTCTGAAGCTTCTTCCATCACTGGTTCTTTTAAAGTTTCTTTTTTCTCAGCCATTTTCTTGTGATCATGAGTATGGCTACCACCACAGTGGCTCGCATAAGAGGACGAAGAAAAAAATATAATAGTGCAAATTAAAGCAATAAATTTTATAAAATTCATAATAACCTCCTTTTTCTTTAGACGTAAACTAATCAACAACAGATCAGACAACAACTTATTTGATCTCTCCTAAAGTGCAGAGTTTTCATTTAGAAATTAAATATTAATCACTTCTAATACTCAAATAACATACAATCATATCCATATTTTTAGAGGACTTCTGAATCTGTTGAGTTTTTCACTGCATAGTGGATCTTCAAATAAAATTTGATTCTATATTTAGTCACTAGAGGGATTGTTTTCCCTATATTTGAATTCTCTCAAACATTTAAAATATTTTTACTCCTGAACATCAGGTAATGATCTGTTTTTCTCCATTTCTGCTTTTTGCATTTCTGCAATAGCTTTGGATGCTTCAGCCTGAATTACAGGCACAAGTTCTGCCGCGTAAGCACCCATCTTTTTGTGGGCGGATTGTGCTAGGGGCGAGCTATAATAATCAGCTAATGATTCCAACTCTGCAGCGGTAAAATATTTTACAAGTAAGCTATGAGAGGTTTTATATATCTCAGATATGTCCATATAGGAAAGAATCGCAGCTCTGAAGCCTTCCCTGGCCTCTGGAGGCACGTTCATTGACATATTTTCAACAAAATCTTGAAGCATCCCCTCAGTGGACATGGCAGTCATATAGCGCGTTGCGTGATACTCACGATTCTTAGCTGAGTCTTCCAAAGCCGTTGCTGAAAAAATGAAAGGGCACAATAAGATTATTGTCAAAATTTGATACTTCATAAAGAATAATCTCCTTATTAAAAAGTAAATAAACCTAACAAAACTAACGAGTGAATTTTTTAAGGGTTGACCAAAACAAAAAACCATCGGCTAGTAACAGAAAAATACGTTATCCAACCAACCATACATAACATTAAATTTATTTAGTTCAATACTCAAATAACATACAATCAAGTCCTCATTCTTAGAGGACTTCTGATGAGTAAAAAATATCTGTTTGTTTTTACCATATTTTTTAGTTTAAACATATTTGCTGACGAAGGAATGTGGGAACCATACCAAATGGCATTACTGCAAAAAGAACTTCGTGCTAGTGGTTACCAGGGTAATGTTTCAAATGTTAGCGATTTATTTAAACATCCCATGAGCGCAATCGTCAGTCTGGGTGGATGCTCTGCTGCTTTTGTCTCGAATGAAGGCTTAATAGCTACAAATTATCATTGTATCGAGGGTTCATATTTACAATTTAATTCCAATGCTGAAACAGATTTATTTGAAACTGGTTTTGTTGCGAGGACAAAAGATGCTGAAAAAAGATCTGCACCGGGAGCAAGAGTCTATGTCACTCTAGAAAGCAGCAATATTACAAAACAAGTCTTAGATGGATTGACTGATGATACTAAAGCCATAGATAGAGCCAAGATTATTGAAGATAACAAAAAAGAAATAATAAAAAAATGTGAAACTTCTGATGAAGTTGAGTGCAGAGTAAGATCTTTCTTTAGTGGTGAGACTTATAAACTTGAAAAGGTTTTAAAACTCAAGGACATCAGGTTAGTTTATGCGCCACCTGCTTACATTGGAGAGTATGGCGGAGAAATCGATAATTGGATGTATCCGAGACATACAGGCGACTTTGCTTTACTAAGAGCGTACACAGCAAAAGATGGCTCAAGTAAAGAATATAACGAAGATAATATCCCCTATAAATCTGATTCATTTTTAAAAGTTTCTGCCAAAGGTATAAATGAAAATGACTTTGTGATGGTTGTTGGTTATCCAGGTAGAACAAACAGAACCATTACTTTTAATGAAATTGAATGGGATTTAAAGATTGGCTTTCATGAGACCGTAAAATTTTTAAAACGGGGTATTGAGTTGATGGAGGAGAACACTAACCAAGCTGACGGCTCCAAACTTAAATATCGAGGTCTAAAAAGTGGTTACGAAAACTACTACAAAAAAATATCTGGCCAAATAGATGGCGCAAATAACTTTAAACTTATTGAAACTGAAAAAATGAAATGGGATGAATTTTTACAGTTTGTAAAAAATGAAGCATCAGATGAAGATAAAAATTATCTTAATGAGTTACTTGATTTAATTAATCAGGATCAAGAAAAAGCAATAGCAAGAAGATATTACGGAAATTCTTCTCTCATTTCCCAAGCAAAAACACTTTATAGAAATGCTGTAGAGAGAGAGAAAATTGATGCTGAGAGAAAACCTGGATATCAGGATAGGGATCAAGAGAGAATGATCAACAGAATAAAGAGGCTCAGTTATTCTTTTGATCCAAGAGTAGACCAAGCAATATTTAAAGATAGACTGATGATTTATAAAGATATAGATCCTTCTTTCAGAAGACCTGTTTATAGCAAATTACTTAAATTAGATGAATCCGAGGAAACGATGCTCAATAAAGTAGATGAAATTTATTCAACAAAATTTAAGAATTCGGAGAGTTTTTCAGAAATGATGGCAATGAGCCTTGATGAATTAAATAACTCTGATGACCCCCTTATCCTGTTTGCGAAAGAGACTTTCGATGAGTCTATGAAATACGAAAAAGAATCTGAAGAGAGAGGAGCAAAAAGACAATTACTTAAATCAAAATTCATAGGTCTTTTAAAAAAATATTACAACTCATCTAATAAACAACTGTATGCAGATGCTAATGGAACGTTAAGAGTAACTTATGGAAACGTGAAAGCAGTATCATTAAAGGATGGTTTGACATACGAACCCTTCACAAGGTTAGAGGGTATTCCTCAGAAGCACACAGGTGAAGAGCCATTTAATGCCAGTGATAAATTACTAAATCTTATCAACAAAAAAGATTATGGTGATTATTATTACGAACCCGTTAATTCAGTACCCGTTAATTTTCTCTCGACCCTAGACATTACCAATGGCAACTCAGGATCAGCAACGATAAATTCTGATTTTGAACTGGTTGGTCTCGCTTTTGATGGAATGCTTGAAACAATCATTGCGGATTACAAGTATATACCGGAAGCAAGGACTATCTCTGTTGATTCAAGATATTTCTTATGGACATTAGATAAATTAGAAAATGCAGAGAATATTTTGGAAGAGCTGTCTATAACTAAGTAAACATTATCCTGCTTCCACGAACACCTGACTAACGCCACTCTGGAACATGAATAAGAGCAGCGACTGTACCGCAGCGTATACTATATTGGATGTTTTTATTTGATTAGAAAAATCATATGAGTGAACGATTAATTGGACTGGACATAGCTCGATATCTTGCTTTTGTGGGCATGGTTCTTGTCAATTTTGATATTGTCATGTCACACGGAGTTCAGAGCAATGAGGGATTCTTTAATGAATTTATAGGACAATTACAGGGTCGTGCCTCTGCTACCTTTGTAGTTCTCGCAGGCATTGGTCTTGGACTATCGAGTTTTAAGAAAGAAAGTCAAACAGTTAACACCATTGTGAAGAGATCCATATTTTTGCTCATTTTAGGGCTTTTAAATATGACTATTTTTGAGGGTGATATCTTGCATTACTATGCCTTTTATTTTTTATTTGGTGTTTTTTTGCTTCCCTTCGGCAATCGAGCACTGATATTGGTTATAAGTATTCTCAATCTAGTTTTTTTTAGCATGATGCTTTTCATTGATTACGAATCAGGCTGGAATTTTGAAGAACTTACCTATACCGGGTTT
This sequence comes from uncultured SAR92 cluster bacterium, assembly GCA_902527245.1. Taxonomy (GTDB): domain Bacteria; phylum Pseudomonadota; class Gammaproteobacteria; order Pseudomonadales; family Porticoccaceae; genus AAA300-D14. The sequence continues at coordinate 21,626 of CABZOI010000003.1, read as the reverse complement.
TGGACAATTGATGGATTCACTCGAAATCTATTCTTTAATGGATTCCATCCTGTTTTTCCTTGGTTAGGATTTTTCTTACTTGGCATGCTTATGAGCCGAGTTTTATTAAAGAAAAGACAAGTTCAGATTACAATGATTTCTTGGGGTTTAATTGCAATAATATTTTCAGAAATCATGAGTTTCATAATCTCAAGCTATGTAATTCCTGCTGATTCTGAGCTTCAATTTTTATTTATGACTGATTCGATGCCACCAATGCCACTTTATTTTCTAGCAGCATCTGGCTCAGCTATATTTATCATAGGTCTTTGTTTACTCGTATCGGAAAAATTCAAAGAGAGTAAAATTTACTCTTTAATCGCTCCTGCTGGGACACAAACCCTTACCCTATATGTTCTTCATATAATCGTCGGTTTGGGGTTTATTGATGCTATTGGATTTACCGGCACTCATACATCATCACAAGCATTCGTTGCTGCAATTATATTCTGCATTTTAGGAACTATTTTCGCTTTTACTTGGTCGAAATGGTTCAGGAGAGGTATATTTGAGTCATTAATGCGAAAATTAACCGGTTAATCCAGTTAATTTGTAAACTCAATTTCTAAAAACTCCCCTAATCAAAATCCACCAAACAATTCTCACAAGTTAATAATGCTTTCGGCTCTTGAATTCCCATTAATGTCACATAGAGTTGTGTTAAATCACTTATTGCTCGGAGTACTCTCGGTTCCCCAACAGAGACATCAAAATTATCAATTAACTCTTTAAGAAGAAGCTCTTTTGGAGAAAGCTCTTCACCATAATACTCCACTTTATAATCTTCTAATTCTGCCAACTTAGCAGCGTAGGTAATTGCATTCTCGATACCCCCAATCTCATCCACCAACCCTTTTTCTTTGGCGCTCGTTGCAATCCAAACTCTGCCACCTGCAATCTCTTTGATATCTTCGTAAGATTGAGATCTTGACTCCGCGACAATGTTAACAAATCGATCGTATGCGGCGGCACCCCAGCTAGCAAAAATTTTATCCAGGTCATCATCAATAGCTTGTGTTGGATCCCAGCCACCATACTTAGAGGTAACAACACCGTCGAAATTTACGCCAATGTAATCCATCGCCTTCTCCAGTGTTGGCAACGCAATTGCCACACCTATCGAGCCTGTGATGGTAGTGGGTTCAGCAAAAATATAATCGGCTGGAGTCGAGATATATACTCCTCCCGACGCAGCGTAATCTCCCATGGAGACAATCACACTAATACCTTTATTCTTGGCAGCAAGCAACTCATCTCGCATCATTTCACTTGCAATAATCGACCCACCAGGGCTATTTACTCTGAAGACAATGGCTTTTGTATTTTTGTTTTCATGTGCAGACCTAATTTGTTTTACCACTCCAGTAGCACCCGCAACACCTTGCGAGATTTCTCCCTCCATAATCGCACCCTCAGCAGTGATTACAGCGATGTGATTACTACTGAAAGACAAGTCCTTATTTATCTGTTTTGCATACTCCTTGAAAGAAATAGTTTTGTAAGTTTCGCTTTTGGCTTCTTCATCTCGACCAAAGTTTTCAATCATATATTGACGAAATTCTGGAAATGATTTCGTACCATCAATGATGTTATTTTCTTTAGCGTAGGCAATATTTCCTATTGCCGCCTCACCAAAAAATCCAACGTAATCATCTGCAAAAGACTGAATATCTTTGGCTTCAAGTTCACGACCTTCAGCCATGAGAGCTTTCATTTCATCCCAAATCGGAAATAGCAACGCTTCTCTCTGAATCCTGTCATTCTCAGACATGTTCGATCTCCAACTTGTTTCAGTCGCAGATTTAAAATCTCCCTGTGAATAATTATGTATATTGATCTTTAGATTCTCGAAAAGCTCTTTATTGTAGTTTCTCATTCCACCAAGTCCTCGAACGCTGAGACTTCCAACAGGATGAACCCAGACCTCAGATGCTTGAGAAGCCATAAGATAAGAACTGGTAGATAAACGATCACTAAAAGCAATGACTCGTTTGCCAGATTCTCGGAGCGCTTTCAATTCTTTCGCAATGTTTATCGCTGTGGTTGGTCCAGCAAAGTTTGTAGATGAGAAATCAATAAACACGGCAGGAATATCCTCATCGTCAACTGATGCTCTAATTATTTGTATAAGATCTCTCGTTTGAATCTGATCTGTTGGAGACCCAACAGTGAGATCAAATGGAAAATTTGATGTAAACACCTCCTGATCAACTACCACCCCTTCAGGATTAAGTAACAGCACACCGCCACTTGGATCTTTAACCTCAGGTCCAGATGTCAGTCCTCCAATAATTATGATCGCAAAAAAAATCAAAAAGAACGCGGTAGCAAGATTCAACATAATGGCTCTTGCTTTCTCTAAGAATCGTCCAAGTGACGAAAAAATAGACTTAACTGTACTCATTTGTGACTCCATAAATTTTTATAAATAGAAATTTGAACATATATGTCTCATGTTAATTGTTTTTTAATGATGTTCGTAAACGAACAATTCGTTTAAGGAACACTCAAGAACCTTCAGTAGCTTAAATACAAGACTAAGCGATGGGTCGAATTTACCTTTTTCAATTGAGTTGATTGTTTGTCGAGTAACTCCTGTTTTACTCGCTAATTCTTCCTGGCTTAAATTTAAATCATTACGAAATTGTTTGAGGTTATTTTTCATTCGGCTAAATATTTATTATGAAATCTCAGTCCGCCAATTGAACAACCAATCGCGAATGCCAAAAACAGCTCATAAAATCCAGGTTTGAATTCTAAATAAGGTGACAAGAGTGACATAAGCATGCCGAAACTCAAAAACCCAATAGCTCCCCAGCTTCCTATAAATTCGTTCCACCTTATAATAAGCTCATCCTGAGTTTTTAGAAACTTCATATAGTACAAAGATGAAACTATCCAGGAAATGATCACAACTACTCTAACGACGGTGTAAAATGAAGATTTTGCATTTTCAATATCAGGAGTATCATAAAAAATACCAACAGATGATAAGTGAATACCCCAAGCCACTGCTCCAAAAAGAAATAAAGTCACAGATGTCAGGTAGTTTTTTTTATCAACGGGATTTAAAGAGCTTATATCGAGCCATTGCCCGTAGTGAGTAATTTTTGCCATAAATTTAATAAAAAGTTAGTTCGTTATGTAAAGTTTACTTTACATAACGATCTTGTCAACTGTTTTCAATTAGCGCTTCGTATACGCTTTAGAGTGCAGCTCATAAGTAAATATCTACCAGGGAATTGATACGCATTATGACTCTAAAAATGGTAACCTTTAACGATCTTAGTTACGTAATATTTACAAAATTAAAGGAATAAATGTAATGACTGGATTTGCACCAAAATACTTTTTAATAATTTTCGGACTTTTGTTTGTCGCCTACTACCCAATAGCAATTGGTATGGCAATCTATGTGGGGGGTCTCTATTGGCTGTTCAGTAAAGATAATCCAATTTTTGGCTGCATTTGGGCAGGCCTTGGCTGTTACATAAGCGCTTTTATTGTACATAATCTCATCCAATTGATTTCTTAAACAGGTTCGAGTATGAAAAAAATAGTTTATCTGGCTCTGATTTTCTGTTTTACGATCACTTCTTTTGCGCAAGAAATAAGGACCGAAAATAATGGCAACTTAATTCTTGAGGATGTTCCTGCCATTTCCCAATCAATAAAAGATGACTTGAAAAGATATCAAAATGTCCGATCGGCCTCTTTTAGAGGCTTTCATAATGGAAACGAAGGATTATATATCTCAACGCGATTTGGAAATGTGAGCCAGCTTCACTATGTGCAAAGCCCCGGAGCGGCAAGAAATCAAGTTACTTATTTCCAAGAGCCTATCGGTTCTGTCGCAACGCATCCAACAGATCAATCTATCATATTCACGATGGATAAGGGTGGGACGGAGAATGCACAAATATATTTGCTTGATACTGCAAATGCATCTGCAAAGTTATTATCCGATGGAAAATCAAGAAATGGTGGCCCACTTTGGAGTACTGACGGTGAACAGATAGCATTTCAAAGTACAAAAAGAAATGGAAGATCAAATGATATCTGGGTAATGAATGTCACTAACACTGAAGAAGCACAAATGGTTTTAGAGTCACCAGATGGAACGTGGTGGGGCGCAAGTGATTGGACTGAGGATGATAAGACATTACTTGTACAAAATTACATTTCGATAACAAATTCCAAAATATATTTGGTCGACTTAGAAACTCAGAAGAAACAACTCATATTAGGCAAAGAGAAAGATCCCTCTGCGAACTCAGCCTTAGCGTTCGATAAGGATGATAAAGGAGTGTTTTACATTACTGACAAATTTAGTCAATTTAGCCAACTAACTTACCACAACCTAGAGAATGGCGACGACGTTATCATATCGAGCGAAATACCTTGGGATGTCGATGGCTTTGCAATGAGTGAAGATGGTAAACGAGCAGCATTCGTTATAAACGAAAATGGTTACAGCACACTATACTTGCTAGATCCAAAATCATTTAAATTTAAAAAAGTTAATTCCATTCCATTAGGCTTGGTTGGTGGCATGCAGTTTGACAAGAATAATAATCGTCTTGGGCTTACTATAAACACTCACCAAACTCCGTCGGATACCTATGTTCTGGATCTGAAAAGAAATGTGCTTTCTCATGGAAAACTTGAAAGATGGACTTACTCAGAGGTAGGCGGTTTAGATACGTCTAAATTTATTAAACCAGAATTGGTTAAATATCCCTCCTTTGATGGTAGAGAGATTCCCGCGTTCGTTTATGCTAAAGAATCTGCAACACCACAACCGGTCATTATATCGATACATGGAGGGCCCGAAAGTCAATCTAGACCAAGATTTAGTAGCACATTCCAACTATGGATAAATGAGCTAAATGCTGCAGTCATTGCACCAAATGTTCGAGGAAGCGATGGGTATGGCAAAGAGTACCTGTCACTGGATAATGGATATAAAAGAGAAGATTCGGTGAAAGATATTGGTGCTTTGCTTGATTGGATCGAAACACAACCTCATCTTGATGAAAACCGCGTTATTGTGTACGGCGGCTCATATGGTGGATATATGGTTCTAGCAAGTGCTGTGCACTTTAGTGACCGATTAAAGGGGGCGGTTGATATTGTGGGGATTTCAAATTTTGTAACGTTTTTGAAAAACACCAAAGACTACAGACGGGATCTCAGGCGTGTTGAATATGGCGATGAACGAGATCCTGAAATGGAAAAGTTCCTGCAAGAAATCAGCCCCAATAATAATGTTGATAAAATCAGCGTCCCCATATTCGTTGTTCAGGGTGAAAATGATCCACGAGTTCCAGTGACTGAGGCCGAGCAGATCGTTAAATCACTGAGAGAAAATGGTAACCAAGTCTGGTATATGAATGCTCTCAATGAAGGTCATGGTTATCGCAAGAAGGAAAATAGAGATATCTATCAACAGGCTGTGGTGCTTTTCTTTAAAGAAAATCTCTGATTAGCAGAGTCTGACTCCTGCTTACTTCAATCTTTAGGATCTTTTTCTTTATTTTTTGAAAGATGGCCAAATCGACGGTTGAAATTAGCAACCCTTCCCTCTGCCTTCGCAACCTGCTGTTTACCCGTATAAAAAGGATGTGAAGCAGATGACGTTTCAATAACATAGTATGGATAAGTTTTCCCGTCTTTCCATTTCTTTGTTTCATTGGTTTTCAGAGTCGATCCGATAATAAAATACTCATCAACACTAGTGTCATGAAAAAGTACTTCTCGGTAGTCTGGGTGAATATCTGGTCTCATTTTTTTCCTTAGTAAATAATATTATTAATTGAAGCTTGCCGAACATTCATCACAAATACACTCGAGTTCTATTTGCGGATTTTTGAGCGAAAAACCCGCATTTTTAACAAGCGTTTTAATATCATTCATAACTTTCGATGACATTGAAATTTCAGTTGCACTCTCACAATTGCCACAGATCAAAAACTGAGAAATTTCATGTTTCTGACCACAATTCAGATGAGCACAAGTCACATATTTGTTGTTGGAGCTCAGCCTATGCACTAAATCTTCTGATTCAAGAAAATCTAGAATTCGATATACAGACATTGGTGGCATTACTCCATCTGCAGAATTGTTATAAAGATCAGCAATTTCATAGGCTGATAGGGGCATGCCCGCCAACAACATGATTTCAAATATACGCTCTCGTTTTTTTGTTAAACGAACACCCGACTCATCACATATACTTTTGGCCTTTTTGATTACTTGATCTGCCTGCTGCTTATTCATTCAGAGTCTCCAATAGTAATCCCACTAAATTCTTATGCACTTTTCCATTCAGGAAATGGATCTGAGAGAGTCTTCCAATATTGTTTACCTTTGAGCACGTCATCCATACTCAACAAACAATCATCGAGTGCATGTGTAAGTCTAGTTTTATCAAGATTTTGGCCTATGAATACAATTTCTTGTCGCATGTCACCGAATGGTTCAACCCACACTTTGTCAATTGAAGCGAGGTATTCATTATCAGTTGGCCAATTCTTTTTGGGTATGGCCTTCCAAAACATCCCGGCAAATCCATAGTGAGCAATTCCGCCTGCTTGACTCCATTGACCCGCAAATTCAGGACGAGACGCTAGCCAAAAATAGCCTTTAGATCGAATTAACTTTCCATACTTGTCCAAACTATGCAAAACGGCATGGAATTTCTCTGGATGAAATGGAACACGAGCCTGATACGTGAAACTTCCGATACCGTATTCCTCTGTTTCAGGCACATGCTCTCCTCGCATTTCTTTGAGCCAACCCGGTGCGGCTTGTGCGCTTTCAAAATCAAATAATCCCGTATTTAATACTTCCTTAATATCGACCTTACCATGGGAGATTGGGATGATTTTGGCATGTGTATTTAAAGTCTTGATTACTGCCTCAAGACGTTGGACGGTATCTTCATTAACCAAATCGGTTTTACTTATGAGAATAATGTCAGCAAACTCAACTTGATCAACCAAAAGATCTGCGACACTACGTTCATCATTGTCGCCAAGTGATTCCTCGGTGTCTTGCAAATATTTCGCCTCATCAAAGTCCTTTAAAAAGTTTACTGCATCAACTACTGTTACCATCGTATCTAATGTCGCAACATCAGAGAGTGAAATCCCATCCTCATCAGCGAAGGTAAATGTTTCAGCAACTGGAAGTGGTTCAGAAATGCCTGTAGATTCGATTACTAGATAATCAAAGCAATTTTCTTTTGCCAGCGAGGTAATCTCTTGTAGTAGATCCTCCCTCAATGTGCAACAGATACAGCCATTACTCATCTCTACTAGCCTTTCCTCGCTTCGATTTAATGAAACTTCATTTTCAACAAGAGATGCATCGATATTTATTTCACTCATGTCATTAACAATAACGGCTACCCTTTTCCCTTGACGATTATTAAGAATATGACTTAACAAAGTGGTTTTCCCAGCTCCTAAAAACCCGGATAAAACCGTTACAGGTAATTTCTCCATCGATATTGCGCCTCAGTTCGCAATAATTATGAACTTTTAGATATGATACATCATATCATTTTTAGAAACTATAGGAGCTGGCTCAAAGTTTTGTCGCTTTATAAAAAGCTTTTATCGATTTTTTCTTTAGTTATTTTTACGTTGATTTCTAACGAAAATAAAAGACTTTACACACAGGCAGGTGAATACGGCGCCAGTAATAAGAAGCATTGTTTTAGAAGCTGATGCCCAAACATTGTTCATGAATGTTCCTGACGTCAAATTTCTTACAACATCGAAACCCCCTAAAAAGATTAGCAAGCCTAAAATCACAACAATATGCATCAGTATTTTTTTATAGTCGGGTAACTTCAATGCGAGCGCACCGAGAAATAGCATGGGCCAACCAAACATACTGGGAATGTAAGATGTAATTGAGGTGCTTCCACTTACAAAACTGACTATAAGTCCCCATAAAATTAGAAAGGCTCCATAAATTATTGTTATTTTTTCTATCGAAAAACCAAAAGCAGTAAATTCCTGTTTAACATTCATAATAAATTTTCCTTTTTTTGGCGGTGAGAGAGGGATTCGAACCCTCGAAACGCTGTTAACGCTTACACACTTTCCAGGCGTGCTCCTTCAACCACTCGGACACCTCACCACGCAGCATACCTATACTTCTGTTCAGGTCGCGAACTTTACACAAACAAAGAATTAAAAACAATTTTACAAGACAGTATTTTAAAATATTCTAATTCGTACTTACTGTCTGACTTGTCTCATTTTTCTTAATTCCGGTTCTAGCTCGGTGCTTCTGCAGGGACTGATATCAAGTCCCCCTCTTCGGGTATATTTTGCAAATACAGTTAGTTTAGAGGGATTCACAACGGTGTACAGGTCATAAAATATTTTCTCAACACACACCTCATGAAAATCCTGGTGAAGACGATAAGAAATTATGTACTTTAACAAACTATCCATTGAAATTTTTGGCCCTGAATAATCTATATAAACTGATGCCCAATCTGGCTGATTTGTAACTGGACAATTTGTTTTTAACAAGTGAGAGTACAATAACTCAGAAATCTGTGTTGTGCTGTCAAATTCAATTAACGATTTTGACGGCTCATATTGTGTGACTTCGATATCTAGGGAGTCGATACAAGTACCGTCAGGCTCTCTAATTTTAAATGCCTCTTCATACTCTTTAAGATCATAAATATCTATTGTGATAGCCTCCCCGCAACAACGACTCAAATCGCTCGCTAGCCTATCAATCACATCAAATTTGGAGGCAAATTTACTTTGAATCAAAGAATTCAGGTATAACTTAAATGATTTTGACTCAATTACATATTTACTATTGCAAGGAAAGTTAAAGCGGGCAACCGCTACAACTGGTTTACCGGAAAGATTGAGCCACGATAACTCATATGCAGTCCAAGCATCATTCCCAAAAAATTCGAAAGCCTTTGGCACTTCACCACTTCTTGCGCTCGCTCTCTCGATGGGGAAAAGTAATTTGGGATCATATTGGTTTTGATATTGGGTTTCTTTTCCAAGCTGAGTGTTATGATATTCACCCATCAGCTTCTCAACCGAGAGCCTTTCTCAAGCAAGTGCAAAGCGAAAAGGAAAAGTACTACGGATGCGAGCCCCACCATCGAAAATGACCAAATAATATTAATATCTGTAATACCTGAGATGCCAAAACGAAAAGCATTTACCATATACAAAATCGGATTAAACATTGAAACATCTCTCCAAAAATCACCTAATAAATTTATCGAGTAAAAAACACCACCCAGATAAGTCAATGGCGTTAGCACAAAAGTTGGTATTATTGAAATATCATCAAAATTTGATGCAAAGATAGCATTTATTAATCCTGCAATAGAGAACATGAGCGACGTCATTAGAACGATTGCAATGGTCACTGGAATACTATGTATTCCAAATGATGTGAAATAAAGAGCCAGCAAAGTTACTAAAATTCCCACTCCCAGTCCCCGACACATACCACCAGCAATGTATCCTAATAAGATTATCCAGTTAGGAACTGGAGACACCAGCAACTCTTCAATATTCTTTTGAAACTTCGAACCAAAAAACGAAGACACAACATTCGAATAAGAGTTTGTAATCACAGACATCATTATTAGACCGGGCGCGACGAACTGTATGTAAGGTAGTCCTGACATTGTTCCTATTCTTGATCCTATCAGCTGACCAAAAATCACAAAATACAGCACCATCGTGATGACTGGTGGTAATAAAGTCTGAGGCCAAATCCTCATGAATCGTCGAATCTCCCTACGAAGAATCGTGTAAAAAGCTACCCATTTTTCATGGTTATTCATCGCGTATTTTCTCTGACTCCAAATTCTTTTCAACCATCCCAATAAATAACTCTTCAAGACGATTCGTTTTATTTCTCATGCTGACAATACTGAGTTTTTGTTTAGAGAATTCAGCAAATAATCCATTCAAGGACTCTGATTTCGGAATTTCAACCTCTAGTTGGTTTTGATCACTTAGAGTGATTGAGTATCCTTTAATTTTCGGGCAAACACTAATTTCTTGAGCTAAATCAAAGACAAATGTCTCTTTGTCTAGTTTTTTTAACAAAGATTTCATACTAGTATTTTCAATTATTTTCCCATGATCAATGATCGCAATATTTCGACACAAACTTTCAGCTTCTTCTAAATAGTGAGTCGTAAGAATGATCGTAGTGCCACTTTTATTTATCTCTGTTAGAAAATTCCACATCGACCGACGTAACTCAATATCAACCCCAGCAGTTGGTTCATCAAGTATAAGAAGCTTAGGTTCATGAATTAGAGCTCTCGCAATCATAAGTCTTCTTTTCATCCCACCAGATAAATTTCGAGAGAAATCATTTCTTTTTTCCCACAACCCAAGTTGCTTTAGATATTTTTCAGCTCTCTTCGACGCAATGTCAGAGGTGATTCCAAAATATCCTGCCTGCGTAACCAAAATGTCTATTGGTTTCTCAAACTGATTGAAATTAAATTCTTGAGGTACGACGCCAATAAGGTGCTTTGCAGTAGAAAAATCAGTGTCCACATCATATTGAAAAATGGAAACCTTTCCCTCAGTCTTCCTTACTAGAGAACAAATAATGCCAATCGTGGTTGATTTTCCTGCACCATTCGGTCCCAGTAAAGCAAAAAAGTCTCCTTTTTTTACATTGAGACTTATGCTCTCAAGAGCTTTAAAAGAGTCTTCATAAACTTTGGTTAAGTTATGAATTGAAAGTGCCGGGGTTTCCAAATTCTAGTTTTCCTTATCTTTCCAAATCTGCCATCAAATATTAAAAACATTGCTTTGAATCGTCATCTTTGGAGTCTAGATTTCATAGATAAAGATTATACATGAGGGCATAATAAGCTTTAAGTATTAGGTGCTCATTTATGCCAAAAAAGATCATAAAGAACTGGTTGTACGGAGCTAAAGATCGACTCAGAATCGATTATCCTAGGTGGCTACAACCTTTTTTAGACCATCCAAATCTATTCCATCTTAATAGAAATTCAATATCTCGAGCTGTTGGCGTAGGTATATTCTGTGCTTTTATACCTCTACCTATCCAAACATTGATAACCATGTTCATGTGCTTGATTGTTGGAGCCAATCTGCCGCTGGCGGTAATCGTAATTTGGATCAGCAATCCAATCACAATACCCCCAATGTTCTTTTTGACCTACAAATTGGGAAGTTTATTACTTGATAGAGAAGTAATGAGTTTCTCGGTAAGTCTCAGTTGGGATTGGTTCTCCCGACTTGGTGAAGAGATATTAGTGCCTCTTTTTGTTGGCAGTTTTTTATCTGGCCTAGTGCTTGGTATCTTTGGTTACCGTTTGGTTTTATTTTTATGGCGCTGGCAAGTCATTAAGGATTGGGAGACTCGACGGATCGAGAGAAAAAAGAGATCTAATCGTATCTGAGTTCTTGCGAAGGCAATATTTTGCTCGCTCGAAACGCTGGGTATACCGATGCGATTACACATAGGCCAAACGACACGCCCATAACAAGTAAGATATCTCCGAAATTAATATGAACAGGAATATAATCCAAAGGATAAACTGAGGTGTCTAAAACTTCAGATCTAATTATTAATTCTATCCAGCTAACAACCGAGGGAAGCATGAGACAGAAAAGTAAGCCAATCAATACACCAGAAATAATCCCAAAAATACCCATCATCGAGCCACTCAATAAGAATGTTTTTAAAATTTGGGATTGCGAGAATCCAAGTGTTTGAAGAACAGCAATATCTTTTCGTCGGCTTAGCACAGACATCATCAACATAGACACAATATTGAATATTGCTATCCCAACAAGCATTAACATCAACAAAATAACTAGCGTTTTGGAAAGTTGAATCGCCTGATAGAGATTTCCATGGGTTTGCATCCAATCTTTATACCCTAAGTTTGGATTCAGTGTTTGGATTATTTCGCTTGCAGTCTCTCTTGCTTTGAACTCATCCAAAATATGCAATCTAAATCCAAACACTTTTTCACCAATCCCATAGATTATGCCTACATTTTCGAGTGATGATATTGCAAGATATTGATCAATTTCAGAGCCACTTTCAAAAATCCCAGCTATCTGTAGAGAATAAACCTCTATTGGTTTCAATAAAGAATCAGGTGTAACAAACTTTATGTAGTCAAGTTCTTCGAATTTGAGACGCTCAGCAACTTTTTTTGAAATAAGAATCTCTTTGGCTTTGGGAACTGACAAATCATTTTTATCTAGAACTTTTTGTAATCCCACCGGCATAAGTGACTCGCTCAAGCCAAGTAGTTTGATAGGTTGTGAATTTGAAGCCCTCAAGACAAGTCCGTCAACTTCATTGAAAGGCGTAACCTCAACCACATCACTAAATTCTTTTATTTTTGATAACTGATTTTCCCAATCAGAAATTCCATTTTTATCTACAATTTGAATGTGAGGGACAATTGAAAGAATTGTTTTTTTTAATTCGCGCTCAAATCCGTTCATTACTGAAAGAACAACAATAAGTAAACTCACAGTAATCACCAAGCCAAAAGCTGCCAATCGTGAAATCCATGATCCGAAAGATTTAGCGGCACCAGAGGTATTTAACTGGCGGATTGCAATTGAGAAAGGAAGATTCCTCATCAACTTTTATTTCTCCTCAAGACTTCCATCCATCAATCTATAAGTTACATCCATATTTTTTGCTACAAATGTGTCATGAGTAACTAAAACAATCGCCATGGAAAGTGTTTTGCTTAATTGCAAAATTAGATCAAGCGTTTTCTTCGCAGAGTCAGAATCTAAATTTCCAGTAGGCTCATCCAAAAGAAGCACGCTGGGTTTATTAATTAGACCTCTGATCACAGCAACTCTTTGTCGCTCACCACCTGACAATTGAGAGGGTCGATGACCTAAACGACCTTCCAAGCCAATACTTGTTAAAAATTTCCCCGAGGTTTCTTTTGCTGAAATCATGGATTGACCTGCTATTAGTAAAGGAAGCGCAACATTCTCTAACGCTGAAAATTCCTCTAAAAGATGATGAAATTGATAAACGAAGCCAACATGCTGATTGCGCCAAGTCGCTCTCTCTGAAATGGACAACTTACTCCAATTCTTTTCACACACAGAAATTGAGCCATAATCTGGATCATCTAAACCACCTAGCAAATTTAAAAGCGTTGTTTTACCAGAGCCCGACGCACCCATAATTGCAATCTTTTCTCCTCTTTTGACTTTTAAACTCAATTTATTAAGCACACTTAGCTCATTAGGAGGTTTGCCGTAGTGCTTTTCAATATTTTGAACATCTAGTACTGTATTAATTCCCATATCGTAAAGCCTCCGCAGGCATTACTTCTCCCGCAGCTTTCGCAGGAAATATTGTCGCCAAAAACGTTATTGAAATTGTACCTAAAACAACAAAAAGAATATCACTTGCAACTATCTGAGATGGAAATTCGCTAATTAAGTAAATACTAGGATCGAATACTTTCATATTAAACAAATGCTCAATAATTTTTACAATTTCATCAATAAATACTGATCCCATGATGCCTATAAAAATGCCTATGAGTATTCCAAATATACTGCCAAGCATACCCTGCACCAAAAAAATGTTTGTTATTAATTTCGAACTGGCTCCCATGGTCCTTAGTACAGCGATCTCCCTTCTTTTCTTATTAATTGACAATACTAAACTCGCAATTATATTAAAGGAGGCAACAGCAATAATGACTGAGAGAATCAAACTAACAGCAAGTTTCTCCATTCTCATCGCTTGAAATAATGCCGTCATTTCATCCTCAAGACTCAACCATTCTAAATCTGGATACTTTGATTTTGCGTCGACTATAAATTTGGAGCTATTAGTCAAAGGATCAGATAAATATACGTTAAGTCCTTGAAATTTTTCCCCGATGCCAACGATCTTCCTGAGATCAATTTCATTTATAAATGAAACTGCACCATCAACTTGAGCGCCAACCTCGAAAATTCCAGCTATCGTAAACTTTTTTGTTCTGGGTATTAAGCCGAATGGAGTTCTTGCAAATAGTGGAAAAACAAGAGATATTTCATCCCCAATAAATGCATTCATTTGCCGAGAAATTTGACTACCGATGACTATTCGGAAACTGCCAGCCTCCAGTTGTCCAAGATTACCTGCAATCATATGATCATTAAGGTTGTAATATGATCTCCACGTGCTATCAAGCCCCTCTATCTTTACTCCTATCTGAACCTCATCCCTAAAAAGAAGAGCATTCGAGGAAATCTTGGGATCAATTGAAATTACATCGACATTATCCACATATTCATCTTCTAAAATATTAACAAAGTTCGAAGATATACCATCAGAAGCTTCTACCGTTACATGAGGCACAATTTTTAGCAGCCGAGTTTTTATCTCTCTGTCAAAACCATTCATTATCGACAGGACAACTACTAGGGTGGCAACACCAATCGCCATCGACCACATCGAGAGTGCAGAGATAAACGAAATGAATTTTTCATCCCTTGATCTCCGGAGATATCTATACCCTATAAAGAAAGATAAACGAGTTTTCATCCACGAATTAAACATTAATCATGTTATATAAACAACTGGTTGCCGGGATACACCGAACACATGGTGTGTAACTAAGAGAAGATTTTTTATAACCTAAGATTTACTGGTGCTAGCAGATTCACATTTTGACGAGTCACCTCCACAAATATCACATGAATAATTGCTCTCTCCCAACGCTGCACCAACTCCCCCGCACGATCCAACAATTGGCTTCTTTCTCAATAGAACTCCGATGGACATAAGTGCGATAATCGAAAAAAACACAAATAAAACAAGTAAAAATTCAGTCAAAGTTGACGTCTCCTGCAATCAGAAACTGCTCAAATTGATTACTATATTCAGTTCGGTATTCATTATCAATTCTGCTTACAAGAAATATTGCAAGTTTCAATTCCTCTGCTATCCTCAATCCTTCCTCTCGTCCCAAAACCATAATAGCCGTTGCAAGTGCATCAGCCTCTGCACAGGTTGGCGCAATCACAGTGACAGATGCCAGAGAGTGCTTTACAGGATATCCTGATCGCGGATCTAGTGTGTGAGAATATCTTTGATTTTCTATCTCAAAATAATTTCTGTAGTCACCTGATGTCGCAATACCTGCGTTTACACCACTTATTATCGTCTCAATTTGTTTTAGTTCAGACGGTGATTCAATAGCTATTCGCCATGGCGTACCCTTCGCATTTGTTCCACTAACGCGCATTTCACCTCCTATTTCTACCAAATAATCAGGAAGAGCGTTCAATTCGAGTAAATCTGCAATCACATCTACAGCATATCCTTTTGCAACACCAGAAAAGTCGAGTGATATCTCGTCTAACTTTAACAATAATTCATTGCCCTTTTCTGTAATCAGTGTCGCATTTGAAAACTTAGTGGATGGCAGAATTTCTGAGATTTGCTCATGGCTGGGAATCCGATCATTAATTAAGTCAGGACCAAATCCCCACAGATTTACAAGCGGGGCTATTGCAGGATTGAAAGATTTATCGCTGACCTCCCAAACTTTTTTAGCTATATTGAAGACCCGCGAAAAATCATCTGAGACGATAAGTTTTTCGCCTTTACTTAATTGATTGAACCGACTTATTTCTGAGTCAATCCTATAAGTCGACATTGAAATATCAATCAGCTCTAATCTTTCTTCAATCAGTGACTCTAAGTTTTCTGGAGGTATCTGATCTGCATTCACTAAAACTCGATAAGTCGTGCCAAACTTACTTCCTTCGATTTGTATGACATTCGAGGTGGAGTCACAACCAGAGATGATCCATAGCAACGACCAAAACCATACTGTCTTAAGAAAACTCATATCGCTACGATATTATGTTAACCACCAAAGTCATCGAGGAGAATATTCTCGTTTTCAACACCAAGGTCATTGAGCATTTTTATGCACGCTGCGTTCATCATTGGAGGTCCGCACATATAATACTCGCAATCCTCGGGCGCCTCATGATTTTTCAAGTATTGCTCAAACAAAACATTGTGGATAAATCCCGTGAGTCCATCCCAGTTATCCTCAGGCTGAGGATCAGACAATGCTAGATGCCACTCAAAGTTTTCGTTCTCAGCCTCAAGAGTGTCGTACTCGTCTGAATAGAAACATTCACGCAGTGACCTCGCTCCATACCAAAAGCTAATTTTTCGTTTCGAATTAATACGTTTTAGTTGATCAAAAATGTGTGATCTCATTGGTGCCATTCCAGCACCGCCTCCGATGAAAATCATTTCATTCGAGGTATCTCTCGCAAAAAATTCTCCAAATGGTCCATACACAGTCACCTTATCTCCGGGCTTTAAACTAAAAACGTAAGAGGACATTTGACCTGGAACTATTCCAGTTGATCTTGGAGGAGGCGTTGCAATTCTAATGTTAAACTTAACAATACCTTTTTCTTCAGGATAATTAGCCATCGAGTACGCTCTGATAACTGGCTCGGTAACTATTGATTCATGCTGAAAAAAATTGAAGTGCTCCCAATCTCCCTTGTATTCATCCTCGATATCAAAATCAGAATACTTAATATGATGTGGAGGGCACTCTAACTGAACATAACCACCAGCTCTGAATGCTACATCTTCACCCTCAGGTAGTTTTAACGTTAGCTCTTTGATGAAAGTTGCAACATTAGGATTTGATTCAACAGTACACTCCCAACGCTTAACTCCAAAAACTTCTTCTGGCACTTGAACTTTCATGTCTTGTTTTACTGGCGTTTGACATGATAATCGCCAACCTTCTGAAGCTTCCCTCCTCGTAAAGTGGGCCTCCTCAGTCGGCAACATCGAACCTCCACCATCATTGATGATGCACTTGCATTGAGCACAACTTCCGCCTCCTCCACACGCTGAAGGCAAGAAGAGACCTGCTGATGAAAGAGTTTGCAAAAGTTTATCACCTGCCTGCACAGCGATAGTTTTCTCCCCATTAATCTCAATATTGACCTCGCCAGATGCAACTAATTTACTTCTCGCTATAAGTATTAAAACGACCAGTGCCAAAATCACGCCAGTAAACATGGCCACACCCAGAATAATTTCAATCTGTGCACTCATTACTAGATTTTCTCCTTATCTACAAATCTATACCGCCGAAGGACATAAATCCTAGAGAAATAAGCCCTACTGTTATAAAAACAATTCCAAGGCCCTGAAGCCCTTCAGGAATATCGCTATATTTTAATTTCTCTCTAATACCCGCTAAGACGACAATTGCAAGGGCCCAAGAGGTTCCCGACCCAAATCCAAATACTACGCTTTCAGCCAAATTATATCCTCTCTCCTGCATTAATAATGAGCCACCAAGAATCGCACAATTAACCGTAATCAGGGGCAAGAAAACACCCAAGGCATTATAGAGAGCAGGTACATACTTATCTAAAACCATCTCCAAAATTTGAACAATGGAGGCAATTACACCGATGAAACACAAAAACACAAGGAAGCTCAGATCGACATTCTCAAGACCAGCCCAAGATAATGCACCATCGGCAAGTAAATAGTTGTAGATGATATTGTTTACTGGAACTGTTATCGTTTGGACAACAATAACGGCAATACCGAGCCCAATTGCTGCATCTATTTTCTTTGAAAGAGCAATAAAGGTACACATACCGAGGAACATACTTAGGGCAATATTATCTATGAATATCGAGCGAACTAGTAAGCTGAAATAATATTCCATCAGCTCACCTCACTCGGCTTAGCATTCGGAGATAGCTTATATTCCGCTTTCTCAATTTGAGAGCGTTTCCAACTCCTTAATCCCCAAATCAGTAACCCAATAATGAAAAAGGCACTGGGTGGCATTAACATCATGCCATTAGCAACATACCAGCCACCATTCGTGGTACTGGGTAAGATAACGACTCCCCAAATAGTCCCAGAACCAAACAACTCTCTGAAAAACGCGACCACCATCAATATGAGGCTGTAACCTAATCCATTGCCTAAACCATCCAGTAAACTTGGTAGCGGTGGATTCTTCATAGCAAAAGCTTCAGCTCGCCCCATGATTATGCAGTTAGTGATAATTAGGCCTACAAAAACAGATAACTGCTTACTTATGTCGTAAGCAACGGCTTTTAAAATCTGATCTACCACTATTACAAGCGATGCGATTATGGTCATCTGCACTATGATCCTAATACTTGATGGGATTTGATTTCGGATCAACGAAACAAACAAATTTGAGAATGCAGCGACGGTGGTCAGAGCTATACACATGACAAATGAAACCTTCATGCTCGATGTGACTGCAAGGGCAGAACAGATACCCAAAATTTGAAGAGCGATAGGGTTATTATTGAAAAGTGGATCTAAAAGTGTATCTTTAGTTTTGGACATAAAGGGCGTCTCTCTTCTTTAAAGATTCTATAAATGGACCGAATCCACTCTCTCCTAACCAATATTTTATGAGGTTATCTACTCCACGAGTTGTCAGTGTTGCGCCTGCTAAACCATCTATCTGATAAATGGACTCGGGCAGATCTCTGTTAACTCTTCCTTTAAGCACTGTTAGTTTAAGATTGTCATCAACGAATGCTTTTTTACCCACCCAAGATTTTTTCCACTTTAGGTTATCAATTTCCCCACCCAACCCTGGTGTCTCTGCATGCTCATAAAAACCGATTCCGGCAACAGAGCTAAAATCTGATTCTAAAGCAATAAACCCATGGAGCGTGGACCATAAACCGTAACCACTTATTGGAAGTATGAGTTTGTCAATTTTCCCATCTACCTCTGACATGTATACTGTTGCATACTTCACGCGTCGTTTGATTTTTGCAATATCTTGATCAGGAGTAAGTGCTATTGAGAGCTTGGGATCTTTGGAGGCCTTCCGCTGATCATAATTTACTGGATCCAAGTCTGTAATATATTGACCAGTATCTAAGTCCACAATCCGAGAAGAGATCGCCTCAAACTGACTTTCAATACTTAAGCCAGACTTAAGTAATCCAGCTGATGCAAGAATGTTCGCTTTAAGATCAAGAAGCTTATTTTCCTCTTGGGCGCTTCTTAAAACAACCGCAGCGGATGAAACAACGATCGCGCAAACAATGCACAATACAACCGCGACGGAAATGGTTTTTGTAACCGACTCATTTGCCACGTGCTAGTCTCCTTCGAATATTTGCGTTGACCGCAAAATGATCAAAGAGCGGAGCAAATAAATTCGCAAATAAAATTGCCAACATCATGCCCTCAGGGAAAGCTGGATTCGCTACCCGAATCAAAATTACCATAACACCTATAAGAATTCCGTACCAAAACTTACCTGAGTTTGTCATTGCAGCGGACACTGGATCTGTTGCCATAAAAATAGCACCGAAAGCAAATCCACCTATTACCCAGTGCCAATAGAATGGGAGACTAAACATTGGGTTATCGGAATTGAAAAGATTAAATAGTTCAGATAGCACCATGGATCCAACTAATATCCCAGCAACAATCCTCCAAGAAGCAATCTTCATATATAACAATACAAACCCACCCAGAAGGATAGCCAATGTTGACGTCTCTCCTATCGAACCGGGAATAGTTCCAATAAATGATTCCATCCAGGTATATGCTTCAGACGCGTTTGGTAGACCCTCACTCGCAGCTAAGGAAAGCATTGTGGCTCCACTATATCCGTCCACAGCAGTCCAAACTGCGTCTCCACTCATGTATGCAGGATAAGCAAAATATAAAAAGGCCCTTCCAGTTAAAGCCGGATTTAGAAAATTTTTCCCTGTGCCACCAAAAATTTCTTTCCCGATCACGACACCAAAACTTATACCGATAGCGACCATCCAAAGTGGCAAGTCCGGCGGACAACTTAGTGAAAATAAGATAGATGTGACGAAAAATCCTTCATTAACCTCATGTTTTCTGACGGTAGCAAAAATTATCTCCCAGGTTATGCCGACAACAAATGTTGTAATGTAGATCGGCAGAAAATACGCAGCGCCATGAATCATGTTGTCCCAAACGCTTGTAGCATCATAACCCGCGAGTAATCCAATAATTGCACCCCTGATACCGTCTTGAGAAGTCATACCTATGTCAGCCATAATACTGTTGGCTTGAAAGCCTATATTCCACATTCCAAAAAACATCGCAGGGAATGTAGCGAGCCAAACAGTGATCATGACTCTTTTTAAGTCAATGTTATCTCTAACATGAGAGCTATTTTTTGTTGTACTCTTGGGTTTATAAAGGAAGGTATCTATCGCTTCGAATAAAGGATAGAGCTTCTCCCATTTCCCGCCGGGATGAAAGTCTGATTCGAACCTATCAAGCAATTTCCGCATTAAATTCAGCCCTCCTTCTCAATCTGTGTAAGATTATCTCTAAGCATGCTTCCATACTCATGCTTACCCACACATACATACGTATATAAACCCATATCTTCTTCATCTAATTCTAGACATCCTAGATTTTGTGCCATCTCTGTGTCACGAACAATTAAGGCTTTCAAAAGAGGAACCGGCAATATATCGAGCACCGTGACATCTTCATAACCACCTACAGGAACCATTGCCCGTTCAGATCCATTCGTACTAGTGGTCATTTTAAATAATTTCTTTGATATAGATGATAAAAAAATTGGCAAGGCGGAGTGTTTTTCTTTCCCTAATCTTAGATAATGCAACATCTCACGCTCGGTTCCCTCCGCGATCACCGACACTTGAGTATGGTATCTTCCTAAGTAATTAAAATTGCCAGCGCTTTCTCTGCCTGATAATACAGACCCGGAGATAACTCTATTTTCTCCAGCTAATAGTTCATTATCAACTAACTCCTCCAAATCGGCTCCTAAAAAGGTTTCTATCAGCCTTGGTTTTTTTACTTGCGGACCTGCGAGTGAAATAACTCTTCGAGAATATATTTCTCCATCTGAAAATAAGTGCCCAATTGCAATGACATCCTGATAATTAATGGTCCAGACTGTTTTTACGGCACTAACTGGATCTAAGAAGTGGATGTGTGTCCCTGCTAAGCCAGTCGGATGTTTTCCCGAAAATTGAGTGCACCGAATACTCTCTGACTCCTGAATATCTATCGAGGAATTTACGGTCGTGCAAATATTAATCTTTCCATCGCAGAGCTTGCACAATACTTCTATTCCAAACATAAATTCTTTTTGCTTGTTTGATAAAATTATGTTCGGATCAACTGCAAGTGGACTAGTATCAATAGCAGTAACAAAAATTGAATGAGGTTTAGAATTAAGATCTGGCACCTTCGAATAAGGTCGAGTTCTGAAAGCTACCCATTGTCCTGAGTCCACCAAAATCTGTTTCGCTTTTTCACTGCTCAGCTTAGAGAGAGAATTTTCTGTAAATTTTTCAATTTGTGGCTGTTCATCATTTTCAACATTAATAACTACTGACTGCAAAATCCTTCTTTCACCGCGATTTATCTCTGCTATTGTTCCACTAACAGGCGCTACGTATTTTGCGAGTTCATTTTTTTTATCAAAAAATAGCAAGTCTCCTTTCCTG
>CABZOI010000002.1 GCA_902527245.1 uncultured SAR92 cluster bacterium | reverse complement strand
CAAAACATCAAGTTCCCTGCGATTGGGATTGTCATTAACCTCTTGAGCTAGGTTTATAAGGCGATTTGTTTCTCCGCTCATTGCCGATACTGCAACAACCACTTCATGACCTTTTTCACGAAAAGCAGCAATCTTGTCGGCAACAGCCTCTATTCTCTCGACCGACCCGACCGACGTACCCCCATATTTTTGGACAATCAAACTCACTTTTCACTCATCCGAGTATTAGAAGGCGTGATTAAACACTAAATGACGCTATTTTTCATGTCTGACTGAAGATTAATTCAACTTGTTATTGAGGTATTCAACTACTGAATTAAGTGCTGACTCCAGATTATCAGTATTATTTGCAATACCTTGAGCCATATCGGGTCTTCCGCCACCTTTTCCGTCAACTTGTTCAGATACAAACTTCATAAGATGAGAAGCATTAATTTTATCGGATGCATGACCGGTCACACCCGACACAAGAGCAGCTTTTGAATTATTCAACCCCACCAGAAAAAATACTCCATTATCCAATTTCGACCTTATTTGATCTGCTATAGTTCTTAGACTAGATGCGTCGCTATCTTCAATAACTTTTGTCAGCAAAGAAATTTCACCTATTTTTATAACACCCTGCATAATCTCGTTGCCAGCCGTGCTAGCTAATTTCTGCTTGAGAACTTTTACTTCTTTTTGAAGATTTTTGTTTTCATCAACAAGATTTTTTATTCTTAAGGGAAGATCACCTTTGCTTCCCCGAACTACTTTCGAGATAGCTGAAAGTTGATCTTGCTGAGCATTGCATAATTCGGTGGCTTTCGCTCCAGAGCAACTTTCAATGCGTCTTATACCCGATGCAACACTAGTCTCTAGCGCCACTTTTACTAATCCTATTTCACCACTTCTATTAACATGAGTCCCACCACAAAGCTCAACAGAGAAATCTTCACCAATATTGACTACCCTCACAACATCCCCATACTTTTCGCCAAACAAAGCGCGTGCTCCTTTTTTTTGAGCTTCCTCCATGGACATTGATGTGGTCACCACTTTTTTATTTCTCATAATCTCCATATTAACGATGTTTTCCACCTTTCTAATTTCTTCAGCAGAGACAGAAGTATCATGTGAGAAATCGAATCTAAATCTATCACCATCAACCATCGAACCTCGCTGCTCGACATGATCACCTAAAACCAATCTCAAAGCCTCATGCAAGAGATGTGTAGCTGAGTGATTACAAGTTATGGACTGCCGTCTCTCAGCATCAATCTCAACCTTTACTTTATCACCCCTCGAGATTGCTCCATGCTTTAAGTGTCCAAAATGCATAAAATGGGTACCAACTTTCTTGCAATCAACTACATTAAAAAGAGAGGTTTCAGTCTCAATAATTCCTGTATCTCCAACCTGACCTCCAGATTCCGCGTAAAAGACAGTTTTATCCAAAATAATTCCAACCTGATCGCCTTCTTTTATCTCATCAACTGCATTATTTTCAGCATAAATGCCAAGAATGGTCGCATTAGTATCAGAATGATCATATCCGATAAACTCTGTTTTACCTGGTAAATTTACTTGCTCGGAGTAATCGACTGAAAATTGACTTGCAGAGCGTCCACGAGCGATTTGTTCTTGCATACATCTGTTATAGCCTTCCATATCAATTTCAAGACCGTTCTCTCTTGCGATATCATTTGTTAAATCCACAGGGAAACCATATGTGTCATAAAGTTTGAAAATTAAATCACCTGGAATTACTGAGTTTGTTGTACCAGCAAGATAATTCTGAAATATTGCCATGCCTTTATCGAGTGTTTTTGAAAATTGAATTTCCTCTTGTTTTAATACTTTACAAATTTTATCTTGATGAGCTATCAAGTCCGGATAAGCATCTCCCATCAATTCCCTTAAAACCGGAACTAACTTGTAAAAAAACTCCTCCTTGATACCCACTTTATTTCCATGCCTCAGTGCACGTCGAATTATTCTTCTAAGAACATAACCCCTACCCTCATTTGAGGGGGTTACTCCGTCAAGAATTAAAAAAGAGCATGACCTAACATGATCGCTTATCACTTTCAATGAGTCATTATTTTTATCCTTACATCCTGTAATCTTTGCAGTGGCATTAATTAAGTCTTTAAAGATATCGATTTCATAATTACTGTGTACCCCCTGCATTACTGCAGAGATTCTCTCTAAGCCCATTCCGGTATCTATAGAAGGCTTAGGAAGAGGATTCATCTTTCCATCAGCACTTTTCTCGTACTGCATGAAAACCAAATTCCAAATTTCGATATATCTATCTAAATCGTCATTTTCAGATCCTGGAGGCCCACCTGGAACATCTGGACCATGGTCCCAAAATATTTCTGTACATGGCCCGCAAGGTCCGGTATCCCCCATTTGCCAAAAATTATCCTCGTCCAAACGAGACAACCTACTTGGATCAATTCCTATTTCATTAATCCAAATATTTTCCGCTTCATCATCTGATTCATGTACTGTTACCCAGAGTCGAGATGGCGGCAACTTCAAAATTTCAGTTAGAAATTCCCAAGCAAATGCTATCGCATCTTTCTTAAAGTAATCGCCAAAACTGAAATTACCGAGCATCTCGAAAAATGTATGGTGTCTTGCAGTATAACCAACATTCTCAAGATCATTATGCTTGCCGCCGGCTCTAACACACCTTTGAGAGGATGTTGCTCTATTACAGGAACGACTCTCTCCACCAAGAAAAACCTCTTTAAATTGCACCATTCCTGCATTGGTGAAGAGTAATGTAGGGTCATTAGCAGGCACTAAACTGCTGCTTGTGACAATCTCATGATTATGTTTTTCAAAAAATTTAAGGAAGCATTCTCGAATTTCTGAACTTTTCATTCAACTTTTCCTAATTTCAATCTTGAATCAGTGTTTTCTAATTTTTATCAACCATATCAGTTTCTGAGAATCCAACATCTGATTGAATATCCGCTAGCACGTGCAAATGCAGATGAAAAACAGTTTGCCCAGCTCTGGCTCCATTATTAATTACAATTCGAAAAGCGTTAGCAACTTCCCTGTATGCTGCCATCTCATTTGCAATAAGTAGCAAATGACCCAAAAGATCTTTATCTTCAGCTGATGCATCGACAAGCCGAGGCAGAGGTTTTTTTGGTATCACTAACATATGAACTGGCGCTTGAGGTGAAATATCGTCAATTACAATACAATGCTCGTCCTCATATAAAAACGTACTGGGAATTTCTTTTTTTATAATTTTAGAGAAAATGGTTTCTTTTTCACTCATCGCCAGGTTTCTAATTTTTACCGCTGATTTTAGATTTTGCTAACTTCTCGTCAATACTCAATGTTCTCGCTTCTGACTCAATCATAAAAGGAATACCATCTCTGATCGGATAGGCTAGACCACTCGCTTTGCATACCAGCTCTTGAGCCTCTTTATCGTACTCCAGTGGCGCTTTTGTCACGGGACATACAAGAATACTCAGCAATTCCTTGTCCATTAGAATCTCCTTATCTAAGACGTATTGTACTTGAAAGGAAAATACACCGCTATGCTCAAAAAAAGATCAGGCAGCTCTGTTATTGATTATTTGGCAATACTCTGAGAACAAGCTCAGGATCAATTCTCACATCGAACCAATTCATCCTCCAATCCAGATGAGGACCTGTGGAGCGACCAGTTGATCCAACCAATCCAATTACATCTCCATGTTTTACTCTTTGTCCAACTTTTACGACAATTTCACTCAAATGCAGAAATGATGAGCTGACTCCATATCCGTGATCTATGATGATAGTCCCTCCAGAATAAAATAAATCATCTTCCGATAGAGTCACAATTCCAGATGCAGGTGCACGCACCTGTGATCCCTCACTAGCAGCATAATCAATTCCAAAATGAGGACGCCCCGCAACTCCGTTATAAAATCGTTGACTACCATAAACGCCCGTTTTTGGCCCTTCAATCGGCTTGGAAAAACCTTCTAGAAAAAATGGCTCAAAGAACATATTTTTTCTTGCTTCTCTGACGAGTTTAGAATCTTTCCTTATGCGTGCTAAATCCTCTTCACTTGGATCAACCGTTCTCTGAGGCACACCTTCTACATATTGGATATCGTACTGGCGTTTGTTCACCTTCAACAGGACAATTCTTTTTTTTCCAGATTTATTTCTGATAGTTAAGTCAATTGTCTCAGATGCGTCCCTGCCAACACCAAAAATAATTTGATCTGAATGATCAAGCTTAATGTTTCGGCCTGCATGAAAAACCTCAAACCCAGGTTTCACTCTACCAACAACGAGAGCTCCTTGATAAATCTCATCTGAAATATCAATTACCTCAGAAGATTTTTCTATACTCGATAGTGAAAAACTCCCAGTTAATAAAGTAACTGCAAAGAAATATTTAAAGAATAGATATGTAACTGACGGTGAACTATTTTTCATCAATATAGTGAATTAATCCACTACAGGTTCAACATAAGGTTCTAGTGACTCAATGGCACAAGTAACTCCAATGTCCATTACTTCCAATCTGTCAAACCTGGCACATAACTGATGACCTCTAACTTGCATCACATAGCCATTTCTTTTTATACCTCTGCATTCTTTTTTCATCGTCAACAACACCTTCTTCCTCCCTAATGTCTTAAGAATCGCGTGTTGATCATCGATAAATCGAATGCTTCTTATACGATTTTTATTTATACATCCACTTCTTATTCCCCACTCTCTTGGATCTAACTCCCCCTCCAAAATAGCTAGGTTCTTCTCCACTGCCTCCTTTACATCCTTATTAATTGCTTCCTCATCATCAGCAAATATCAAATTAAAATTAAATAGGAAAAACCCGATAAAAATTATTTTTTTTATATTAAACATCTCTACCTCTCTGAATTTTAGATATGGTAAATTGAACAAAAAATGTTGTTGTTTCAGTATATAACATCAACATAACCAGGCATATTTAAGTTATGCGAATATCTGAAAATATTCAATTCAAACCGCCATTTATGCTTAGAAATGGACATATTCAGAGTATCATGGCAAGCACCGGGCCAAGGCGTGCGCTCGCCGACAAAATGTTAGCGAATCTGCATTCAGAACAGCTGACTATCAAGACTGAAGCGGGAGTTGCACTCACGGCTGACTTTACTACCTCAAATCGAATCGTTGATCGGAATAGAAAAAACTTTCTTGTTGTTCTTTTACATGGCTGGGAGGGTTCGAGTAAGTCTGCATATATAGTTACAACAACTTATACTCTCTTAGTGAATGGCTTCGATGTGTTGAGACTAAATTTCAGAGATCATGGCGACACTCATCAATTGAATAAAGATATATTCAATTCAACCCGGATAGATGAGGTCGGTGATGCTATCAAAACATTCAAATTTCAAAATAACTATGAGAATGTGCTTTTAGGTGGCTTTTCACTTGGTGGTAATTTTGCATTGAGAATTAGTGCAGATAGAGGTGAAGAGCTTTCAATTAAAGCAACACTAGCTGTTTGCCCTCCGATCGATCCAAATAATGCGATGAAAAAAATGAACAAATCCTTTTTCATTTATCATTATTACTTCATAACAAAATGGAGAAAATCTTTACAGAAAAAACTAGCATTTTTCCCGAATCCAAGCATTGAAAAATTGCTGAAGAATAATAAAACATTATCGGAAATGAATGCAGCATTCATACCGGCGTTAACGGAATACAAAAGCCCGGAGGAATACTTTAAATCATACGAGCTGATAGGCGATCGACTCTGTAATATCAAATCGCCGACACATCTAATAATGTCTCTGGACGATCCAATAATACCAACTGAAGACATACACCAAATAAATGAAAACCCCTTCATTAATAGGGAAGTTCATCATTTTGGAGGCCATTGCGGTTTTATTGAGAACATGTCCGGTGAGAGCTGGTTGCAAACCAGGTTTGTTGAACTGTTCGAGAGATATATCTAGCTGTTGAGTGGACTCAACCTCTCAACGCTTGATTAATTTCATCAAAATCAAACCCTCTATACTGCAGAAATCTCATCGTTTTACCAAGCTGCTTTTTGTCTGCAATGTCTTCTGATTTTCCTTTCTTTTT
Organism: uncultured SAR92 cluster bacterium; assembly: GCA_902527245.1. Classification (GTDB taxonomy): domain Bacteria; phylum Pseudomonadota; class Gammaproteobacteria; order Pseudomonadales; family Porticoccaceae; genus AAA300-D14. Next base: position 196,438 of record CABZOI010000002.1, on the reverse strand, counting down.
CAATACTCGTTGAGCGAGTAAAACCCAATCTATTTTAAGCTCTGCAATTACCTTATTAACTAGCTCGGCACTGATACCTTTCGCATGGATATCAGCTTTTATTTTGATTCTCCCTTGCCCCCTGTTCACCCTCGCTAACACAAAAGATTCGGTATATCTTTCATCACATAGCAATTTTTCAGCAGTCAGCTCATTGATTACAGTATCAATTAAACCATCAGCATCGAATCGCGATCGCAACTTCTCTTTGAGCTCTTTGGTTGAAAACTCGCGACGGGTAAGTGCTACGAGACAAGTATTTCGAATTTCTGATTTTAACTTATCTGTTTCAAGTGACATTATTCGAGGTTTTTAACTTCGATTTACAAGTAACAATTTTTACTCATTTATTTCAGTATCTGGCTCATCGCTTGCCGCAGTAACCTTTCCTAGCTCTTTTTCTCGTATTTTTCTTTCAAGCTCAGTCGCAATATCGGCATTTTCATTCAAGAAAACACAGACATTAGCTTTACCTTGGCCAATCTTATTTCCATTGTAGGCGTACCAAGCCCCAGATTTATCAACAAAACCATTTTTAACGCCCAAATCCACCAACTCACCAAACCGGTTAATTCCTTTTCCATAAAGTATCTGGAATTCAGTCTGTTTAAAGGGGGGAGATACTTTGTTCTTTACAACCTTTACTCGTGTCTCGTTACCCACAACTTCGTCTCCATCCTTAACTGCACCAATTCTTCGAATATCAATACGGACTGAAGAATAGAATTTCAATGCATTCCCTCCTGTTGTGGTTTCAGGATTCCCAAACATCACTCCAATCTTCATTCTGATCTGATTGATAAAGATTACCAGACAATTAGCTGCTTTGATGTTGCCCGTTAACTTTCTGAGTGCTTGTGACATAAGCCTCGCTTGAAGACCAACGTGGTGATCACCCATCTCCCCCTCAATTTCTGCACGGGGAGTTAATGCTGCAACAGAGTCTACGACGAGCACATCACATGCTCCAGATCTAACAAGCATATCAGTCACCTCCAGAGCCTGTTCACCAGTATCTGGTTGAGACACAACTAAATCATCGATAACGACTCCGAGTTTTTCAGCGTAAACGGGATCTAGTGCATGCTCTGCATCAACAAAAGCACAAGTACCTCCAGCCTTCTGAGCTTCTGCAATCACTTGAAGTGTCAGTGTCGTTTTACCGGAGGACTCTGGGCCATATATCTCAACAATTCGACCTTTGGGCAAACCTCCTATTCCTAACGCAATATCGAGTCCTAATGACCCAGTCGAAATTGATGGTATCGATTGACGATTATTGTCACCCATCCTCATGACCGTACCTTTCCCAAATTGTCTTTCAATCTGTCCCAGTGCCGCTTCAAGTGCTTTTGCTTTATCTGCTTCCATTGATCTGTCCTTTTTATATTTTTACTGTATGGGTGTACAGTATCCTATTAATTTATATATTTCAACATCTGAATCAAACTAATCTCAACTGCCTGTGATCTCACTTGATCTCGATTGCCTGGAAATTTAAAGGTTTGGCTGCTGATATTTGAATGAAACGCCCATGCGACACAAACAGTTCCAACCGGTTTATCTATCGTTCCACCTGAAGGTCCAGCAATACCACTAATCGCTATAGCATAATCTGCGTTTGCTATCGCAAGACTCTTAGATGCCATTGCCTCAACCACCTCTGTACTGACAGCGCCGTGAGAGTCTATTAGCGCTGATTCAATGCCTAATATCTTTTTCTTAGAGGAATTAGAGTAGGTAATAAAACCTAGTTCGAACCAAGCAGAGCTTCCAGGTATTGCAGTAATTGAACTAGCAAGTCCACCACCAGTGCATGACTCTGCAGTTGTAATAGTAGATCCCATCGATAAGAGTGATTTACCCAACCGCTCACAAAGCTCAAAAGTTTTGGCTCTCAATGAGTCACCTGCAAATTTTTTGATATTGTAGTTCGATACACCCAGTAAGCGAATAAAAACTGGAGTAACAATCTGAAGTAAAGCATAGTCTGGGATACATCAGGGAACAAATGATAGTTAACAGCCATGTGAATATTCGCTGGATATACCGCAATTAATAATGCAATCAAACCCCATCCCGCCAATGTTCTTAATTGATGAAAAATAACACAAACACCACCTAAAATCTCAAAGAAACCACTAACGTAGACTGCCTCTAATTTCAAAGGCCACTGCTGGGGCATTATATTCAAATAGAAATTCGGATTTCTGAAGTGGTCCACTCCGATTGTTATAAAAAAAGCCGACAGTAATATTAGCGAAAGGACACTACCACATGAACCTCGAACGTTAAGAAGTGAAGCTATTTTTGATAGAATCATGGCCTTTTATCGCGCCGATCAACGTGCACTGACCGAACCAAAATTTTCTACAAAGAAATCCCTTATTTTTTGTTGCTCTGCTAACAGATCATATTTAGCACACGTCCCCCCTCCAAGGGTCTCGAGCGGTTCTAAATACACATCACCGATATTTACGAGCGATTCCCAAACCATTAAACATTTTTCCAGCTGGGTAGCTTCAGGCTTACTTAAAACCTCTTCAAGCAGTGAATCTAAGGTATATTTTTCTGAGTCTGTGCGAAGCAAATCGTTTCTATCTAGACGCATGAAGGTGGGTTTCTGTTCGTTATACATTGGCCAAACCACAGGAATTGATGCAGATGGATTAGCTGTTTTCGCAAAATCAGCCCAAGCACTCATCATGGTCTCTTCCATTTCGTCTCGGGCACTGCCTTGGGGATATATGTAACCCGAGATGGGCCCAAATCTGTAATCCTGTGTGAGAAATGCAATTTCAATACCATGCGTTGCACCCAAGATGCTTGGAAAATCAGCGAAGATAGATGGCTTTTGATGATCCCAGTCGAATTGATAGGAATACAGTTCTGTATATCCTGCTCTCTGGAGAGCTCCTAGGGGCTCATCACTTCCTCTAATCTTCCACGCATGAGATCGTGTTCTAATCCATAGATCGAAAACACTCTGATCTTTTATGCGATAAAAAGGTGGCAAAAATCGGCTAAGCGGATATTTTATATCCACAAAATATCTGTGGAGCCCATGCCATAGAGAGACCTCGTCTTTAGTTGTACCCGACATTACCGGTATTTTTTTTGCGTATCTCGGATTGCCAAGTGCTGAAGCAATCCCCTCAAGCGGAATGACTACCCCATCTCGAGTGGATAGAGGTATGGAGTCAATCTGATTCTCCCGTGAATACATGCCTATCAATTCACGGGCATCAAAATTTTTCAGAATGTTTTTCTGATCCGTCAATGAATGCTGATCAAACAAAAGATCGTTAGTAATCTGCCAAGATCCTCGCTTCACTAAAGGAAATGCATTATTAAGGTTGTGCGCGCGTTCGTAAGTAGATGTTGCTGTGTATCCAGATTGTGATATTGCTTTTTGGAATAGATTTTCGCTCAATGGCGATGCGAGAAGCGCGAGAACATTGTGTCCTCCAGCTGACTCACCGAAAATAGTAACATTCGATGGATCACCACCAAATTCTTTGATGTTATTTTTAACCCATTTTAACGCCTCAATAATATCTAGGGTTCCAAAATTTGAAGCCTTGTCGAGCCCTGATTGTGTCTCTTGAATTGCAGGATGACTGAACCAGCCTAAGGCCCCCAATCGATAATTTAAGGCAACAATAACCAATCCTTTGGTTGCCGCGAAATTACTAAAGTCGTAATAGTCTTTTAACCCCGAGGTATTCCCACCTCCGTGGATCCAAAACATGACGGGGTAAGAGACCTCTTTAAAATCAATTGGTGCAGTAATGTCTAGATAAAGACAATCTTCAGAACCAACGATTCCCGATCCTGAGACACCAGCATACTCACTGGCCTCTTGAACACAGGCATTATTCTCCATATTTGTTATTTTCCGGTCTGGAGAATTTAGTGACCGTGGCGCTCTCCACCTTAGATCTCCGACAGGCGGTTTTGCATAGGGGATATCAAACCAATCGACGGCTTTCACGTTCACATCGCTGACACTTCCCATTACGATACCGCTCGAAGTTTGCACTAAAAGAAAATCTGCATCTGCAACAGTTGAACTCTTCTCCGGTATGTTGGAGCATGCCGCTAAGATGACAACAAAGAAGGGAAAATATTTAATCACAGATCTATTTTATAGTTTTTTTAATAGTACTTGGTAGAAAAATATATGGATCAAGATATTAAATCTCGGCGAATTTATTAAATGTTTTAATCGAGACAATTTCTCTAGCTCAAATTTCTGTCAGATTTAAATAAATTTATGTCGTTTTTGTATGATTTTTTTGCCGAAAATACTTCACTTAAATTCTTTATATTTTGTGATAAATAATTGTTTACACTTAGAATATTTAGAGATTAAAATCGCAAATAAAACGAGGCGTTTAGAGGGGAAATTTATGTCTCATGATAATACTTCATCGGCGATCTCTTTTGGATCAAGGGTTAGAAAATCACCATTCTTTAAGTCAACAATTGAAGATGGTGCTAAATCTTTCACTATCTATAATCATATGTACATGCCCACTGCTTACAGCGGGACCTTCGAGGAATATAATAGCTTGGTCAAAGATGTGACAATGTGGGATGTTGCCTGTGAGCGACAAATCGAAATCACAGGGCCAGATGCACACGAGTTTGTGCAATTAATCACACCAAGAAATTTATCTGAATGTGAAACTGGCAAATGTTTGTATATCCTATTGGTTGATCAATTTGGAGGCATTGTTAATGATGCAGTGCTGCTTCGACTCGAGGAAAATAAATTCTGGATTTCCCCAGGAGACGGTGATGCGCTTCTGTGGATACAAGGAGTTTCAGTTTGGGCAAATTTAGATGTTGACGTGACCGAACCTGATGTTTCACCGCTACAAATCGGCGGCCCAAAATCACCAAAACTAATCCATAAACTTTTTCAGGGCAAACATGATGACTTAAGATTTTTTAGGGCATGTGAGACCTCTCTGGACGGCATACCACTTGTTATTGCAAGAACGGGTTGGAGTGGTGAAATAAGCTATGAGCTGTATCTGCGCAATGGCGATATGGGAGACGCTTTGTGGCAGAAAGTAAAAGAAGCAGGTAAGGAATTTAACATTGCGCCAATCGCACCAAATTTAATTCGAAGCATTGAAGGTGGGATGCTTTCATACGTATCAGACATTAGAAGGCAAGACTGTCCCTACACAATTGGACTAGATCGGTTAGTAGACATTGACCAACCAACGGAGTTCATCGGCAAACAGGCCCTCAAAAAAATAAAGAAGGAAGGCCCAAAGAATAAGTTAGTAGGACTTGAAATAGGCGGAATAGAGCTAAATTCACCGCCAGAAAGTCCCTGGCCCGTATTAATCAATGGAAAATCTATTGGCACAGTCTCGCGTTGTATTTTCTCTCCAAGGCTAAACAAAAACATTGGTTTTGCGCACGTATGCTCAAATCACTCGGCTTTAGGTACCGTCGTTGAAGTGCAAGCTCCTCATGGAATCATCGAGGCCCAAGTATCAGCTTTTCCATGGTTCAAGGCTGAGCGTGTTACTCGAGACTAGGCGCCAATGCATCGGTTGAGAATTGAAGTTCAGCAAGACGAGCATAAAGGGCGTTAGACTCAATTAACTCGTGATGCGTGCCTGTGGCGATAGCTTTGCCTTTGTCCATCACAATAATTCGATCAGCATGAAGGATTGTGGAGAGTCGATGGGCTATGATCACTGTTGTTCGACCAGTCATCAAATTTTCCAGAGCTCTCTGAACTTTGTGCTCACTTTCAGAGTCAAGAGCACTCGTGGCCTCATCCAACAATAAAATTCGAGGATTTTTCAATAGTGCCCTCGCGATTGCAATCCGTTGTCTTTGCCCACCGGATAACCTGACGCCTTTTTCACCCAAATTGCTATCATAACCCTCTGGAAACTCACGAATAAATTCATCAGCGTAAGCTAATTTTGCCACTTCAATCGCTTCATCATCCGATGCTTCGGGCCGACCATACTTTATGTTGTACATGACTGATCCCGTGAAAAGAGTGGGCTGTTGCTCCACGACGGCGATCTCTTTTCTCAACTCTCTGAGATCAAGTGCTCTTAAATCATATTTACCAAATAAAATACTGCCAGATTGAGGATCATAGAAACGTTGAATCAATGAAAAAATAGTTGATTTACCTGCGCCTGATGGCCCCACTAAGGCAATTATTTTGCCATCATCAATTGAGATGGATAATTGATTCAATGCCAAATGTGAGGGTCGTGAGGGATAGCTGAAGTTAACATTAACAAAGTTTAACTGTGCTGCTATATTCTTGGTGCGTTCCTTTGCTTCAACTGGGCTAAAAATTTCACTTTTAGCATTTAGCAACTCAATTAATCTCTCTGTCGCCCCCGCTGCTCGCTGGAGCTCACCATATACCTCTGAAACAGAGGCCATGCCCATCGCCATCAAACTCGCATAAAACACAAAAGCACCAAGTTCTCCACCAGTCATATCGCCTGAAAGCACACCATGACCCCCAAACCAAAGCATTGCACTCAATGCTGCATACACGGATATCACAACCACAGTAGTGAGTGCCGATCGATGAGCAATTCGTCGACGAGCGACATTAAACGCACTCTCAACTTCTTCGTTAAACGCTTTTATTTCAGAAGGTTCTTGAGTAAAACTCTGAACAGTTCTTATTTGTTGTATAACCTCGCCTGCATAGGTACCGACACTCGCAACGCGATCTTGACTTTTTTTCGCTAAATTTCTTACCCGTCTACCGAAATAAATGATCGGGAGGACCACAATAGGCATCACAAATATTACTATCAAAGATAATTTTAAGTTAGTTATGAATAACATGATGGTGGCACCAATTAGCATGATAAAACTGCGCAGAGCTAATGAAAATGAGGTTCCAAGAATTGATTGAAGTAATGTTGTATCTGTCGTTAAACGAGACATAATGTCGCCGCTCCTGTTTAACTCAAAAAAGGAGGGATGGAGACTAATTAAATGATTGAAAACAGAAGTTCTGATATCTGCACTAACTCGCTCACTTAACCAAGATATGAGAAATAATCGACAGTAAATTCCGAGCGCCATTATTACAGATGCCGTTATAAGGAAGAAAACTGCTTCATTTAATCGTTGATACGAAGGATCATTAAACCCCTCATCGATTACAAGCTTTAATCCTTGCCCTATCGCTAACGTTACGCCTGCGGTAATAACCAACGCTACCAGAAACAAGAAAGTTTGCGTGTAGTATGGTTTAACAAATTTGTATAATTCAGCAAAGATCGACATTTTGATCATTGCTTTTTGACTTTCCATCAATTACAGCCCTTTCTTAAATGCTCGATTTGCAACATTATACGTTTTCCAATCAGCTGGATGAGGTATAAATTTTGATTAATGATTTTAATTCAGACCAAAATCACTGATCTCTAAAATGGTAATTGGCGTACGAATCCAATGTTAATTCAGTTGTCTAAGTTGGAGAAATTTTTTTTTATTGAAAAGGTGATATATCACTCTTTGGACTTAAGTCTATATCAGGTCTCGGTTCTGATAGATGGGGAAAATTATTATGTCACTGATGATAAAGACCGATTTTTACGCGCCAGCAACTTGGTTGAGCTACAAAAGACAATGAGCAATGTAAAGAGTAAAGAATCGGTGCTAAGACAGTCTAGTGCGTATGATGAAATGATCGGTTTATCTAGTGACCATGGGTCTAATACCATGGAGATTCCGATAAGCGATAACAAACTTTATTGACAGATATATTTCGTCAATGTCCTGAGATAAGTGAGATTAATATGATCAATAAGATAATCAAATTACTATCCTTTACCCTAATGTCTTCAACTGCACTATTGTCAAGCAGTATAGTTATCAGTGACGAAAGTTTAGCTAGTGAACACATTGAAAACATTGTTGTAACCGCAACTCGCAATGAGCAGCAACGGCAAGATATTGCGGGAGCCATTACACGCTCAGACGAAGAAGAGATTAGCCTTACTTCTCACATCCACATCAATCAAATGGGTACAAGATTTCCTGGCACGTGGATCAGCAGGGGTAATGGACAAGAGCATCTAACATCTATCCGGTCGCCCGTCTTTACGGGATCAGGCAGTTGTGCAGAAACTCTAGTGAGTGAAGATGGACTCCCAGTTAGACCCACTGGGATGTGCAATGTAAACCAGATGTTCGAGATAAACTCTGAGCAAGCGTCTGGAATAGAAGTTTGGCGTGGAGCGGGAACTGTAGTCCACGGATCAAACGCAATGCATGGCGTTCTCAACGTCATCTCTCCTCTAATAAAAGAAAATTATGCTTCGATCGGAGTCGGAAGCAATAACTACAAAAACATACGGCTAGGCGCAAAAGCGCAATATAAAACCGGACTTTGGCAAGTTGCTGCAAATGGCGCATCCGATGGCGGTTATAAAGAGGATTCAGGGTATGATCAGCAGAAACTTTCTGTAAAAAACTTCTATTCTTTGAAGGATATTGATTTTTTGACTCATCTCTCTGTAACAAACCTGAACCAAGAGACTGCGGGCTATATAAAGGGATTTAACAGCTATAAAGACAGGCAAAGTCGGCGAGAAAATTTGAATCCAGAAGCATTCCGAGATGCTCAGTCCATGAGACTGTCTACAAAGGTTGAGGGTAACTTTAAGGATTACAAATGGTCGGCTATGCCTTATTTCAGGAAAAGTAAGATGAATTTTCTCCAACACTATTTGCCCGGACAACCACAAGAATCAAATGGGCAGTACAGCAATGGGATACAAACTAATATTATTGTTGATAGAGAAAATATGGATATTGCTCTGGGTATAGATTTAGAGAGGGCAAAAATGTATGTGGCTGAGGTGCAAGAAAATATCCTGGGAATAGCCAATAATGTTAGATTCCAAGGGAAACATTATGATTTTGAGGTTGATAGTAACCAGTATGCTCTGTACGCAAGCCTCAATCAAAAAATTCAGCCCGATACTGTCCTAGATGTGGGCGTTAGACTCGAAAAGCTAGACTACGATTATTCTAATAAAATGATATCTGGAACCACTCGTGATGATGGTTCAGCTTGCAATTCTGCTGATGGATCTTGCAGGTATTTTAGACCCGATAGTCGAAGCGATTCATTTAGAAACTTGAATTATCAGATTGGTATTCTGCACAATCCTAACGAAACAACCAATTTATTTGCTAGATTTGCAACTGCCTATCGAGCTCCACAAATAAACGAGATATACCGACTGCAAAAAGAACAAAGTATTGACGACATCAAATCACAAAACCTATCAAGTTTCGAATTCGGAATTAAAAGATATTCAGAAAGTTCACAGGTAGAAATCAGTGCATTTGTTATGAACAAAGATAATGTAATTATTAAAGACACCAACAATATCGTCGTTAATGATGGTCAGACAGATCATAAAGGAATCGAGTGGTTATTAAGCTATAAACTTTCGAGTCGATTGACTCTTACAAACGTTGGATCATTTGCAAAACATACATATTCTTACTCTCGACTTTACGGAGATATCGACATTAATGGTAATGCTATTGACACTGCACCCAAACTCATTAGCAACCTTTCTCTAAAATATGAGGGTACGAAAAGTTTCACAAGTGAGCTTGAAATAGTGCATCTAGACAATTATTTTCTTGATCCTCAAAATTTGCATATCTACCCTGGACATTCCATCGCCAACTTTAGATTCACCAAAGCACTGAAAAATATCAATTTATCGGGTCAAATTACCAACTTAACTGGAAGGCTAATTTCAGAGAGAGCTGACTATGGTTTTGGCAGCTACAGGTACTTCGTTGGAGAAGAAAGGGGAATATTTATTCAGGTTCAAAGAAAGATCTGATACTTAATCCACCAAGCTGGGCCAATTCTCTGTGTGGAACAACTTACCTTCCTCTGCATCTAGCCTCTCATAGCCATGTGCTCCAAAAAAGTCACGTTGAGCCTGAAGAAGATTTGCCGGTAACCTTTCTGAACGAAATGAATCATAATAACTGAGTGATGCGCTCAACGCGGGGATTGGAATACCATTCAATACTCCTAAGGAAACAACCGCCCTTAAATTACTCTGACGATTTTTCAGAATACTTGCAAACACACTATCAATCATTAAATTACTCAATTCTGGATTCTTCCTGAATGCGTCTGATATATCTGATAAAAATCTAGCCCTTATAATGCAACCTCCTCTCCAAATCTTTGCAATCCCTGCGAGATTTAAATTCCAATTTTGCTGCTTGCCAACAAGTGAAATAAGACTTAAACCCTGAGCATAGGAGATAATTTTTGAAGCAAATAACGAGTCTTTCACCATTGTGATAAAGGTTTTTAAATCGGTATTCCCTAGATCTATGGTCCACGCGTCTGGTCCTGATAAAATTTTAGATGCACATTTCCTATCATCTCTCATGGAGGACAGTATTCTTGATTCAACTGATGAAGCTATGGTCGGCAAGGGAATAGAATTCTCTATCGCCGACAAAGCAGTCCATCTGCCTGTCCCTTTTTGTCCTGCTTTATCCAAAATTATGTCAATTAGATCATTGGAGGACAGCACATCTTTATGAGAGAAAATCTTTGATGTAATTTGAATAAGATATGACTCAAGCTCACCTGAATTCCATTCATTAAATATGTCTGCAAGCTCCGCATTTTTCAAGCCAGCTGCTTTCAACAAGTTATAGGCTTCGCATATTAACTGCATATCACCGTATTCAATTCCATTGTGAACCATTTTCACAAAATGACCGGACCCGCCCTTTCCAATATAGGTAACACAAGGCTCTCCATCTACCTTCGCAGACATTGCCTCAAATATTGGTTTGACTAGTTCCCAAGAACTCTGTTCGCCACTCGGCATGATCGACGGCCCCTTTAGAGCACCTTCCTCTCCACCGGAAACACCCGCACCGAGATACCTGATATTCTTGCTTTTACAGTAATTTTCTCTTCTTACTGTATCAGTGTATAAAGAGTTACCACCATCTATTATGAGATCACCTTGATCGAGAAGCGGTATTAGTTGTTCAATAACAGCATCAACCACTGAACCTGCTTTCACCATCACTTGAATGATTCTTGGATGCTCGAGGGCTAACACAAAGTCCTCTAAATTTTTTGCTCCGACAATACTTTTCTCTTTATGTTTTCTTAAAAAGTCTGAGGTAACTTTTTCGGTACGGTTATACACAGCAACACTGAAGCCCTTTGATTCCGCATTTAGGACAAGGTTTTGTCCCATTACTGCAAGTCCAATTAAGCCGAAATCGCATTTACTCATTAAACATTTCCGGAGAAAAAAGATTCGTTCGACATTCTACATTCAGTAACATAATGTTTAAATAAATAAAAAATATTATATGGAAACAAACATAAATTCCTGTAATCATTATCGAGTTTAAATTGTCAAATACCTATGCTTAAGAAGACCTCTGAATATACTCCAATGATGCAGCAATATCTTCGCATCAAAGCTCAACATCCAAATGAATTGCTTTTCTATCGAATGGGTGACTTTTACGAATTATTTTTTGATGACGCAAAAACAGCAAGTGAACTTTTAGATATTACTTTGACAGCTAGAGGTAAAAAAGAAGGAAATCCGATCCCGATGTGTGGAGTTCCATTTCACGCTGCTGATAACTATCTCGCAAAACTAATCAAAGGTGGAGTTTCTGTCGCAATTTGTGAGCAAATAGGTGATCCTCAAAACTCTAAAGGACCGGTAGAGCGAAAAGTACTTAGGGTACTTACTCCAGGAACAGTCACTGACGAGGCACTGCTAGATGACAAAAGTGAGAACCTTCTCGTCTCTATCGCTCATAGTAATGAGTCTTTTGGTATCGCCTCTCTGGATATGTGTAGTGGACTTTTTCAATTGAATGAAGTCGATTCTCAAGATGTCTTCATTAGCGAAATAGACAGGATAAATCCGAAAGAAATTCTCATTGCTGAAGATTCCTCAGTCTTAAAACTACTAGGTCAAGATTCATGTATTCGGAAAAGAAATTCTTGGGAATATGACCTCGATACAGCAGAAAGAGTGCTTAATAATCATTTTGGAACAAAAAATTTAACAGCATTCGGCTGCGATGACATGAAACTAGGGATATCTGCTGCCGGGGTCTTACTTCAATACGCACTTGATACCCAAAAAAATTCACTGCCACACATACAACAAATAACATCAGAGCTCCAATCATCTAAAGTAATTCTAGATCCAACCACCCGAAAAAATTTAGAGATTGATCAGGCAATCAATGGAGGCACAAAGAATACCCTCTTTGAAGTGTTAAACACGACTGGTTCCTCAATGGGATCTCGTTTATTAAAGAGGTGGTTAAATGAACCCTCAAAAGAGTTAAAGAAACTTGTATGTAGGCAAAGAAGTATAGCTTCGCTGCAAGATAATCTTCTCTATGATCGTGTGCATCAGGTATTGAGACAAATCGGTGATATGGAGCGAATTTTGACACGTGTCGCACTTCGATCAGCACGACCCCGAGATATAACAAGACTTGTAATGTCTTTGGAACAGCTACCACAAATTCAAAAACTTCTCTGCGAGATAACTGATGAGAATTTGTTGAAAATCAAAAACTACTGCAAACCATTACCAGAACTCTTTAAATTTTTATCTGAAGCTATTATCGACAATCCGCCCATGACCATAAGAGAAGGTGGCGTGATCGCTGATGGTTTTGATGATGAATTAGATGAACTTCGAGCATTGAACAGTAATGCAGGCAAGTACCTTCTTGATCTAGAAATACAAGAAAAAGAGAGAACAGGAATCAGTACTTTAAAGGTTGGTTACAACAGGGTACATGGTTACTACATAGAAATTTCAAAAGGCCAAAGCACGCAAGCTCCTGTAGAATATATACGCAGGCAAACTCTCAAAAATGCGGAAAGATACATAACACCAGAACTTAAGGTGTATGAGGATAAGTCTCTCAGTGCAAAAAGCAAAGCACTTGCTAGAGAGAAAATTATCTACGAAAACTTGTTAGATATAATAAATAAAGATTTAAAAATTCTCGTTGATTGCGCTGCTTCACTTGCAGAGTTAGATGTCCTCTCATCAATGTCTGAACGAGCAGTCAGCCTTAATTTTTGCAAACCTGAACTCACTGAAGAAAATTTAATTGAAATCAAAGGTGGCAGACATCCGGTTATTGAACAAACCATAGAATCACCCTTCATACCGAATGATCTCGAAATGGATCAAAAGAAGAGAATGCTGATAATTACTGGCCCTAATATGGGTGGAAAATCAACGTATATGAGACAAACTGCATTGATTGTGCTTTTAGCGCAAATCGGAAGTTTTGTCCCTGCAACAGCAGCGCGGATTGGGATAGTCGATCGAATATTTACAAGGATCGGATCATCAGATGACATCGCTAGTGGGCGCTCTACCTTTATGGTTGAAATGACAGAGACGGCAAATATTCTTCATAATGCATCTAATAGAAGCCTTGTACTAATGGATGAAATAGGTCGGGGCACGAGTACTTATGATGGTTTATCCATCGCCTGGGCCTGTGCTCAATACTTAGTGACTGAAGTGAGAGCTCTAACTATGTTTGCGACTCATTATTTTGAGCTCACAAAGTTACCTGAACAGAGTGACGCGAGCAGAAATGTGCACCTCAATGCAAGAGAACATAAAGATCAAATTGTGTTTATGCACAAAGTTCTGGAGGGTGCGGCGAGCAAAAGTTATGGTCTTCAAGTAGCAAAGTTAGCAGGTATACCTCACTCCGTACTCGAGAAAGCAAAAGCACAACTTACAAAACTAGAAACTCAAAATCTAGATACAGGTAATAATCTGAGTAGTGAACCTCAATCACAACTTTCATTTGAGTCTGAAAGTGACTCAAAACTTAAAAAAATTCTACAAAAAACATCACCAGATGAACTGACTCCAAAACAAGCTCTTGAATTAATATATGAGCTGAAGAAATTATTTTAACGTAAACTTACGCTCTATTATTAGGCAGTAAGTAAAGACTTTCGTTGAAATAAAATACTGATATAATTCGCGGCGCTTGCCTTTTAACACTTTCTAGGACATTAACGTGACATTTGTAGTTGGAGACAATTGTATTAAGTGCAAACACACAGACTGTGTCGAAGTCTGTCCTGTTGATTGTTTCTATGAAGGTCCCAATTTCCTAGTAATACATCCCGATGAATGCATAGATTGTGCGCTATGTGAGCCTGAATGTCCCATCGATGCCATCTTTGCTGAAGACGAAATTCCAGAAGGTCAAGAACATTTCATTGAATTAAATCAAGAGCTCGCTGAGATATGGCCCAATATAACAGAGCAAAAAGCACCGCTCAAAGATGCAAAAAAATGGAATGGAGTACCTCAAAAAATAAAGTTTCTTGAGCGGTAAAAATCAATCGCTAGCTATTAACCTAAAAATAGTTACAATATCCGCAATTTACGCACCCGTAGCTCAGCTGGATAGAGTAGGTGGCTTCGAACCACTTGGTCGGGGGTTCGAATCCCTCCGGGTGCGCCATTTTTTACTTACCTTTCCGGCTTAAACGAAACTAAGATTGCTAGTTCATCGCATAATGTTCTTAAATATCCAATTAAACAAGAGGGGATTTTACAAAGATGGATTGCTCTGATGGTGATAAATACCTTTTGTACTCCGGTCCTCACTCTCTTTACGCGGGCCGAGCGCGAGCTTATTTAATAAAACGATGTATCCCTTTTGAAGAGCGCTCTGTAACACATAGTAGCTTTGCCGAGATAAAACCCATTGCAAAATTGCCTACGATTCCTATATTGGTTACACCGAATGGTGAAGTCGTTCGTGATGGCGCAGCGATTATTGACTATTTTGAATCTACATGGGGTCGCCTCTTTCGGCCTATCAATCCCCTCCAAAATATAATCAGCTCACTATTTGATGTAATTGGTTCAGAAGGTCTACGCCGACCAGCAATGCATTACCGCTGGAATTTCCCTGAGGACAATGATGATTTTTTGTACTATCACTTTTCTTCGCTTTTTAGACCGGACTACCCTGATCGTGAGCAGAAAACCATTTCCGTGATGGAAATGCTCCGAACCACCACAAAAATGCGTGGGGTGACCGAAAATACTGAGGATCTCGTAGAGGCTCTGTATATAGAACTGCTCGATGCATTAAACTCTCACTTTCAACATACTCCGTATCTACTGGGTGGAAGTCCTTGTATTGGTGACTTCGGACTATTGGCCCCTCTTTATGGGCATTTAGCAAGAGATCCACATCCAGGAACTCTGATGAAAAAACGAGCGCCTGGGGTTTATCGTTGGGTAGAGCGGATGAATCGGGCAAGTCAGGATGCACAAGAATACTTTAATTGTGACACTGATTTTTTTCAAAAAAACGAGATCCCTGAAACATTGATAGCGGTATTACGTGTTCTGTCGCAAGACTTCATTCCCGAAACTATTGCATCAGCAAAATGTTTAAATGTGTGGTTATCGGAGCAAAATCCTAAAACAGGCAGTCCTGCAGTTTTTCAACTCGGTACTTCCCCTGTAGGAAATGTTGAATTTAAAGTCAGAGGCCGGGTTATAAAAGCGGCTATCGTGCCCTACCGACATTTCCAACTGCAACGCATGCACCAAATATTTGATGAGGTCGAAACAAAAGTGCAGATGCAGATCAAACAAATCCTCAAAGCATGCGGAATGGCCGACTTACTGAATATCAGATTAAACAGACTAATTGGACGAAGGGATAACTTAGAAGTATGGCTTGACTAAGTAAAGAACTATCTTGAGTTTCTAGGTGATCCATATACTTTTTCAGTAGTGGGTCTTGATGCCACCTTGGCAGCTATTCTTGCAACATTCGGGAAATCCTGCACAGGTGGGTGTCCTTTAGACTGCTTCAACCAAGTAGTAAGCATGAAAAGATAAATATCAACAGCACTAAACTCATCACCCAATACCCACACGTTCTTACCTATTTGGTCATCAACGACTTTCCATGTTTCATAAAGTCTTGATATCCCCCTTTTAATTGCACTCTCGAAACCATCAGTGTTGTGAGAGAACCGATCCGGATAGTAAGTTAACTGAAATGCATTCTGAACAGAATTTGAAAAATAAACTAATGTTTGTAAATACAAACCTCTAGTATCTTGTTCAGGTTTGGGTGCTAGACTAACTGAAGAATGCTTATCACATAAATAAATCGTTATAGCCGCCGCTTCATATATGGATTCATCACCGATAAGAACTGGTATCCAACCATTGGGGTTGATTTCTATCTGTTCTGAAGGGCGGGGTTTATCCATGTCTATGGTAGATTTAATCAACTCATATGGTACTCGCAATTCCTCGAGCAAAACTCGTATCCCCATAGAGGCACTCCCCTCAGCATAAAATAATTTATACATATTTTTGATTTCCCAGATGATTGGTTATTTTTAATTATTCCGCATTCCGAAGATTCATTTTTTTAAAAATGAAAATCAGACTTTAATTTCTTGGCTGTCAGAATATTTTTTAGCTTCACGTATTGAGGCAATCCAGATTTAAATGGTGGAAAATCTTCACCGATTATTAGTGGTTTTAAATAGTCTTTAGCCTTTTTTGTTATTCCAAAGCCATCTTTAGTAATAAAATTTCTAGGCATTTTCTTTTCCATGTTTGCAACTTTCTCTAAAGATGCCTCACCTAAATACCATTTGTATTTTTCCCCCTTTTCTCGCTCGATTGTTACCATAAGGGAAGTTTTACCCTCAAGTGCCATCTCAACCGCACGTCTCCCTGTAGCATAAGCATGATCTACATCAATTTTTGATGCTAAATGACGTGCCGAACGCTGCAAATAATCAGATAGCGCCCAATGATATTTATATCCTGTCGATTGCTTAATCATGCTTGCTAATGTTGGCGCAACCCCACCAAGTTGCTGATGACCAAATGCATCTCGCTGCATTGATCCAGATATATGTGCGCCATCGCTATATCTGATTCCCTCTGAGGCTACTATTACGCAGTATCCTTTTTGACGAACAGTTGTGTCGATTCGCTCTATAAATGCTTCTCGGTAAAAAGGTATTTCTGGAAACAGAATGATGTGAGGTGCTTCACCTTTTCTACTTGCTGCTAATCCTCCTGATGCTGCTATCCAACCTGCATGACGTCCCATGACCTCTAAAATAAATACTTTTGTGGATGATGCGCACATCGACTCTATGTCAAGAGATGCCTCTCTAACAGAAGTTGCTACATATTTAGCAACAGATCCGAATCCTGGACAATAATCAGTGAACGGTAAATCATTATCAATTGTTTTTGGAATATGAATTGCACGAATTGGATAACCCATTTTCTCTGAAATTTGGGATACTTTCAGGCATGTATCAGCCGAGTCTCCTCCTCCATTATAGAAAAAATAACCAATATTATGCGCTCTAAATACTTTAATTAATCTTTCATATTCAGTTACGTCGTCTTCGTATTTTTTTAACTTGTACCTGCATGATCCAAAGGCTCCTCCGGGGGTATGCAGTAATTGCGAAATAGCATCATCTGATTCAAAACTAGTATCGATTAATTCTTCTCGCAAGGCTCCAACAATTCCATTCAGACCCGCATAAAGCTTTCCAATTTTTGATTTATTTTCCCGACAAACCTCTATAACACCTGCTGCACTTGCATTAATGACAGCAGTCACACCTCCAGATTGGGCATAAAATGCATTTTTTACCTTCACATCCCCTCCAAATTAATACTTTTGAATTATTATTTTTTTCTAACTTGGAAAAACATATTAAGTTATAGATTGATCATTAATTTCGTTCCCTAGTCTACTCTAAAACAATTGACTCTAAGTAAATCTTTGATTTATGTTTATCATAAGTTAAGGATATAGAGGTGATTTTTATGGCTTTAATAACCTTGCGACAACTATTAGATCATGCGGCTGAATTTGATTATGGCGTGCCCGCATTTAATGTTAACAATCTTGAACAGATGCGCGCCGTGATGCTTGCTGCCGAGGCATGTGAGAGTCCGGTAATTATTCAAGCATCTGCTGGAGCTAGGAGATATGCAGGGTCGACTTTTTTAAGACACCTCATTCTTGCAGCTGTTGATCAGTGGCCAAATATACCAATCTGTATGCATCAAGATCATGGTACTAGTCCTGCAGTTTGCCAAAGATCTATTCAACTTGGATTTACATCAGTCATGATGGATGGATCACTCGAAGAGGACGGCAAAACACCCTCAAATTATGATTACAATATTGCGGTTACGAGGAAAGCTGTCGAGATCTCTCATGCTTGTGGTGTTTCGGTAGAGGGCGAACTGGGTTGTCTTGGCTCTCTTGAGACTGGTCTTGCTGGTAAAGAAGATGGAGTTGGTGCCGAAGGGAAATTATCTCGTAACCAAATGCTAACTGATCCAGAGGAAGCTGCTGATTTTGTGGCGAAGACTAAAGTAGACGCGCTCGCAATAGCATGTGGAACTTCACATGGTGCGTATAAATTTAGTAGACCTCCAACAGGAGATATTCTTGCGATTGATCGCATAAAAGAGATCAACAAACGAATTCCTGAAACGCATCTTGTGATGCATGGTTCTTCATCCGTTCCACAAGATTGGCTAAAGATAATTAACGAATTTGGAGGTGAAATCCCCGAAACCTATGGAGTCCCTGTTGATCAAATTTGTGAAGGGATAAAAAATGGGGTTCGAAAAATCAATATTGATACAGATCTGAGGTTAGCATCTACCGGTGCGATTCGTCGTTTCCTGACAAAACATCCAAGTATTTTTGATCCTCGTGCATATTTGAAAGAAACAGTCGAAGCTATGAAAAATATCGCAAGTGCAAGATATGAAGCTTTTGGATCGGCAGGAATGGCACAAAAAATTAAACCCTTGTGTCTCGAAGCGATGACTAAACGTTATTCAGATGGTTTACTAAAACCAAAAGTAGCATAAGAGTTAACGTTAAAACGTGAGAGTTTGAATCAAGCTTCCCTAACCTTAAGAGTTGAGAAAAGAATTTTTGGGATACATTGGCCAAACAACTCCTGCAAACTTTTCTAAACAGCGCACAACTTGGCAGCTGTATCCAAATTCGTTGTCGTACCAACAATAAAGAATACAACTATTGGCCTCAACTATCGTTGCATGGGCATCTATGACACAAGCTTGTCTTGATCCGACAAAATCTGTTGACACCGCTTCAGTTGAAGCAGTAAAACCAATTTGTTGCTGTAAATTTGAGTGTAGTGCTTTTTTTCGCATAAACTCGTTAAGTTCTTCTCGGGTAGTGTCGCGCTCCAGTTGCAAACTTAAAATTGCCATCGAGACATTAGGAGTAGGTACCCTAATCGCATTGCCTGTCAGTTTACCTTTCAACTCAGGAATCACCTTTGAAACAGCTTTTGCAGCACCTGTGGAAGTAAGCACCATATTTAATGCAGCACTCCGCCCTCTCCGTCCACCTTTATGATAATTATCAATCAGGTTTTGGTCATTGGTATATGCATGAACCGTCTCAACGTGTCCATTTTTGATCCCAAATTCATCCAATAGACACTTCAGAACTGGAACAATCGCATTAGTTGTGCAAGATGCAGCTGATATTATCTTACAATGAGGTTTAATATCGTTTTCGTTTATACCGAAGACTATGTTGGGTATATCATCTCCAGCAGGCGCAGTTAGCATGACCTTGCTTGCACCGGGCCTTAAGTGTTCACTCAATCCTTTGGTATCTCTCCATACACCTGTATTATCGACAATAATTGCATTTTTGATATCAAATTCCGTGTAATCGATTTCTGAGGGAGAATTCGCATAAATTATTTTTATGGGATTACCGTTAACAACCAAAATGTTCTTATCATGTAGAACACGAATTGTTCCTTTGAAAGGTCCATGCACAGAATCGGTTCTGAGCAATGCCGCTCTTTTATCAAGATCATCATCACTTATTCCTTTGCGAATCACGATGGCACGCAACCGTAAAACGTCCCCACCACCAGCTTTGTCAACCAGAAGTCTGGCGATTAATCTTCCAATTCTACCAAATCCATATAAAACGACGTCTTGCGGTTGAGGTAAGGGTTTATTTTCAGATCCGATAATCTCGTCTAATTCAGACTCGATGAAACTTTCAAGAGAACAGTCTTTATCAGTATTTTGAAATTTAACAACCAATTTACCAACATCAATATGTGCGGGACCTAAGGGAAGTTTTGAAATTGCCTCCAGCATTGGATAGGTATCAAATTCTGATATCTCGTTGCTCTCTACTTGCCTAATAAACCGATGATCTTGCATTAAATCAGTGACTGATTTGTTAACCATGCTGTTTCCATACATGTAAGTAGAGATATTTTTTTTCCTGTATAATTTTCCAATCAAAGGAATCATGCTCTCAGCGAGAGCCTCTCTATCTTTCCAATCTTCGAAAAAGTTTCTAGGTACCGGACGGTTTTGTTCTTCCATTGATAAGCCCTCTAAAAAGTTTTATTTATTAAAATTTTTATGAAAAACCAAAAAAGCTTAATGAAGATTATCATGCACCAAAGTAATGCACGCAATCAAAGTTAGTTCAACTTAATATATACCCAATATTTTTAAAATAAATATTGGCATTGCGTATCCATAAAAATACACAATTTAGGCTTGATAGACTTCTTATTTTGTTAATACTTATGTACATTTGAAAAGTCGCATTTTAAATCTAAAAAACTAAACTCAGGAGCTCAACATGAAACTTTTTTCCAAACTTTTAGTACTCGCAATTCTGATGACATCTTCATCAGTATTTGCAGCAGGCTACATTGCAACGTATTCAGTTAAGGTGTCTGATAGTGCCAAATTTGTAAACGAAATGGACGCATTAATGGCATCTGATTGGGGCAAATCATTCCCCGCAGATGTATCCATAATCAGTTATGCATTTAATGGTTATGATGATGCCACTCACGGGGTAGTAATGAACTATGAATCTGATGAGGATATGGCAAACGGTACATCATCATTTTATCAACCAGTTTTTGCTGAATTTTTGCAAAAAATCTCCAGTGTTTCCGAAGCAGTGGAACAATCACTTAACGTTAAACTGATATCTGGAGGTGACTCTGATCCAGCAAAAAATCAGGTATATATGATATATCGAATGAAGGTAAAAGATCCTGCAGGATATGCAAAAGCATATTCTAAAATTGTAAAAGCAGCAGAGGAGGCAGGCAATATGGAAGGAAGTTATGGCCTGCGTGCTCAGATGGCTGGCAATAATAACTATTACTCGCATTATGCTTTCAATGGCGCAAGCAGCATGGAATCATTAATTACATCAACGCTTGAACTTCAAGGATCAGACGATTTCAAAGAATTTAGTGAAGCAGTAACTGGGAATAGAGAGATTATTCAGACTTCGATTGGAGTTGTGATTAAAATTTATCCTAAGTAATTAATTCTTTTAAAAAGTTGGCGGGGCTCAAAGCCCCGCTTTTCTTAAATCTATTCGAGGCAATAAGAATACAGTGTCGCATTTTGGAAGCGAATCTCCATATATCCCTTTTGTGTGGTTATTGATTCATTATTGAATAAAACATGATCAGTCAATGACTCAGTTATTCTTTCACTGAAAATACACTTTTTTGATTCATCAAAAAGTTTCGCTTCAATCCAACCACGTGGGTCAACATCAGCGGTTAATAGAATTGTTTTCTCTTTCAGCGTCAGCGAGGGTGTAACAATCGTTGCAGGTAGACTATTTACTTTTGGTTTTAACCCTGCAAAACCGTCTGGGCGGAGCATTGCAACGGCAAGACACCCATTGCGCCAACTCGTATGAAGCCAATCACTACCTCCATAGTAAATTCGAATATGATCATCAAAAAATACTGGATTAGCACATGCATAGACGCAACCATAATCATAATCCAACTTCTTGTCGGAGCATTCAATGAAAGGAGTCCCCTCCTCTATCCTTTCCCATGCAATAGTATCTTTGCTCCATGCAAGTTCAGTCCATACACGGTCAGTAACCTGATCATGCATCGCCAAAAGACCTAGATAAATTCCAGCATGAAAAAAAACAGGCATTGCGTAAGGCTGTTGCTCCCAATATGTGCAAGTAATGCAAACTGTGGAATTCGACCATTTTTTGAAATCAGCGCTTTCAATTCTTGAAACCTGCCTTGTCCATTTGTGATTAAGAAAGGATTCAGGTCCCGTAACTACCCTATCGGTTTCTGCCCAGGTTCTTGTGAATGCCACATATTTGGAGAGAGTGGGAGCCCATAAAAAATTATTATGGGTATCTCCCGTTATTTTTTCATCTCCAGAGGCTTTTACTGACTCTAAATAGGTGGGTTGTGCCCAAACAAAACCATCCGAAGAATAGCTCGTTTTTGGTCCCTGAAATATAAGCTTATATCTTGCATTATCACTAGTGGCCACATCGTCATAATAAATACCTGATCCGTGGGGGCCTCTGAAGACAATATTGTTTGATCTATTGCCATTAAAATCGACTAAATTAAGATCAGGCTTATCCCAACTAAAACCATCTTTTGATGTTGCATAGCAGATACCCATCTCTTGGTTTTCATGGCCTTCATACTCTGTATTTTGACGATCGTCGTACGACATACCAATAGATGAATTGGCTACTATGAATGGACTATACCAACACTTAAAAAGCTCCTCAGCTTGATCATAAATTATGTTGCCATAAAAATTGTCATACCTCTGTTCCCAGGTCTTGTCCTCGATCATCAGAGGATTTTTCGGGTGCTTGTATACCCTACCTAGCTTAAGAGACACATTACTTGAAGACTTAATGCTCCTATCATCAAGAAATAGATATCGTGTTATTGACATTAGAAGCTCTCACCTTTTTAAAAATTAAATCTGTTGTGATAATAATGTGAAAAAAAAATTTATAACGCAATATACTAGGCGATTGTTGACGCGATCAAATTTATAACGTAGTTAAGAATGAATCTATATCCAAAAACTTTTATCTCCCTCTTTTTAATTTTTACTTTCGCGCATGCATCAAACGAGGTAATAGTTGGTGAGATTACACATGTGCGAGACGGTGATACTTTTGAGATTGAAAACATCCCAATTAGATTAGCTGCTTTAGATTGTCCTGAAAATAATACACCAGCGGGTAGATACGCTACAAAGATCGCTAAACAATTTGAAGGCTCCCAAGCATCATGTGAGCTGACGGGTGCCAAGTCATATGATCGTTTTGTGGGGTATTGCAGCATCAATGGAGAGGATTATGGAGAAATCTTAATCTCGCAGAGCGCTTGCAGGGTTTGGAGGAAATATGATGTCTGGAAAAGATATACAGAGCTATAGCTAATAGAATTCCGTTTAGTTACACAACAAAGAAACTTCAAGGAGAATACACATCCAAGAAGAACGATTTAAAACGTTTTGCCCAAAATCGTTCATAGTGACCCTCCCCCTCAAAAACAAGACTCTTAAAATTTAGTCTCTGACTCTCAAAAATTAGGTCAATCTGGTCTTGTGCGCTTCCATACGCGGAATCTAAGTCCTCAGTTCCTCTATCAAAATAAATATAGTGAGAATCCAGATTTTTACTACGTGCTTTGACATAACTGATTAAAGCATCAACAGTTGTTTGATCACCCTTTATTTTTTTTCTAAAAGGAAGCGTCAGGTACTCTAATGGTTTAATACCTATCCAGTGTGTAGAGAAACATCCAGCAAATCCAAACAACTCTGGATGTTCCAAAATAGCATTCAATGCGGCAATAGCACCCATGCTTGCTCCAATTATTCCCATATTTTCTCTATTCAATCGAATGCCAAATTCAGTTTGTAAAAACGGGATGAGTTCACCAGTCAAAAAATCAAGATAGTTATAATGTGTTTTTTCTCCCATTCGCTTGTAACCAAATCGAACAAATCCCGACTTCATTTGGCTGATGGCTTGCTTTGGAAAATATTCTAAGTATCTGTTTGTGTTATCAAAGAAACCTTTTCCAGATTTATTTGCACTTTTGACTCCAATAATTACTAAATTTGGCTCTATGCCAATCTCAGACAAATCTGAAAACGTCTCGTCCAACTCCCATTCTTCATTATTCCAAGTGGCTTCCGCATCAAAAAGCATCTGTCCATCTTGAAAGATCAGAAATTTAGTATCATCAGAAATCTGCGACTCATTCGGTCTGTAGATTATCAGCTCCCGATCACCAATTATTTCCGATTCAAAATTGATAGCTTTGAATGAACCAAAGGTAACTTCCAAAGCTATTAATTGTGGGATTTTCAAGAAACTCGTAATAAGAAATAACCACAGAATATGTTTAAGCATGATTCCTCAACAAAAAGAAAGATATGTCCATTCATACTTAATTACGCATAAAATTCAAAAAATTTCTTAAAATCTCGTATTTTTAATGCGGATACCACCTCACTTTAAACAATTCTATAATTTTTTAAGTTATGATTACCTGCATGTCCAAAACCACTTAAGCACTAATGAAACACTTTCTCTCTACTAACGACTGGACAGAATCTGAAATTCAAGAAATTCTTAATTTCGCAAAAAAATTAAAAAAAGATCCATACCAACCATTGCTCAAAAACAAATCAGTCGCAATGTTATTTTTTAATCCATCATCGAGGACACGAACGAGTTTTGAAGTTGGCATAAGTGAACTCTCAGGAAAAGCCATCGTGTTGCAGCCAGGCAAGGATGCCTGGCCAATCGAATTCGAAGAAAACATAGTCATGGATGGCGCTGCGGAAGAACACGTTAAAGAGGTCGCGAAAGTTTTAGCTGAGTATTGTGATTGTATTGCAATAAGAGCTTTCCCTCTTTTTAAAAATTGGCAAAAGGACCGCTTAGATAATGTGATAAAAAGTTTCGCTAAATATTCTTCGGTTCCCGTTGTTAATATGGAGACAATAGAACATCCATGTCAGGAGTTAGCTCATATTCTTACCTTACAGGAGCATTATGGAGATTTAAAAGGAAGAGATTATTTATTGACGTGGACCTATCATCCAAGGCCATTAAACACGGCAGTTGCAAATTCGAGTTTAATGATTGCAAGTAAATTTGGAATGAATGTAACACTGCTCTGTCCGTCAGAAGACTATCTTCTTGATGATAGATATCTTAAACGTGCAAAAGAAGAGTGTGAAAAAGCTGGCTCTAACTTTGCAGTTTCGCATGATATTGAGCGTGCATACTCTGGAAAAGAAATAGTTTATGCCAAAAGTTGGGGTTCACTCGTGAACTATGGAAATCCTGAAATTCAAAGTGCAGAAAATGAGCAACATAAACATTTTATTGTTGATGGACAAAAAATGAATCTCACTAATAATGCTGTATTTAGTCATTGTCTGCCTTTAAGACGCAATATAAAAGCAACTGATGAAGTCATGGATGCGAAGTACTGTCTCGCAGTCAAAGAAGCTGCAAACCGCAAACATGTGCAAAAGTCTTTGCTCACTAATATCCTATGAGTGTCATCATGAAAGAAAAAATAGTTTTAGCATTTTCTGGTGGATTAGACACAAGTTTTTGTGTTCCTTATCTAATAGAACAAAATTATGATGTGTACACAATTTTTGTAGATTCCGGTGGGACTCCAGAATCAGAGATTCTCGCGATTAAAAATCGTGCTCTTGAGCTAGGATCAAAAAATCACTTTAGTGTGAACATCGAAAAAGATCTATGGGACCAAATTTTAACGCCTCTCATTTTCAGTGGTGCGTTGTACCAAAATAAATATCCAGCTTTATGCTCTGATCGGTATTTGATAGTCAAAGAATCGATAAAGTTATGCGAGAAACTTGGCACAAAAAATATTGCCCACGGTTGCACAGGAATGGGAAATGATCAAGTAAGGTTTGATCTATCGATACACGCACACGGCAATTACTATATAGTAACGCCAATTCGAGAAATACAAAATCTTACTGAAAATGTCAGAAAATATGAGGAAGAATATCTTCAGAAAAGAGGCTTTCATGTTGCCACAATCCACAAAAAGTACAGTGTTAATGAAAATGTAATGGGTGCTACGATATCTGGCTCTGAGATTGATCTTTGGGAAGAACCTTCAGACGAAACTTATGTTCTTTGTAACCATCCAGACAAATATCCCAAAAAAGTTACAAAATTAGAAATAACCTTTTCAGAGGGGAAGGTAAGATCAGTAAATTCATCTAGCAACGAAGGACCAGCATTGCTTCGAGAATTGAATGCGCTCGGGGGATCCTACGGAATTGGTAGAACCATTTTTACTGGAGATACAATAATTGGTTTAAAGGGACGATTTGTTTTTGAATCACCAGGAATTTCAATACTTATGATTGCTCATCGAGCGCTTGAAGAATCAGTTCTTACAGATCGACAGAATATTGTCAAAACAAAAATTGGCAAGGAGTGGGTAGATCTCGTATACCGAGGATTTTACTTCGAGCCATTGAGAGAAAATATAGAAGCTTTTCTTAAGGACAACCAAAAGAATGTTTCAGGAATTGTTCGAGTGGTATTGAGCCCTGGAAGGGTCGATGCTGTGGCAGTGAAATCGGATAACATTTTAGCAAGTAATGAGGGTGTTTATGCCCAATCAGCTTCCTGGACCGAAGCTGAATCAAAAGGCTTTATAAAATTAATTGGACAAAGCTCAGCGACTTGGTCATCAGTTCATAAAAATAAATGAGTGCTCTATTTAATAAATGCATAAGACATTTGGAACATTTAGTTAGTTTCGATACCTCAAATCCACCAAAAAATATTGAAGGCTCTGGTCTCCTAGACTATCTAAAATCTTTGGACTTTATCAAACCTGAAATCACCAATCTCGGTGAGAACTCGTACAACATATTATGCTCTAGAGGAAATCCAAGGTACTTATTTAATGTTCATCTTGATACGGTGCCCCAGTGTGACGGTTGGAATACAAATCCCCTAGATCTCATTATCACAAATTCGCATGCGATAGGCCTGGGTGCATGCGATATAAAAAGTGCAGCAGCGTGCATTTTAGCCGTTATTGAAGAGGGTCTTGAGGATTATGCCGTTCTATTTTCAACTGATGAAGAAGCAGGTCAAAGTAGATGCATAAAAACTTTTGCAAAATCAAAATTAGAGTATCAGGGAATTATAGTAGCGGAGCCTACTAATAATCTGGCCGTTACTTGTCATCGAGGTATAGCAACAGGATCAATACGATTTCATGGCACATCAGGTCATAGCTCTGAAAAAAGTGCACTAGAAAATAGTGCAATTCACAAACAAGCAAGGTGGTCATTTAACGCACTGGAAACTGCGCGAAAGTATGAGAAAAAAAAATATGAGTCACTCGATGGCCTTGCATTCAATATTGGTTCAGTGAGCGGTGGTATAAAGCCAAATATAATTGCTCAATCTGCTGAGACAAAATTTGGCTTCAGACCCCTTCCCGGGCAAGATCCCTCCGAAATTTTTACAGAATTAAATGCTAAATCGGTAACAGGTCAATTTGAGTTTACAAAGGGCTTTATTGCTCCATCTCTTCCCGCTAAAAATAATTCTCATCGATTAAAAGCACTCGCTGGCAAACTTAAACTTGAGCTATCAAAACCGGTAAATTTTTGGACGGAAGCGGCTCTATTTAATGAAGCTGGTTACGATGCAATTGTATTCGGCCCAGGGGATATAAAAAATGCTCATCAACCTAATGAATACGTTGATCTTGCCGATCTAAAAACTGCACTAAAAATATACAAAGAGATCATCCAATGAATCAACCATCCAGTCAGTTTGTAAAAAAGACGATCCTTAAACTTTTACGTGCAATTGGTTCAGAGAAAGAGATAAAGAAATACATTCAAAAATTCTCATCAGCTGAGCAACATTTCGCAGTCATAAAGGTGGGTGGCTCTGTTGTAAAAGATGATTTAGAAAATCTTATAACCTCACTAATATTTTTAGACCAAGTTGGACTAAAGCCAGTGATTTTGCATGGTGCAGGCCCAATGCTTACGGAAGAATTAGAATCTAGAGCAATCGATTTTTCATTCATTGATGGACAAAGGGTAACATCCAATGAAGTAATGAGTGTTGCACAAAAGGTTTTCACTGAGACTAATAAACGTATTGTTGATAAATTACAGGATCAAGGTGCAAAAGCTATTGGAATAACACACAGTGTTTTCGAGTGTACTTTAGGTTATCCTAAATTAGGTCTTGTTGGAAAGATTAATAAGGTAAATATTTCAGACATAAATAGTGCTATTGATAAGGATATGATTCCTGTTATTGCGCCCTTGGGATATGAATCTAGTAAAACGCTTAACATAAATGCTGATCTTGCCACCATCGAACTCGTTAAGGCTATCAAACCTTATAAAGTTGTTTTTCTTTCAGAGACTGGTGGCATTTTTAATAACGAAAATAGACTGATTGAGACAATTAATCTCGCATTAGAGTACGATGAACTAATGCAGGAAGACTGGCTCCACTCTGGGATGAGATTGAAACTAAAACAGATCAAAACACTGCTTGATTTTTTACCAAAGTCCTCTTCCGTTTCCATAACGCAACCTATTAATCTGCCGAAAGAATTATTTACTGATTCTGGCTCGGGAACCATGGTAAAGCATGGCTTTAGAATAAAAAACTACAAGGCTGCTGACTCTGCGATAAAGGTAGATTTCAAAAACATAATTGAGGCATCTTTTAATAAAAAACTGATACCTGACTTTTTTGATCAAAATAGTAAACTAAATATTTTTATGTCCTCATGCAATAGAGCAACCATTGCAATATCTGAAGATTTTTTAATCCCCTACATGGACAAATTTGGGGTACTACCTGATGCGAAGGGTGAGGGCTTAGGCGCAGGTCTTTGGAGTGAAATGAGAAAAGTTTATCCAAAATTATTTTGGCGATCGCGGAGAAATAATTCAATAAATAGTTTTTATTCTTCAATTTGCGATGGATGCCAAAAGCATTCTGAGTGGCATGTCTATTGGATTGGGATCGAAGACTATTCTTTATTAAAGGACTGCATAGAGTATGCAATTTCAAAACCTAAAAGTGTGATCTAATAATATGAAAAATATTGGTTTGTTAGGAGCAAGAGGTTTCGTAGGTAAGGAAATAATCCGTTTAGTCTTAGATCATCCTTTTTTTGAAATTGGCTCTGTTTTCTCCAATTCATTGGCTGGTGAGCCGCTAGAAATAAGTTCATCTAAAAAATTAGTATACAAAGATCTATCGATTAATAAACTTCACTTAAACAACGAGGATGCTTTCGTTCTCGCGTTGCCAAACGGCGAATCAACAGAGTATGCGAAGGCAATTTCCTCTCATAACCCTGAGGCAATAATCTTAGATTTAAGCTCTGATAATCGGTTTGATAATACTTGGACCTACCGTATTCCAGAGCTAAGTGCGCCGATATCTAGTACTAAAATAAGTAATCCTGGATGTTACGCTTCCGCGATGCAATTTATGCTTGAACCAATTAAGTTAATAGTAAAGGGCTACGTACATTTTTTTGGCGTCTCAGGCTACAGTGGTGCAGGCTCAAAGCCAAGTCCGAGAAATGACAAACAGCTTTTAAAAGACAACATCCTTCCTTACTCCCTAGTTAAACATACTCATGAATTAGAGGTCAGACATAACTGTTACGAAAAAATATTTTTTACTCCTCATGTTTCAGAATTTTTCAGAGGTATTTTAATAACTGGGAACTTTGTATTGAGCGAGTCACAGTCAGCGGGAAAACTGATTGATCTATTTGATGATTTTTATAGAGACCATGAGTTAATAGACATTCAAAAGGATGCTCCTGACTTACAACAAGTGAGGCATACCTCTAAAGTTATAATTGGTGGTTTCGATTTGGATCCAGAGCTTAACAGATTAACCTTTTGTTGTGCGATAGATAATTTATTAAAAGGTGCAGCAACACAGGCAATACAAAATCTAAATTCCGCTTTTGGATTTGAAGACAACCTGGGCATTCTTTGACAACAAAACCTGCAATGATGAAAAGCTCTGCAAAAAAAAATGTACCAAGGCTACTTTCTTTCATCTTGGTATATGTTTTCATCTCCTCCTTTTTAACTTCTTGCGCGCTCACTGGAGCACTAGTGTTTGAACGATTTGATAATTATTTGGCGAATTATTTCAAAAAGTTTGCGGACTTTTCTAAAGATCAAGAACAAGAAATTGACGATTTTTCTAGGCAATATCAAGTTTGGATCATAGAAAACCATATTGAAGAATTTGGGAACCTGCTTGTGGAGTTAAAGAGTTCAAATGCAAACTCTGTATCCTATACTGTAGAGAAAATTGACAAAAAATTTAGAAATATCCTAAGAGAAACTAATGTGTATTTTGCAAGTCCATTTGCAAAATTTTCAAAGTCACTCTCAGAAACACAAGTTATGCAAATTGAGAGTTACTTTAAAGCATCATTTGATGAAAGAGAATCTAACACTGAAAGGTCAAATTCGGTATTTGTTCAGCAAGTTACTGAGAGATACACAGAAGGTTTCTCTCGTTTCGGAATATCACTTAACGATGAGCAGTTAGACATAGTTAGAGAAGCCTCCAACAAGACTTTTGATATCATTGAAGAATGGAGTTTCTATCAAAAAAAATGGATAGACAAGTTAATTCTAATTCTCAAGAACAAAAATGATCCATCATTCCATGAGAAACTTACTTCACATTTAATCGCTCAACAAGATATGGGATCAGCGGCATATAAAACAAAAATAGACTCCAATAGGAGCACGACGTTAGTTGCTGTGAACAATATTTTTGAGAAATTAACTAAAAGTCAGCGAAAACAACTCAACAAAAAAATTGATCTTTACTTGTCTACTATCGATAAGATTTTGTTAAATTATGAAGGTTAAACCAATATATTGACCTAAGATTATGCAAAAAAGTTTAATTAACTTGCTACTTGCTGCATTAATTAGTTTAGTTGCCTCTTGCGGAGGTGGTGGAGGTGGATCAAATTCTGCGGCTCCTGACAATTCTAATAATCAAAATACAGCTCCGAGTATATCGGGAAGTATCACCAAGATTAGAGTTGGCGCTAACTTGGACTTTTATCCTTCAGCATATGATGCAGAGAATGATAATCTTACATTTAGTATTTCAGGGAAACCTAACTGGGCGTCTTTTGAATCATCATCTGGAAGGCTATATGGTATTCCAGGGGATGGTGATCTTAATTCTACATACTCTATAACAATAACAGTCTCGGATGGTCAGTTGAGCGATTCTATCTCATTCACATTGACCGTGATAAGCAAACTGTTCTACATAATAATGAATACAGATTCCCTTGATGCGTTTCGGGAAATGGACATCAGTTTAACTGGTTGTCTTGTAAATCCGGGGTTTAACGAATGTGCAGATCAAACACAAGTTATAACAATTAACGACAACGGAACTCATGGTTTTAACAGCGGCATTGAAACAGGATCATCCTTCCAACTAGAAATAGACAGACATCCAGGCAGGCAAGAGTGTCATTTAGAGCAATACTCTGGAACCATTCAAAACTCTGATCAATCTGTAGATATTTTATGCGAATCTGATTTATCAGCACCACTATTCAATTTAGATACATTGCATCAAATTCGTCTAACAATAGATGAATCAGAGTGGCAAAGATTTGTGCTTGATACCGAGAGGGCTCGCTATACAAATGGCGATGCTAATGGAGTGGTTTCTGAGTGGAATTCCTGGACTCACAGTGAAGTATACCGACAACTAGATTTTGAATACCTTGATGAAAATGGAAATGTCATTGATCGTTTGGATAATGTGGGATTTAAAATGAGAGGGAATACCAGTAGACAGTGGCCAGAGTATTGGTTTCAACAGAGTAATGGTGATTGGACGGTAAAACCGAGAAGATTTAGTTTCGGAATTAAATTTGATGAGGAATTTGATGAGGATGAAAGTGTTTACTCATGTATCAATTCAGCAGGACAGCTCGCTCCAGTAGATGGTCATCCATGCAATAACAGGGTGGGTAAAAATCTTGCAGAGATAACTGAGAATGACGGAAGAGAGTTTATGGGTCTAGATAAAGTTTTTTTCAGATTTAACAGAGACGACCCATCTTATCAAAGAGAGCTCCTTGCGCATGACATACTAAATTCGATTGGTGTTCCTGCATCTAGAGTTGCTCATGCGAATATAACTCTCAGAATCACTGGCAATGGCACTTTTTATGGTCAGTCCTTACCTCGCGAGTACAAACTGGGCGTATTTCAAATGGTTGAACAAATTGATGAACCTTTTGTCGAGCGGTATTTTGGTCGAAATGGATTTTTGTTCAAAATAGGTGGAAATGCAGATTTAGCAGATTGGAGAGATGCTAATCCAACATGCGTTCCATACGAAAGTTCAACTCATTATGAGGATCCAAACTTTTGTATGATTGGTGTTGAAAAGTCTGATCCAAAATCGAGAGAGGAATGGCTTGGGACAGCAAACTATATGAATCCTTCGTTTGTAAATTCAGACATTAATGACAGTGGTGAAGAATCTCAATTTAAACCCTATAGGCCAATTTATGACTTGAAAACTAAGAAAAATAGTATTGCTGAAGGTCGAGAGAAACTGCAAAACTTCATGTCATTTCTGCAATCTATGCCGAGCGCAGTTATGCTCGAAGAGCAATTTGATGTCCCCGGTTTTATTAAGGCTCAAGCAGCCGAGATAACGATGGGTGCAGTTGATCACTACGTTCGTGTGGCAAATAATTACTATCTGTATTTTAATCCAATAAAAAATAAATGGATTTACATGGTCAATGATTTTGATTTTGTATTTAGAGATAGTCATGACTTATCTAATGGTTCGCCATCATGGTTCTCCGCATTCAGAGATATAGCAAATACTTACGCCTTCCCATCTCCTGGCAAAGTCGATTGGGCACAGCGTGAATTAGGAAGCGTTAATCCAATATTGTGGGACATAATTTTCTCAGAGCAAGCTAATAAAGATCTTTTGTATGAGGAGATAAAATCAATCTTAGACAATCAGTTCACTTTGACCTTAATACAAGAGAAAATTTTAGCAAGAAATGCGTTGGTTGAAGAGGCAATAAGAAATACGGAAGCAGGTTTGCCCGATGGATGTGGTTTTATTTATAACAATGCGTCACTCGACAGTGAGGACACGGGCTGTGATTATAGAGATATATCAATCAAAAAGTTTGTTGAAATGCGGCGTGAGACTCTTTACCAGGAATTGCAAGAAAACGGCTTTTAAAAGTACAAGTAGGTAGTTGGTTTTTTATGGCAGAAGAATTCAAAATTTTATCTTTCTCTCATGCACTAATCGTTGCCTTATGCGTTTTTTTGATTATTTGTATCCCCCAGATATTTGTTGGAGCAAAAAAAGCAACGCTACTAAAAGTAAAATTTATGATGGTAGCTTTGATAATTACATTCCAAGCATTTGAATTATACAAGACGCTTATACTATTCAATGAGCCCTGGCAAAACGCTTTGCCAATACATATGTGTGATTTTTCTGCATTTGCAATAGTGGTGTATATGCTGACAGGTAAAAAAATATTTTTTAATTTCGCTTACTTTTGGGGTATTGCGGGAGCTGGAATGGCTTTAATAACTCCTGATGTGTTGTATGGACTGCCATCTGTTGGTTATCTTGCAAATCAATATGGACATACAATTATTATCCTGGGCGTTTCATTCGGACTGACAGTATTCGGTGACCGTCCTTATAGCAAAGATATATTTATTATCTTTGGATGGACTTTATTAATGCTAATTCCAATTTACATTATAAATTATATTTTGTACCCATTGGGGAATTACTGGTACACATTCGAAAAACCCATCGGTAATAACATTATTGTCCTGTTTTTACCTGATGCTCCCTATCATATGATTCCATTAATACCTGTAGCATTCGCATTCATGCTACTTGTGTACTTGCCACTGTATATCAAAGATAAAAGAAATCAATATCACTCTAAAAGTATTTGAGCCTTCAATTAACTAAGCTCGTAAAACCCAAGCTTAACGCTATTTTCAGTATATAAAGAAGGTTTTAACTAAGTAAAGTGACAAAACAAAGCATAAACATCGTTTGGCTTAAGAGAGACTTAAGAACCCAAGATCATCTTCCTCTCAAATTGGCTGAAGACTCGGATATTCCGTACATCATTTTATATTTTATTGAACCATCTCTTTTAAAGAGACCAGATTGGTCACCTCGGCATCTCTGGTTTGCTTTGGAATCGATAAAAAATATCAACTTAACTTTAAAGGCGTATAACAAACAAGTTGAAGTACTCTACTCAGAAGCTGAAGAAATCTTTGACTCTTTAAGCATCGAATATCAGATTTTAAATATATTTAGCCATATAGAAACAGGTGTCAAAGAGACTTGGGACAGAGATGTCAGACTTCGCAATCATTTTAAATCAAAACGCATTAACTGGATCGAGAGTCCAACAAACGGCGTAATTCGGGGTATAAACAGCAGAAATGGATGGGATCGAAGATGGTATGAAACAATGCAGATGCCAATAATACAAAACAGATACTCAAATCGAAAAACTGTTTCAATCAAATTCAATAAACCTTTACCAAAAAGCCTGACGACTTTCCTATCTTTAAATACGGAGAATTTTCAACCTCCTGGAGAAAAATATGCCTGGGAATATTTAAGTTCATTTTTAGTCGATCGGAGTGAAGCATACTTATCTAATATATCTAATCCCTCAAAAAGCAAGAAATCATGCAGTCGAATTTCTGTTTACTTGTCGTGGGGTAATATTTCATCAAAACAATGTTATCAATACATAAAGTATCATCCAAAGTTTGATCAAAATAAGAGAAATTTCAATGGCTTTCTCACTCGATTAAAATGGCGTTGTCATTTCATGCAGAAATTTGAGGATGAGTGTGAGTATGAGACTCGATGCATCAACAGAGGATATGAGCTCCTTGAAAGAGAAAGAAATCAAGAATTTATAACCAACTGGATGAGAGGAAAAACGGGCTTCCCAATGATAGATGCGAGTATAAGGAGTGTCGTTGCATCTGGATGGCTTAATTTTAGAATGAGAGCTATGTTGGTTTCTTTTTTTTGCCATCATTTAGATCAAGATTGGAGAGATGGCGCTAACTTTCTGGCGAAGCAGTTTCTTGATTATGAGCCGGGCATTCATTTCCCACAATTTCAAATGCAGGCAGGAACCACTGGTATCAATACAATTAGAATCTACAATCCTGTGAAGCAGTCTCAAGATCATGACAAAGAAGGCGTATTCATAAAAGAATGGATCCCTGAACTTGAATCCTGTCCAGTGGATTCAATCCATGAACCCTGGAAATATTTCTCGTCAACTGATTTCTTTCAAGATATAAAGCCCCACTTGGCATATCATAAACCAATCATAGATCATAAAATTGGAGCTTCAAATGCTCGAAAAAAGATTTGGGGACATAGAAGTAATGATTTAGTGAAACTTGAGAAACAGAGAATCTTAGACAAACATACAAGAAGTAATAAACTACGTGTGAAAACGTGAGCAAAGGAAATAATGCAGAAAATATTAATCATCTTAGGAATACTCATTATTTTGGCAGGTATATTTTATCCGGTGCTGAAAAAAATACCTCTGGGCAAATTACCTGGGGACATAGTTTTCCAATCAGGTAATTCTTCTTTTTTCTTTCCTATCATGACTTGTATAATTTTAAGTGTTCTCGTGTCGTTGGTCTTAAACTTCTTTAAATAGGGTATTAAATTTTCCATGGCAGTCGTCAGCGTTACCAAACATATACCTGCATCTAAAGATTCTCTTTGGGAAGCAATTTCCAGTGAGCGCAATTTGGAAAATTTCCATCCTTTTTGTCAATCTAATAATGTTAATAAATGGGCGAAAGATGAATCAATAGATGAGCTTATCTACCTAAACAATCGAACCTACACCAGAAAATGGAGAGAGTGGACTGATGGTAAAGGCTATGCTCTTACAATTTCCAATGGAAGATTCACTGCGGATGTAGATTGGTGCATAAGTGGCGATGAAAATAGCTCAAAAATAATGATATCTATCAAACCCAAATTCTTACCAAATAATCCAATAAAAAAATGGTTTGCGCATCAGTTAATTATAAAACATCGTCTACGGAACTACCTTGATCATGTCCTTTCCGGCTTGGCAACATACTTAACCACTGGAGAAAAAATCCAGCATAACCAATTTGGAGAACATCCATGGTTTTCCTAATTGCGATACCAAAAATAAGAACTAATTGTTGCGGTTGTAAATAGATCTTTTTGGCTTCTCAAAGACTCTTTTGACCATTGGAATGAAGTGCTCGATATCCATTGTGTCATATTCGGGATCGAACGAGTTTTGATCATACTTTGCACAGAACTCCGCACATGCATCAAAATGTGGGCAATCCTTGTATTTATCTCTTAAATTTTTGTCAAGGCCGAGGTGCTCAAAAAAGTAATATCCTTGAAAAATCCCGTGATGCTTAATTATCCAATAATTCTCTTCACTCACAAACGGCTCGAGCATTGTAGCTGCCAGTTCTGCATGATTTGCGGATGCAATCGTATCACCAATGTCATGCAGAAGAGCACAAACAATATATTCCTCGTCTCGCCCATCTCTATAAGCTCGAGTTGCCGATTGAAGACTATGTGTGTATCGGTCAACTGCAAACCCCCCTGTATCACCTTTTAAAAGTTCAAGATGACTAAGTACTCTTTTGTATAATTGGGAAGAGAATTCTGCATGATGCTTTCCAATTATTGAGTAATCCTCTGCTGTGCCATCTTCCATAGCGGTAAAGCTTGCTTGATCTTTCATAAATATGACCTACCTAATTTTTGTAACTATTATCTTTTTTATCAATTAACCTAACCATCGCATCAAATTCAAGTTGTCCTGATGGCGCTCCACCATGCTGAAGCTGCAACAGTTTCTCTGTCTTCGCCAACACAGAATCTGCCACAGGGTTAACCTCTCCTCCACAACTATCAGTGGCAACTTGTATATCACACGATCTTTGCAAACCCCACATATTAAAAAATGCCTCTGGAATTGACCTTCCGCATGTTAATAATCCATGATTTCGGAGTATCATTAAATTTTTATTCCCAAGATTAGCGATCAACCTAGGCTTCTCATCATCCATAACCGTGATGCCCTCAAAATCATGATAAGCAATTCTTCCTTGTTGGAGAGCAGAGTAGAAATTATCGTGTCTAAGTCCTTCTTTTCTGCACGCAACCGCCATTCCGGTATTAGTATGAGTATGTGCAATACATATTGCGTCGCTTCGAGCAGAATGAATAGCAGTATGGATTACTATACCCGCTGGATTAACGGTGTACTCAGATTCTTCAACTATGTTCCCATCAACATCCATCTTCACCAGATTCGAAGCAGTAATCTCACTGTAATGCAAGCCATAAGGATTTATTAAAAAGTGTTCTTTGTCTCCAGGCAACTTAACTGTGATGTGGTTATATATGAGTTCTGTCCATCCTAGATAGTCAAAAATCCTATAACATGCAGCAAGTTGAACTCTAAGTTCCCTCTCATTGGTTGCCATCAACATAATCAAACCTCCCCTCGTTTGTTAATATGTCATAGTAACTGATACTAGACTAAATTTATCAAATTTTTAATTCTTCCAAATCCTTAAAATATTCCAATGATTCGGGATTTGCAAGCGCATCCCTGTTTTTGATTTCTTCTCCATGAATCAAGTTTCTGACGGCAAGCTCCACTGTCTTGCCACTGATCGTCCTTGGAATATCTTTCACCGGGATTATTTTGGCTGGGACATGTCGAGGAGTTGTCTCCATTCGAATACGATTTTTAATGTCGAGAATTAATTCATCGCTCAAACTTTCTCCAGTTCTCAATACAACAAAAAGAATGACGCGCGTATCTTCATACCATTTTTGACCAACACACACTGAATCAGTGATTGTGTCGAATTTTTCAACTTGTCTGTAAATTTCTGCAGTTCCAATCCTTACGCCACCAGGATTAAGAACTGCATCTGAGCGTCCATAGATCACGATTCCACCATTGGATGTTATCTCGCCATAATCTCCTTGACACCAAACATCAGTAAATTTTTCAAAATATGCTTTTTTATACTTTTTATCTCCTGGATCATTCCAAAAGTAAATGGGGGCACTTGGAAATGAATTTACACAAACCAATTCACCTTTAATTTCGTTTAGGGATTCGCCTGAATCACTCCAAATTTGGACGTCCATACCCAAAGTTTTGCATTGAATCTCGCCTGCATACACCGGCAAACAAGGATTTCCAGCCACAAAAGCAGAAAGGATATCCGTTCCACCACTAATTGATGACAGTTGAATACTTGGATTAAAACACCGATAGATATATTGAAAACTTCCATGAGTTAGAGGTGATCCCGTGGACAAAATAGTATGCATATGCTCAAGACGATGCGTCTTAACCGGCTGAATACCCTGTTTTTCGATCGCAGATATATATTTAGCACTAACGCCAAAAATACTTATTTTCTCCCTCTCCGCAATATCTAATAATATTGAAGGTGAAGAGAAAAAAGGTGAGCCGTCGTAAAGCACAATCGTTGCCTCACTGGCTAAAACACTCACCAACCAATTCCACATCATCCATCCACACGTTGTGTAATAAAAAACTACATCGGTAGGCTTTATGTTCGTATGTAATTGATGCTCTTTGAGATGTTGAATTAGAGATCCACCTGCTGAGTGAACAATGCACTTCGGCTGGCCCGTTGTCCCTGAGGAATACATAATGTACAAAGGATGATCAAAAGGCAATTGAACAAAATTAATATCTTCGGCATTATTTTCACATAATGACTCGAAGCTAATCGTACTCTCTAACGTCGAACTTACCGATGATTTTGAAGAGAAAGTTATCATCGCATCTAGCGATTTGATCTCTCTCTGAATTTCTTTCAGTCTGGGAACACAATTAATATGCTTTCCATTATAAAAATAATCTGTACAAGCAAAAATCAACTTTGGTTCTATCTGGCCAAATCGATCCAAAACACCATTGACTCCAAAATCAGGAGAACATGATGACCAAATCGCACCGAGTGAGGTCGTTGCTAACATAGCAATCACTGCCTCGTGAGAATTAGTCACAAAGCCCACAACTCGATCTCCTTTACTGATACCAAGATTCTTTAATCCATGAGCACACTTGGCAACACAATCAAATAGTTGCTGGTAAGTCAGAGTGATACGCCTTCCATTCTCTAAAATGGATATTATGGCGAGCCTATCTGTTTTATTGCGCAATAGATTTTCGGCAAAATTTAAACGGGAACCATCAAACCATTTCGCCCGAAAACTGTGTGTATCTGAGGATACTACCTCATTGAAATATCTCGAGTACTTCACATCGGAGAAATGCCAAATGTGTTTCCAAAATTCATCAGGATTTTTAACTGACCAAGAATGCAGATCGTCGTAACAATTAAACTTAAATCCACTCTCCTCGTGCAGTTCATGCTCAAATCTTTTTAAGTTGCTACTTTCAGATCTAAAGCTATTTGGATGCCATAATGGTGCGTTTGTATTCATCATACGAAAAGGTTAGAGCGCAGTTTTTTCTAGAACTTTCATATCCCATGAACCATAAATCATCTCTCCATCGAGCATGGTTAACACAACATTGGCCTCAGAGATTTCTGTTTCAGGAATTTTAAACAAATTTCTATCGATAACGATTAAGTCTGCATACTTTCCAACTTCTATTGAACCAGACTCATCCTCCATGAAATTTACATATGCTCCATTGATTGTGTATGCCGCAATTGCATCAGCCAAACTTATTCTCTCATGCATCAAAAAATCATCACTTATATTTGTAAGGGGATCTTTCCTGGTTACTGCAGTTTCAATACCTAGCATAGGATTTCCTGACGTGACAAACCAATCACTCCCAAAAGCAACAACCGCTCCTGTTTTGAGTATACTGCCGATTGGATAGAGCCAATTACTTCTTTCGGGGCCCAACTTAGGCATTGTGAGCTCTGTGATATATTGATCTGCCCAGGCCCAATAAGGTTGAAAATTTGCGACAACATTAAGATCTCTGAGTCTTCCTACATCTTCGGGATTGAATAGCTCAATATG
Source organism: uncultured SAR92 cluster bacterium (assembly GCA_902527245.1). Taxonomy (GTDB): domain Bacteria; phylum Pseudomonadota; class Gammaproteobacteria; order Pseudomonadales; family Porticoccaceae; genus AAA300-D14. The sequence goes on along the minus strand of CABZOI010000002.1, from coordinate 156,139 downwards.
TGATAGATGATGACGGCTATCTCTTACGCCGTTCTCTTTGGTGGCTTTCTCTAAAGAATCTAATGACTGACGAATTGCCGCGTCTCCGATCGCATGAAAATGGAGTTGGAAGCCCATTGAGTCTAATTTTAAAACTATTTCGTCCAACAACCCAGGAGTAATTAGTAGCTCACCTCGATATTGATCAGCTCTATCTAAATATGGCTCTAGAAGTGCTGCCGTGTGAACCTCTAAAACCCCATCTAACCAAATTTTTACAGAAGTCGCAGAGAAGCGAGGTGTTGAGAACACTTTTCTCGAGTTGAGAATCCGATCAATCTGCTCCATACCTAAATCAGTGTTCCACACTAATGCTCCAATAACTCTTAATGTAAGGAGTCCATCTCTGTCCATTTTCATGTAAGTAGGTCCACCAACATATGCCTCCTTACCATCGAGCTTCAATAATGCATCCTGAACAGTTGTCACACCATATTGATTCAAATAATTTTGACCAAAATTAAGTGCTGCTCGCATTTGAGCATCAGAGTAATCAGGTCTCTTATCGAAAATCAGATTCATCGCACTATTTTCTTGAACTGTACCACTAGGCTCCATTGTTCCCGGGTACCTATCTATTCTTCCTCTCACGGGATCAGGTGTTTCAGATGTTATACCCGCCATTTCAAGCATTTTTGAATTAACCCAAAGTTGATGCCCTGTTGCAGATTTAAGTATTACAGGTTTATCAGGAGCTACTAAATCTAAAATTTTCTTGTCAGGTAATCCATCCTCAAAAATATCCATGGTCCACCCACCACCATCTATAAAACTAGCCTCTTTTGAGGAATCAACACATCGCGAGACAATTTTCTTATAATCATCGACTGATTTTCCATCGTGTAAACTGCAACCTAGATATGCCATACCTGCTTCGATCGGATGGACGTGTGAATCTTGAAAACCTGGCATCAACATACGTTTTTCTAGGTTAACTAATCGAGTTTGATCATTTTTGAATTTCATGACATCACTGTCATTACCCACATAGATAATTTTGTTTCCGCGCACAGCCACAGCTTGAGCCCAAGATCGATTAATATCTACCGTATAGACCTCTCCATTAAAAAATATAACATCTGCTACATTGCTCAGATCGTGATTTTCACTCTCGCGTGATCTTTGATCTGTGCAACCAATTAGAAAAAGGACAACGAAATAAGCAAATAAAAGTGCATAATTAAAAAATGGTAAGCTAAATCTCATGTGTGTCACCTTTGTTAGATCAAAAATTGAGATAACAAATTTAAATTATTCTCGTATGGTAGCATAAGCGAAGATGGCAGAAGTAAAAGTAAAAATATGAAAAAGATAAGAGGTTGGCACAAGCAAAAACTATGGCCATTTATTACACTTGTTTTTGGAATTTTTCTTGCCTCTAGCGGAACAGCGTTAAATAACGCCATAGAAAATGATATTTCTCTGGATATTGATGAAAATGGTTCCTACGACGCCCTTACCGATGGGTTGCTCATACTCAGACATATGTTTGGCCTTACAGATCAAGCCCTCATCGCAAATGCAATTGGTCTCGACGCGCAAGTGACCAGTGCTCAAGAAATTGCATCAAAATTACAGTCCCTTGGAACTGATCTTGACATCGATCAAGATGGAGAAGTCAATGCGCTCACTGATGGTCTGTTAATACTAAGATTTCTATTTGGACTATCTGATAATTCCCTCGTATCAAATGTTTTAGGACAAAATGCACAACGCACTAGCGCCTCAGATATAGCTTCCTATTTGGAATCATTAGTGACTGAAGGAGATTCAACTCGTGATCAACCTAACATCATTTTAATAATATCAGATGATCAAGGTCTCGATTCCTCCTCACAGTACGCATATTCAAACAATCCTCCAGTGACGCCAATACTCGATGATTTAGCGTTAAATGGAATTGTCTTTGACAGCGTTTGGGCAACACCAGCTTGCACTCCAACTAGAAGCGCAATAATTACCGGTAAATATGGTTTTAATACAGGCATCACAAGTGTTGGAGATGAATTATCCACAGATCATGAAACACTACATAAATACCTTAAAAATAACACAAAAACTGCTAACTATTCCTCTGCATTAATAGGTAAGTGGCATTTAGGAGGCGCATCTCCCAATCCAAATCATCCAAATATTCATGGGATTGACTATTATGCTGGACATCTGCGAGGCTCAATTCAAAACTATGAAAATTGGCAGCTCACAATCAATGGTGAAACCACTACTAGTACAACCTACCATACGACAGCGATAACAAATTTAGCGATAGATTGGATTAATGATCAGACAAATCCTTGGTTTTTATGGCTTGCATACTCAGCTCCCCACACACCATATCATTTGCCTCCTCAAAACCTTCATTCGCGAAATTTATCCGGCACTGATGCAGACATAAATAGTAATCCACGCAGTTATTATTTGGCGGCTATCGAAGCGATGGATTCTGAGATTGGCAGGTTATTCGGTAGCATAGATCAAGGCACATTGAAAGATACTCTTATTATCTTTATGGGTGATAATGGAACACCAGGAAGAGTCCGTAATCGGAGTATTTATGCAAATGGTGCAAAAGGAACTCTGTATGAGGGTGGTCTGGCCGTTCCAATGGTCATATCAGGCTCAGGTGTAACACGAAAAAATGAAAGAGATTCAAATCTTATAAATAGTACAGATTTGTTTGCAACAATTATTGAAATCGCTGGTGGTAATTCAACTGAATTACCTGAGGATAGTATTAGTTTTGCGCGACTTTTGAACTCAACAGAAGATAGTGATAGAACATTTAGTTTTACTGAATATGACAGTGACTCAACAAGTGGTTGGGCAATTCGAAATGAAAATTACAAACTAATCAACAATGGTTCAGAGCAACAACTATTTAAATTAGATAATGATCCTTATGAAACCGTTGATCTCGCAGATGATCAGTCTTTCTCAACTGTGAAAGATCAACTTAATGATCTAGTGACTAATCTGAGATCAGGGTCGAATGAACCCACTGATCCATCAGAAAGCATCGATATAACCAATAAAATCTTTACCTCAAGAGTCGCAAATTGTCGAGAATATGTTGCTCAATATTCATCCTCAGTGACTGATATTTTCAGATCTGTGGCTTTTACGGGGGATTTAGTAATTACCGCGTCAGGAGACAAGTGCATCCTACAATCGAATGGTGTACCTAATCATGATTTTAATGATGGCAACACGGGATTCCCAAACAACCTTTCACCTCAAACTCAATATTATGAGATAAATGCTGAACCAGTATTTGCCGCATCCCCAACTTATCTGAGTCTTGGGGCAGACAACGGGCTCATGCTGAATGGAGTGAAAATTGATCTTCTAGCAGCTGCGTGTTTTGGTGTGGGTAATGAGAGAACAGGTTGCATGGATATGAGTAACCCGTGGCGATTTGATCCTATGCATCCAGCAAATGGTTTTCGAGTAGATAGTCATAATGCTCATGTCCAACCAAATGGAAGTTACCACTACCATGGATCGCCAAATGCTATGTTTGAAACTGAGTCTCCAATAATATCTCCAATCATTGGTTTTGCAGCTGATGGTTTTCCAATTTATGGTTCATGGTTTGATGATAATGGCACTGTGAGAAAAGCAGAATCCAGCTACAGATTAAAAACAGGCACAAGAGCGGCTGTGGATGGGTACGAAACACCTCCAGGAAATTATGACGGGCAGTTTCGACAAGATTACGAGTATGTAATTGGTTTTGGTGATTTGGATGAGTGCAATGGAATGACCGTAGATGGAGCATATGGATATTACATCACCGACAGATTCCCATATGTATTGGCATGCCTAAAAGGTTCAAGTGATGCCACTTTTGAGTAATGAATACCAGATTAAGAAATAATTTTATAAATGAGATCAAAATTTTATTGCCCTCCTTTTAGGAATATCAAAAAATATTTTCTTGCTTTACTTCTCGCATGTTTACATCTTATGTTATTGACCAATGAGGCTAGAGCTAATTGTGTATTCGATGATGATCAAGTAAAAATAAATATAAAAGATTATAAAAATCGACTACATGGTTTTTGGCTTGGACAAAGTATCGGTAATTGGACTGGTTTAATCACCGAGATGGATAAGATTGGAAGTAAAAGTACACTGCCTTTTTATACCGATAATGATTGGGGAAAATCTGATGAACCCGCTTTTTGGGGAGAGCTTGTCCCTCATTCGCAAATAATTGACTTTTATTTAGTCTCAGATGGGAATCATTGGGGTGCTGATGATGATACTGATATGGAGTATTTATATGCGCACCTCCATGCATTGCATAAATCATCGAAACTTACTCCAGAACAGATAAGGGAGGGATGGTTGAAGCATACTTACTCTGAGGAGGACGCGCCCTTTTATAAAAAATTTGACCACTCAACACCACACAGAGAGAATTTTCTTTGGGTTTCAAATGAAAAAGCCCGTATTCTAATGGAAGACGGTTTTGTTCCTCCAGAAACCAGTAACCCAAAATATAATTCAAAAAGCTCAATGATCGATGCCCAACTAACAACAGAAATATTTGGTCTTCTCTCACCAGGAAATCCACAGAATGCAATCGACATGGCATATTTACCTATTAGAACCACTGCAACTGGGAACGCAGCTCTTGTTGCAAATTTTTATGTTTATATGCATTCACTGGCATTTGAATTACATCCATCTGATATTTTAGGCGAAAATTTAAAAGAGCTTGCAATCGAGGCCGCACAATTATTTCCATCTAAATCAACACCTAAAAAAATCTTTGAGTACGTGTTGAGCCACTATTACAACAACACCGATAAGCAAGAATGGGAACATACGCGAAATGCAATTTATGAGAGATACCAAGTGCAATCCAATGATGGCTATGTTTACAAAGAGCCTTTCGATTCAATGATAAATTTTGCTGCGAGTCTTATCAGTTTATTTTATGGCGATGGTGACTTAAAACGAACAATTCAAATTGCTGCACTCGTAGGATGGGATTCTGATAATCCTGCCGCTACATGGGGTGGACTTCTGGGATTTATTTATGGAGCAAATTCAATAAAAAACATTTTTTCTGAAACAGAACTATCTGATACCTTTTGGATTCATCGGACAAGGAGAAATTTTCCCACATCCTATAAAAACGAGCCTGGTATTGATCATTTTCATGAAATGGCAAATAGAGAAACGTTAATTGTGAATCGAGTCATCGAGGAAAAAATGTCTGGCTGTATTGATAATAATCGAGAAAATTGGATCTTTTCTGTAAACTAAAATCCAAATTTCAAATTCATATAAGGAAATAGCAACATTTTCTGGGAGGTGTCATAAATGAGAAATGTAATTTTGATGGCGCTTCTTTGGAGCTTTATAACAATGAATACGCACTCATCAGAAGAAATACTTATTATCGACGTTCGCACGATCGAAGAATGGAACAAAGGACACATAAACGCTGCGAAACATATTGAGTGGCAGGTAATATCAGAAAAAATTTTTGATTTAACAAGTAATTTTGACTCGGAAATTTACCTTTATTGCCGCAGTGGCAACAGATCTGGAAAGGCTAAGAAGATTCTGGATGATATTGGATTTACCAATGTTATAAATGCTGGTGGTAAGGAGGAGGCATCTATAATGATTGATAGAATCATGCAAAATGTTAACGATTAATTTTATTCTCCATGAACTGCTTTCAATGCCTGATCAAGATCTTTTTCTAAATCCTCGTAGGTTTCTATACCAACCGAAAATCTGACAAGTCCGTCTTCAATGCCAATCTGCTCCCTTACTTTCTGGGGAACCGATGCATGCGTCATGATAGCGGGATGTTCAATTAAACTTTCCACTCCTCCCAAACTCTCAGCCAGTGAAAATATTTTAGTGTTCTCCAGAAAAGTTTTAGATGCATTTAATCCACCTTTTAAAATTGCAGTTATCATACCTCCAAATTTGTGCATTTGCTTTTTTGCAACATGATGCTGTGGATGGGATATTAAACCTGGATAAATAACTTTCTCAATCGCCTTATGATTCTCTAAAAATTTTGATAACTTCAACGCACTTTCACAATGTCGATCCATCCTAACTGAGAGTGTTTTCAGGCTGCGGAGTAGTAAAAAACTATCGAAGGGACTCAAAATCCCCCCGACAGAGTTGGAAAGATAAAACATGTCATCTGATAGATCCTCCCTATCTTCAGCACAAACTACCACACCACCAACCACATCAGAATGGCCATTCAAATATTTAGTTGCTGAGTGCACAACAATATCAATTCCGAAATCTAATGGCTTCTGAATGTATGGAGAGCAAAATGTATTGTCACAAACACTTATAATATTATTATATTTTGCAAACTTAGCGATTACAGAGAGATCTACTAATTTCAACAAGGGATTTGTTGGACTCTCTACCCAAATCATTTTAGTATTTGGCCGAATAGCTTCCTGTAATTTTTTTGAGTCACTTAAATCTACAAAGCTAAATTCCAAGCCAGATGAACGCTTTCTCACATCTTCAAATAATCGATAAGTGCCTCCATAAAGATCATCCATTGCAATAACATGATCTCCAGAATTAAGAATTTCTAAAACTGTTCCGATGGCCGCCATACCAGACGCAAATGCGAAACCCTTACTACCATTTTCTAAAGCGCAGATACAGTCCTCTAATGCTTTTCTAGTTGGATTATGACTTCTTGAATATTCATATCCTTGATGAATACCCGGGCTCTGCTGAACGTACGTTGACGTTGCATAAATAGGAGTCATTATAGCTCCATTAGTGGGATCAGGTTTCTGGCCCGCATGAATTGCTTTTGTCTCAAAGCCACTGTTTTTAGAAATCTCTGTCATTACGAAGCCTTATGAAACCTGATCAATCCTTGTTCTATAATGATTAATTAAATCCACTTTTGTAACAAAACCAATAAATTTTTTGCCATCGTAGATGATAGCAACTTTTCCCTGCGTCAAAATCCGAACTAAGTCGTCCTCAGATGCTTCTGCTTTTAGGATATCCAAATTTGTAACCATGCATGCTCTAACTTCGTCTTTAAAAGAGGATCGGTCCTTCTTTACACTAAAAAGAATATCCTCCTCATCGATAACTCCAATTAATTCATCATCATCCAAAACTGGTATTTGTGATATATCTGATGCTCGCATTCGATTATAAGCAGTCATTAGCGTATCTGAAGGTTTGACACTAACCATATCTCCCTCATCTGCTCGACGATTGACCAAATCCGATAAATTACCTTGTTGATCTTTATCTAATAAATCATTATCTTGAAGCCAAGACTTGTTGAAAGCTTTCGATAAATACTTATTGCCGGTATCGCATATAAATGTTACTACACGTTTCTTTTTAGTTTGTCTCTGACACCATTTTACCGCTCCTGCGACAAGCGTTCCTGTGGAGGATCCTCCCAGTATGCCTTCCTCTCGCACGAGAGTTTGAAGAGTACTAAATGCTTCTTTATCAGACACAACTACTGCATCGTCTAAAAGCTCAACATTCAAGTTATCAGGGATAAAGTCTTCACCTACTCCTTCTACTAACCAAGAACCGCCATCATAAGAAAAATGGCCTTTGGTTACCGCATCAGCAACAATAGAGCCCTCAGGATCAGCCGCAACCATTTGCACATCACGATCTTTAGTTTTGAAAAATTCAGCCATTCCAGTCAGTGTTCCTCCAGATCCCACACCTGCGACAACGGCATCAACTTCGCCACCCATTTGCTCCCAAATCTCTGGTCCTGTTGTTGTTCTATGAATCATTGGATTTGCTGGATTACTAAATTGATTTGCAAGAAAACTTCCAGGTGTCTCTGAAACGATCCTTTTCGCAACATGATGATAATATTCTGGATGTTCTTCAGGGACGTCAGATCTGGTTAAGATAATCTCAGCGCCTAAACCTTCCAAATGCAATATTTTCTCTCTACTCATTTTATCAGGAATGACTAAAATGATTCTGTATCCCTTCAAAGCCGCTATCAGTGCTAATCCAATCCCTGTGTTACCCGCAGTCGCTTCGACAATCGTGCCCCCAGGTTTCAAAGCTCCTGATTTTTCTGCATCTTCAATAATGGCAAGCCCTACTCGATCTTTAATCGACCCTCCAGGATTTTGTGATTCGAGTTTTACATAAAGCTCACATGGACCTGTGTTGAAGCAGTTCAATTTGAGCATAGGAGTGTTTCCAATAAGTGATAAAAGCGAGGGATTTATTTTCATATTTTGATCATTTTCTATTAAGTGCTAACTTTTGAGTTATACAACAGATTATCAAAGCGCACTTGCACGAAGTTTCTACGATTTGAATCTGATAAACTTGGACTGTCCTAATTATCAACGCTTATGACTTCGGAGTAAACTACTATGAGTGAAGAAAAACAAATCAGAGCAGAGGCGGCGGCTTTCAGAAGACTTCTATCCCATCTTGATAGTAGAAAAGATGTTCAAAATATTGATTTAATGAACCTAGCCGGCTTCTGTAGAAATTGCCTCAGCAAATGGTACGCGACCGCCGCCGCGGATGTTGATTTAAATCTATCGATCGATGAGGCAAAGGAGCTTGTTTACAAAATGCCTTATGCAGATTGGAAGCAGCATTACCAAACTCCAATTAATCGCTCCTCACTTAAGAAGTAATTCTATTTTATAGATAGAATCCAATTTCTGTAACTTGTATATCCGCAACATGGTCTCGTCCATATGCAACAACCCCAATGCTCCGAATAGAAGTAGGGTTCACTCCCTTGCTCAACCAAGAGCCCGAGGGCATGAAGGAATCTAAAGGCAGGAAAATCTCAGCCCAGCCATTTTGAGTTAAAAATGCGCTTTGATAGTATTGCCATGGAAGCATCGTTCCTCGTGTTCTCAAATGTATGTAGTACTTTTCTCCGTTACCTTTAACTTTCAGATAGACTCCTTTAATTTCTTTATCCAACCTTTCGTCTAAATTGCTCCTAAACTGGATAAAACCTCCATTATTCTCAGTACTAACATTCCCAATCATACTTGCAAATGTTTCGCTACCATCGCTGCCGAGAAGGATCTCACCAGAAGAAACGCCACCCATTACACTGTCTGCGACAAAATTCCATTCAACTTTCGGTGATGGATCAAAATCATCTAGCATTATTAACTCATTTGAATTAGAAAACGTCATTTGTGATATCCCTACAATAAGTACTGCGGTGTACATACATATCTTTTTTATACATCTGTTTGTCATACTTTCACCTTTGTTTGTATTGAGTCGGGCAGTATGCTCTCATCACACTTTTGTCTCTGAGTTGTTCATGTTTGGTTTTCCTTCCCGAAACCCTTTTTCGCCATAATTTAAACGAAGATTTTTTTAGATTCAGTTGCATTAAGTTTATTACTTCGGATTCAGACACTCCAAAATTGTGATGGATTGCCTCGAATGGAGTTCGATCCTCCCACGCCATTTCTATTATCCTAGAAACATCAACTTCTGATAGCATTATGCGGAACCAAATAAACCGTAAGTTAGCTTATAAGTACGAAAAAAAAAATTAGTCGTATCAAAAGGAGTTTTTGCCCAACTTTAAGTATACTTATTAACGTTATGTCGAACACCAAAATACACTATTTGAAAAGCCTTGTTAGCTGCTTTTTGGCACTCGTTTTGTCCTCTTGTGGTGGCGGAGGCGGCAACACATCAAATCCAGTACCGCCGGAGCCAGTTACTCCTCCTCAACCCTCTGTCGGTGTCACTAAATTTCCGGATTTAGACTGGGATGTCGAGGATCCCGAGGTTGCAAATGTAATGTCCGTGGGCGTAAATGAGGCCTTGGATTATGCCTTTAGAGATAATAAAAATACGCAAGGCGTCGTGATAGTAAGACATGGTGTAATTATTGGTGAAAGGTATTCGGACGATAAATCTCAATATAGTTCGGCAACAAGTTGGTCAACAGGAAAATCTTTCGCTAGCGCACTGATCGGAATCGCATTAGATAAAGGTTACATAAATTCAATCGATGAGTCTGCTGAAACCTATCTACCTGAGTGGGTAGGAACAGGCAAGACCGAGATAACAATTAGATCTATCCTTGAGATGAGATCAGGTTTGAGTGCTGGGCCAGGGGGTGATGCGAATATATACTCAGGAGGAATTAATGGCGATCAGCTTGCTTTCGCTCTTGCCAGAACAAGTGAATCACCACCTCGAAGTCAGAATTGGTCATACTCAAACGCTGATTCAATGCTTTTGGCAGGCATACTGGAAGAATCAACAGGTCAAAATGTTTTAGATTTTGCTGATAAAGAGCTATTTTCAAAAATCGGTATGCAAGCAGATTGGTGGACCGATGAGCGAGGACATGCCATGACATATTGTTGTATTGATAGTACAACTAGAGACTTTGCTAGGTTCGGACTTTTGTTTGCAAGAAATGGTAAATGGAATGATGAACAGCTAATTTCTGAAAGTTGGATTGATGTATCGACCAGAGTTCCTAGTAACACTAATAATCAAGGTTATGCACTCCAATGGTGGGTCAATCAGAGTGCTGGTTATTTTTTTGCCGCGGGATTGCATACAAATAATATTTATGTTTTTCCGGAATTGGATCTGGTAGTGGTAAGAAATAGCACCTATACTAAAGTAGGAACGAGTTCAATTAGGACAGGGGGAAACTACCATTTCACTGTTGCCCCTTTGAGCTGGTCTCATTCGTCCTTTTTAGAGCCTATTGTTGAGGCAATAACAGATTAAAATGTGATGAAGCTATATTCAATTTATCATGAGAAAAAAGGCCTTATTCAGTACAAGGACAAGAAGCGCACTCTTTGGCTTGCATCTGTTTTCTTTCCGCTACTTCCTCTATATTTTATATCTGTGTATCTGAGGACTGGTCAAGAGGCAATTTTTGTTGTTCCACTTATTGTGAGTTATGTGATCATCCCGCTTTTGGACTGGATGATAGGCACTGATTCAAGCAATCCACCGGAAGAAATTGTCCCTCTCCTTGAAGAAGATAAGTATTATCGTTACTTAACATTTCTAACTGTTCCCATGCATTTCATAGTCTTGATCGCGTGTGCATGGCTTGTCGGAACCCATACGCTGTCATTTACTGCCATTTTCCTGGTAGCAATTATGGCTGGGGGATATAGTGGCATAGGAATCAATACTGCTCATGAACTTGGTCACAAAAACACATGGATAGAACAACTCCTTGCGAAAATAGTGTTAGCGGTTCCTGCTTATGGACATTTTACGGTAGAGCATAATTCAGGACATCACGTGAAAGTATCAACGCCTGAAGATCCTGCAAGTTCTAGAATGGGAGAGTCTATTTATAGTTTTGCTGTTCGTGAAATTCCTGAAACTTTTAACCGAGCCTGGCAGATAGAGACCAAACGATTAGAGAAATTGAAAAAGCCTGCGCTAAGTTTTCAAAATCAGATCATTCAGTCTTATGCTTTATCATTACTACTCCAGGGGAGCCTAGTGCTAATTTTTGGCGTTCAATTGATAGCATTTTTAGCAATCCATAACATATGGGCCTGGCTTCAACTGACCTCCGCTAATTATATCGAACACTATGGCTTATTAAGAGCAAAAAAAAGCAACGGCAGATATGAGAGATGTAAACCACATCATTCCTGGAATACAAACTATGTGCTAAGTAATATTGTGTTATTCCATCTCGAGAGACACTCAGATCACCATGCATATCCCGCTCGGCGCTATCAAAGCTTGAGGAATTTTGATGACATACCCGAATTACCCAATGGCTATTTTGGCATGTACCTCTGCGCTTATATTCCAAAGCTTTGGTTCAAAATCATGGACCGCAGATTGTTATCTTTACCTCACATTAATGGTGATCTATCCAAGGTAAATATTTGTCCAAACAAACGGAATGCCATAATCGCTAAATATAATTAGACTCATCAATTCATTCAACGCCTAAAAAACTTTTAATAAATCGACTGTAAATAATTGAACTTGTGATAGATTTTCATACTTTTACCGTTATAATGCAGAGATAGCACTCAAGTTTCGAGTGCAAAAGATAAACAAATCTTTTACTTAGGGGAAAACAAATGAACTTTAAGCTAGGCAAAATGTTTGCTGTGGGAATGAGTAGTTTAGCTCTTTCGAGCGTTACGACAGCTCAAATCGATGAGATTATTGTCACTGCGAACAAGAAAGAACAGACATTGCAAGATATTCCAATGTCTGTAACCGTCACGAGCGCTGAGCAGATTGAGCAATCTGCGATAGTGGATCTACTTGATTTACAATCCGCTGTTCCATCGCTAAGAATGACTCAGTTGCAGAAGACTACAGAGACAAACTTCATAATTAGAGGTTTTGGTAATGGTGCGAATAATCCGGGTATTGAAGGTTCGGTTGGTGTGTATATAGATGGCGTTTACAGATCAAGATCGGCCTCTGCAATGGCAGATTTACCCACACTTGAGCGCGTTGAGGTGCTTGCCGGACCGCAGACAACCCTATTTGGTAAAAATGCGTCCGCGGGAGTGATTAGTATAACCACAAAACTTCCTGAGCAAGAATTTGGTGGATCAATTGAAGCAACTGTGGGTACGTATGGCTCATCAATAATGAAGGGTACAGTGACAGGCGGAATCACGGATACGACATCATTCCGTATTTCAGCGAGCAGTAATAAAAATGATGGTTACTCAACTAACCTAGTGGATAACACTAAATATAATGACCGCGATCGGTCCGCAATCCGAGGGCAGTTGCTGATAGAGCCTTCAGAGGATTTAAGTATCCGAATGATTGCTGACTATAATCAAATTGAGGAGGTATGTTGTATTGCTTCCTCGCTAGTTGATGGAGCGACTTCTCAGATCACAGCTGCCCTTGCTGCTGCAAATGGCTACGGTTATGCTCCCATTGATCCTTGGGGGCGAATTGCATATCAGAACTACGGCACCAACGGCGAGAGCAGGCCTGCAAATGAGTTAGTTGGTAAAGGTATTTCTGTGCAGGTTGATTGGAGCTTGGATAATGTAGACATAACATCTATCACATCGAAGCGAAATCAAACATCGATCACCAATCTTGATGCTGACTTTTCAGCCGCTGATATAATCTCAGACCAAAGACAAGACTACGAATTTGATACTTTCTCTCAAGAAATTCGAATCAGCTCAAATGATATTAATTCAAACCTGGACTGGATGGTCGGTGCATATTATCAACAAGAAGATATCGATTCATTCAGAAACGTGACTTATGGAACTCAGACGTATACTTACTCTGATACCTTAGTCACCCTTGGATTATCACAAGCCATTGCTGCTGCAGCGATAGAGGGATATCTTGCGGCGGGACTTCCTCCTGCGGGAGCTCAAGCTTTCGCGGAGCAAGCGGTCGCTGATGCACTCGGTCCTGTTGGTGGTTCTGGATTAGCGTACGTAGGCGCGGCATTTGGTGTCTGCGTGGTAAATGGAGTAGCATGTACTGATGTCTTCTATATTCCGGGAACAGGCATGCCTAGTTCAGTGTGGAAGATGGATAATACAGCTATGTCATTTTTTGGACAGATGGAGTACAGAATCAACGACTCCTTGACTGCGACGCTTGGCCTTGCATACTCAGATGATTCTAAGGACGTCTCAGGAGACATTACCATAATAGATGCTTTTGCAGCGTTACCATTAGAGGCAGCTGGCCTTGGCGCTTTGTCTGGTCTTCAGTTCTTCCCAGCATTTAGAAATTATCCGAATGCCGACGAGGATGGAAAGTTTGACTCAGATGATGTAACGCATACGTTAAGCCTTGCTTATGCAATGTCAGATAATACATCAATTTATGCGACACATTCATCCGGCTTCAAAGCAACCTCGGTGAATATGACTGTTGACGCAAGAGATGTGAGAGCCGCAGATCCTGAAGACGCGACTAACTACGAAATCGGCTTAAAAACCACATTCGATAATGGTTATATTAACCTTGCATACTTCGATCAAAACATCGAAGGCTTTCAGTCAAATGCGTTCTCTGGCACAGGCTTTAATTTAGTAAATGCTGGAAAGGAAAGTCATAAAGGTGTTGAGCTCGATAGTATGCTAGCGTTGTCTGAGAATTTAATGTTGCGGGTCTCGGCAATGCAACTCGATGCGGTATATGACTCATTTGAGAAAGGCACATGTGATACAACAGGGCTTGCCGAGCCTGAATATCAGTGCCCAGCGGGTCAACCTTATGTTGATTTGTCAGGACTTAATCCAGCTGGAATCCATGACCTAAGCGCTAATGCGAACATCGTCTACTCCTTCAATTTAGGAGGAGTATTGGACGGATTTGCACGGCTTGAATATGTTTATGAAGAAGATACGAATTTGGCAGATTTAATTCCTGTCTCTATTGCCGAACGAGGATTTAAAAACGTCAATGCGAGTCTTGGATTTAATGCAGACAACTGGAGTATCATGTTTTGGGGAAGAAATATTACCGATCATGAGACGTTATATAGCGCGTTTCCAACAACGGCGGCTCCCGGAAGTTTCTCTGGATATCCAAGTGCTCCAAGCACTTATGGTGTAACATTTAAGATGAACTTATAAGGTCGTTCTTTTTAAAAAGGCGGCGTAGGCCGCCTTTTTTATTTTATGTCCGCATTGAAATAAGCCAATCGATCAGACATAAAAGATCCTAAAACTATCTGACCACTAATCAACTCATTAGAGATAGGAACCGCAACACTGGGAAGGCCAAATGGTTCGCCAGCAAAAATCCAGCTCTCCAGAACTTTATAAGATTTCGCATCTAATTTTGTAACTCTAAATGGTAAAGGGCAAACTGAGTCAACACATCTCAAAGCGTCCAGAATTTCATGTTCAAAGTTTGTCACCCATAAATTTTTACCGTCAAATACCAAATTATCTGGCGAGTTTAAGGAAAAAGTGTTGATAATTTTGTTTTCACGAAGGTCAATTGAAATTATCTTATCTGACAGATTTAAAGATATATGCAGAATGTCTGTTAAGTTATCATAAACAATTCCATTTGGCTGACCTCCCTGGCTATTTGAAATTTCGCTAAATCCAAATTCCTTATCCCACCTCATGGCAAAACCAGTTTTACCTTTTGTTATGCTCTTAAATAAGAATTCTAAAATTGATATAGTTTTTGAGTGCATATGAGTCGTAAATAGACTTCCATCGGGCGCAAGAGAGACGTCATTTAAATAATATTCCTCAGGCACACTTACACATCCTCTCCAAACTAACTCCCAGATTGGAACTATTTCTTCATTTGAACTTTCGATGTCGGTCTTGAGCAATTCAAACATCTCAATAGTCTCAAAAGGCAGATGATTTACAACAACTAGCTGGTATTTACCATCATCCCGTTTTACTAAATCAATTCCATGAGGATTAAAACTGCTTTCAGAATCACGATCACATACGCCATCACCCCAAACATTGTCCTCATATCGAATATTTAGAGAGTTATTGGCCTTGGTATAAGCATCCATTAAAAAAAGTGATCCCTCCCCTCCTCTTGGATCATTGCTCTCATGAAGAGGAGCAATTCCTCCAAAGCCAGAAATAATGAGATATTTATTATCCGGGGTGATGACAATATCTTCTGGTGACTTTTCTAATCCACAAACAATAGATAGGTTATCACCAGAATTACAATTATTAACTTCTGAGAATGGTCCAATGTATGACCGAAAAATCAAAAGTACCGAAATCATAAGTAACCCAAAAATTACAGAAATAGAGTAAATATAATAATTTTTCTGTACCTTCTTTATCATGGCCAGATAAACATTTTCATCAGAACGAAAAACAAATAGGCCATGTATTAAAAAAATTAATCCTAGAAGAAATAAAATAAGATATTGACTATAGAAGTACCAAAAAGGCCGAATCAGAACAAAAGCCAAAAGACAAATACCTATAATGATATTTACCAAAGCAAAACTTTGCTGAGATAAAAAAGATATAATTGAAATCAGGATTTTTCTAGAAGCCCTCTTGCTAGCTAAAATAATCGACAGTATCAAGAGTAAGGTTGCTAAAAATAAGTTCATAGAAAGTAATTAACATTATGCAGTTATCAATACTACTACAGGCTTATAATCAAAACATATTCAATTAATATTAAAATTACAGGTATATGTTCGGGTAGCTTAATGAAAAAACAAAAAAGGATGTTGTTCGATGATAAAAATAGTTTTCATTTCTACTATGTATGGTCAGTAAAAAATCCTAAGGCATGGGTGCATATTATTCATGGGATGTCAGAACATGCCGCACGTTATGACGAATTAGCTAGTGAGCTGAATAAAGAGGATATTTTTGTTACTGCAGGTGACCATAGAGGACATGGAGAAACCGGAAGAAAGATGAATTCACTCTTTCATTTCTCAGATAATGACGGTTGGAGTAAGATAATCAAAGATCAAATAGATCTGATATCGGAGCAAAATATAAAGTGCCCTCTCATTTTATTTGGTCATAGTTTAGGTTCATACATGGCGTTGAACGTTCTCCAACAGATAGAAAAACTTAAAACTAATGTTAAAGTCGCTGGTCTAGTGCTCTCCGGCTCTGGCTATGAGAATAAATGGCTATACCGAATTAACAAATTGGTAGCAAAAATTGAGATATATAGATGTGGAAGTCGAGCCTCTAGTAATATTCTTCAGAAGTTGTCATTTGAGTCATTCAATGAGAATTTTTCTCCAACTCAAACAGCAAGTGACTGGTTATCTAGGGATGAGAATCAAGTCAACAAATATATCGAGGATCCTTTATGCGGTGGTGCGCCCTCGACAAAAACCTGGTTTGATTTCATGCATGGAATGGACCAAATATTTGATAAGAGAAATCTCAATTTGATTGATAAAAAAATACCTATACACTTCGTTTCAGGAGACAAAGATCCTGTGGGTAAGAATGGTAAAGGCGTTTTAAAATTCCAAAATTTCCTCCTTGATTTAGGATTTAAGCAAGTTACATTAAAGCTTTATCCTGAGAGTCGTCATGAACTGATCAATGACCTTGATTGTGACAAGGTTATAACAGATGTCAAAATATGGTTGAAAGAAATTTTAAATTAACACGCCGTCCGGCTCATTTTACTTGCAACGCTGATGCACGATCGAGAAGACTAAATTTATTGCTTGTAAGAAGATAAGCTCCACTTGCGATCAAAATAAGAGAGAAGAAAGGTTCCAGAGGCCAGAAGGGAAGCCACAAAGACGTCTCTTCCGAAAACGCAAAGTAGTAAGTGATTTTATTTACTGCCCCCAGCCACAGATTACCCGTACCCGCCATAAAAATTCCCAATAGAACGAAGGTATATCCGACACACCGCAACGCCAACGACTGTCTGAATTGAACTGATTTTATTTTGGATTTACTCCAAGCCGCAATTCGAACTGCAAAAGCAATAAAACCAACCCAATAGAAAATATAATCAACAAGACGAGGCGAGACACCTCCTTGCTGAAACGGATAATAAAATAAATTCCACCAATAAACACTAAATGCGTATGCCCAAAGAAAATAGAGACCGCTTTTTTGAATAAGTTTCCATTGATATGAATTTATTTTTGAAGCTATTTTCTTAAAAGAGGTAGCAACCATGAGAGTCAAAAAAATGTAACCAATACTCCCCTCTATTTCATCCCGAAAATAAAAAACTTCATTGTAGTAATAATCTCTATGGTAATTAGATAACATAAATATAAATAGTGCTTGCCACGCCATACCAAGGGCAAAAATAAGACCTATATATTTTCTATTTCTGACTAACCAGGCAGAAAATGAACCTGGAAAAAGGATTCGGAGAGATGACGCCATCATAACAATGTATATAAATGGCACTGCCCAGCGAACCGAGTAACTTATGAGATATGAAATATTTTCGGGTGATTTGGTGTCATATTCATTCATCGTGAGAAAATTAAAAAGACACAATGGAAAAGATAATAGTAAAAATAAGTACCAGCCATTGAAATATTTTAATTTTAAAAAATTTTTAGTCATATATATTAAGAAACAATAATCAGTCTAAGTCTATGGTAGCACTTCACAAATTTATGTAAAAATATGAACTCAGCTAATTTGAAAGAACAAAATTTAGTAAATGAATAAAATCAAAATTTTAATATCTTTAATTCCGTTTATATCATCTATTTACGTACTCTACCTACTTGATAAACACGGAATATGGATGCCAGAGGTCCTTCATCGAGACAAAATCTCAATTCTCATACTATTTATGGGAATGGCTTTTTCATTCTTATTACTCAGCTCAATACAAAAAAGATAGCTGAAAATGGTCGGAACACCCTCATACGATTACATCGTCATCGGATCAGGCTCAGCAGGAGCTATAGTTGCCGCAAGACTGAGTGAAGACAAATCTGTAAGTGTGCTTTTAATAGAGGCTGGGGGTTCTGATAAAAATATCTTCATAAAAATGCCGACTGCGCTCGGAATTCCAATGAATACTAAAAAATTTAATTGGGGTTTTAAATCAGAACCGGAGAGATTTTTGAACGACAGAATCATGAATTGTCCACGAGGCCGAGTATTGGGAGGTTCCTCGTCAATTAACGGGATGGTGTATGTTAGAGGAAATCCATTTGATTTTGATGAATGGGAAATGCTGGGGGCAAATGGATGGAACTTTAAAAATTGTCTTCCATACTTTAAAAGAGTGGAAAACCACAAAATAAAAAACTCGATGTATACCGGCAATGAAGGCGCTGTTTCAATAAGCGGTGGTAATAATATGAAAAATCCTCTCTACAATGCCTTTATTGATTCAGCGATTGAAGCCGGTTACAAGAAAACTGAGGACTATAACGGATATCAACAAGAGGGGTTCGGTCAAAAATTTATGAATGTAGATTCAGGACTTCGCGCATCCACCAGTCATGCTTATCTCGATCCAATCAAACAAAGAAAAAACTTGACCATACTCTCGAAATCATTAGTTACAAAAATTATTTTCAATAACAAAAAAGCCTGTGGCGTCGAACTCATAAAAAATAATAAAAACTACTCAATTTATTCTCATAAAGAAATAATCTTAAGCGCAGGATCAATTGGTTCCCCACATATTCTCCAAGTTTCAGGGGTTGGATGCAGAAAAAAATTAAAAAATGCGGGGATTCAATTGATACATGATCTGCCCGGAGTGGGAGAAAATTTGCAAGATCATCTGGAGTTCAATTTTCAATATCGATGTAAACAGCCAATTACGCTAAACGGTCAAATCAGCCTATTAAAAAAACTTAAAATTGGTATTGAATGGATCATCACAAAAAAGGGTCTTGGGGCATCCAATCATTTTGAGGCATGCGGTTTTATCCGGTCAAAGGCTGGAGTGAAGTGGCCTGACATACAATATCATTTCCTACCGGGTGCTATTACATATGATGGCACTGTCGCTTTCTCTGGTCATGGTTTTCAAGTTCATGTAGGTCATAATAAACCTACAAGTCGAGGTTCAGTTACAGCTACTTCCTCTGACATCAAAGTGCATCCAAAAATTCATTTTAATTATTTATCCACCGAGTCAGATAGAGCCGGTTTTAGAGCTAGTGTGAGACTTACTCGAGAAATTATGCAACAACAATCCATGAAACCCTTTGTTGGACGAGCAATTCAACCATCAGAAAATATCCAAACTGATGATGAAATTGATGAGTTCATAAGAAATTCGGTAGATAGCGCATATCATCCATGCGGCACCTGCAGAATGGGTAAAGGTTCAAATGCTGTCGTCGACGAACACTTGAGCGTTTTCGGGATAGATGGTTTAAGAGTGGTAGATTCATCAGTATTCCCCTCCATTCCAAATGGAAATTTGAACGCACCGACGATGATGTTGGCAGAGAGGGCTTCAGATATTATTAAAAATAAAGTTATAAAGCCTAAAGAAAAACCAAAAGTTTATCTGAATAAGAAATGGCAAACATCTCAACGCTAAACTCTTTATGAAAGACCTAAATAAGTCATAAAATTTATTCAAATAAACCTTCGAATTAACCAATTTGGTATGATTTTTATAAACCAAGCCACCCATCGGACCCGCTTTGTGATGTATATATGTTGCTTCAAATTTTCGATTCCCTGAACCATCTGGCTAACCGCTTTACCAACTGGCGCCATCCATGGCACCTCAGACTTTACCATAGGTGTATCGACAAATCCTGGCTCAATCGTTGTTATCGTTATTGGAAGCTTGGATCTTCGTGCTCTTGATCTCAAACCATTTAAATAGCTGGAGACAAATGCCTTACTTGCGCAATATGTGAGTGCTAAGCCAGATGAAATATGAGCAGCTATAGATGAGATTCCCACGATTTGTCCTCTTTCTCTTTTTAGAAAGTAATCCATAGCCACGGTGGACATCAAAACGAAACCACTTACATTCACATCAATGACCTGTTTTTGATATTTCCAATCAAGTTGGTACTCCTCAGTGCCTATTCCAGAATTCAGAATAATAATCTCTACATCCTTTAACTCTGAGATCATTGCTTTCATTTTATTTTCTGCATCATTAAAATCTTGAAGATCCATCTGCATTACTACGTGATTACCACCCAACTCATCATTTAAATTATTTAACAATTCAATCCTTCTGGCCATCAAACCCAACTGATACCCTCTCTCAGACAGTTGTTTCGCCATCTCTTCACCAATTCCTGAGCTCGCCCCAACAATAATTGCTTTCTTCATTCCTAATACCTCGACAAAATTCTTTATTCTCGTAACTTTACATTCACCAACTACTTCATATTATACTTTTAAGATTACATCTCTAAACTTTTAATTTATGCTTTTATTAGGGCTTGCTCTGTTGGTAATTTGGGAACTTTATTGGACTACAATGGCTTGCTGGATGGCCGCAAAAAGAAATGAGTTCAAGTGGTTTGTCTTTATGCTTGTGTTTAACCTACTAGGAATTCCAGAAATTTACTATATTTATTCACGAGACATTAATAATGGAAAGGCCGAATAAGTGGCACTAGATTTGTAAACCTATTGTCACTTTTAACCGTTACTTTAAAAAGAAACCAATTTAACGAAATCAAATTAATTTAAAGGAGGATTTATGAAAAAACTGACAGGAATGATATTTTATCTTTTAATCATGACAGGATGTACAGAGAAGGCAGCCGAAGTTGCAGAGGTAGAGCCAGTTGCTGAGCCTGAAACTGCTGAAGAAATGGCATTATTTGAATACATGTGGTGCGACTTTGGTCCTGGCACCACTGAAGAGGCAATGGCAGAACTCACAGCTGAATTTAATGAAATTACTTCAGGTTCAACGCATAAAGTTAGCAGTGCTTGGGGATACATACCCTCATTCGAAACAGATTTATATGACGCAATTTGGTTGAATGTTTGGGCTGATGAAGAGACTCGAAATGCGGGGTGGGCAGAATGGCAAGAAAATAGTGCTGAGGAGTTTCAAGCCAAATATGACTCAGTTTTAAGTTGCAGGGAAGATAAAATATTCCACTTCTCTGGCACACTGGGAAGGGAATCTGCAGAGTGGACAGCCGAACCACCATTTCAGGCTCAATTTAGCTTCTGTAATTTTAATGAAGGCATGGACTCTGGAGACCTAGAAGTATCGCTTTCAAAATTTAATGCATGGGCAAATGCAGCAGAGGCAGCACAAGGAGCAAAGAGTAGCTACAACTACATCGTTCATAATCCATTATTTGATACGGCCACCGCAGGTGGTACAGTCGGTGCGTATGACTATCTCATGGGAGGATACTGGCAAAATATGGCGGATAAAGAAGCAGGAATGGCTAATTGGGCAGCCAGTAATGGTGGCCTTCAAGACGAATTTGATGCGGTGGCTACTTGCCAGCAGCTGTCGATGGAGGGATACTATATCGTAGCTCCATCAATCTAATGTTTTTTTGACTTATAAAAATACAGGGAGCTTGCTCCCTGTTTTTATTTATGAAAGGAGGATCACTTTCCTCCTACTTATTTTTGGCTGTTGCTGGAAAGCAAAAACTGTAAAGGTATATGCAATCTTTTTTGCCACGCAGCGATAGTGTGGCTCTCTCCTTCAAATACAAGGCTCTTCCAATCGAGATCCCTAATAAATCCATTTTTTTTCATAATGGAATCCATATGAACTTGGCCAGGACCATAAGTCGAATCATAGCTCTCCGTTCCCCTATCAAAATAAATACGATGATTACCCGCCTGTGGCCAATGATTTTCATACCAGGATGTTACCGAGTTGCCTCCTAGCGGCCAATGTGTTGATAAACAGGCGGCACCTCCAAAAACCTCAGGATACTCTGAGATTGCATAAGCTGAAATCATTCCTCCCATACTAGATCCCATAATAAAAGTATTACTTTGATCAGATTTTGTTCTGTAATTTTGATCAACGTATGGTTTAAGCTCATCAACCAAAAACCTTAAGTATTTATCCGAGGTAATGTTCTCTTTCCTAATATCAGATTCTTTATGCAAAAAGTCAGTTGCGATTTGCTCAGTTATCATTTTCTGCGGCATATACTCGGTACGCCTCTTTACTTTAGGTAAATTATAGACTGACACTAAAATTATCGGATCTATACTCCCCTCCTCTATAAGTCTCGCTACTGTTTTATCCACGTCCCAAAAGAATCCAGTCCCGTACCTTAATTTTGCATATAGTGAGTAAAGCTTCATCAGAACACCTTTATTGAAAGGCGAGGTAGGTTGATCAAACATCATTTGACCATCATGAAGATACATTACTGAATACTGTTGATCCTTGTTCTTCTCGTATTCATCCGGTAGCCAAATATCAACGGGACGGTCCTCTACATATGTAGAATAAAAAGATTCAACATGATGAAATGTACCTTTAATTTGAGTAGAGTCCAGATGCTCCTCCTAATCAATGCAGCCCCCAATCGAGCCCATCAGCGACAATAATGCAAGAATTCGCATTTTATTACTGCCCGATTACTGGCATTATCCTGCAAGGTTATTTAAGTAACTTTCAATCTCATCAAAACTTTTACGAGTGGCGTCAGATGAAATAACACCGGTTATTAAGCTCTGACCTCTCTGGCCATCCAAATAACGATAAAGGAGCAATCCATCAGTGAGAGCATCAATCGCCCCGTTGCCATCAATATCAAGTTCTTTATCCAAAGCATCTATTTTTTTCGTGATCAAACTTAAACCAAAAACTGATTGGTTTAAATCTTTAACTAATTGCTCATCACGCAATCCAAACATATATCTCAAAACTAATTTTCCATCTTTCGATGAATCCTGAAAATTATCACTATTGAAATCTAAAACCGCGCAATTAGAATCGCACTCCGCAAAAGTAGAAACACAAAATAGATACATGAGTATGAAAAAAACCAGTTTTTTAATCATATTCTTCTTTATAACTCTCATACTAAACAGCCTGTTTTTGCAATTTTTGAGTATAAACAATAACATCTTTCCAGATGAAATAAAAAATTAGGCCCTTGATAGAAAATTATCCAGTTTACTGATATTTTCTTAAATTATTTGCCTAAATAGGATCATTTAAATGGTTGATACGTAACTATATGTATAAACCTAAAATCCTTATGAAACAAAAAGCCTAAATACGATGAGCACGAAATCTTTCAATATTATAGTATCAGGCGGTGGCATGGTTGGTATGGCAGTTGCCAATGCGTTAGCGCAATCTGATTTTAAAGTAGCAGTTATAGAAAGTAGAAGACCTCAAAGTTTTGATATTAGTCAAGATTATGATCTTCGAGTATCAGCAGTCACTCTAGAAACCGTTGATTTTTTAAAAAATATTGATGTTTGGGGTTCTGTTATCGAAACTCGTACATGTCCTCTGAAAGCGATGCGAGTTTGGGAAGAATCTGGATTTGGTGATGTCACCTTCGACGCAAAAACAATCGAAGAAGATAATATTGGATTCATTGTTGAAAATAGAATCTTACAATTAGCGCTCTGGGAAAAAGCTAAGAGTGATGCAAATATAAAAATATTTTGTCCAGAAACCCATACAAACATCCATGTCGATAATGATCAGGTTGAAGTAACATTATCAAATGGCGAAAAAATTTATTCTAAGCTTCTTGTTGGGGCTGACGGTGCTAAGTCATCAATTCGGGATCAGTTCTCTTTTGGAGTTAATTCCAAGCAGTACGATCAGTCGTGCCTTGTAGCGAATGCATGTGTTGTAAATAATTCTCAAAATATAACATGGCAACGCTTTACCCCAAGTGGTCCACAAGCATATTTACCTTTAGATGATAATACAGGCTCAATCGTCTGGTACGACTCCGCAGAAGCAATCCAATCCTATGTTGATTTGTCCAATGAGGATTTGAGTAAGAAAATTATGAGAGAATTTCCACGGGAAATTGGGAAAGTAGTTATCAAAGATAAAGCAAGCTTTCCTATTTTCAAACAACATGTTGAGAAATATGTTTTGGATAACGTCACACTAGTAGGAGATTCCGCACATGTAATAAATCCTCTCGCAGGACAGGGAGTAAATCTAGGCTTCCAAGATGCAGAATGTCTCTCAAAAATTTTGAAGGCGGCGAGAGATAGATCAGAGAACTGGGCATCTTCAAGATCGATGATCAAGTATGAAAGAGAAAGATATTTTCATAATTCAGCTATGATGAATCTAATGAATGTTTTCTACTATGGTTTTAGCAATGACAATCACCCTCTCAAATTGGCGAGAAATCTGGCCTTGTCATTCGGCAATTTCCAACCTATTAACAAAATGATGGGCAAGTTAGGTGCGGGCAAGCTAAAAAGCAAACTATTCGCAGAATAAAGATAAAGATTGACAGATCTAGAATTTATTTAGTAACAGACAAATCACCATGACAAAACTAAACATCAAAGCCAGAACTATTACTTGACCATTTTTAACATCTTTAGAGCCAAAACCAATTATCACTGAAGAAACTAAATCAAAGTTTGCCAAATCTCTTGGCAATAATTTTTCTAGAGAATTGAAACTTAGAATGCTCACACAAAATCCAATCACGTTCCACCAAAGCCAAGACACGTCAGGCAGAAGATAAGCTGTCAAAAAGTTACTCACTAAGCCACACCAAAAACCAATTAGAGCGCAGCTCTCCCTAGCTCCTTTACCCGCTAATATTGAAATTGTTACAAGCGCTAATATTGGCCCATTAACCATAGAGCCAATTTTATTTACAGCTTCAAGCACTGTAGGCGCAATATCCTCAACATAAAAAGAGAAAGCGATCGCAAAGATTGCCCAAAAAATTGTACAAATTCTTCCGTATCGTAATAAATCTTTTCCAGATGTTTGATCTTTTAATTTAGGTTTAATGAAATCCTCCACCGTAACAGCTGCAAGGCTATTTAGAGCAGAGTCAATCGATGACATTGCAGCCGCTACCAGACCAACAAGAACCAAACCTACCAATCCAGGCGAGAAATTTTGGGAAATAAAGTATGGGAAGACTAAATTATAATTACGTTTACCACTTTCTAATAGGGGAAGTGATTCGATTAATTGGGCGTCCTGAAGTGAAAATATAGCTAACCCTAAACCCAAAAAACAATACAACAGAACTAAGGGAAACCGAAACAACCCATTTAAAACTAGAACTTTTCCAGTCTCCTGAGGAGATTTAGTCGCTAAAATTCGCTGAGCCTGACTTTGATCGCAGCCATAGTAAGCTGCATACAGAAAGATGCCACCGAAGAGCATTGGCCAGAATCCATAGTCATTGCCAGAAAAACCCCAATCATTCAGCAAAGTCACGTCTCTATTTGACGAAAAAAAATCCCAGGAAATGGAATCACCGATCAAAACTAATGAAACTAATACTGCAGTAGTTAGTAAGATTAGTTGGATAACGTCACTTATAACGACAGCTCTCAATCCTCCCACTATGTCGTAGATTACAGTTAATAGCATCAATATCAATAACGCAGGTAAATAATCAATTTGTAAAGCAAAAGATATAACCAAAGCACTTCCATAAATAGTTACACCTGTGGCAATAGCTCTAAAAAAAAGAAAACAACCTGCCGCAGTAATTTGACTTCTTTTACCAAGATTAGTCCCCAAGACCTGATATATCGACGTCACACCCAACGTGCGGGCTGGGATAAGTAAAAAAAGCAGAAATAACATTGCTAAAGGTACCGCAAGTTCATATTGGAGCCATATAAGACCGCCCCCTGCCACAAATCCTACAAATGCGGGTGCTCCTAGAAGGCTATTAGTGGAACACTGAGTCGCTATTGTGGAGGCCGCCAGACTAATTGATGAAAATTGTCGACCTCCCAAAAAATAATCATTTGAATCTAACTGTCTTTTGCCTGACCGGAATGCAATACCCAACATAAATAATAGGTAGGCAACTACAACAAGCCAATCAATAAATTCCATCTAAACCATTTGAAGTTATTTTAATCACTAGAATTATTTGTTTTCTAAATCACTCACGCTGATCAAAAAATAATCTTTGTCTTCACGCTCCGAATATGCAATTTTCATTGCAAGGCGAGGCGTATTTGAACTATTTTCTCGAGACATATGAGGTTCAAAACTGTCAAATAATACAGCAGAGCCGCATTTTAGGTTAACTACCTCTTTATCAGATTCAATTTTTGGAATCAATCCACCCTCAATTAGAAGGGGAAATCCTCCTTTTTTATCCTCAATTAGTTCATGGTCAATTAACTTTCCATTATTGAAATTACCAATCTCCGACATGCTGACTTCATTACTTTTTATTAAGTTGAGAGCTCCTCTCTCCTCTGTAATATCTTCGAGAGCAATCCATACGGAAAATATTGAAGCATTCTCATCTCGCGTGGCCCAATAGGCACGATCTTGATGCCACTCAGTTTTGACACCTCCTGGTTCTTTAAAAAGTAAAACTGCATGATCAATAACGGGTTCATGATAGGGGAAGGATTCAGAAATCTTTGACCACACCGCCTTATGGATGTTATTCAAAATATCTAAATTACGAGGCTCATCACCATTATTTGAGAAAAAATCTTTATCGACAAAAACGTGTTTCTCTCGATCGTTTGACGATATCAAGTAATTAGCTCGATCAAGTATTTCATTTATCAGTTCGTCGCTTAAAATATCCTCTGAAATCGCCCACATATGGATAGCTCATTAGTACACAGGTAATGCTCATTTAATTTACACAGAAATACATCAAATTTATACTAGGAATTTCGCGGATTCGAGAAGATGCCACCCAAAACAAAAAGTAGGTTTGATTTAATAAGTAATTTGAAAGTTTTAGTCCTATTCATATTACTATGTACTACAAATATGTTTACTAATGCGTCTGAAAAATTTTCCTGGCAAATCGCAACTCCTGAATCCAAAGGTTTGTATAGTAAAATTCTCCGAAACCTTCATAAAGAATTTGAGGAACTTAAGCACGGATACATTAATAGTTTTATCGTTATCAAACGCAATGCGATTGTATTCGAGGAATATTATGATATTGACTACGCCGAACTTACAAAAGACAAAAAAGATGAGCAAATTCGGATACTTGAAAAAAACTACGGTGTCCATGCCAATCCAATGTATAACTATTTTAATCCAGAGTGGCATCCTTACTACAAGGACACAGATCTGCACACAATTCAATCAGTTACAAAAAGTGTGACTTCAGCTCTTTTGGGAATTGCTATTGATAAAGGATATATCTCAGATATCGACTCAAAAATAGTAGATTTTTTCCCAGATTATGCTTCAAACTTTAAGGACAAAAATAAACAATCGATAACGATTCGTAATCTTCTCATTATGTCCTCGGGTATGAAGTGGGATGAGTCAACTCATGCTTATACAGATCCACGGAATGATGCAGCTAATATGGAAAACAGTGAATTTTGGCTTAAATATATACTATCTGCATCGATGGATTCAGCGCCCGGTGATGATTTTAATTACAACAGTGGCATCACCATTCTTTTATCTCAAATACTTGAGCAAGCAACGGGTACATCAGTGGAAAGTTTTGCTAAAAAATATCTTTTTAGTCAACTTGGAATTGATAAGTTCTTTTGGAAAAAGATACCGGATGGTTTAACTGATACTGAAAGTGGTCTTTACATAAGCGCTAGAGATTTTGCGAGGATAGGCTTACTGTTCGCAAACAAAGGGCAATGGATGGGTAAGGAAATTATTAGTGAAGATTGGATCAATGAAATCATGGCACCTACGATTTCAACCAACTATCCTAACACTTATTACGGATTTCAATGGTGGCTATATTCCGATGTTGATAATAAAGAAATTTGGATGCAGGCCGGCATTGGTTATGGAGGACAGCATATCTTGATAATACCCAAGTATGATCTACTATTAATCTTCAATGGCTGGAATGTCTTTGATATAGAAAGACCCACCAGTGAATATTTGGCTGAAAGAGTAATTGACGCTGTTATTGAGTATTAAAAATTTAGTCCGAGGCCAACCAATCAAAAGTGTTTAATACAAAGTTTTTCCAGTCATAACTGGGATCATTCATTCCAACAGTAAGTTTGTGTTCATGATCAGTTTCAATCTGCATTGCAAAGAACCCGTTTGAATCGCCGAATGCGGCTATTTTACCTCTCCCATAGGAACCTACCAGCCCCTGCGAATTGCCCGAACCTATCGGACCCATTATGGCGCCTCGCCACTCTCTCTCCAAATTTTCAGCTTTGTCAGAAAGTTTTAAGATATTGGTGTAATTTTCTCCAGTTAAAGCACTACCTCCGTAGCTAGCCAGTTTTTTAACTGACCTTTTCCCATCAATAATGGGATGATTCGCCTCGATTGAGGCGGATTCAAAAATAATTTGACCTGGATTATATTCAAAGTTATGCCTATCTATGACCTGACCTATTGATGTATCGATCTCGAAGACTTTTAAAAGTGGTTGCACCGCAAGGTCAAAAGGGAAATGCTCACTGAACACTAAAAGTGAGCCACCATTTTGCACCCATGTCTTCAGCGCCTTCAATTCTCCGCTGTCAAATGCACCCTCGTATCTCTGTACCGAGTCCATAAAATTAGTTGCCATAGGAGTTGCGACAATAAGAATTTTGTAATTTTCTAAAATATCCAATGAAAATTTTGTTTTACTAACCTTTACTACATAGCCATCTGCGATCAATAACTGTTGGAGTGGTTCAAAAAAATTAAATTGAACAAAAAAATTGTTGTGTCCACCATCGATTAGTATTTTTGGACCTGAGCCATAATTAAAAGAGGGAGTAGTTACCGTAGCGTCAAAATTTTCATCATTACCCATTGGAAACTTTGGCTGTTGATCAGTGCATGAGACTACCAAAAATGTAAAAAGAATCAGCATGGATTGAGTTATGAAATTCACTTTTCTCATAGGCTATAGTATATCTCAAAGTTGATTATTTGAATTTTAGATGTAGCTATCATTTTTCCTACAACTTGTTTAAGCTCTTCTCAACAAAGCAGTCATTAATTATTTCGGAATGTATATGGAAAAGAATCTTTATTCAATGAAAGGGAAAGTTTGTCTTATAACTGGTGGATCTACTGGCCTTGGGAGTTACATCGCCCATGGTTTTTTAGCGGCTGGCGCCTCGAGAGTCTACATAACCGCAAGATCAAAGGATAATCTAGTAAAGAAAAAGAATGAATTGGAAAAGATTTCTGATGGTGAGTGTATTGCGATCAAAAGTGATCTGAGTAGTCTTGACGGAGTCCACAAGTTAGTTTCGGAAATCAGAGCAAGAGAGCAACATATTGATGTGCTTGTGAACAACGCGGGAATTGGACTTGGTACCCCAATCAAAACAATGAAAGTTGAAGATTGGGATAGAACAATGGAGTTAAATACAAAATCACCCATCTTTCTGACTCAAGCGTTATTAGATATGCTTTCTAAAAATGCAACGTTAGAAAATCCATCTCGAGTAATATTTATAAGTTCCGTTGCCGCTAGTATCGTAGTACCCAGTGTTTTAGCCTACTCAGCAAGCAAAAAAATGCTCGAGCATTTAACTACTCAATTAGCACTTGCGGTATCCGATGATTTCATTAGAGTAAATGCAATAGCACCAGGGAGATTCTACTCAGAGATGACTAGGCGAGCTTGGCAAGACCCAAACGCTGAATCATTTAAGGCGGAACTTAAAAAGATTCCTGCTCATAGGTACGGCGATGAGAATGATATGGCGGGAGTTGCGGTGATGCTATGCAGCCGCGCGGGCGCCTATTTTCATGGGGAAACTCTAAACTTAGATGGAGGATATCGGTTAACGTTTTAGAAACAGTCAACGTCAAATACAAATGCAATATTATTAGCAAAAAAAAACAGAGCATTTGCTCTGTTTTTTGAATTTATCCGAGTTCCCCAGGTGTCTAAAGTGAGATTTTCTTCAGCTCCTTGGATGGTATCTCTTCATCCTTGGTGGGTCGTAAAGCTCTCTTTTTTCACCGGGTCTTTACAACGCTTTCTCCCTGGGGGCTCTCCCTCCGACTTCCCTCACATTCCCGTCTGCAGTTGTTCTTGTGTCAGTTGTCGATCGGTATTCAGTATAATAACAAAGAAAGAAATATTGTCAACAAAAAAAGTAAGAAAAAGTGCTTTTTTTTAAAAAAAATTTCTCAAATGTGCAGTTTCAATTTGTTACAAAGATCTCTTAATAAATCACTTTAAATTAAAATGTGTAAATAATGTTTTTTTCTCTTAAAAAACATTATATTTCAACTATTTTTCATTGATTATAACCTCGATATGCTTATTAATATTAAATTTAAATGCACATACCATTGCTTTTTTGCACTTGTTCTACCTTTCTTTGCGCCTACGTTTATTTCACTTACTGAAGCATCTGATAACTCAAATCAAAAGCAACACTATGTATTCGTTCATGGCTCTGGAGGTGGAGGCTGGGACTGGCGCAAAATGGAATCAATAATGTTAGATCGAGGACATAAAACGCATAGAATTACACTTACTGGATTAGGAGAGAGATCGCATTTGCTTAATGCTGACATTAATCTAACCACACATATACATGATGTTGTAAACACAATATTATTTGATCAATTACAGAAAGTCGTCCTAGTGGGACACAGCTACGGCGGCATGGTTATAACTGGTGTAATGAATGAAATACCTCATCATATTCAACATGCAATTTTTCTGGATTCAGTTATACCCGATCATGGCATGACTGCAAAAGACTTTTGGCCGATCGAGAACCAGCATAGAGTAGAAAACGGCATCGTATATTTTTCATGGCTTCGTAAGGCATCAAATCCCCCTTTCGATGTTCCTCAATCTCTTGCAACCTTTACCGAACCAGTAAATTTTGATAATGAATTGGCAAAAATGATACCTGCGACATACATAGAATTCACACAAAATCCTGAGCTATTCACCCATGAAGCATCACCAAATAAATCATGGGCAACGGCAATTTCTCGAGGATGGACGGTCTTCTCATTGAAAAGTAGTCATAATGCGCAACGATCGAACCCTCACAAGCTGGCAGATCTTTTGGAGCGTGCAGTAAAGTAAAAATACAATTTTAAAAACTGATCTAGTAGTTTTTAGAAAATTCACTATAATCGCGTCCTTCAAAATCAATCTGGATAAATTGATGTCAGCAGACCATCTAAGAAACATTGCGATAATTGCGCATGTAGATCATGGGAAAACTACTCTTGTTGATAAGCTTCTAAGTCAATCTGGAACGCTAGATCGCAAAGCAATCTCCTCGGAACGCTTGATGGATTCTCATGACCAAGAGAAAGAACGAGGTATTACAATACTTGCTAAAAATACTGCGATTAATTGGCATAATTTTCGAATTAATATCGTTGACACCCCAGGCCATGCCGATTTTGGTGGTGAGGTTGAGCGAGTTCTATCAATGGTTGATTCAGTGTTATTACTTGTTGATGCCGTTGACGGTCCTATGCCACAAACTCGTTTTGTAACAATGAAAGCATTTGAGAGGGGTCTGAATCCAATTGTAGTAATTAATAAAATTGATAGACCAGGAGCTAGACCGAATTGGGCTATGGATCAAGTATTTGAGCTATTTGACACACTTGGTGCATCCGATGAACAGTTAGACTTTGCTGTCGTTTTCACATCAGCGATTAACGGAGTCGCAGGCTTAGACTGTGACAAAATCTCTGACAATATGGAGCCTCTATTCGAAACGATTATCAATCAAGTGCCCGCTCCAAATGTTGATCTAAATGGTCCATTTCAAATGCAAATTTCTGCTCTTGATTATGATACCTACACTGGAGTTGAAGGACTCGGAAAAATCTTTCGAGGATCTATATCACCTGGAATGCAAGTTTGCATTCAAGACATCAAAGGAGAGAACAGAAAAGGTAAAATTCTCTCTGTAAAAGAGTATCTTGGACTAGAAAAATTTGAAACAAAAAAGGCAAGTGCAGGGGATATTGTCTCAATAAATGGCATTGATAATTTATCGATATCAGACACATTGTGCGATCCCTATCATCTTGAAGCACTTCCTCATTTGAGCGTGGACGAGCCAACGATCAGTATGACTTTTAATGTGAATGATTCTCCATTTGCTGGGCTGGAGGGAAAATTTGTAACAACACGTAATATTAAAGATCGTCTTGATCAGGAACTTTTGCATAATGTAGCCTTAAAAGTTGAACAAGGGGATACACCGGATAAATTCATTGTCTCGGGCCGAGGTGAGCTTCACTTGTCAGTTCTCATTGAAACGATGAGGAGGGAAGGTTACGAACTTGGCATCTCTCGACCAGAGGTAATTCGAAAGAAAATTGATGGTTGTATTTGCGAACCATTTGAGTATGTTGTGATTGATGTTGAGACCCATCATCAGGGATCAATAATGGAGGAAATGGGTAAGAGAGATGGAAATATAAAAAATATTACGCCAGATGCAAAGGGTCGTGTGAGGCTTGAATTTCTTGTGCCCTCAAGAGGATTAATTGGATTTAGGGGCGCTTTCTTGACAATGACTTCAGGGTCAGGAGTGATGACAAGTATATTTGATAGTTATGCGCCTCTAATAAAATCAGAGCAATATGGTAGAACAAATGGTGTACTAGTGAGCATGGCTAAAGGTAAAACAACAGCCTTCTCACTTTATAATATTCAGGCTCGGGGAAAGTTATTTGTTAGCCATGGATTAGAAATCTATGAGGGCCAAATTGTGGGAATTCACTCCAGATCCAATGATCTGGTAGTCAACCCTACCAAGGGTAAGCAACTAACAAATATTAGAGCCTCAGGCATGGATGATGCGTTGACTTTGGTTCCGCCGATTAAGCAGACTTTGGAGCAAGCACTCGAGTTTATAAATGAAGATGAGTTGGTAGAAGTGACACCGACGAGCATTAGACTGAGAAAAAAATTGCTAACGGAAACTCAAAGAAAGAGGAGCTCTTAAACTAGAACTAATTTTAATCCTTAGGTCCATCAATATTGAATTGAGAAACAAAATTCCAAATTGTAGTTGGCACATTAATGACATCTTCGCCCTCTCCCTTTGACTCCCACTCATGTCCGACCTGTGATAATTTCCAATAATTGATTTCCATACCATCTCTGCAATCTTTCCAAACCCCAACGGAACCTATTAAGTTTTCCTCTGACTGAAGTATTTCCTCCTCAAAAACATTACACTCATTAAAATTCTTCCAGTAGGTAACAACACCGCTGGTTGTTCCATTATCCTCGAGCGGCAAATACTCATCACCTCCATCAATGTATATAACGTTATCGAGTTCTCCATGAAGATGGATTATTGACATTGAGTGTATAGGATTACATGTCTCGTAGGTGGTAATGCCCATCAAACCGGCAACTGGCGCCACTGCCGCAATTTTATGACTTAAGTTGCAAGCCATGTGGTATGCCATGAACGCGCCATTTGAAAAGCCAGCAGCATAAAACTCTTTCGGTTGCACGTTAAAATTTTCAATCGTCCAATCAATAACAGACTCTAAAAAAGTAATGTCATCAACCCCTTCAAATTCAGTATTCCATCCCGTCGAGTTCTTCTCTTCATAAATCGCTCCTTGAGGATAAATAGTAACAAATGAGTTTTGATCCGCTAACTGACGAAATCCTGAGTAAGCCATGTTTGCATCAGCATAATCACCACCTCCATGTAAACTTATCAAAACTGGAAGAGGTGGAACTTGGTCAGAGTAGTTTTCAGGTAAATGTAAATAAAATTCACGCATCAACCCTCCAATAGATAAGGTGCAAAACTGAGTATTTTCTAACTCCGAATAGTTTGAACATTCTGGTGCTGAACCATCAGAGGGCGTCTCATCAGGAATACCTTCGGTTGGCTTTTCTTCTTCTATCGTGCCACTGCCACCACCACATGACATTACAAGCATCATCAAAGCAGACAAAAATAATTTCAAAAAAATGTTATTAGTCTTCTTTCCCATGGAATGTTATACGTTCTCTTATCCAATTTTGCTCATACGCGGTGAATATTACTGTTAACTCAAATCAGTTTCATTTAATGCAAAAAAGAGTACACTTATTTTATTGGCCAGTCGCTTATGTGTAATGACTTTATGCCAAAAAAGTAAGGAGTCAAAGTGGGACAAAAAGATAAGACAACTTTCAGAATGCCTCCCGAATGGCATCCACACGAGTGTTGCTGGATGCAATGGCCCACCGATGACTTTCCTTCTGATGTCACAGCAAGTTGGTCAAACTTTGATATAGAGAAAGGCAGAGTTTCATGGGCTAATGTTGCAAATCATATTTCAGAGTTTGAACAACTGAAAATGATAGTTCATCCCAATAATACTGACAGCGCTCGAAAACTATTATCACCAAAAGTAGAAATTTTTAGTCTACCCATCAACGATGCTTGGGCTCGAGATTCAGGCGCCATTTTCTTACTTGATAACAAACATAATTTAGGTGGCGTTGACTCCGATTTTAATTGCTGGGGATATAAAACTAATTATGAACTAGACGACAAAGTCGCAGAGTTTATGATCAAAACCTCCAAGGCAAAATATTTTAAAAATAATATGGTGCTCGAAGGTGGATCAATTCATGTTGACGGCAATGGAACGCTGCTCACAACCGAGCAATGTTTGCTCAATGAAAATAGAAACCCACACTTAAGTAGGGTAGAAATAGAAAATAATTTAAAAGAAACCTTTGGCGTCACAAATATAATTTGGCTAAAACATGGCACTGATGAGGGAACTGATGGTCATATTGATAATGTAGCTTGCTTTTCAGCGCCAGGGAGAGTTATTGCAATGACATGCAATGATAAAGATGATCCCTATTATGATAGATTAAATGAAAATCTTGAAATTTTGAAAACCTCATGCGACACATCAGGAAATCGCTTAAAGGTAGTTGAACTTGAGATGTCATATAGACGAATTATCCCAAATGATGACGAGCCAGGCTCTTATATAAATTTCTACATCGCAAATAATGCGATAATTCTTCCAATTTTTAATGATAAAAAATCTGATGAAAATGCAAAAATTGTTGTTCAAACCGAATTTCCAGATCGTAAATTAATTTGTCTTGATGGAACTCAAATATTATTAGGGGGAGGCGGAGTACATTGCATCACTCAGCAACAACCAAGGAGTAATAATGGATAAAGTAAAAGTTGCAGCCACACAAATGGCTTGCTCGAATAACACGAATGCAAATATGGCTAATGCCGAAGAGCTTATATGCACAGCTGCCGAGAAGGGTGCAAAAATAATTCTCATTCAAGAGCTTTTCGAATCTCAATATTTTTGTATGGATCAAAAAGAAGAGCTTTTCGAATTAGCAAAGCCAATGCAAAATCATCCCACTATTCAAAAAATGAGTAAATTAGCAAAACGATTAAAAGTAGTTTTACCGGTCAGTTTTTTTGAAAAAGCCAATCGAGCCTACTTTAATTCAATTGCTGTGATTGATGCAGACGGTTCAATAATGGGGGTATACAGAAAATCTCATATTCCTGACGGACCAGGATATCAAGAGAAATTTTACTTTAATCCCGGAAATACTGGGTTTAAAGTATGGAACACTACTTATGCAAAAATAGGTGTAGGTATTTGTTGGGACCAATGGTTCCCAGAGGCTGCCAGAAGCATGGTGCTTCAAGGAGCAGAAATACTGCTCTATCCAACAGCAATTGGCGGCGAGCCAGAGACAGATGGATTTGATAGCTCGGACATGTGGCAACGAGCGATGATAGGTCACTCAGCTCAAAACCAAGTACCTGTGATTGCCTCAAATCGTATTGGAACAGAACAAGGTATAGATAACTCTAATTACTTTTATGGCAGATCCTTTATTACAAATCATGTTGGCGATAAGATAGCAGAGGCTGATCGAGAGACTCAGCAGGTGCTGATTGGCGAGTTGGATTTAAAAGAGGCAGAGACTCTGCGAAACGTGTGGGGTATCTTTAGAGACAGGCGCCCGGACCTTTACTCAACTCTTATGAGCGTAGACGGGTAACGGTATAAAGGATAGAAAATAAGGATAAAATACAGGAGCAAACCATGACCTTTAAAGAATCAGTCAAAAGTGTAATGTTAACGAACTATACAACTATGAGTGGCAGAGCCTCCAGGAGTGAATACTGGTGGTTCGTATTATTTTACCTGCTTGCATCTTTTGTTCTTGGGATTATCTATGCAATTGTGGGCTCTTTTATGTTTGGATCTGAAGTTATATTGTCCAAAAAATTTGGACTTATCACTACAATTATCACTGTCCTAATCTTTCTTATGCCTTCAATCAGCGTTTCAGTAAGAAGATTCGCAGACGCCGGCAGAGGTTTTAATGAAGCAATTATTGTTTATATCGTTGCCTTTGTTTCATCACTGACAATCCCCCTGTTTGGTGTGGATCCGATGATTGACACGAAACCACCTGTCTCCTCAATCCTCAGTGGATGCTTTATTGTTTCAATGCTCTACACGCTTTATATCAGTACAAAAAAGTCTATCGACTAGACTAAGATAAAAGATTTTTAAAGTTCATCGTCTATAAAAGCAGTTGGAACAAGCTTATCTTTTGGATCGATGAATTGGTTATGTATTAGAAATACACCTCTTTCATCTTGGAAATTAGCCGAATTACTGGGGGCTTCGGTACCCTTTTTTTCCAAAATCTTATCAAAGACATCAGTGCCATATAATTTCTGGCCAAAATAAAAATGTGAAATATTATTTAATTTTAGGTTAATAGAACCTAATATTTTCAAAAAAGATTTTGTTGATCCTCCAAACACGCCAATTTTTCTATTGTTAAAATAAACTGTGTACAGATAATCAATCATTAAAACTTATATCTTGCTACCAGCGGTAGATTCCAGGTTTTCACTATTTGCATCCCCAGTATTGACAGTTCCAGCAAGCTCAACAAGCATTATCCAACACTCTGATAATGCAAAAGGTTTGTGAATCGTATTTTTATCTACCACGCACATCTCACCTTCCTGAATTTTTATTGTCTGCTCTGGCGACTCTATAAACATCTCACCTTTTAGCACAATGAAGGCCTCATCCGAGTCTTCATGTTTATGCGATACGAACTCACCTTGTATCTTCGCAACTTTAAAATGATGATCATTTAATGTGGCGATTATTTTGGGAGACCACTGTTCAGAGAATAAATTAAATTTTTCGTTTAGATTGATAACTTGCATTTACAAATCTAAATAAAAAAATCAGGAACCAAATCACCTGGATCAAGATTTGGATCCACTTGGTATTTGATAAAGTCAGTAATTCCCTCGGAAGATAACACTTCATCGTCAATACAGAAGTTACCCGTAAATTGAGTGCTATCTTTATTCATTATTACGTATGCAGCATCAGCCATAATCTCTGGCGTTCTCGATTTAGCCATCATAGCCTCTCCACCCAAGTGATTGGCGACAGCTGCTGTTGCTATTGCAGTCCTCGGCCACAAAGCATTGAAAGCGATTCCAAAACGCTTATACTCGCTATGCATACCTAGCACACACATACTCATACCAAATTTTGCCATCGTGTATCCCACATGGTTCTGAAACCATCTAGTCTCCATATTAAGCGGAGGACTCAAATTTATAACGTGAGGGTTGTCTGCTTTTTTTAAAAATGGAATTGCTTTTTTTGAACACAGAAAAGTACCTCTAGTATTAATGCTGTGCATTAGATCATAACTTTTCATAGTCAAAGAATCTGTGTCAGAAAGGTTAATAGCACTTGCATTATTAACCAGGATATCTATGCCTCCGAATTCAGATACTGCCTTTTCAATTGCAGTATCAACTTGATCTTCAAATCGTATATCTACAATCATAGGCAGCGCATTACCTCCTGCGGCCTCGATTTCTTTTGCGGCAGTATAAATTGTACCGGGTAATCTTGGATGAGGCTCCTTAGTCTTCGCAGCAATCACTATATTCGCTCCATCTTGAGCTGCTCTTTTTGCAATTGCTAAACCAATACCCCTGCTACCACCTGATACGAAAAGTGTCTTACCAGAAAGATTTGTCATAACCGATACCCTCCAAGGTTTTTATGGAATACCACCTTCAGTCAATTTTTTCGGATCCAGCAGCTTCTCTAGTTCACTTCGAGGAATATCAGTTTCTCTCTCTGCAACATCTATAACTGGCAATCTCTCTTTGTAGGCTTTTTTCGCTATTTCTGCTGCTTTTAGATAACCAATAATAGGATTTAAAGCAGTAACTAAGATAGGATTTCGACTCAAAGCTTTTAGTATCTGATCTTCGTTGACAACAAATGACTTGATTGCTTTGTCTGACAAAATTAATGCAGTATTCGCGAGTAACTCTAGGCTAGATAAAATATTTTCACATATCATTGGTAACATAACGTTGAGTTCAAAGTTACCCGATTGTCCACCTATTGTAATAGCTGCGTCATTCCCTATTACCTGAGCACAAACCATAGCAGTTGCCTCAGGAATGACTGGATTTACTTTACCTGGCATGATTGAGGAACCTGGCTGAAGAGCTTCAAGCTCGATTTCCCCGAGACCCGCCAGAGGTCCTGAGTTCATCCATCTCAAATCATTCGCGATCTTCATCATAGATACTGCAGTTGTCTTAAGATGTCCTGAGAGAGCAACAATCGTATCTTGAGAGCCTAGTTGTGAGAAAAAATTATCGCTGGATTTAAACTGATGCCCAGTGAGGTTACTCATTTCTTTGCAAAATTCCTCTGAAAATTTTGGATGAGCATTTATCCCTGTACCAATTGCTGTTCCTCCTTGCGCAAGCAAACTCAGCTTTGGAATAATCAGTTCAATCAAATCAATGTTTTGATTTATCTGAGTTTCCCAAGCGGACAAGCACTGATCGAAACGAATAGGCATTGCATCCATCAAATGCGTTCTACCAGTTTTAATGAATGACTTGCTTTCTTTAGCTTTCACAGAAATAGACTTTGCCAAATGCACCAGCGACGGTAGAAGTTTTGCCTTAATTTCCTTTACTGCACTAACATGGATGCAGGTTGGGATAATATCGTTACTACTCTGACCATAATTAACATGATCATTAGGGCTCACTGTTTGCCCTGATTGCTTAGATGCAATATTCGCAATTACTTCATTAGCATTCATATTCGAGCTAGTTCCCGATCCAGTTTGATACACATCAACGGGAAAATGTTCCATGAAGTCATCACCTAAAAGTTCTTGAGAAGCCACATAAATAGCCTCTGATATTTCCGGGGAGAGAAGACCTAATGAATTATTTGCAACTGCGGCAGCACCCTTCGCTTGAATTAACGTCTCAACAAAAGACCTTGGCATTCTTTTCCCGCTTATGGGAAAGTTATTGAGCGCTCTTTGTGTTTGCGGTCCATAGAGGGCCGACTCTAGGACCTCTAGCTCACCCATGCTATCTCGTTCAACTCGAGTTTTCATCTACTTATCCCAAAACTTATGTTTTCTTACGTTAATATTAACAAAAACCTATATTAGACGGTAATTATCATAAAACGACTAATTTTTCTTCCGAATTCAGAATCGAAAGCCACTCAATGAGATAGTCTGCATAACTTCGCCTGACCAGCAAATTTACCGATAATTTAGAGGTTTTCCAAAAAAGCACCGGAACTCGAGCAAAATTGGTTTGAATACATCGAAATGATTCAGTTTCCTCCTCCAAATTTAATGCAAAATAATCATAGGTGAGAGACTGTTTTAAAGTATGATCCAATAAATTCCCACTTAATTTAAGCTCCGTGTAACCATCCGTCACATCAACACATGAAAAATAACCCACATATTTTTTTCCGAATAGCGTTTTTACTTTGTCAATGTTATTTCTTGTCGAGATCAGCCATTCATATGGACCTAATAAAAATATTCTACCCATATCATATTCAAAAAAAGTACATGGTTTTGCTAACGAGCTCGAGTTAATACCTTTGAAGTTACGGAACAACTCCCGAGCTTCTACTCTACTCTGTATATTAATCTTTAATTCTCCGGAGACTTCTCTTACTATCAATCCAACCTCATCATTACCGATTTCAGTAGTTATATTCTGAGTTCGATTTTTAATAGCCGAATTAATCTGATCGGGCTCAGACATACTGACGCTCTCCTTTCGGATCATAAAAAACTGGATTGACTATTCTCAACTCAATCACAGATCCATCAGACTGAGGTGAATAAACTATCTCTCCCATCCTTTGATGACCGTTTTTTATCATTGCTAAAGCAATCGGATGACCTAAACATGCACTAAAATAACTTGAGGTCACATGACCTTCCATCTGTATTGGAATCGTTTGTTTTTTTGACCTCACAATCTGTGATCCCTCTGGAAGAACTTGTTTGTCATTAAGTGTCCTCAAGCCAACAAATTGTTTTCGATCCTCTCGAACGATATCAGCTCTTATGAGTGATCTCTCTCCCAGGAAACTGTAATCTTTTTTCGATTTAACAATCCAATCCATACCCATGTCCATAGGGGACATTGAACCATCCGTATCCTGCCCCACAATAATGAAACCTTTCTCTGCTCTCAAAATATGCATTGATTCAGTTCCATATGGCGTTATATCAAATTCGGCACCAGTCTCGATTAATTTATTCCAAATATATAAACCAAAATTTGAAGGTACATTGATTTCAAATGACAGTTCACCCGTAAAGCTTACCCTAAAAATCCTAGCCTCAATTCCAGCAATGAGACCTTGCTTCCATTCCATATGCTTGAAGTTGTCATTGTTAAAATCAATATCAGAACAAACCTTTTGAATCAATTTTCTTGAGTTCGGTCCTGAAATTGTTGCGGTTGCCCAAGCATCAGTGACAGATGTTAAGAAAACATCTAAATCGGGCCACTCTGTCTGTTTCCAAAGCTCTAACCAAGCGAGAACATTTGCCGCACCTCCCGTGGTGGTATGGATCAAATAATGATCTTTGCTGATACACGCGCAAACGCCATCATCAAAAATCATTCCATCCTCTTTCAACATCAATCCATATCTGCATTTACCTGGATTTAGAGTGTCAAAATTATTGGTATAAACTCTGTTCAGAAA
Organism: uncultured SAR92 cluster bacterium; assembly: GCA_902527245.1. Taxonomy (GTDB): domain Bacteria; phylum Pseudomonadota; class Gammaproteobacteria; order Pseudomonadales; family Porticoccaceae; genus AAA300-D14. The sequence goes on along the minus strand of CABZOI010000002.1, from coordinate 114,487 downwards.
TTCTTTTGCATCTTTACCTTGAACATCAATTTTGCCCAGTGTACTCGCATCTAAAATTCCTAAACTATTTCTCACAGCCACGCACTCACGCCTAACTGACTGCTCCATTGTTTCTCCAGATTTTGGGAAATACCAGGGTCGCTTCCATTGACCCACATTTTCAAACTCAACTGTATTCTCTAGATGCCAATCATGCATCGGAGTGTATCTTTTCGGGTCAAAGAGTTTCTTTACTTCACGGCCCGCTATCGCACCAAATGTCGTTGGTGTATAAGCCGGCCGAAACATTGTCGTTCCGGTTTCTGCAATACTCTTACCCAACGCATTGGCTAGAATTGCCATACCATTTACATTGCTTAACTTGCCCTGATCAGTTCCAAAACCCAGTGCAGTGTATCTTTTAACATGTTCGACTGACTCAAAACCCTCTCTGGCTGCAAGCTCGATACTTCCAGCTGTAACATCAAGTTGCTGATCTACAAACTGTTTAGGTGCTCGTGATAAAGGTTTGAAATGAGGCAAACAAAATACTTCCTGAGTTGGATGTTCGTCTTTGGTTTCAGGCAAATCTATTTTTTGCTTGGGTTTACCGCTTTCAAAACCTAATCTCTTTGCTTCAGAGGCTCCAACAGATATTCCATCCTCAATGCACTCTTTTAATTCAAAACTTCCATTGCAAGCACCAACTGATTTTTGACTTTGAACAGCCTGACCAGGTCGAAAACTTAAGATCTCATTGTCCCAAACAGGTTTGACTCCAGTCTGTGAGCTCAGATGAACAGCCGCACTCCAACCCCCAGAAGTAGCAACAACATCACAGTATATTTCTGTTGCTTCACCTATTATCTCTTTTCCTGACATGCATAATGGTGCTACTAAAACAGACTTAACTCGAGTTCTTCCTCTCGCTTCGATAACTCCATGACCATGAATAATCTTGATCCTCATAGCTTTCGCTCGCTCAATAACTTCAGATTGGACAGCTCTGCGCGTATCAATAATAGTCACGTGATCGTTAATCAAGGATTTCCAATCGAATGCAGTTTTATAAGCATTATCATTATTGGTGCAAACCACTAATTTTTCACCTGGCGTTACCGCGTATCGATTTATATATGCGGAAACCGAAGATGCAAGCATAATTCTCGGTAAATCATTATTTGCAAAAACCAGAGGCCTCTCAAAAGCACCTGTTGCAAGAATAACACTTTGAGCTCTAACTCGATGAAGTCTCTGCCTTGGACCCAAGTCAGATGTGAGTGATTGATGATCAGTGCATCTTTCGATCATCGTTAGGAAGTTATGATCATAATATCCAAAGACAGTACAACGAGATATTACGGTAATATTCTTGAATGATCGTATTTCATTCTCTATTGATTTGGCCCACGCATAACCACTCATTTTTTTAATTTTGCTGTTTGAATAAAGCAGTGAACCCCCTATTTCGCTCTGATCATCTGCAATTATGACTCTCGCACCCGCGCGCCCAGCCTGCAATGCCGCGAGCATTCCTGATGGACCTGCGCCAACAACCAAAATGTCACAATGATGGTTCAATTTTTCATAAAAATCTGGATCAGGTTCCGAAGGGACTTTCCCAAGCCCTGCCGCTTTCCTGATATATTTCTCATATGTCTTCCAAAATTTTCGTGGATACATGAAGGTTTTATAATAAAAACCTGCAGGCATAAGTCGCTCAAAAAAACCAGAGATACTCATCAAATCGAAATTTACATTGGGCCACCCATTTACACTTTTTGCCTCGAGCCCTTCATATAGCTCAACTTGAGTTGCCTTTAGATTTGGTACTGTACCAGCACCAGAACCAACTTGAACAATGGCATTTGGCTCTTCTGACCAATGACCAACAATACCCCGAGGACGAGAAAACTTAAAACTTCTTCCAACTATTGCAATATCATTTGCAATCAATGCCGATGCAAGTGACTCTCCTTTGTGTCCCTTATATATTTTACCGTTAAATTTAAAATTAACAGTTATTGAATTCTCATGAGAATTTACAGCATTAATGATATTAGTATTTAGGCGTCTCATTCGCTTATATCTAAAGACTCTGGGAATTGAGCGATAGGATATGTCTCTGTTATTTTGTAACTTTGCATATCCCTCACAACATTAAAATACTGCCGACAACCACTTGAGTGATTCCACATCTCAGCATGCAAAGTGGAAGGATTCTTCCTAAAAAAAAGATACTGCCCCCACTGTTCATCTGTTAGCTCAAGAGGTTTTTCTGGCCTTTTTATGTGTGCCTCTCCACTGTATGAGAACTCTTCCTCATCTCTCATCTCATTGCAGTAGGGACAGTATATTGACAGCATGACTTTTTCCTTGTTCTAAATACTTTAATGCGCCACTCCGGCTGCACCATGTTCATCAATAAGAGCACCTGAGTAGAATCGCTCTATACTAAAGGGCTTTGCAAGCGTATGTGGTGTTCCGTTAGCAACAGTATCAGCGAATACGTAGCCTGATCCAGGGGTTGCCTTGAACCCGCCTGTGCCCCAACCACAGTTAAAATAAAGATTTTCAACAGGGGTCAAACCAATTATTGGACAAGCATCTGGAGTTGTATCCACAACACCGCCCCACTGACGATTCATTTGAACTCTACTAAACGAGGGAAATAATTCACAAATTGCTTGGAGTGTGTGCTCTATTATGCAAAAAGAACCCCTTTGTCCATATCCGTTATAACTATCCACACCTGCACCGATTACCAAATCTCCTTTGTTAGACTGACTAACATATCCGTGAACGGCGTTTGACATTACGACTGTATTTAAACAGGGCTTTACAGGCTCTGAAACCAAAGCTTGAAGCGGTCTACTCTCAATCGGTAGTTTAAATCCCGCCATAGATGCGAGTACACCAGAATTGCCAGCGACCACACATGCTACTCGATCTGCGCCTATGCTGCCATACTTTGTCTCAACACCCTTAACTTTGCCATTTTCGCAATTTAATGCTGTTACTGGGGTGTGTTGAATGATGTCGACGCCCAGAGCATCTGCAGCTCTCGCATAACCCCAGGCTACCGCGTCATGCCTCGCTGTACCGCCCCTAGGCTGCCAAGATGCTCCCAAAATAGGGTATCGAATATCTTGAGATATATTAATTAGTGGTGCAATTTTCTTTATTTCCTTGGGAGACACTACATGCCCATCTATTCCATTTAATCTATTAGCATTCACTCTCCTTTCTATATCCCGCATATCTTGGAGCGTATGACCCAAGTTCAATACTCCCCGCTGGCTAAACATAACGTTGTAATTTAATTCTTTGCTTAACCCCTCCCAGAGCTTCAACGAGAGCTCATATAACTGTGCAGCCTCATCCCATAAATAGTTGGATCGGATAATCGTCGTGTTACGTGCAGTGTTTCCACCACCCAAAAATCCTTTTTCAATTACAGCAACATTTTTAATTCCATGCGTCTTTGCGAGGTAATAAGCCGTTGCCAGACCATGGCCACCACCACCAACCACGATCACATCATAATTTTTTTTAGGGACTACTGATCTCCACACTCTTTTCCAATTCTCATGGTAAGAAAGGGAGTGTTTCATTAATTTAAAGATTGAGTAATTTTCCATAACCTCGTCAACTATGCAGTATTTCCAAAGTAACTGCCTTCGATTTCAATATTAAAATCCTCTGCAGTTGTCGTTCTTGTCTTTAAAGTTCTTCGCTCACTGCTGGGTGATCGACCAAATAAATCGCTATAACACTTACTAAAATGTGGCGCTGAGCTGAATCCACAACTTATAGCAACATCTATGACAGGCACAGAAGTTTGTATAAGTAAAAGTCTTGCTCTCGATAATCTGAGTTCTAGATAGTACCTCGAAGGAGTGATGTTTAAATTATTTTTAAATAGCCGCTCTAATTGACGTCTTGATACTCCAACATAATCTGACACCTCATTTAAAGTTAATGGCTCCTCCAGATTACTCTCCATTAATGTTACTGCATCTACAAGCTTTGGCTTGCTAGAGCCAATGAGGTATTTAAGGGGTGCCCTTTGTGTATCATTTTCTGTTCGAACCCGATCACAGGTGAATTGTTCAGATATTTGCTGGACAAGTTGATGGCCATGAATTGTTGCGACAAGATGCAGGAATAGATCGATAGAGCTAATACCTCCAGAACATGTATACCGATCTCTATCGATAACAAAAAGGCCAGATGAAATGTCTAGTCCAGGATATTCCTCCCTAAACGATGCGATATTCTCCCAATGTATCGTACATCTGTATCCATCCATTAATCCAGCAGATGCTAATGCGTATGTACCTGTACATATTCCTCCAAGCGGTATCTTTCTTTTGGAAATTCTTCTTAACCCTTCAATAAGCTCTTTGGTGCAATACTTTTTAATCGAGTAGCCTCCGCATATCATGAGGATATTTGTAAATTTTGCATCATCTAGGCTTCCATCAATTGCTAATTTCAGACCAGCACTTGATGTAACAGGATTTCCATCTAAGCTATGTATAGTCCAAGAGTATAGTTTGCGCATACTCAACCTGTTCGCCATGCGCAAAATTCCAATTGCATTTGAAAATGCGCTTAGAGTGTATTCTGGCATCATCAAGAAAGAGAAATGCATTGGAGATGTCGTGTTCATCTAGGCCCTCCGACGTCGCGTGCGTCGCGGCTGAGTTATACTTTTTCTCAATGGACGTTTTACGTTTTCAAAAAGTATTGGAAACTCATCCACTTTATTAGGAAAAGCCATTGCATCAACGAAATATTTTTGAAAATTTTCCGCTGTTGCAGTTTCTATTTTTTCAATATTTTTAACTTTGGATTCTATAACTCTTCTCTGATCTTTGTTTAATAATGCAATCCTTGCTCCAGTCTCCGCCGCATTACCGATAGAGGAAACCTTGGCTAAATTACAATCAGGTATCAAACCAAGGATCATTGCATGCTTGACGCTGATGTGAGTACCAAAGGCACCAGCAAGTTTTATTCGATCCACATGAGAAATTTTCAACTCATCCATAAGTAATTTTATCCCTGCATATAATGCAGCCTTTGCAAGTTGAATCTGTCGAATATCATTCTGAGTGATTACTATGTTTTTCTTCTTTTTTGAATCAACATCTCCATGATATAAAACATAAGAGAATGTCCTTCCATCCTTTATTATCGAAGGAAACTTATCAGTCAGACTCCCATCAATCACTCCTTCAGAAGATATGATTCCAGCCAAGTACATTTCCGCGATAACTTCAATTATCCCAGACCCACAAATACCATTAACACCAAAAGACTTGATGTCAGAAAAAAATTCTTCATTATCACTCCAATTCTCCGAACCTATGACTTTTATTCTCGCCTCTAGTGATTCTGAATCAATCCTAACTCTCTCGATCGCTCCATTTGTCGCACGCTGTCCACATGAAATTTGTGCTCCTTCAAAAGCAGGGCCTGTAGGACTAGAGCATGCAAGTAATCTTTTGCTATTACCCAACACTACCTCTGCGTTTGTTCCAACATCGACCAGTAAAGTAAGCTCTTCATTACTAAATGGTTTCTCTGAGAGAATTACTCCAGCAGTATCAGCACCAACATGACCCGCGATGCACGGCAAAACATACACCTTGCCTCCTGGATTTATATTTAAACCAAAATTAACAGCAGCCTCACTCACGGAAGTATCTATCGCTAATGAGAATGGCGCACCACCAAGCTCACATGGATCAATGCCAAGTAATATATGATGCATAACCGGATTCGCAACAATTGATATCTCTAATATGCTAGTTAAAGGTACGTTACTTTCTTCTGTTAGCTCATGTAATAAGTCATTAATAGCGCCTCTTATAGATTCGGTCATTTGATGTGCTCCATTAGAGTTCATCATCGCAAATGACACCCTGCTCATTAAATCCTCACCAAATCGTATTTGAGGATTCATTGTATTGACAGATGCAATAACATCTCCAGACGATAGGTCACTTAAACATGCTGCTACCGTCGTAGAGCCGATATCTAGCGAAACACCAAATATTGAATCATGGTATCCAGGCCACACTGATAAAATTTCGTTTCCTTCAAAAACAGCAACTGTTACTTTTCGATCACCTATTTTTAGAATTTTTTGTAAGTTTGGAACGATACTAAAATTATAGCTAAGGCCTGAGAGCTCCCATTGCGCGTCCAGAGCTTCCAATAAATAATTGATATCTCCTTTTGGAATATCAATATTGGGCTCATCAAGCTCGATATAATGCAAGCGAATGACTCTGTCAGTCTTGATTTCTCTTCTATCGACTTCCTTTCTTATAATCTGACTATGGATCTGACTTTGCATGGGGACATCTATAACGCAATCACTAAGAATAGTAGCTTGGCAACTTAAACGATTTTCTGGCTCTCTCAGTCTCTCTAAAGTTTTATCCAATCGCTCTATCTCGCTGAGACCAGATAAGCTAGATTGAAAAGATGTTATTTGATGTTTAAGAAATGTTCCTTCCACGCATTTGACCTGGCACTTGCAGCAGATACCTCTCCCGCCACATACTGAATCGATATCAACACCGAGACTTTTAGCTGCATCTAGCAAAATCGTGCCTCGAGGGAACGTTCCTCTCTGGCCCGAAGGATTGAACGCAACTTTGATCTCACTGTCACTCATAGAAATCCTATCTTTAACTTCTTATCTTCTTCGGCGTCGACCTTTCCTTCGCTCTCTCGAATTTTCAGCACCAGGCTCCCTGTAAGCATTTATCCAACTATTACAATCTGGATCATGACCAAGCATCACATCACCGCCTCTAATTGCCTGCATTACCTCAGCATGAAGCGGACTAGTGATTGCAGAAGTAAGGCCAGCACCCATTGCCATATTTAAAAATGTGCCGTTTATCCCATTTCGATTTGGTAATCCAAAACTCACGTTCGACGCACCACAGGTCGTGTTTACTTTCAATTCATTTCTCAATCGTCTTAGCAGGCTAAAAACTTGCTTACCCGCAGAATTAATCGCTCCAATAGGCATCACCAACGGATCAACCACTACATCACTGTGGTGAATTCCATGATCAGCAGCTCTTTCCACAATTTTTTTTGCAACCAAAAATCTCTCATCTGGATCTTCAGATATCCCCGTTTCGTCGTTTGAAATCGCCACGACCGCTGCATCATATTTTTTTACAAGAGGCAACACTCTTTCAAGAACCTCTTCCTCGCCAGTAACCGAGTTCACCAAAGCTTTCCCTTTATATACAGATAGGCCAACCTCTAGAGCTTCGATAATAGAGGAGTCGATACTGAGGGGCACGTCAGTTATATTTTGTATAAGATCTATAATTTCACCCAGTATTCTTGGTTCGTCAGCAAGAGGTATTCCTGCATTTACGTCTAGCATATGAGCTCCTGCAGCCACTTGAGAAATAGCATCTGCTTCAACCGTAGAGTAATTTCCGAGCTTCATTTCCTCTGCTAGAATTTTTCTTCCTGTCGGATTTATCCGCTCACCAATAACAATAAATGGCTTATCAAAACCTATAGTTACTGTTCGTGTTTTTGAGGCCAATATTGTTTCAGTCATCGAATCACTCCTAAATTCTAATGCACATTAAAATCATCCCAAGATACAGAAAAGTTACCATCCTGAATTTGATAGAGCCAATCCACAGATTTTTGTAAGCCCCCCAGAGGATACAGATGACATTTTTCGATTAAGCAATCTTGATCTGACGCAATACCCGTAACGATATCGAAAATCAATTTGCTTGGATTGGATGAGGGTGCCTTAACTAAACTTGAAAAAGGGGTGTTGCGCAAACTCATTTTAAGCATATCAACAGGATTTTTTTTCAAAAATCTGACAGAAGGCCCTACACCGCATTGCTTCGCATGACGAATTAGGGTCTGTATCGTTGCTAGACCAGGAATTCCCACATGGATAGGCAATTTATTGCCCTGATCCCTAATCGTCTTTTCCCATTGAAAGAGCGGCTTAGCTTCAAATAAAAATTGGGTAGCTAGGTACAGGTCAGCATCAGTGTGTTGATTGAACTCATTTTTTTCTCTGATCGCCTGTTCACACTCTTTAGGCGTTATGTCAGGACTGCCCTCTGGATGACCGGCAACTCCAATCCTATTAAATCCGTATTTGTCAAAGAGTCCAGTTCTCAAAATTTCTATTGAGGCAGTGAACGGACCGACAGGGATATCTACTCCTCCTCCTATTAGCAACGCCTCATTTACATTGGCCTCTTGCCTTAATTTTGCCAAACTTTCCTCGAAAATTTTCTCTGATTCTATGGATCTCGCTGCAAAATGAGGGATTGGACAATACCCCTCATTCTTCAATCGACATACCGTTTCAAGAGTGTCTCTAAAGTCCGAACCTGGTAAAAAAGTTACATAGACGGTCATTTTTGGTTTTAAAATTGTAGAAAAATTCTTAACCGCGCTAGCTCCAGCCGGAGTAACCTCTACTGAAGTTTCTTGCATGAAGGCTTGAATCGCGTGTTTTTTCGCTAAAACATCACTCAATTTTATTAAGTCCTTTATTCTTTATTAATGTCTTAATATCTTCATCGGAGAATTTCTTCTCAATTTCTGAAGCAATAGAGGCAGCAACATCGGATGGCATTCCTTGAGTTTCTAACAGACTTGTTTCTCGGCGCCAATCCTCTAAATATTGTTCACTACCCCCTCTTCCCGCTCTCATTGCTGCCCGATCAATTGCCACCTGGAATCGGTTGCTTAACATTACTTTCGCTTTGTCCCTTCCGCGTCGCACCAAGACTTGTGCTGGGATATCCCTCCAAAAAACTAAAATTTTTTTCATTAAAAATTCAGTTTACAAATCAATGCTAATGCACGAAATGTAGAATCTGCCTTTCCATTTGAGACTCTAATTGAGCTAATCCAACATTCTTGTGCTCAAATTTTAAATTAAGCTTTTTTGCTGCTAACTTGGCTTTCTTGAGGAGTTCTGAGTCATTTTTCTGAGATAGGTAGATCAATCGTGTGTAATTTCCAAATATTTGTTTCTTGATTTCTTCACTTATATCAAGACCCAACCCTCTATAAACTAACCTATCAAAATGAATCACTAAAAAATCCGTTAGAAAAAATGTTCCCACTTCTTCATTCATTAGATTTTCAAAATTCTTCTCACCTGAAAAAGTTTCATAACAATGCGCTCCTGACAATCTTTCAATTTTATGACTATACAAAACCTCATCCAGCGCACCTGCTGTTCCGCAGTCAGCATAGGCTATAAATATTTTTTGATACATTTTCTTATATTTCTTAATTTCCAAATCTACCGATGGAGCAATGAGATCTGGATGATTATGCAAAGCCGCATCCAGACACTTTAGGTCGATATGACTCCAACCATTTAACTTTTTCAGAGCTATGATTTCACTAGCGAGAGCGCCACAACCAATAATCAAAGTTCTGTCTGCTTCAATTTTTACATCATTTTTTACTGAGTAATTCATACTACTGCTTCAAGCTTTCTTCTTTCAGTAACCAATCTGACTGCCGTAGTAGCAGCCTCGGCAGCATCTCTACAATATGCATCTGCACCCACGGCTTCACCAAACTCTTCATTTAACGGTGCGCCACCAACCAAAACGATATATTTGTCGCGTAAATTTTTCTCTTTTAATGCATCAACAACGACTTTCATATAAGGCATAGTAGTTGTCAGCAATGCGGACATTCCTAAAATATCAGGTTCGTGCCTCTCAAGCGCCGCAAGGTACTCTTCTACTGTATTATTGATTCCAATATCAAAAACCTCGAACCCAGCACCCTCCATCATCATCGAAACTAAATTTTTCCCAATGTCGTGAATATCACCTTTCACCGTGCCAATAACCATAGTCCCTACGGGTTTTGCTCCAGTTTCGGCGAGCAAGGGTTTTAAAATTGCCATGCCACCCTTCATCGCATTAGCAGCGAGAAGAACTTCAGGAACAAACAAGATTCCATCTCTAAAATCAATGCCAACGATTGTCATTCCATCAACCAAAGCATCGGATAGCACCTGCTCCGCGGTCCATCCCCTATCTAGAAGAATTTCGGTGCCTTCAATAATCTCCTCCTTCAGACCATCATAAAGATCATCATGCATCTGAAGGACAAGTTCTTCATCAGATAGCTCAGATAATATAATTTCTTCTTCATCAGACATTACAATCACCTCGAGTATTAATAATCCATATCCTTAAAGGATTCTTTTCGTTTATTCATAAAATCTATGAGTTTTTCATCTATTTCAATATCAAGATTTGGTGGTTCATAATCCAGTAACATTTTTTTCCAAATGGTGTTCGCTCTTTCTGCAGTATCTTTAGCTCCATCGGCTGTCCACTGCTCAAAACTATTATTATCAGCAACCGTAGATCGATAAAATGCTGTCTCAAAATTTTCCAATGTATGTGCAGATCCAAGGTAGTGCTTACCTGGCCCAATTTCCCTAAAGGCATCCATTGCTTGACCGTTATCTGACATATCCATACCACCAAGCAAAACCTCAATCATGCTTGCTTGATCACTATCCATCACAAATTTTTCGTATCCCATTGCTAATCCACCTTCTAACCAACCTGCAGTGTGTAACATAAAATTTACTCCCGCTAAAGCTGCTGTTTGGAGTGTGTTAGCTGACTCATAAGCGGCTTGGGCATCAGGAATTTTTGATGCGCATAATCCGCCACCACTTCGAAAAGGTACACCCAGTCTTCTTGCCAGTGCAGCTGCAACATACAAAATTTGACTAGGCTCAGGAGTCCCGAAAGTAGGAGCCCCTGATGCCATCGAGACTGCTGCTGCAAATGTTCCAAAAACTACAGGAGCACCCGGCCTACATAATTGAGTAAAAGCAATCCCTGCCAGAGCCTCTGCTAATATCTGTGTGACAGTCCCGGTAGCAGTCACAGGTGACATTGCGCCTGCAAGAATAAACGGTGATATCACAGTTGATTGATTATTCCTTGCATAGACCTTCAATGAGCCAAGCATTGTAGAATCATAGGTCATTGGTGAATTAACATTTATCAGACTTGTAAATACGCAATTTTGATCTACAAATTTTTCACCAAAAACTATCTTAGCCATGTCAACAGAGTCTTGAGCTCGATCTGGATGAGTAACCGAACCCATCAAAGGCTTATCACTATATTTGAAATGACTATATATCATGTCAAAGTGTCTCTTGTTGACGGGCAGATCAACCGGCTCGCATACTGTTCCACCCGAGTGGTGAATAGCAGGCGACATATAAGCAAGTTTTACAAAATTTCTGAAGTCATCGATCGTGGCATATCTTCTACCACCATGAATATCATAAACAAAAGGTGAGCCATACGCTGGAACTAGAACTGTATTATCACCACCTATCACAACATTTCGATTCTTGTTTCTAGCATGCTGAATATATTGTGAGGGAGCACTTTTTTGAATTATAGACCTACACAAACCTATTGGAAAACGAACACGCATGCCATCAATATCAGCACCAGCGTCCCTCCACATATCCAATGCTTCTTGATCATCCAGAAAATCAATACCGATCTCTTGCAATAGAATGTCAGCATTTTTTTCGATTAAGTCTAAACTTTCTTCATTCAAATACTCGAAATATGGAATCTTTCTCTCAATATATGGCTTTGAAGCCTGCGCTAATTTTTCACGTCTAGAGGCTCTTCTTGCATTGCGTCCTCCGCCTCTTCGAGATCTAACTTTCTGATTTCTATCAACCATAAATGACTCTCATTTGCCTCATTACACTTAACTCTTCAGCACTTTGTTTTCAGGATCATATGGCGATTCAGAAATCACCCTCGCCTCAAATTTCTTTCCTAAAATTTCAACTTTAAGCGACTCATCGATTTCTGCAAATTCTGATTTTACTATACCCAGCGCCAATGATCTGTTGATGCGAAATCCAAATCCACCGGAAGTCACCCTGCCCACGAGTTTGCCGTCTTTGAAAATACCCTCTGACCCTCTTGCATCCGCATCTTCAGTGCCAATTATTTCCAGAGTTATGAACCGATTTTTACTTCCTTGATCGAAAGATTTTTTCAACGCGCTTTTGCCCAGGAAGTCTATCTCCTTATCTAACTTTATAAATCTATCCAGACCTGATTCGAAAGCAGAGTATTCGATAGACATCTCTTTTGGAATTACTCTGTATGACTTCTCCAATCGCATAGAATCCATTGCTCGTATACCAAAAGGTTTTATATTAAATTCTTCACCCGCTTTCATTAGTTCATCAAAAATGTAATTTTGCATTTCGATTGGATGATGTAACTCCCAGCCTAGCTCACCGACAAAGTTAATTCTCAATGCATCTGCAATTCCGTAACCAATATTAACCGTTTTTCCTGTCAACCAAGGAAAGTGTTCATTATCAAGTAATGTATCAGTAAGTTTCTGCAACAAGGATCTGGATTTTGGACCCGCAATGACGAAGACACCTTTTTGAGTGGTTATATTCTGGATGTTTATAGATCCATATTTAGGTAAAAGTTTATTTAGGTAGTCCCAATCATGTCTTTCTGTCGCTCCTGAGAATACCAAATAGAAACTATTTCTTGATTTTCTGTAAACGGTGAATTCAGCTCGTACACCGCCATTTAGGGATAACATGTGACAGAGTGCTATCCTTCCCGGTTTTGAGGGAACTTTATTCGCCAAAATACTATTTAACCAAGTTTCAGAATCACTTCCTTCCACTGAGGCCTTTGAGAAGGCTGACATATCAAGGATACCAACACTTGATTGAACGTGACGACACTCTTGCCCCACGAAATCAAAGTAATTCGATCTACGAAATGAATTCTTTTCTACGATTCGGCCATCCGCAAGAGGTTCAGAGTGATTTTTATTCCAAAGAGTATCATCGCGATTTAAATTAGATTCGGTCAATTGATAGTTTTTTGGGGCAAACCAATTAGCTCTCTCCCAACCATACACACTGCCAAAAACTGCTCCTAATTCCGCTAACCTGCTATAACAAGGCGAGGTTTTTAATGGTCTCGCCGCACTTCTTTCCTCGTCGGGATAGTGATTTTTAAACACATGGTTGTATGCTTCCTCATTCTTAGTTTTCAAAAAACCTCGAGATGCATACTCACCAAACCTCCTAGGATCGACTCCCATCATATCAACCGTTGGCTCACCATCGACCATCCATTCCGCTAATTGCCAACCTGCACCGCCAGCAGCAGTAATTCCAAAGCTATGTCCCTCGTTCAACCAAAAGTTTTTAAGCCCCCATGCAGGACCGACAATAGGATTTCCATCGGGCGTATAAGCAATTGCCCCGTTATAAATCGTTTTCACACCTACCTCAGCAAAAGCAGGAACCCTGCTCATACAAGCTTCAACATGTGGCATTAATCTATCTAAATCACCATTAAACAGTTCATATTCTGAATCATCACTTGGACCATCAACATAACAACAAGGAGCTCCATCTTCATAGGGGCCAAGAATAAAGCCACCCGCCTCCTCTCTAAGGTAGTATCCCGCATCTGACTCACGAAGCACTGCCTGCTCAGGCAGACCAAGCTTTTTTCTTTCAAGAATCTCCGGATGAGGGTCTGTGACAATGTATTGATGCTCAACCGGCATGACAGGAATATCTAATCCAACCATTTCGCCAGTTTTTCTAGCAAAATTTCCCGAGCATGAAACAACATGCTCACATTCAATGACGCCCTTATCAGTCTCTACAAACCACGTATCGTCTTCTTTTTGTAAGATATTTAATACTTTAGTGTTTCGCTGTATTTGCGCACCACGAGTTCTCGCACCTTTAGCAAGCGCCTGAGTCAAATCTGCTGGTTGAATATATCCATCATCCGGATGCTGAATCGCACCAATCAACCCAGACGTGTCACACATGGGCCATACTTCTTTTACTTGCTGAGGAGTGAGGAACTTGACCTCAACGCCAACGGTTTGGGCTACACTGGAATAATATAAATATTCATCCATCCTATCTTGGGTACAGGCTAATCGAATATTCGAAACCACTTTGAAACCGACATTTTGGCCAGTTTCTTTCTCCAACTCGTGATAAAAATTTACTGAATATTGATGTAATTTGCCTACTGAGTAACTCATATTGAAAAGAGGTAATAGGCCAGCCGCATGCCAAGTTGAACCGGAGGTCAGCTCCTTACGTTCAATTAAGATAGAGTCAGTCCAACCTTTTTTTGCCAGATGATATAAGGTGCTTACTCCAACTACTCCGCCACCTATAACAACAGCCTTCACTTTTTTATTCATATGAAATAATACAATTTTGACATAGAATTACACGTTAGTTTAACTGTCAATATTGACATGAATGACCAATCGAAACGACATTTTTTTGTCCGAAAGCGTCAAAAATTAAGATATAGATAATTACTATTAAAAAAATTTATTTATTAACTTATTTAAGTCGTTTTTAATATATATAACGTCGTTTTTAAGACTACAGTAAGCGATTCTTTCTCTCATGATTAGCCGCTTTAAAAATAAACACCGCATAAAGGAATTTTCAGATGAGCGATATCGAAATAGCGAGGAAAGCAAACCTTAAACCTATCTCTGAAATTGGAGAGAGACTCGATGTTCCTAAAAATCATTTGATCCAATATGGCTCAAACAAAGCCAAAATCAGCAATGATTTTATGAAAACAATTAAAAATAAAAAAAATGGCAAATTAATCCTCGTGACTGCAATTACGCCAACACCAGCTGGAGAGGGAAAGACAACAACCTCTGTAGGCCTCAATGATGGGCTAAATAAAATAGGTAAAAAAGCTATTGTTTGTCTGAGAGAACCAAGCTTAGGTCCGTGTTTTGGTATGAAGGGCGGTGCCGCGGGTGGAGGATATGCACAAGTGGTTCCAATGGAAGATATCAATCTTCACTTTACAGGAGATTTTCATGCTATAGGAGCCGCGCACAATCTTTTATCCGCTCTTATTGATAACCATATTCATTGGGGTAATCAACTTGGAATTGATGCTCGACGAATGCAGTGGAAAAGAGTCATAGACATGAATGATAGGGCTTTAAGATCGATAACTTGTGGATTAGGTGGCCCAGGAAATGGCTTCCCAAGGCAGGAGGGTTACGACATAACTGTAGCCTCTGAAATTATGGCAATATTTTGTCTGTCTGATAACCTGAATGATTTGAAAAGCAGACTTGCAAAAATCGTGATTGGTTATACGAGAGAAAATAAACCAATCTTCGCAAGTGAAGTTGAAGGTATTGGAGCGATGGCCACCTTACTGAGAGATGCCCTAGCACCAAATCTTGTTCAAACATTAGAAAATAATCCTGCTATTATCCATGGAGGTCCTTTTGCAAATATTGCTCATGGCTGCAATTCTGTCATCGCAACCAAAACTGCTCTGAAAATGGCAGATTTTGTCGTAACGGAAGCAGGATTTGGTGCCGACCTTGGTGCGGAGAAATTTTTTAATATTAAATGCCGAAGTGCCGGAATTTCTCCTGATGTAGCGGTTGTTGTTGCTACGATTAGAGCATTAAAAATGCACGGTGGTATTGATAAAGAAAATCTATCTTTAGAAAATGTAAGTGCTGTAACTCAAGGTGGAAACAACCTAGCCCGACACATTGAAAATGTTAAGTCTTTTGGTGTTCCTGTTGTTGTAGCAATTAATAGGTTTATCACAGATACGGATGCGGAAATTCAGGCTGTAAAAGATTTAGCCTCAGAGAATGGTGTGAAAGCTATTGAATGCACACATTGGTCTGATGGTGGAAACGGAACAACTGAGCTCGCTGAAGAAGTTGTAAAACTAGCCAATTCTGGAGTAGCAAGTTTCGCTCCTCTGTACCCCAATGACATGGCAATCTGGGATAAAATTAAAACTGTAGCAACTCGATTGTATAGGGCGGATGACATTATCGCCGACAAGAAGATTCGCGCTCAAATTCGCAAGATTGAAGATGACGGATACGCACATTTCCCTATCTGTATTGCAAAGACTCAATATAGCTTTTCAACTGATCCTAATTTAAAAGGAGCTCCGAATAATCATGTAATGGCTATCAGAGAAGTGCGATTATCAGCGGGTGCTGGATTCATCGTGGTTGTCTGCGGCGATATTATGACCATGCCTGGTCTACCAAGAGTTCCTGCCGCTAATAACATAGATGTTGATGAGACGGGTAAAATTAGCGGCTTATTTTAGTAATCAAAACTATTCAACATCTTGAACCGTTCTAAAACCGATATGGGTAGTGGCCAACGTCACGTCTTGCGCCTGCCTCGCCGCTGGTCTATATCTTTGACAATAATTATCTGAGCATAAGAAAGAGCCGCCTTTAAGTGTTTTGACGATCACTCCAGGCTGCTGAGGGTCATAACCATCTGAGCCATAATCTCGCTTTCTATCTGGTCCATAAGGCGTGCTTGTCCATTCCCAAACGTTTCCAGTTGTATCGAAAAGACCAAATCCATTTGCAGGAAAACATCCAACGGGAGATGAATAATTGTAATTATCATGATTCAAATTCTCATAAGGAAACATTCCCTGCCAAGTATTTGCTTTTGAAATACCTGACTCAGGATCCTGCTCTCCCCATGAGTATGTTGCGCCAATTTTCCCTCCACGCGATGCGTATTCCCATTCTTTTTCAGTTGGTAATCGATGTCCTTTCCAATTTGCAAATGCTTGTGCATCATCGTAGGAAATCTGCACTACAGGATAATTTTGCATGTCTACAATCGAACTTTCAGGCCCATACGGATTTTTCCAATTGGCGCCAGCAACAAATCTCCACCAAGTAGCTGGGGACGCTGACTGATTCGGCTCAGGTGCAATAAATACCATGGAACCTGGTACTCTAAATTCTTTTGGTATCTGCGGATACTCATCCTTTGACAAACCCCTCTCTGCGTCTGTTACGTACCCTGTTGCCTCGACAAATTCAGCAAATTCTTTATTGGTGACTTCGGTTATACTAATCTTAAAATCATTCACAAAAGTGGTTTGAATAGGGCCCTCATCAGGGTAATAGCGGCTTTCACCAAACTGAAATTCACCACCCTGTATAACCATCATCTGTCCATATAAGGAATCATCAAGACAACTTACTGTCTCTACTGATTTCTCACATCCCAGAAGACCAAAAGTTATCAGGAAGCATAAAAAGTATCTTGAAATAAACATATGTATTTATATCTATCGGAACTGCAGGGGGAGAATAACAGAATTGAAATTTACAACAAAACAAAATGCCAAAATAAATTCATAATGAGTAAAAACCTTTACCTCTTTTATAAGTTTTATAATGAGTATATATTTATGCTTTTGCGTTCCAGCTTATTTCAGGAGTTTCCTATTTCAAAGCGCCTAGATAAATTTTTAAAGGCGAATTATCTCCCTGAGAGCTACATCGATTGGGCTAAGGAACACTTTCAGCCTGTTCTCGACTTAATAGTGGAGAATCATAAAAAAAAACCTAAGTCACCTCAAATTTTCGGAATCAATGGTTGTCAGGGCTCTGGCAAGACAACTCTTGCCTCATTTATCTGTGAGTACATTTCAAGTGAGTTAGATATTCAAGCTATCGCACTTTCCATGGATGACTTTTACTTGACGAGATCTCAAAGACAGATCCTTGCGCAGAGAGTTCATAGATTGCTACTGGTGAGAGGTGTTCCTGGCACTCATGATGTAGAACTTGCGCTTTCTACAATAAATAGTCTTATAAAAGGCGGCGATACGCTTATACCAAGATTTGATAAAAGTGAAGACGATAGAGTAATTGAATCAAAACTTACTAAAACATCAGGATCAGTGAAACTGATCATTATTGAGGGCTGGTGCTTTGGTGCACGTCCTCAGACAGAGACACAGTTACAAGAACCTATTAATGATCTCGAAAAGAAATTCGATGCTTATGGCACTTATCGCAAATATGTCAATAGCTGCCTATCTGATAAATATCAGCGACTGTTTGAAGTGGTTGATTATTTGTTGATGCTGAAAGCTCCAAGCTTCAAATCTGTATATAAATGGCGGCTCGAACAAGAGCATAAACTTCGAGAAAGATTTCATACTGAATCAAACAAAACAGAAGATTCTCATGTTATGACGGATACCGAAGTCTGGGACTTTATTCAGTATTTTCAAAGAATAACTGAAGAATGCTTGGTAGAAATGCCAGCCAGAGCTAACTTTCTTTACGAGCTGGACGACAGCCGGAATATAAAGTTGCGACTAAGTAATTTTTAAATCAGGTTACAGGACTGGCGTGAGTGTCTCCAAATGCGCCTCTATTGCCTCATGTGAGGTTCTCGTCGCATTACTCGCAACAACTCCGGCAACTAGACTATCTCCTCTCAAACCAAAGAGATATCTCAGAACAATCAGCCCGTCAGTTAACGCATCAATTTCTCCATTTCCGTCAACGTCGGCTAAATCACCAAGCAAAGAAATTCTTTCTTGTATTTCAACAGCAGTTTTATATTGCGCATCAGTAGCGACGGTGCCAGTTATAAGTGCATCATCCGTCAAACCAAACATGTGACGAAGCATCAGCAATCCATCAGTCAACGCGTCATACCTTGCATTCCCATCAATATCTATTGATCCAGATGCAGGTGTCCCGTTAAGGAATTCTTGAAGGTTGGTAATGCCATCATTATCTAAATCTCCTGCTGCATCACTAGGGTCATTTGGATCTAGATCGAATCTAAACTCCCACTCATCAGGCATTCCGTCTCCATCAGAATCTTTTGTGTACTCTGATTGTAAAGGCCACGGGTCATTTACATCTTCTACACCATCGTTGTCGTCATCAGGATCTGCATTATTACCTATTCCATCACCATCAGTATCTGTAGTTTCAGTATTGTCTAGTGGGAATGCATCAGAGTTATTTGCTACACCGTCACCATCTGTGTCGTTCGTTGGATCTAGTGGCGCATCATCCTGTTGGTCGGAAACTCCATCTCCATCATCATCGTTATCAGCATTATTTCCAATACCATCACCATCAGTATCAGTTGTCTCAGTTGCATCAAGAGGGAACGCATCATTAACATCCTCGACACCATCATTATCATCATCATCGTCGCATGCGTTTCCAATACCATCACCGTCAGTGTCAAGCTGATCGGTATTTGGTGTTGACGGACAATTATCAAGTTCATCCTCTACACCATCACCATCTTTATCAGCGGCGAAGATAAGTGAAACAACTGAATTGTTACTATTATCTTTACCATCATTGAGAACGAAGGTGAATGAATCATTTACTGCTAAATCGGCAGTATGTTTATATGTAACCTCAGCACTGAGAGGATCTCCCTTGCCACGTGCGCTAAACGAAGTATCAATTACTTTAAAACCAGTGTAACCATCTGATGCAAAGACATATTTATTGTCATTCGATGCAGCCAATCTCCATGAATCTCTCACTGATGGTATAGCTCGAATTAGCTCTGGATTCTGAGGATCTGCCACACTAATAGTTTGAAGCTCCCCGCTGCTAGACGAATAAATCATTGTTCCATCAGCTGACATTGCCAAACCAAAGACAAAATTCTCTGAAGTCACATAACCCATTAACTGTGGCGAATTGACGTCGGAGATATCTATTATTCGAGTTCCCTCCCCGCCATTCGCAACATAGAGAGTATTACCGTCTGCAGAGATGCGAAGACTCCTAGCAGTTCCATCGGTGGTACCATCATCGTCATTGTCGCCACTTGAAACAAAATCGGTAATCAAAACGGCTTGCAAAGGATCAGAAATGTCATAAATCTTGACGTAAGATCCCGAGGCTAGAAACGCAGTTTGCTCATCACTGGATAGAACAATATCCCATGAATATAAACCGCCCGTTCCAACTGAATAATTCTGAATCGGGTTATCTTTGTCTGAAACGTCGATTGATACAAAAAATTCATATGCCGCAACATACAACGTATTTCCATCCGAAGATTCAACCATACCAAGTGGATATGCCGTACCTTCTCTCGTTAGTGTTCCCTTTTGAACCGGAGTAGAGGGATCAGTCACATCAAAAATGGTGACACCATACTGAATCGAGGCTAAATAAACGGTTTGTCCGTCATTTGATAACGAAACATTGTATTGACTGCCGCCATCTATTGGCCCAGTGCCGATGAGAAGAGGTCTGGTTAGATCGGTGATATCAAGAACCTTCAATCCATCTCCATGGTCAGCAAGATATGCATATTTTTGGTCAGGAGATATGGCTATTCCTCTCACGCCTGTTCCACCACCAGCAAAATACTCGCCCACGATACCCGCACCCGGCAGATAAGAATGAATCTCTCCACCAGCAGGAGCTTGATGGAGGAAAATAGTTGTTAAATCATTGTCAGCATCCGATCCAGACAAGACAAAGTCAGCAGTTTCTCCAAGCTCAAGCTCCACCGCTTGTATTTCATCTGCCATGGGTGCTTGATTGGGGTAATCTCCTAAATTTACTGCGGCGGTCGCTTCGGTTCCACTAATGATGGTGTGTCTAAATAATTTCAATCCATTTTCTTGAGTGATTATAAATTCTCCATAATCCCATCCGTTTGCAGTGCCCGCAGAGTTGGTATCGGACATATCCAACATATATCTGCCATCAGCAATGCAAGCTAATGTGTCAAAAGGAGCACCACCTTCATACATTACGTTATCTGATTCATCTTTCAGGCTCCAAGATATCTCAGCAGGTTGTTCACCCTCAAGTACATCAATAATGTATACACCAAGACCACAACTTTCTTTACGAGCATTCGCATCATCAATTAAGGCTTGAAGATCTGACAACCTCACTTCACCGAAAGAAAGATCGAGGAGAACTTGAATAACACCTCTGTATAAATCCATATTTGCAGAGACTATATTTTTTAAGCCTAAGACGGAGTTTAGGTCTTCTTCAGTAATACTTGCAGCATCTTTCGAAAGCACTGCATTTTTGATGTTATCCAATGCTTGATTATTTTTATTCACTGAATCACAAGCCACGACAGGAACAATGTCAACAGTCCCTGCAGATATTGGCTCGCCTGGCCATCCTTCTTTATCTGGGCAATAGCTAATGTAGTTTAACGCCCTATTAGTCGAGAAAGAGTCGGGCTCTAAAGTCGGTCTATCTCCCAGAAAACTTACTGCATCAAGCTGATTGAAGGCGAATGCACTCTTTCCTATCGAGGATACTCCTTCTCCAATTGTGACCCTTGCGATATTACTTCTTAAAAATGCGTAGTCTCCGACTGAAACAACAGAATCAGGAATGAGAACAATCGATGAATCTTTGTCAGCAAAGGCTGCATCCGATATTGTAGTTACCGGTCTTCCATTGATGGTCTCAGGAATCTGCAAGTTTGCAGGACATACATCAAGACAACCCGTGACTTCGATATTTCCATCACTACCATTAGTAAATGTGTATACGCCATTATTGAGAGGCTCGGTGTCGAAGGTAACATCTACCGAAGCGATATTACTTTGTAACTCTCCATCAGAGACTTGGAAAGTGAAGGTACCCGTATATCCACTTGGCAAGGTCTCGTCACCCTCATAAACAATTGCCTGAGGCAATTCATCCCCAGCGTTATAAGTAGCCTTCTCAAAGCCAACAATTTGTAGTCCACTATCTCCTGAAGCGATGAAAAGATTTGTTCCATCCAATCCTGCTGCAACACTATACGATGTCCCGTTTAGTGATAAGTCAGCAACCTGCGTAAGAGTTCCGTTTTGCTCAACATCAAAAGCCTTGACTCCCAAGCTGTCTGCTAAGAAAATCTGACTTCCATCCGCTAACACATCAATCTGATAACTGGATCCATCTGTATCCAAAGTAAAGAAATGAGCTGGACTAAGAGGATTAGAAGATCGATAGACCCTCACTCCAGATCCAAAATCAGCAACATAGACATACTGTCCATCTGGTGAAACTTTCACACCAGAGGAGAAGCCTGGTGTAGAGAGGCATTCCAAGAGATTTGGATTCGACAGACCATCTGACCCGCTTATATCAATCACGCATAATCCGTCCAGCTGGTCCGCAAAATAAACGGTATTTCCATCGGGAGCGACGTCAATTCCATAGGCAGCACTTGCGGTTATGCTGGAAACGATTACGGGCGCACTTAATGTAGAAACATCGATCACTTTTACACTTGATGTATCCGCAATAAATACAGTTTGCTCATCCGGGGAAAGGGCAATATCAATTGCATTACCATTAGTATCTATATCTCCAACAATAGAGTATGACCCTGCACTGACCTCAACAATCTTAAGTCCCCCTGTCGAGTCAGCTAAAAACACTGTGCTACCGTCAGAGGACACTACGATTCCTCTGGAAGAGCCGGAATTTCCTGGAGAGACATCAATGCCACCTTGAGACAATGGCGCAGCCGGCACACTTATATCAAAGACGCGCAGTCCTTCATTACCATCGGCGATAAACGCTAATGAACCGTCAGAGGATATAGCTATATCTCTCGAATCTCCCGTCGTATTTGAAGACCCTACTAACGAGGAAATGTATCCCAGTCCTAATATACTTCCAACATTGGGGGCATCCACGAGTGTATATGTTAATGGAAGCCTCTCTGGGTCAAGTCCGTCCAATGTTAAGTTAATCGTCTGTTGGTTCGTAGAGGCCACTTGAGGAAATGCGATTGGTGCCGTATTTGACCATTCGCCATCAGTCTCAATTTCCAAAGCAAAGTAATCAATACTACCTCCATCAAGATCATAACTATCAAGGACACTTAAAACCCAGTCACCTTTCGTTGATTGTTCATTAAAACTAGACAAAGTCCCAGAGCTGGGTCTTAAAATTCCCGAGACACTTGGTGGATTAGCAGAGCAAACCAACTCAGCGCCCAACTCATCATCGAAAACCACATCGATGTCGTCATCTCCACCACAGGGTTGGTTTAAAAGTGTAATTTGCTGACCTGATGGCCCTGCCATACTAATGGTCAAATCCTGTGGCCAGGTATGCTGTATACCGAGGTAAACATTTAAATCAGTAATTCTCAAATTTTCATTAACAGACAGCGTTGATGTGTAAGTCACATCCGTGGTGTTATCTGCGATTTGTACTGGCACATCGAGTGCTCCAAGGTGATTTGGAGTCGTGAAGCTATACGCGGAGCCTGCAGTGCCACTACCACAGAAATTTCTTGGTGCAACTCTCCAGTAATAAGTTGTATTTCTCGTTAAACCTCTTATCTCAGTCGAAGTACCATCAACATCACGGGTAAGCAATATATCAGTGAATGCCTCATCACTTGCAATTTCAACGGTGTAGCTAGTTGCATTCGGCTGAGATGCCCATTCCAATGTTGTAAACAATCTATTAAGAATTGATTGATTTACCGGTCCGTTTAAATTTACCTCTTCAAACTCCTCTCTCGAATAATTTTGAATTTGATAGGTCAATCTCTGGCTTCGCTCTGGCGAGATAGCCACCACATCAATTGGATACGTCTCAGCTGGCAAGCTGTCAGCCGATGTGAATGTAGCTGTTACTGGGGTATTGTGCTCTGTTGCTGTGGGTGGATCAAAAGTAACCGTCATTCCCTCAGGTACATTTTCTGCGACAAATGTTGCTGTATCCGTATACTTTGTATTTGTCTCGTAAATTATATTGGAGACAACACTTTCACCCTGACAAACTCCGTAATCGAGCTCATCGACCGTCAAGACAATGTCATCAATCGTGACACTGAAATCTTGAGAATTCACTGCATAGTATACATTTCCTACTGAAGAGACTTTGATTCTCGCTGATGAAGTCACTATGTTGGGCATTGTCACTTCATAACTACCATTATTTGGAATACTGTTAGGACTTAGGTCATATGGATAAGTCTGACCGCCATCAACTGACATTTTAATATTCACACTAGAGGTAGAAATGGGCTCTTGATCAGTGCCTGCAACATTCCATGTTACAGTTCTATCTGATTCAGCTATATAGACATTACCAATGTCTTGTGAGGTTACTTCAAAAACTCCACCGTTATCCCAGACATTTACAGTAGCATTAGTAGCAAGGAGTCCTCCTCCACCTACAGCGTTATCTCTTGCGGTCATGACGAAATCATAGGATCTTGGTACTAATGATAGTGTTTCCCATGTACCACCAGTGAACGGATTGGATTGCGTTAACTCACCTGATAAAACTGAACTCAATCTGGGGAAATAACGTCTATTTCCATCTGAAGAGGGCAAAACAGATCTGAATGCAGCACCAGAGGCGTTATTCGGACCGAAATTATCAGACGTGACAACTCCATCATCGTTTTGCTCCCATAAATAGGTCAAGGAATCATCTTCATCTGCATCTGTTGCTGTTGCTTCAAGATAGAACGGTGTTCCAATAGGTATTGAATAACTTAAAATATTAGGCTGCGGGGTAATAACAGGTAAGGAGTTTCCGTTATCGGTACTAACATCGCATGTCTGATCAACAAGATAACTGATGGCTTGCACAACACTGACATTGTGATAGTAATTATCTGCATAAAAAGCTATGTCATCAAAACCTGTTCCTGCGTAGCTCATGATTGTGGTGCCACTAGCAGGCTCCACATTAACTCCTGTACCTTCTGAATTAAAAGAAAAAGTATGGTTGGCTCCTAATTGATGTCCTAATTCATGAGCTACTAAATTTACATAACGAGACCCTCTCGGCTGACTTGAGGCTGACCATGCACTGCCTTTTGTTGCACTATTACAAACTGAGCCGATGGCACCGGCATTTCCGCCACCACCAACACCGCTGAAGAGATGGCCCACATCATAGTTCTCGCTTCCTATTACGCTGTCTAGATTTTGCTGGAGCGCTGAATTTGCGCCACTCAAAGAGTCATCAAAGGGATCAGTGTTTGCATCGGTGTACACTACAAGATCATTGTTAGCAACCAGCTCTACCCTAACTCCAATATCGGTCTCTGTAATAAAATTTAAGCCCGTTAGCAAATTGTTTATAGCAGTTAAACCTGCTTGAACAGTTCCACCATGATATGAAGTGTATTGGCCATTTGCCGCAACTGCGATTCGATAGGTTGATAAGGCACTTTCATTGGAAAATCTGGTAAGTCTTGACATACTATCGATACCACTAAAAGACTTCTTGTGTTCCTTTGAACCATGATCATGGTCGTGGTCTAAACCCTCATCCTCTAATCCAGTTTCTGTGGAGCAAGTTAATTTTTCATGATCTTGAGTGTGATCAAACTCTGTATAGGAGACATAACGCCGATCATCTCTTGATATTTCATGGATGTAGGTTCTTTTGCCGGATTCTGTATTAATAACAGTAGCATCGATTCCCAGTGGGGAGGAACTTAAATAAGCTATTATTTGGGGATACTCTGTTGAGTATCCTCTAAACGCTTTTATACCTGGATATTTTAGAGCGAGCTCAGGAGCAAAATTTGAACGCTCAAAAAAAGTAAACTTTAAAGATCGGCCATTCGCAAGTGGGAGGTATACCTCGCCATCATCACCATGTTTGAACTCGGAAGACAGGGAATTTGAAAACTTTTTATTATCTAAATTAAAAATAAAAGCTGAATGAGTGTCGATGTTTAGTGGGAGAACATCAAAATAATCACTCGCTGGACCCACCTCATCCCAATATTTTGATTCGCTTACATCCTTCGTCTCTATCAAGTGGAAATCATCCTCAAATGATTTTGAGAACGGAGATAACAAAAACGATAGGACCAATAGCGGCCAAATCAAAACAGGTTTCATCATTCTTTTTTTATTCAACAAATAGCATACCCTCGGTGGTATCTAGAATATCAGTATTTTCCTCACTGGTACATACGCATAAATTGAAAAACTGAATGCGCCTTCACCCTATTTTTTTCATATTCGATAACTACTATATCGTCATAATTAATTTTATGTTAACTATTAAAAGGGTGATCGATTACGATCGTATCAACTCTGTCAGGTCCTGTAGAGATAATAGTGATCGGGACTGCTAGCAAATTCTCAAGAAATGACACGTATTTCCTTGCATTTTCAGGAAGGTGCTCAACACTCTGAATTCCTTCGGTGGAACAATTCCAGCCCGCAACAGTTTCATATTTTGGAGTTATCTTATTTAATCCATCACTGTCTGAAGGGAAAGAGACCTCTTGTCCTTCTGAGTTTTCATACCCAATACAGACATTAATTTCATCTAAATCGTCCAAAACATCAAGTTTTGTCAGACAAATACCGCTCAGACTATTAATCTTAACTGCTTTCCTGAGGGCTATCGCATCGAACCAACCACATCTTCGTGCACGGCCAGTAGTTGTTCCAAATTCTTTTCCTTTTTTTGATAACAACTCACCAATTTTACAAGTTAATTCAGTTGGAAATGGACCCGATCCAACGCGTGTCGTGTATGCTTTGACAATTCCAATGACTTCATCAAAATATAACGGACCAAGGCCAGTTCCGGTAATCGAACTTCCAGCCGTCGTATTTGAGGAGGTCACGAAAGGATATGTCCCGTGATCAATATCTAACAATGTACCTTGTGCGCCCTCAAATAAAATGTTTTCATCATCTTCTCTTGCAGCATGGATAAACTCAGTTGAATCAACTATCAGCGGCAGTAACTCTTGCGCCCAGAGTTTTACCAGGTCAAAAACCGCTGCAAAAGCAAATCCGTCGGTCTTGAAATATTCTCGTAATAAAAAATTATGATACTCAACAACGCCTCTCAGCTTGAATTCTAACTTTTCCAAGTCCTTTAAGTCACTGACTCTGATGGATCTCCTACCAACTTTATCCTCATAAGCAGGTCCAATACCTCGTCCCGTTGTACCTATTTTTGCTGATCCTTTCGATTTTTCCCTTGAAATATCAATTGCCACATGCGTGGGCAAAATTAGTGGACACGCATCAGATATCATCAATCTCTCACGAACCGCGACTCCTGCATTCTCAAGCATTTCTATTTCTTTAATAAGAGCATCAGGCGCGAGGACAACGCCATTACCAATCAGACATTTCACTGATGGCCTAAGAATGCCAGAGGGCACAAGATGCAAAGCTGTTTTATTTCCATCAATAACGAGCGTGTGACCAGCATTGTGTCCGCCCTGAAATCTAACAACCAGGGTTGCCTGATCGGTCAATAGATCAACAATTTTTCCCTTTCCCTCATCACCCCATTGTGCTCCAAGAATTACAACGTTCTTCCCCATGTTCTTCTTTTTTTTACCTCAACCAAGTGATGCAATTTATAACTGGACACTGCGCTCCAGTTGCGAGCAAATGATTTATGCTCTTCAAGACGTCAGCTTTATACAGTGATTTTTACTCTTGCAACCGGAGTTAATCTGAATCTTGCTGATTTAAATACTTAAAGAAATCACTGTCAGGCTCTACCAACATAATGTCCCCTTTATTTGAAAAAGCTGACTTGTAAGCCGTTAAACTCCGCATAAACGAGTAAAATTCTGGATCCCTTTCATAGGCATCAGCATAAATCCTTGCAGCCTCCGCATCGCCTTCACCTCTTATTTTCTCAGCATCTCTGTATGCATTTGCCAACTCTATGGTTCTCTCTCTGTCTGCTGATGCTCTTATCTTCTCTGCCCGCTCTTTACCAGTAGATCTTAATTCTTGAGCTTCTTTATTCCTTTCGGCCGTCATTCTGCGGTAGACCTGATTACTAACCTCATCTGGCAAGTCAATGCGCTTTACTCTAACATCCACAACCTGTATCCCCAGCTCGGCTAACACAGTACTGTTCAAATCCTCGGTGATGTTTTGCATCAAAATATCACGCTCTCCTGAAACAACCTCTCTGAGAGTTCGGGTACCAAATTGATTTCTCAATCCATCGTTAACACGTCTCGCCAATCGGTTTTCTGCAACGCGCTCCACGCCTCCAGTTGCCTTATAATAGGTTTCTACATCAGCAATTTTCCATTTTGCATATGAATCAACAATTAATCGCTTCTTTTCCACAGTAAAAAAGCTTGCCGGTGTTGCATCCACCGTAAGTATCCTTGCATCAAAACGTCTTACATCATCAACAAAAGGAATTTTAACGTGAATGCCAGGTTTTACGTCAGCTTCAATCATCTGACCGAATCTGAGAGTAACACCACGCTCTACCTCACTGATTACAAATATCGAATTGGAAATAACTATTACTATCAATAAAATTCCGGCTAAGCTAAGCTTTGTAATATTACTCATCTTCTTCTCTCCGATTGAACTTGATTACCCCGCCTTTGCAGTTTCTCTATGACTTCATTCGCCACGCGATCTATCATCTCGTTGGATGTTTCATTATTTCTCTGACTCGATGATCCAGACGATACCTGGCCGAGCTTATCCAAAGGGAGATAGAGCATATTATTACCACCCTCAGTATCAAGCAGTATCTTTGTACTATCGGTCATAACCTTTTCGATGGCATCAATATATAAGCGTTCGCGAGTTACCTGCGGTGCTTTCTCATACTCCTCCAGCAAAGCGACAAATCGGTTAGCCTCTCCCTCAGATTTTGAGACAACTTGCGACGAATACCCCTCAGCTTCCTCCCTAAGCCTCTGAGCCTCACCTCGTGCCTCGGGTATGATTCCGTTTGAGTATGCTTGCGCTTCATTGACTAAGCGTTCTAGATCCTCTCTCGCCTCAATCACATCATCATATGCTGCCTTAACCTCATTAGGGGGGCGCGCATCTTCGATGTTTATCTTTACAACATTGATACCGCTCGAGTATATATCCAACAAGGCCTGTAATCTGTCTGCTGTTGCTATTGCGATCTGCTCTCGCTGAGTGGATATAACTCCATCTAAACCAGTGCTACCGACCACGTGCCTCAACGCACTATCCGTCGCTTGTTTAAGAGTTGTCTCTGGAGTCTTCAGTCTAAGTATAAAATCTTCGGCATTGGCAATGTTATATTGCACCGATAGCGCAACTTCCACAATATTTTCGTCTTGGGTAAGCATAAGGCCTCTGGTAGAATATTGGCGTTCTTCTGTGACGCCCAATACCGTAACTGAATCTATTAATGGAGGGTTCCAATGAAGTCCAGATCCGACTGTATTGTGGTAAACGCCCAGGCGCAGGATAACAGCCTGTTCCTTCTCATCAACTTGATACACACCAGCCAAACCATAAAGAACGAGTAACCCTGTAAAGAATATCGGCAGTAAGTTCTTCACGCTCCCTATTCCTCCACCAGATCCGGATCCTGATCCTTTCCCAGAACCCTTTTTCCCCGTAAAAGCAGTGACTTTTTCTTTGAGTCGTTTTAACGCTTCATCTATATCAGGTGGTGCTTGATCACCTCTTCTTCCACCCCAGGGATCTTTATCTCCACCTTGCTCATTCCATGACATGACCTACTCCAATTTTCAGGTTTAATCTTAGACCAATAATAACACTACATTAAATAATGTATCCAACAACTTCTCCATCATTTATATCTTTTTATCACAGACTTTAGTTTTTGCTCCGACATTCTCACTTTAAGCTCTACCGATCCATCATCAAGATGCTTTTCATTCAAAACTGACTTCATATCGTACAATAAAGATCGCAAATACAAATCGTTCGAAGATAGATTCAAAACTGTAATAACGTGATCAAACGATAGTTTTTCACTAATAACTTCAAGCAACTTACCGAAGTGTTCTTCAACTTTAGCTGACATTTTTACGAGTGCTGGATCACCTTCAGAATTACGATTGACTGTAAACTTCGGCTCATCGATTAAGTCACACTTATTATAGATAAAAAGTCGGGGAATCATATCTGCACCAATTTCGCTTAATACAATGTTAACTTGGAATATTTCATCATTAAGATCCTCTTTACTGCTATCGACAACATGTAATATCAGATCTGCAGAGGACACCTCTTCCAGGGTAGAATTGAATGCTTTCACTAAACCATGAGGTAAATCTCTTATAAAACCAACTGTGTCAGAAAAAATAACATCACCAAATTTATCAAGAGTTTTCATCCTCAGGGTCGGGTCTAGTGTCGAAAATAACATATCCTTAGCAAACACATTTGATGAAGTTAAATTATTAAAAATTGTTGACTTCCCAGCATTGGTATATCCAACAAGCGAGACCAAAGGTGTTCCTGATTTCCTTCTCCTATTTCTGCCCTGCGATCTTTGATTTGCTACCTTTTTTAACTTTTTTTCCAAAGTTAAAATCCTGGCTTGAACTAATCGTCTATCAGACTCGAGCTGAGTTTCACCAGGACCTCTCACACCAATCCCTCCTTTCTGGCGTTTTAAATGAGTCCAACCTCGAATAAGCCTAGTGGACAAATGCTTTAGTTGTGCAAGTTCAACTTGCAACTTCCCTTCATGAGTAAGAGCTCTCTGCGCAAAAATGTCCAAGATTAATCCGGTTTTATCCAGGACGCGACATGACAATGCTGATTCCAAGTCTCTCTCTTGGCTTGGACTTAAATTATTGTTAAAAATAACCAAGTCAACTGAGTGCTCTCTGATTTTAGATTCTAACTCTTCTAGCTTTCCAGTTCCTATAAAGTATTTTGGGTGTGGTGTTGATCGCTTTCCGACTAAAAGCTCTCTCGCAAAAACACCAGCAGCTCTCGCGAGTTCAATGAATTCATCGTTGTTGGCATTAATCATGCCCGAGGATAAACTTATGCTGACCAGAATAGCCTGATCTCCGGCTTCGGGTCTCTCAAATATTTGATCTGCAAAAGCTATTGGTAATGACCTGCTTTAATACTCAGAATCCTCAAAGTCATCATCCGAGGTTAAAGGAGATTTTATTGGTTTCGCTGGAACGACAGTTGAGATCGCATGTTTATATACAAGCTGACTCACTGTATTTTTTAACAAAATTACAAATTGATCGAAAGACTCGATCTGTCCCTGTAATTTGATTCCATTGACTAAGAAAATTGACACTGGAATCCTCTCCTTTCTCAGTGCATTGAGAAATGGATCTTGAAGATTATGTCCTTTCGACATTTATGAACTCCTGAGTATTTAGCGAGGATTTTTTATTACGACTTAGAAGCTATTATTTTAACTCTCTGCACTACAATAGCAAGTGCTCCTCCACCATTTTAGATACTTTATTTTCAAGTTCATCAATTGTTAATAATCTATCGTCAAAATCGATAGAAACTGATTGCAGATCATCCCAACCTCTTAACCAAGTTAATTGCCTTTTTGCTAGATTTTTCGTAGCTTTAATACTCATTGAAATTGAATCACTCAACTCCAAGTTGCCACAACACCATTCCTTTAACTGACGATAACCAACCAGCAATGAAGCTGGACTATTTAAATCAAGATCACCTTTAGTATGAAGCTCGCTAACTTCTTCAACCAATCCCTCCGTAATCATATTTTCGAAACGTCTCTCAATTCGTTCATAGAGAATTGATCTATCTTTGATGGTTAAGCCAATTTGGAGTACTGAAAACAGATCTATCGCGCTTTTACCAACTGATAAATTTTGAAGCTTTGATAATGGTGTACCTGACTGATAATAAACTTCCAAAGCCCTTTGAATTCTATTTGAATGATTTGGATGAAGCTTATTAGCGGTCACAGGATCCACTTTAGCTAAATCGGCATGAAGACTTGGCCATCCTTCTTTTTTTGCCTTCTCCTCAATAAATTCTCGTATCTTTTTGTCTGCTTTCGGCAAATCATCAATGCCATGAAGAAAAGATTTAAAATATAACATCGAACCACCAACCAAAATTGGTACTCGTCCATTGGAGACAATTTCATTTACAGCTTCATTAGCATCATGAACAAAATCAGCAACGCTGTAAGATTCGCCTGCGTTCCTGATATCTATTAATCTGTGAGGGTCTTCTTTGAGTGTATTAGCATCTGGTTTGGCTGTGCCAATATTAAATCCTCGATATACCTGGGCCGAATCAACACTTATTATTTCTAAAGGAAATTTCTTTCTTAACCGAATAGCTAATTCTGTTTTACCAGAGGCTGTTGGACCCATCAAAGAGATAAGTTTTTTAAAGTTCTTATCTACTGGCAATGCTATTTGCCTCGCATAAAAATCTTGTCCAATTCACCTTTGCTGTAACATACCCAGGTGGGCCTCCCATGATTACACTGTCCACTATTGGGCGTTGACTCCATTTCCCTCAAGAGTCCATTCATTTCGTCTAATGTAAGCTTTCTATTTGCTCTGATAGAGCCATGACACGCCATAGTCGACAAGACTTCTAAAATTTTATCCTCTACTTTAAACGATTGTTCAAAATGACTCATATCTGAAATAACATCTCTAACAAGTTGGACAGAATCCGACTTAATCAAAAGAGATGGTATCTCGCGAATTACCAAATGCTTCTCTCCCATTCTCTCTACTAAAAATCCTAGCTCAGATAAGTATGAGGAGTTTCTCTCAAAAACGTCCACTTCAGATACACTCAATTCAATTTCAGTCGGAATAAGAAGCTTTTGGGACGCCAAGTTATTACTATTGTATAAGTCTTTCAATTTTTCATAAATTATTCTTTCGTGAGCAGCATGCATATCAATTATTACTAATCCATTTTCATTCTCAGCGAGAACGAAGACTCCGTGAATTTGTGCAAGTGCTTCTCCAAGGTATGCGTTATTAGCGGTTCCTGATAACTGATTTTGATTTTTTTCATCACTTGACTCAACTCGCTCAAGAACCGATTGTCTTGGCCGATTGAAAACAAACTCTGTATTTTTCATTTCATCGATCGAAGACTTCTCAGAAAGCCTCTCATACGAGTTTTGATTCATTCTTTGAGATATAGCATAGTCGTGATCATTTTGATCATTCCCAATCTGCGAAGATAATATATTTGAAACTTCCGAGAAGATGTATCTGTAAATAAAATTAGTATCTTGGAAACGTACCTCACTCTTGGTTGGATGTACGTTTACATCAAACTTGTCAGTGGGCAAAGATAAATACAAAATATAACAAGGCTGCCTTCCATGATATGTGAGATCACTGTAAGCTCTTCTCATCGCATGTGAAATCGTTTTATCTCTTACTGGTCGTCCGTTCACAAAAATATACTGAAGATCTGACTGGCTCCTGGAGTAAGTTGGAAGGCCCAACCAACCGGAGAGCTTATAATCATTATTTTCACTTTCAATATACAAAGCTTGCTCGATGAAAGGTTGTCCACAAAGTGCAGCAACACGTTGCTCCATCTCTACTTGTCCTGGCGCTTTAGGAAGACTAAATTTTTTCTTTTTGTTATGAGAAAAGGTCAAACTTATATTCATGTTGACTAGGCCGATAAGCTTTATACATTCTTCGATTTTTTTGTATTCTGTAATCTCTGTTCTAAGAAACTTCCTCCTTGCTGGCGTGTTGTAGAATAGATCATTCACCAGAACAGTGGTGCCTATTGGATGAGCTACGGGTGTTAACTCACGATTTGAATTAGTGTTTGTCACTTCAATCATGAACGCATTATTATCTTCAGTCGCAGACATAATCCTCAACCTTGACACTGATGCAATACTAGCAAGAGCCTCGCCTCGAAATCCTAAAGAATAGAGTGAGTCAAGATCCTCTAGTGTCCTAATCTTACTTGTAGCGTGTCTTTGAACAGAGAGCGATAAATCATCCTTCAAAATCCCTGTTCCATTATCTGTCACTTTTATAGATTTAATTCCACCAGCAGTGATTTCAACTTCGAGATTATCGGCATTTGAGTCAATACTATTCTCACATAATTCTTTCACCACAGATGCAGGCCTTTCGATAACTTCACCGGCTGCGATTTGATTAACTAAATTATCATTTAAGATTTTTATGTTTGTCATTAGAGGTTCTTAACTCATATCATGGAATTAACAACTTTTGTCCCACAGTTATGTCAGGTTTAAGTAATTTATTCTGAAACATTAACTCACCGGTCGTAGTGTTATATTTTTGGGCAATTTCCGAAAGCGTATCACCATATTTTACAAGATATGATCTTTTGAACGTATTTCTTTGTTCTCTTGGAATTTTTAATTTTTGACCTACAACGATTTTGTCAGAGATTGAGTTGTTCATATATTTTAGTCTGCCTTGAGAAATACGAAAACGCTGTGCGATCTCAGAAAGCGTATCACCTTTTTTAATAATATAAATTTCATGAGGGATTTCGTAATCACCAACTGGAAACCTAATTTTCTGACCAACAAATATGTTTGAATTTTGAAGGTTATTAAATCCGATCAAATCATTTAGTTTGAATCCATTACTTACTGCTATTTCAGAAAGGGTATCACCCCTCGACACCGTATATTCTGATGGCATCTCCGATTTAGATTCTGTTTCATTAGAGATTTCATATCCGTCTGATGGAAATCTTATTTTCTGTCCAACAAATATGTTCGAATTTTTCAAATTATTAACTTCAATCAATCTATCTAAATCTAATCCACCTCTCGCTGCTATTTCCGATAGAGTGTCACCCTTTGAAACTATATATTCTGACGGAACTTCTGATACAGGCGTTGGTGCAATTGCATCTAGTGGCTGATTCTCCACAAAATAATCACTTATTCCTGAATAAATAGCTTTAGCAAGTTTGGTTTGATAACTATCTTTACTGAGGCGTTTTGCCTCAGCAAAATTGGATATAAAGCCAGTCTCAATCAGTAAAGAAGGGGTATCTAATGACTTCAGCACTAAAAAAGATGCCCTTTCTACCTTTTTTTTATGCATCTTGTTTGCAACTCGGCTCAACCGCTTAACTACTGCAGCCCCTGCTTCGAGACTATATGCGAGTGTCTGATCTTCTATCAGATCAACAAGTATCAAGTCCACTCCCTCTTCCAATTTATCAATTTCGATAACCGTTGAGCCTTGATTCAAATCTCTGCGGATTTCATCGTTAGACATGAATTGATCCATTTCACTCTCAGATCCCTCTGTCGATAGAGCATACACAGATGCACCATTCGGTCTAGGATCTGGGAATGCATCCGCATGAATTGACACGAATAAATCTGCTTTTCTTTCAATCGCCAAGCCGCTCCTTTTGCGGTGATCAAGAAAATAATCGCCGTCACGAGTAAGAAATGCATCAAAAGCAGGATCAATATCAAAATAATTTTTAATCTTTTTTGAGATAGCTAAAACAATATTTTTTTCAAAAATTTTATCGGGACCCAACGCACCTGGGTCCTTACCTCCATGTCCAGGATCAATTGCGATAAGAATTTTTCTTTTTTCTATTGGTAGAGCTGATTTTTCAGATTTTTTCTCGTCTGCTGTTTTAAAAAAATCGATTACATACCTGAAATTACTCTCGTCAGCGGATTTCAAAACAAAATGATCAAACTTGATGGACCTCTTTAAATCAAAGACTAAACGCATATCTCCATTAGCTTGTCTTGATGAGCGTATTCTAGTTATATCCGTTTTAGAAAAATCAATGTCAGAAAATGTTGGAGCAAGATTAGCTTTTTCGAAATCAACAAATATTCGATTGGGCTTTGATAATTTAGATATTTTATAAAGAATCTCCTCTTTAGATTCAAATACAAAACGAGTAGCGTCTTGAGAGTCAGAAGTTCTTGCAAGAATGAGTGCAGTGTCAGCAATCGATTTCTCGATGAAAATACCCAAAAATACGATAAAAAAAACTTTTATCCATCTTTCTAACAAGCTAAAACCCCTTATCTCAGAATCTTTGACTTTAATTTTTTCAAAACTAAAGATCCTCTATCTGATCTTGATTTTAAGATTAAATCACGACTATTATTTTTTATTGTAATAGTAATTTCTATATCAATTGAAAAATCTAATCCGGAAATTCTATTCGGCCATTCAATTACAATAAAATCAGCAGTATCGAAGTACTCTTTAAATCCAAGAAACTCTAATTCCTGCTCGTCAGTGATCCTATACATATCAAAATGAGCAATTTGGAGAGATAATATTTCATACATTTCAACAATTGAAAAAGTTGGACTCTTTACGTGCCCGAGATGTCCTAGCTGCCGGAGCATTCCTCTTGTTAAAGTTGTCTTTCCTGCTCCTAATTCTCCAACCAGAGTTATTATGATTGGAAAATCGATACCGTCCGCAATTTTCCTACCAAGAACTAATGTTTCAGTTTCGTTGCAAACATTTACTTGGAAATCATATTTAGCCAACTTTCATCCCTGAATTTGAAAAATTATCATAAGGAACTACTGCCTCGGTCGAATTGATTATTCTGCGGACGTAACACAACAAGTCGGTTGCGATCATGCCCCTGTCTAATTTCTCATATCTTGCAACGTCAGCTGCAAAACTATGAATCAATAAACCAAGCACAGAACTGTGATTTTCACTCAGACCTTGCGAGATAAATCCTCCTATCATTCCACTCAACAGATCTCCGGATCCCGCCGTTGCGAGAGAAGGATTTCCATAAGGACATACAAATACTTTATCAGACTGATCCGAACATAGGAGAGAACCACTCCCTTTCAATAGAACTGTGCCCCCGTATATTTTTTGTAATTCTCGAACGGTCGAAAATCTATCTTTGTCAATTTCTTTAGTCGTGCAACCAAGCAACCGAGCAGCTTCACCCGAATGAGGTGTTAATATGGTGCGCTTATTTCTCAACAAAGATCCTAGATTACCATCAGAAATAAGGTTTAAAGCATCCGCATCTAAGATAATTGGGACATTAACCTCAAGAAACACTTTAAGCATCTGTTCTGACCAAGATGACTTTCCGAGTCCTGGGCCAATAACTACCACGTTTACTTTTTTTGTAAATTGTTGGGCCTCTTGAATGGACTCAACACCATTTACTAAACATTCAGGATTTCTAGACAAACACGCAGCAACGTGAGCCGGACGGGTTACAATCCTTGTTAATCCTGCGCCCACCCGCATCGAGCCCTCTGAAGCAATAATCGGAGCACCCCCGAAACCATAATCTCCGCCTACAACAAGACATATTCCTGAGTTGTATTTATGAGCGGTCTGTCGCCTCTCTGGTAATAATTTAAGCAGACCATTAATTTCTAGTAATTCACCGAAATGAGTATCAGCAAAGTCATCTACTTTAATCCCAAAATCTTCGATAATTACTTTACCGCAATAATTTTTAGCCTCACCAGACGTCAATCCAGGTTTCAAGGCTATCATGCAAATAGTTAGATCTGCTTTTACTGCAATCAGGTGAACATGCCCCGAATTGGCTGTCACACCCGACGGCACATCAATAGAAACAATTGGTGCATTCTGTTTATTTATAAATTCAATAATGTCTCGGGTCTCATCTCGAGGGATATCGCGCAGACCACTTCCGACCAAAGCATCTATAATAATTCCCGAATCAATGCAAAAATCTTTGTTAAATGGAATTAATTTAATTCCATTCTTTTTGCATTTATCTCTTGCCAAACGCGCATACTCAGCCATATTTCGGTCATTTTGAGTCTCAATAACAGTTGTTGTAATACCCATTTCATGAGAAATAATTGAACACAGATACCCGTCTGCACCATTATTGCCTCGACCACAAAATATACTTAAAGCGGACGGTTTGCCGAACGTTAATATTAGATTTTCTATCACTGATTTTGCAGCAAGCTCCATTAATCTCTGAGGTGAAAATATTCCAGCACTGAATATTTTCTTCTCTATTGCTTGAATCTGATCAGTTTTAAAAATCAAATGATTTTTTTTCATTTTCAAATTTTTGTAAAATTAGACAAAAATATATGTTGACTATCATGCCAGATTTACACGAAAACATTAATGATCTTGACCTTCTTGCGACAAAAATAAAAGCGTGGGGTAATGACCTTGGCTTTCAAAAAGTATCTATCGTAAAACCTGACTTAAAAAATGCATCACATAAGTTAAAAATTTGGTTAGATCAAAAATATCATGGTTCTATGGATTGGATGGAGAAACATGGTGAAAAGAGATATGTCCCAGAAAAACTTGTTGAACGAACTGTCAGGGTAATATCACTAAGAATGAATTATCTATCAGATAATAAAATGATTGCAGTGCTTAAAGATGATAACAAAGCTTACATATCAAGGTATGCGCTCGGATCTGACTATCATAAAATCATCAGAAAAAAATTAAGCACACTGGCAAAACAAATTGAAAAAGAAATACCAACCAAAAATATAAACCAGCGAGCTTTCGTGGATAGTGCACCAGTTCTAGAAAAACCAATTGCAGCCCAAGGCGGATTGGGTTGGATAGGCAAAAATACTCTATTGATTGATGATTCGGATGGATCATGGTTTTTTCTCGGTGAGATATACACCTCGATTCCACTTCCTCCAGATAACAAAAAGACACAAAATCTATGTGGAAAATGCAACGCTTGCTTGCGAGTTTGTCCTACTAATGCATTCCCGGAACCTTACGTGCTCGATGCTAAAAAGTGTATTTCATATCAAACTATTGAAAATAAGCGAGAAATTCCCATAGAAATAAGACCATTGATGGGAAATCGAGTATTTGGTTGTGATGATTGTCAAATTTGGTGTCCTTGGAATCGACAACCAAGTCAAGCATCCGAGGATATTTTTAAACCTAAACATAACCTTGATAACGAATCACTCCTATCCTTATTTAATTGGAGTGAGCTTGAATTCAATGAAAAAACCCTTGGATCTCCAATCAAAAGAATTGGGTATGAAAGATGGCTACGTAATTTGGCTGTAGGATTAGGGAATGCACCTGGGTGTCCAGAGATTCTTGAATCATTGAAGGAACGTAAAAAAGGAAGCTCACCATTGTTAGAGGAACACATAAGTTGGGCAATTGACGAGCAAATTAGAAAACTTAGCAGTTGAAAATTTTTCCTCTGTAGTATGCTAATTCAGCGATTGATTCATAAACATCATCCAATGCTAAATGGTTGCCTTTTTTATTAAATCCTGACTCTATTTCGGGATTCCATCTCCTCGCCAATTCCTTTACGGTACTTACATCAATATTACGATAATGAAAAACTTGTTCTAGTTCAGGCATATATTTTATCAAGAACCTTCGATCTAATGAAATAGAGTTACCACACATTGGCGATTCACCTTTATTAACCCACTTGAGCAGAAATTCGATTGTCAAGTTCATTGCTTCAGACTCACTTACAGTACTTTCCTTTACACGATCAATCAAACCAGATTTACCATGCTGCTCGCGGTTCCATTTATCCATTTTTTGAAGTAACGCATTGGATTGTTTTATTGCTAAAGATGGCCCCTCAGCTAACACATTCAAATTTGCATCTGTAACAACGGTCGCTATCTCTATAATGCGCTCTGAATCAGGATTTAAACCTGTCATTTCCAAATCAATCCAAACCAAATTCATTATTCATTCCATAGAAAATACTCGATAGTCCCGGATGATACCTAATGTTGTAGTTATTGAATATAGAAACAATCTAATAATCGTTCTGAGGCTGACACTAAAAAAGTAGTAAATTAGTCTAGAACAAATAGTAAAATGTAAAAAACAACCAAGATTTTTAAAATGTGTGAGCTAATAGAGCCTGAAGCACTAGAACCAATTGTGAAAAATAATAGCGGCATTATTGTTGATGTTTGTGACTATAGTCGTTATGCCAAAGCACATATTCCCACCGCACTTCACCTACAACCGCAGGAGACTTTCGGTCCTTATCCCCACAAAATAGGGGATTTACCAAACTTAAATAGAATCAAAGAGATTATTATTAAGTTAGGTATTATCAAGCATAAACCAGTATACATATATGACGATATCGGAGGAGTTCTTGCTTCGAGGCTAATCTGGTTATTAGATTGTGTAGGTTATCATAATTGGATCCTTATAAACGGAGGACTGATTTCTTGGTTAAAAGAGGGTCGCGCTTATAAGTCGACTTCGAGTATAGACAAAACCCAGGAAAAAAAAGAAATCGAGTTAAAACTTAAATCTTTGGCTCATGAATATAATTTTACTAAAAACCAAATTATCAGCACTTTGCACTCTAATGACATAATTTTCTGGGATTCAAGGTCGAAGGGCGAATTCACCGGCGAAACTAAGAAAGCAGCAAGGGCAGGACATATTCCAGGATCAATTCACCTGGATTATAGAGATTTATTAAATCCAAATGAAAACTTAAGAATTAGAAGTAACGTTAGTGACATCTTGGAGCAAAACAAAATTGATCCCAGTAAGCAAATCATTACTTATTGTCACTCGAATCAGAGATCAGCATTCGCCTTTGTCGTGGGAAGATTGCTAAAATTTGAAAGAATAAAATGTTATGGTGGTTCATGGTCAGAATGGGGAAATTCAGAAAATAGCGTCGTGTCAATAGGAGAGGAATAATCCCTGTATTAATAATCCATGAAAATTAAAGATAAGATAAAAATAATCACGCAAAAAGTGCTCCCAAAGAAATTTTTGTCAAATGTTATTGCAGGTATAGCAGAGACTAAAATTAAGTTGGTCAAGAACCTTCTGATTAAGTCTGCAATATCAATTTTCAAAATAAATATGGATGAAGCCCTGACTAGGGATCTTTCAAAATATAAAACTTTCAATGATTTTTTTACGAGGCAATTAAAAAATGGAGTTAGGCCAATTGATGAGAGAGCAAACAGTATATGCTCACCTGCCGATGGAGTGATCACTGAGTACGGTCAAATTCAATCATCTCAACTTATACAAGCAAAAAAGATAAAGTACACCTTAGATCATCTTCTTAATCAAAGTGAAATGGCGAGTCGATATCAAAATGGTGATTTCTTTACGATTTATCTTTCCCCAAAAGACTATCATAGAGTTCACATGCCCATGGATGGGAAACTTATTTCGCATCAGTTTATTCCAGGAGAGTTATTCTCGGTCGATCATACCAGCGTAAGTAACATACCTTCTCTCTTTTGCAGAAATGAACGTCTTATCTGTGAATTTTTTTCAGAGAAAGTAGGTCACTTTTCGGTCATTTTTGTGGGTGCTTTTTTAGTATCAGGCATTGACACTGTTTGGAAGCGTGAACATAACTTTGAAACTAAAACACATCAACGGGTAGAACTTGAAGGCCATTCTTTACAGTTTAAGAAAGGGCAAGAAATAGGACGGTTTAGATATGGCTCAACGGTAATCTTATTATTTCAAAAGAATAAAATAAGCAGGGTAAAAAACATCTCAAAATATGCGAGTTCAGTAAAAGTTGGCAACAGGATCAGCACGATCGTAAATGAGACTTGAAAGAAAATTCATGAACCGCGTGAATCAACTCTTTCACCCTTTCTGGATCGACATCTGGCGTTATACCATGCCCCAAATTAAAAATATGTCCATTATTGGGTCCGTATGCCATTAAGATCTTCTTTACCTCTCGCCTAATGGTCTGCCGATCCGCTAGCAAAACACTTGGATCTAAATTACCTTGAATAGAAACTGAGTTTCCAACCTCCTCTCTCGCAAGACCTATATTCGTCGTCCAATCAATACCGATACAATCGCAGTTTATTGATGCTATTTTTGAGAGCCATTGTCCTCCACCTTTTGTGTACACGATTACTGGAACGTCTTCACTGATTAAAAGTTTCAACTTATCAACGATATTTTTCAGATATTTCAACGAAAATTCGGAATAACTATCATGACTCAATAATCCACCCCAAGAATCGAATATTTGTAAAACTTGCGCACCACTTTTTACCTGAGCCACAAGGTAATTAATGACACACGCCGTAATCTTTTCAAGTAGCATATGAAGTAACGTAGGATCTTGGTATAACATTGCCTTTGCCTTTGAAAAAGTTTTGCTACCTTGACCTTCAATCATGTAAGCAGCAAGTGTCCAAGGACTTCCAGAGAATCCTATTAATGGAACCCTATTATTGAGCTCATATCTGATAAGGGACACCGCATCAAGAACATAGGAGAGATCTTTATGAACATCAATTTCCGGCAGAGATTCAACATCACTAAGGTTATTAATTGTTTTTTTGAATTTCGGACCCTCACCTGCTTCAAAGTACAAACCCAAGCCCATGGCATCAGGAATAGTCAAGATATCTGAAAATAATATAGCCGCATCAAGCTCAAAGCGCTCGAGTGGTTGAAGCGCTACTTCACAACATAACTCTTTATTCTTGCACAGCGCTAAAAAGTCACCTGCCTGTTTTCTCGTAGCCCGATATTCAGGTAGATATCGACCAGCCTGCCTCATAATCCATATGGGCGTTCGATCCACATCCTCGCGTGACAACGCTTTAATGAATCTATCATTAGCCAAAATGCTCATTTAGA
Organism: uncultured SAR92 cluster bacterium; assembly: GCA_902527245.1. Lineage (GTDB taxonomy): Bacteria > Pseudomonadota > Gammaproteobacteria > Pseudomonadales > Porticoccaceae > AAA300-D14. The sequence continues at coordinate 72,183 of CABZOI010000002.1, read as the reverse complement.
AATATTTCCTGAAAGAAAATAGGTTAATATACATCCCTGAGGTAGCGCTTTTCCTTCTTCAGATTATTGACATATGCATCTGCCTTTTCAGATGTCATGTTACCTTCCATTTCAATTATTTTTCTTAGAGTCGCGTCAACATCTTTCGCCATTCTCAATGCATCACCGCAGACGTAGAAGTAGGCTCCTTTTTCAAGCCAGCGGAATAATTCAGCGCTACTTTCTAACATCCTGTCTTGAACATATATCTTTTCATCTTGATCTCTTGAAAACGCTAAGTCTAGTTTCGTTAAAATGCCTTTTTCCAATTTCTCGGAAAACTCGTTCTCATAAATAAAATCAAATTCTCGTGTTTGATCGCCGAAAAATAGCCAATTCTGACCACTTGCTCCAATAATCTCACGTTCGTCCAAAAAAGCTCTAAATGGTGCAATTCCGGTTCCGGGACCAACCATAATCATGGGCGTTTCATGATTCTCAGGAATTCTGAATGCCTTATTAGGCGACATAAATATCTTCACCTTTTGATCATCATTAACTCTGTCTGCTAAATATGTTGAGCAAACCCCGAGATGATCTCGATTATTTGTCAACCAGCGAACTGAAGAAATCGTCATGTGTACAGAATCAGGATATTTCTTAGGACTTGAGGAAATGGAATAAGCTCGATGCTGAAGTGGTTTCAAATTTGACAAAAACTCGTCTACATCAAAATGAAAATCAGGATCGATATTTAGTAAATCAAGTATATCTTTTCCCCATAAATAGTCAGAGAGTGCTTGTTTATCAGAATTTTTCACGACCTTTGACAGACTTTCATTATTTAGCTTTTCTTCAAGATAAGTGACTAATTTTTTCCCTGGAGTAGAAATTTCATAGTAAGACGTCAACAAAACTTCTAAAGATTGTTCTTTTCCATTTGGGATGTGTGAAGGATCGATATCCAGCCGTTCGATAATAAGTGAAACTAGTGTTGAGTTATTTACCGGTAATACATTTATGACATCTCCAGCACTGTATTCTATGCCACTATCAGAAATATCAACTTCATAGTGCCTAATTTCCTTACCCGAGCCATTTTTTGACAAAAGTTTATTTAGAGAAAGTCGAGCAGGAAAAGGATTTTTCCTGTTCCATTCTGACCTTACTCTCGTTGATTTTTCACCAGGATCGGAATGACTCAAATTATTTGTAAGCTTTGGTACAGCATCACTTATCCAAGATGCTGCAATATCCTCATAATCAACATCGCAGTCTTGTCTTGATATAATTCTGGAAGCTCCTAACTGTTCCAGTCTCATATCTATTAATTTTCCCGCCTGACAAAACTCATCATAACCAGTATCCCCGAGCGCCAAGACGCCGAATCTCATCTCAGGAAGTTTTGGCATCTCTGGACTTACAAGATCTTTCCAAAATAACTCTGCATTATCCGGCATTTCTCCTTCACCATAGGTTGCAATACTTACAATCACATTTTTCATATTTTGAAAGTCTTTAATATCAACTTCGTCTAATCCTTGAACTTTCGTATCCAATCCGTAAGTCTTCGCTACATCAGCAGTCTCTAGAGCAAGTCCTTCAGCGTTTCCTGTTTGTGTGCCAAAAAGAATATTCAAAACATTGTCAGGATTATCCTTAGATTGTTTCGAATCCTCTAATGTTGAAGTCTGCACAGCCTTTACACCTGCAAGGAATCCTGACAACCAAGACTTTTGATCTGCAGAGAACGGAGCATCAACAGGGAATTTAGGTAATTTCATTTTTCTAAAAAAACTATCCAGTATTCATAAGTGTGTCTGAGATAATTCTCCTCGAAAATAACTCCTCAAAATCTGGAATCTTTCCAAGAGACTCTCTATTTTTTCTATCCTGCTTTAAAATCCAAGAATAAGTACCCAAACTGTCCATTGACAAACAATTTCTGAGGTTTAATGCCTCTTTATAATCGCGCAATCTCTTGTCAGCAATCAATACAGCGAGCTCTTCAGAGGAATAATCCGCAATTGCGTTCCTAGCATGCTTCAAAAGACCGTTTATTAGACTATAATCTTCAGTCAAAATAAGGTTTCTAGTTGCTTTCATAATTTCTTCTGACTCTGGGTTGTACGCAGGATACTTCTTCTTGGATATTTTCTGCGCAAAATCTAAAACAAAGTAACTATTCAAAAGCTTATAATCGCTATTATCTGAAGATTTCGGGACATCACCGTCTAATACTAAATCCCCAGATCGCCAACACTTTTTAAGTTTATTTATTTGATAACTTACAAGAGAAACTGCAAGCTCTTCTACGAGTTCCTTCTCCGATTTGTCATTCAATATATGATTTGAATCCTGACACTTCGATAGAGCTTTTGGTATAAGCACAGCAAAATATTTCTTTTGCTCCTCCCAGTTTGAGATGATCTCATATGCTTTTGGAGAGCCAGTGGCCTGAATATGCCAATGTAGCATTGTCTCTATCGCAATAGAGTGAGTTTCATTAACTGATGACTCATTTCCCAGATACGAAAAATCAATTGAGTCATGACTCACAAGACCACCACACGCTTTATTTGGATCAAATTGGTAGATAAATCCGCCTGACATTCCATTACCCATACCCTTACTAAATCCGCCTAGGTTCATTATCACACCATTTGTCATGTATTCAGCACAAAACTCGCCTACTCCCTCTACAACCGCTGATGCACCAGAGTTCCTAACCGCAAACCGATCTCCAGCCTCACCCTGGAAGAACGCTCTCCCTCCCGTTGCTCCAAAAAGCGCAAAATTACCGATGAGAACATTTTTCTTAATGATTCCATGAGACCTTGGTGATTTGACGATAAGAGTTCCGCCACATGCTGCCTTTCCAACCCCATCATTACATGTTCCTTCATGTTCCAGTGTCATCCCATCATTACACAAAAGTCCGAATGACTGCCCGGCAGCTCCAAATGTTTTTATCTTAACTGCATCTGGATGTAAAAACTTACGCTCTCTGAAATCTTTGTATGCTCCGTTAATTGATCTTTCCTTATACTCATAATTAAGTAAACGCTCGATATCTACAGCGACTTGACCACCCACACTTTTATTTCGGTTGGTCAAAGCATCTGCATGGGAGATTGTTATCTGTCCAGCATTCTCCTCAAAGATACTCTGACGAATTTTTCTAATAAATTTATCATCGAGATAATAATCACTCTGCAAATATACTGGCTTTTCAACTCTATACTCTTCTACCTCCGCAAGCATAGCTCTCACATCGAGTTGACCAACAGATGCGGGGTGGTCAAGAAGGTGTAAAAAATTTACTTTTCCTCTAGCTTCACGGAGGGATGGTATTCCCAATTCCGCTAATATCTCACGCACCTCTTGAGCAACATTCAGAAAATACTGCGCTAATGCTCTTGGATCTCCATCGAAAACTTCTGGATTGGTGGTCAAGCCCGCAGGACATTTAACATTACAGTTTTTAGCCATTACGCACTTAAGCATCATTAAAGCGGTAGTGCCAAATTCAAAACTATCAGCACCCAATAGCGCTGACTTAACTACATCTGATCCAGTTTGGTGAGCGCCGGAGCATCTAAGAACCACTTTGTCTCTCAAACCGTTTGCTAAAAGTGCTTGATGGACCTCCGCTATTCCAATCTCAGCAGCTCTTCCCGTGTACTTCAATGAAGTAACAGATGCTGCTCCCGTACCTCCGGTATTTCCTGCAATGTTTATTATGTCTGCTCCTGCTTTAGCAACACCAACTGCTATTGTTCCTATTCCTCTTGAGGAAACAAGCTTAACTATCACTCTTACTCTTGCAGCCTTAGCGTCATGAATTAATTGTGCTAGATCTTCTATTGAATAAGTATCATGATGTGGTGGGGGAGAGATTAGCTCGACACCAGGGATGCCACCTCGTGCAGCAGCTATTTCGACATTTACCTTAGCTGCTGGTAACTGGCCACCCTCCCCTGGTTTTGCCCCCTGACCAATCTTAATTTCCACTTCCTCAATCATAGGATCAGCCAAATATCCTGCCCATACCCCAAATCTACCTGACGCAAACTGCTTTATCTTCGATGCCCTTATCGTTCCATATCTAGTTAAGTGCTCGCCGCCTTCACCACAATTCGACATACCCCCAACCATATTTATACCGTGTGCAACTGCCTCATGAGCAGAAGCAACCAAAGCTCCATGGCTCATAGCTCCTGACGATAATGTTGGTGTTATTTCAGATGCAGGTTGTACATTGTAAATATCTATTTTATCTGGGCAGGAAATAATCCTACTTATGTAACTCAAAGCACTGCCTGAGGTTTCTATCAAAAGTGCATTTTTATTAATTTCAGAAGATACTATTTCAACTCCAAATCTCTCGATAAATGATGACTTGAGCTCATTTAATCGTGCTTTAGTATTATTATTTGTGAACTTTAATGAATATGTTTGACAAGATAACTTCTTACAATTTAAACCTCTTATCATGAAGTTATTATTGCCAAATCGATTGAAAAGCATCATTTCTTTTCTAAAATCAGTTGATGAATTCAGCCCACTAATATCAACTGGAAAACTTAAAACGTCTCTCAGAGCGGCTGGCCTCCGAGTTCGCTCAGTAGCCATTAATCTGATAAAACTTCTGTATCCGGGGGTTATCTTAAAGCTATTTATAGAAGTCTCAGTTATGTAATCAAAACTGGTATTAACATATCCCTCGTCACTGATACCAAATGCACTCTCCATCCTATTCAATGTGAGCAATCGCAAGTGATCATTTAGACTATCATCTTTCCCATCATTTAACTCTAGACGTTCCTCAGTAAGATCAACGAATCCCCTCACTGCGGTTACGCCGAATGAATGCCCTGCTCCCTCACTTCTTTCTTTGAACAAACCCAAAATTGGAATATCACTCATGTCATCACATTCCAACGCTTTCTGATGCCAAGCCGACGACGTCTTCGCTACTTGATTAAATCCAACACCCCCACATGGCGAGTCCATGTTAGGGAAATATTTAGCGAAGATTTTATCATTGGTGTCTAGGAAGTTTGGTTCGAAAAATTCTCCACCTGAATAACTTTCTACGGTGCACAAACCTACTTTCCCCATTGTTTTCATCAACGACTTGGAAGCCGCTTTTGAAAACTTTTTGAAAGCCTGTTCCCATGATTTTCCCCATTTTTCCTCTGCCCTCATTTGGACACTTAAGGGATAGACGGCCGAGGCACCAAATCCCAATGCGCAGGCAATATGATGTGATGATGAGATTTGACCGCTCTCAATAATGATAGAAACATTGAACCGCTGACCCGCCTCAATAAGTCTTTGATTGATGGCAGAAATCATTATGATAAGGGGAATACATGCTTTCTTGGAGCTAACTTCTCTATCACTAAGTATTATTATTCCACCTTGTTCGTTAGCAAATTTTTCAGCCTCATCACACACGCTATCTATGGCAGACTCCAATTGAATTCGGTTGCTCTCATCGTCATGAAAATTTGGATCATAAAGAATGGGTAAGACTGCTGATGGAATCTGCAATTGAGTTTTTAATAACCTGCATTGCTCAGCGTCGATGATGGGAGAGTCAATAATAATTTGTTGACTTGAGATGCTATGACTAATTGGCTTTGCTCCGAGAGCAACACGCAGTGTCATGCCATCTGCTTCTCGAATTGAATCCAGAGGAGGATTTGTAACTTGAGCAAACATTTGGGAGAAATATTTTGCAAAACTACCCTCATTATCTGATAGCGCATTAATGGCGTTCCCATAACCCATCGCCGAAACTTTTTCTAATCCCGTCTCAAGCATAGGGTCAATCATAAATTTAAAGCTCTCTTGATTATGAGCATAGGCAACATATCTCCCTGCGAGCGTCAAATCTCCATGATACGATCCTATATCCATATTATGCTGTTTAAGTTCTGTCAATTTTTTCCGTGAGCGTTCAAGCAACTCAGAATAATCCTTTTGCTTGGAGAGCTTGATGAGAGCATCCGTTGTCCTGAAAACCTCTCCAATACTGTGATCATAATAAAGCATTCCACCTGCTTCGATTCGTCCTCGAGAAATGGTAGTTTCATTAACAAAATCTATCTGTCCCGCCTCAGAGGTAACAGCGATGTGCTTGTCAGTCTCTATTGTTCTCAAAGGCCGTAAGCCTAGCCTATCGAGTCGTGCTCCGATTATATTTCCATCTCCAAATATAAGCGCTGCAGGGCCGTCATTTTTTTCCTCATAAAGTGAGAAATATTCCAACATATCTCTCACATTTTTATCGATTGCGTTATCATTTTCCCAGGCGGGTGGCATCATTGACACTACTGCTGTAACTAGATCCATATCATCTTCCATAATCCTGCTGTGAAAAGTCTGATCTAATCGACAACTATCCGATTGGCCATTCGGACGAATTATTCGATTATCTTTAGCCTTTGCAATAGCATTCTCTGATAGACGATTCTTCTTATCAGTGTTTAGCTCACCGTTGTGTGCAATCATCCTGAAAGGTTGAGCCATTGTTGGATGAGGATCTGTATTCGTTGAAAATCTTGTGTGAAAGAAAAGGGTATTAATACAATGATTAGGTTGATTTAAATCTGAAAAATACGGAACCAGTTCGTTGGATGATAATCTACCTTTTAAGACTTGCATTCGAGAAGACAAAGACAAGGGATAGAGGCCCGCATACCTTGGCTCCGTATAGGCAACTTTCTCTATATCAAGAAGAGCCTGATAAGCACATTTCTCAATGCTTTGTTCTGAGCTTTCACACTCAATTTCAAATATCCACTGAACAACTGGCAATTGGTAGCCAATTGCAGAGGGTGTGAGCGCTAAGTTATTTACAGGCACATCTCTCATCAACAGTACTTTCAATGAGTGATTTTCAAGAGAACTTGAAATCAATTCATGTGCATTTTTATGTTCAGATCTATCAGTGGGCATAAAGAAATTCCCAACACCAAATAGGCCTTTCGAGAGCGGTTTACCGACAATTGACTCAAAAAAATCCTGAGACAAATCAATAGATATACCTGCTCCATCACCAACCCCCTCTGAGGACATACCACCTCTGTGAGGCACAGAGCAAAGGGCTTCATGCCCCAGCGTAATCAAATGATGAGTTTGCTTGCTATCCTTTCTAGTTATGAACCCAACACCACAACTACTTCTCTCATAGTTAGGATCGTATAGACCGAGTTGACCTTTAGAACCCATTATTTTCCCTTGTTTGACGAAATGCTTAATATTCTGTGACAGAGATCTATTTATCTCCCTGTCCAACATGATGTGCAACGTTGTTTCTACGTCGCTGTATACAAATCAGAGTAACTTGCACATATTTTAGCCTAGATATCTGTCCATGTACAAAGCGGGAATTATTGATGGATTGATTATAAAGTCTTAAATAATTTATCAAGCAGAGGTTTTGTCTCGGTACTTTCTAGATAAGCATGACCGATGCTCTTCAACAAAATTAAACGAATATTACCATCCAGTACTTTCTTATCCCGATCCATATAATCCAGAAAAATTTCTTTAGTCATATCTTTTGGCACATTCACCGGAAGTTCGAACTGTTGCAAGGCATTTGTTAAAAGATCCAAATCTGCATCTGAAGTTTGTCCAAGTAATCCTGAAGCTGACATTGCGAGAATCATACCAACTGAAATAGCTTCTCCATGCAAAAACCCCTCATACCTTTGAAATGATTCGATGGCATGCCCAAATGTATGCCCAAAATTTAATATTGCACGGATATTTTCTTCTCTTTCATCTGCCGCAACCACAGCAGCCTTGATTTGAATAGATGCTTCAACAGCTGTTATCAGTGCTGAATGGTCTCTGCACTTGAGCATCTTAATATTTTCTATCAACCAAGAATAAAAATCTTTATCCTTAATCAAACCATATTTAATAACTTCAGCTACTCCCGAACAATACTGCCTATCTGATAATGTACTCAGGAAAGATATATCGATAACCACTGCAAGTGGCTGATGGAAGGCACCTATCATATTCTTGCCAAGCGGATGATTCACGCCGGTTTTCCCACCCACTGAAGAATCTACCTGAGCCAAAAGTGTTGTGGGCAGCTGAATGTAATTAATGCCTCTCTGGTAAGTTGCCGCTGCAAAGCCAGTTATATCACCAATAACGCCACCACCCAATGCAATTAGCGTGCTGCTTCTATCAAAGTTATTCTCAATTAATTTACTGTGTATTCTGGATAGGGTTTCCATATTTTTTGACGTCTCACCACTTTTGAGAATTAAAAAATCAACGTCTGCAAACTTACTAAGTGTTTTGGTCACTCTGTCAAGAAGTATCGGTGCAATATGGTCATCCGTTACTATTAAAGCCTTATTTCCAATAAAAAATTGGGAGTAATCAACATTCTCAAAAATATCAACGCCAACAAAGATTGGATAACTCCTTTTCGGGATACTAACAACTAATGATGGCTTCACATTTAATTTCATTCTTATTCTCAAATTTTTGATGTTATTGATATCTTACATATCAATTTCAGAGGCATCCTCGGTATCACTCCCGCTTACTTATCTTATCGAACAACTCTGGAATTACTTTCTTGAGTTGCAAACTGCGGGGAGTGTAGATTATATCAGCAATTGATTTATACAATGGATCCCTTTCGTGGAACAAATTAGCAATAAGTTTTTTTCTATCTCCTACTTGAAGTAAGGGTCGCTTCTTATCCTTTTTTAATCGCTCATATAACTGATTTTCATTCACATAAAGGTACACAATGAACCCATTATTTTTCATGAATCGGCGGTTATCTTCAGCGAGGATGATACCTCCTCCGGTGGAGATTACAGCGGGAGGATCAATCTCTGATACGGATTTAAGAGCCTTTGACTCACGCGATCGAAATCCTATTTCACCTTCAACATCAAATATCCATGGGATATCAGCTCCAGTTGCTTTTATAACTTCGTTATCGATATCAAAAAATGGCACCTCCATATGCTTGGCTAAATGTTTTCCAATCGTCGTCTTTCCTGCACCCATTGGACCGATTAAAAATATGTGTTTTTTATGTATCATTTTTGTCAAAAAATTCTCACCTAAAACTCTGGTCGATTATTAGCTACTTGAGAATTCAGAGCAATACCCAACAAAGCAAAAAATCGCTAAAAACACGTGTAGTAGAATGACAGTAAAGTATCAACCGAATCGAATTTTCTAGTTCCCATAATATTAGACTTTTTAAAAAATTTAATTTAACGAGTTTAGTGCCTATAATTACATAAACCCAAAATTTTTAAGCCATGGCAACGAATAGGTTAATAAGGTTTATCGCTTCAATTACGCTGATTCTTGTTGGTGGATTTCTTATTGGCTCCTCTAGTCTGTATATGTACTTAACGCCAAAATTACCATCCACCAATGAGCTTAAAGATGTTCAATTACAAATACCACTCAAAATTGTGACAAGTGATAGATTAGTAATCAGAGAATTCGGAGAGAAGAAAAGAACACCGGTTGAATATGATGAAATTCCACAATATCTAATTGATGCACTTCTTGCTGCTGAGGATGATAATTTTTTTAAACACCGAGGGATCGATTATCAAGGTTTAATTAGATCTACTATGCAGTTGATCACAGAGGGACGTATAGTAAGTGGTGGTAGTACTATCACAATGCAAGTTGCTCGAAATTTTTTCCTTAATAGAAAACAAGAATTCAGTAGAAAATTTAATGAAATACTTCTCGCACTGAGGATAGAAAGTGAGCTATCTAAACCTGAAATTCTCTCCCTGTATGTAAACAAGATGTTTTTGGGCAAGACAGCGTATGGTTTTGGTGCTGCAGCACAGATTTATTATGGTAAAAATTTAAATCAGTTATCACTCGCACAAATCGCAATGCTAGCTGGCGTCCCCAAAGCGCCCTCAACACGGAATCCAATCTCAAATCCCGAAAAAGCGATGGAGAGACGAAACTGGATATTGAGTCGGATGCTTAAACTCGGGAGCATTAATTCTGATGAATTTAATGAAGCAGTAAATGAAGTTGATGAAGCAAAATATTTTGGTTCCACCTCAGAGGTAGAAGCTGATTATGTTGCAGAGATGGTCCGCCAAGAAGTTATTACAAAATTTGGCTTAGATGCTTACACCAATGGTTATACTGCAATTACAACTATTGATTCTCGAATGCAGAGTGCAGCGATTGAGTCTGTAAAATCTGGAGTTAATGAATATGATCTTCGTCACGGATATAGGGGCGCAGAATCCTTTGACATTCCAGAAAATGATTGGATAGAAGTACTAGCTAATGCCGAAGTCTCTGAAAACAAAGAGCCTGCAATTGTAACTAATGTTTTCGAAGATAGAATTCTCATTCTGACAAAGTCTGGTAGCCCTGAGATACTCTCTTTAAATGATCTCAATAATCTAAAAATATATGTAGATGCGAGTACAACAACCAAATCTACAGAGTTGACCAACTTATTCAATAGAGGAGACCTAATAAGAATTGTGCGAGATGATACAAACAAAATATCAATTGCTCAGATCCCAAATATCCAAGCGGCGTTAATAGCAATGAATCCTCAACATGGTGGTATCAAAGCACTAGTTGGTGGTTATAATTTTAAGGAAAGTAGCTTCAATCGAGTGACTCAGGCCTCAAGACAGCCAGGATCAAATTTCAAACCATTTATCTATGCTACAGCCCTCACAAGAGGTTTTACCCCCGCTTCAATAATAAATGACTCACCAATTGTTTTTAATGACGAAAAATTAGAGGATACGTGGCGTCCAGAAAATGATGGAGGTAAGTTCTATGGACCAACTCGATTGCGAGAAGCTCTGTATCGATCGAGAAATTTGGTATCAATTCGATTACTGAGGCGACTTGGCATTGACTCGACATTAGAAGGTCTTCAAAATTTTGGTTTTAACACCTCAGAAATGCCACTGGATCTATCTCTTGCGCTCGGAAGTCACGCATTGACTCCACTCGAAATAGCAACAGGGTACTCCACATTTGCAAATAGGGGTTATGAAATCAAGCCTTTTATTCTAGATCGTGTTGAAGATAGAAATGGAAAAATTATTTTTCAAGCAAATCCAAAAAAAGTTCCCAATCTTGTTCTAACCTCAAACAAAAAAAATAATCTTGATGATCTCTCATCAGGTGATTTAGATAAAAAGTTATCCGATCTTTTTGAAAGCTTACAAAAGGAGCAGGTGACTAATTCATCGATGTCCTTAGAGAGAAAGTCAAATTTAACTTATGAAAATAAGGAATCTAATCAAGCTAAACGGGTAATGGATTTGAAGACTGCTTTTCAAATCGATTCTATGCTAAAAGATGTAATAAATTTCGGTACTGGCCGAAAAGCAAAGGTCCTTGATCGGACGGATATTGCTGGCAAGACAGGTACTACCAATGGTCCCCGAGATGCCTGGTTTTCAGGTTATTCTCCTCATCTTGTGGCAACAAGCTGGGTTGGTTTTGATGACAACTCTTTGTTGGGAAGAAACGAATACGGAGGATCATCGGCACTACCAATTTGGATAAATTTTATGCGCTCTGCATTGGCAAATGAAGAGGAAATCTCTTTTGATCAACCAGAGGGTATTTCGATTGTAAAAATTGATCCGGTCACAGGTAAAAGGGTCCTGCCTGGATCCAAAGGGATTTTCGAATATTTTAAAACGGAAAATATTCCTGAGATAGAATCTCAAAATTCTTCACTTATTGATTCTCAAGAAGATCTGCTGCCTGATGACATTTTATAAAAGAAATTCTGAGACGCTAAAGATTCAGGACTTTGATACCGTCCTCTTCGATATGGATGGTACACTTTTAGATCTGCATTTTGATAATGAATTCTGGTTAAAAAATTTGGTAAATGACTATGCATCTGCTAGAGGAATTAGAGCTTGCGATGCAAAAACACAGCTGCAAAAAAAAATGAAGGCTAAAGAAGGAACCTTAGATTGGTACTCCACTGACTATTGGTCACGAGAGTTGCAACTAGACGTTGTTAATCTTAAAAAAAAATTATGTCATCTCATAACCGAGCGTCCAGGGACAATCAGGTTTTTGGAGTACTTAAGAAAAAAAAAGAAAAATCTTTTTATTGTTACAAATGCGCACCCGGATGTGATTAATTTAAAACTCGAACACGTTTCGATTGCTAAATACATTGATCAAATTATTTCATCACACACACTGGATTATCCCAAAGAATCTATTAATTTTTGGCGCAGACTTTTTCAAAATCACTTACTATGTAAGCAGAAAACACTTTTCATGGATGATTCAATATCTATTTTGCGAACCGCAAAGTTATTTGGAATAAAAAATATTGTTCATATAAATAGTCCAGACAGTCAAAAACCCCCTAAAATCACTAACGAATTTATATCGATTAATACTTTTGATGAATTACAACTGACAACCTAAGTGCAAGCAAATGGAAAAAGTAAGATTAGATCAATGGTTGTGGGCAGCGAGATTTTATAAGACTAGATCCCTGTCAAAGACTGCCATTAATAGTGGTAAAGTAAAAGTTAATGGTAAATCTTGCAAACCGAGTAAAGAAATTGTGATCAGTGATGAAGTTCTAATCAGAGCAAAACATTTCCAAAAAACTGTGATCGTAAGTTTTCTGTCAAATATTCGTCAGAACGCTACTATCGCATCTAAACTGTACGTTGAGACTGAAGAATCAATAGACACAAGGTTAAGGGAGCAAGCTCTAAAAAAATCCTCCTTTGACCTTAGCGTGAATTCAGTAAAGCCTAACAAAAAACAAAGGCGTCAACTTGATTCTTTTTTAAACTCAAACTTCTGAAATATTCAAGCAATACATCAGCGCTTAACACTGGCTAAGTATGACCTTTATAAAGAGCGATTATTATGAATATTCTATCAGTGACCAGTTCGTTCCTTCAAAGTTCATAACTCTGAAATCCAATAATAGTAAGCTTTTCAGAGCTATCTATTTATATGACTTTGCTTTACCCAGAGAAAGCAGCCGTTTCTGCACTATTGTTTTCTCTATTTGTGTGGCAAATATCGTTTTAGCACGTATCCTGGAGAAAAGGGAGACGCAGTTCGTAGTCAAATTATGAAAAATAGTTCACAAGATAAAGAGAAATCAAATATATCATTTCAAAGGATCGAAGATATTTCTCTCAAACGCATCAAGGGACCTAAAAAAGCATTTCATAATTTATCCTCTGAAAATTTAGTCAAGGAAGCTTTAAGAAGAAGAGAAGGTTTTCTATCCAAAAGTGGAGCCCTAGTTGCATATTCAGGAAAGCGATGTGGTAGATCCCCCAAAGACAGATTTATCGTTTTAGAGTCCTCTACCCAAAAACAAATAGACTGGAATGAAATTAATAGACCCATCTCGCCTCACATTTTCGAGAATTTATGGGAAAAAGTGGCCTTACATGTCAACTCAAAAGAGAGATTTACATCTGAAATGCATATTGGGGAGAGTGAGGACCACTATTTACCTTTGAAAATAACCACTGAAACTGCCTGGCATAGTCTATTCAGCCGCAATATGTTTATAAATCCAAAAACTTATAATCCTCTTAAATATGCGGAATGGGAGATCATGCATGCGTCCAACTATGTTTGTGATCCTAAAATCGATGGCACCAACAGCGAGGCAGTTGTAATAATAAATTTTGCCTCAAAAAAAGTATTACTAGCTGGCATGAGTTATGCTGGAGAAATAAAGAAAGCTATGTTCTCCGTTCAAAACTTTCTACTCCCCGAGAAAGAGGTTATGCCGATGCATTGTGCTGCAAACATGGCAGAAGATGGAAGCACTGCGCTATTTTTCGGATTATCGGGAACAGGCAAAACTACACTATCTGCTGATCCAAATAGATTTCTTATTGGCGACGATGAGCACGCATGGACCACCGGAAAGGTATTTAATATGGAAGGCGGTTGTTATGCTAAGACGATAAATCTGAGTGAAGAAAATGAGCCCTTAATATGGAAAGCGATTAAGCCGGGTGCAATTTTAGAGAACGTTAAAATGGACATGTCTCACGGACAACCTATTTTTAGCGATACATCAATAACCGAAAATGGAAGGTGTAGTTATCCACTCACACACATAGAGAAACGAGAAGAAAAAAATTATGGTCAAGAACCCCGACACATAATATTTCTTACGTGTGATACATCAGGAGTATTACCTCCTGTTTCCATCTTAGACGAACATGCGGCTGCGTATCATTTTATTAGTGGATACACCGCGAAGGTTGGCTCGACAGAAACTGGTGGCGATGATAATTCAGTTTCGCAGGTCTTTTCAGCATGTTTTGGAGCGCCTTTCATGCCTCGAAGTCCTAATGAGTATGCAGCATTACTAATAGATAGAATAAAAAAATTCGGGTCACAAGTATATCTCGTAAACACTGGTTGGACAGGCGGACCATTGGGCGTTGGCAAAAGATTCCCTATCCCTGTCACGCGAGCTATTATTACCGCAATATTAAACAATAAGCTTGAGAATACACAAACAAAAAATCTCAATATACTGAACTTAAACATCCCGCTCTCAATAGATGGTGTAGATTCGAATTTACTTGAGCCGGAAAAATGTTGGACCAGCCCAATCAAATATAAGCAAGCTGCTCGTGCACTAGCCTCGTTGTTTATCGAAAATATGAGCAATTTTGTGGTGACTGAAGAAATTGCTAAATCAGGGCCTCAATGCAGATAAAACTCAAGTATCAAACAAAAGTTAAATCAATTTACTTTGAATCTTCGTCTCAGTGTCCGGATACTATAGCTTAGAGAGGTAGGTAGATAGCCTATTCTCATTCATAATAAAAGAGCTTTTCTGGTCAGATGCTAGAGCGTTAATCTCTGTTAAATTAGTTGGCTCTCCTACTTGAATTACACCAACCATCGCCATCATTGCGTGAGGATCGCATTGATAAACGTAAATTCCATCTATATCCAGCGTAATACTTATATCCTGATTCATCGCTCCCGCCCAAGGGCTTGCACCCGCAGGTATCATACCTTCTATACTGGCTGAGTTATGAGATAAATCCACAGCTTTGAAATGAATGGTGTCACCCTTTGATACCTTTAGCACTGCTGGCTCGAAAACCATTGATCCATCCACCCCCGCATTTAACATTTTGACGGTATGTTCTGGACCGGGAGATAGCGAGACTTTTTGAATATCCATGGAGATGCTCTCCTCAACAACCGACGAGGTATCACCAAACATAACTATGGTACCAATGGGCGCAATCCGTTGAGCAATCTCTTCTTTTTGTTCTTCTGTTGGACCTAAACTTTCATTATTTAAACCGCACCCAGCAATAAATAATATAAACAAGAGAACAAAGATCATTTTTGGTGACAAAATCATAGGGATTCCTAATCTAAAAGACGTTTGCTTAAAGGTTACTTTAGTATACAGGAAAAAGGCTTCTTTAGCTTACTACGCGGGCAAAATTTTATTGCTCCGTTAACTCTTTAAGTCCAACTGCGTGTCTTATCTTTTTAATATTCTCTTGAGCAATTGGTCGTGCTTTTTTGCTTCCCTCAATCAAGAGATCTTCAACAACTTCTGGTTTTTGGATAAGGTCAAAATATCTCTCTCTAGACTCAACTAACTCATGGTTGACTAGATTGAAGAGTTTATTCTTAGCGTCTCCCCAACCAATTCCCTCTTTAAAGGCGACCCGCATACTCTCAGTGTCAGCATCTGAAGCAAAAGCTGACCAAATTTCAAAAACAGCTGATTCATCCGGATCTTTTGGTTGACCAGGCTCCAATAAATTTGTTTTTATTTTGTTGATATACTTTTTAAGTTGTTTTTCAGAACAAAATAAAGGAATGATATTGTTATAGCTTTTGCTCATTTTTCTTCCATCTAAGCCAGTTAAAACTGAGCTCTTATCATCAACTTGTGCGGTTGGTATTTCAAAAAGTGTTTCATACAAATGATTAAATCGCTGAGCAATATCTCTCGCCATCTCAATATGTTGAATTTGATCTTTTCCGACGGGTACGAGGCTTGCATTAAACATCAAAATGTCAGCTGCCATCAAGACAGGATAACTAAAAAGTCCCATTGAGATACCTGCGTCTCCATCTTCATCGATTGATAAATTATTTTGAACTGCACTTTTGTAAGCATGAGCTCTGTTTAACAAACCTTTTGCAGCGATGGTGTTTAAAATCCATGCAAGCTCTGTAATCTCTGGAATGTCTGATTGTCTGTAAAAAGTTACTGTATTGCAGTCCAGACCTAATGCTATCCATGCTGACGCAATTTCGAGTGTTGATTGAGCAATCCGCTTACTATCAGAAGTTTTTACAATCGCGTGGTAATCAGCAAGAAAAAAGAAAGAATCAAGCTCACTACTTCTACTCGCATTTATGGCTGGTCTGATCGCTCCCACGTAATTCCCTAGATGAGGAGTCCCAGACGTAGTAATACCAGTAAGAACAATGGGTTTGCTCATTTTCTCTCTAAAGCCATCAAATTATTCATATCAAAGCTCCTCTCCAAGAAACGCTGACAATGCATTTCTAAGAAGAAGAGGATCTTTTGAGCCAATAATTTCTCTACAGGAATGCATAGCAAGTTGACATATCCCAATATCAATTCCACGAATACCTACTCGACCCGCAGTAAGAGGTCCAATAGTACTTCCACATGGCATATCATTTCGGGATACAAAAGACTGTATAGGAACATTTATCCTTGCGCATAAGTCTTTAAAAAGTGCGGCCGAATAGCCATCAGTTGTATATCTTTGCTTAGTATTGTATTTGATCACTATTCCACCATTGAGTTGTGGCTTATGCTGTGGATCGTGCTTATGAACAAAATTTGGATGGACAGCATGAGCGTTATCACAAGACAATACAAATGACTTCGCTTTTACTACCTCTACATTGCAATCATTACTAGAATAGCAAACACGACGAATCACATCATCAAGAAAAGGGCCATCTGCACCAGTTGTTGACACACTTCCAACCTCTTCATGATCATTAAATACGATCATACTTGTATTGTTAGAGCCTGCGCCCAAAATCGCCATAGTTCCAATGAAACAACTCACTAAATTATCTAAACGTTGAGATGAGATAAATTCTTCGTTAAAACCAACCATGGACGGCGGTTGAACATCATACAAATTTAAATCATGATCAAGTAATATTTCCCCTTTTTTTAGAAACTTATCCGAAATTTCTGAGTTAAAATACATCTCATCAAGAGGTTTTTGTCCTTCTATATTCTGAGACAAAATGGGCAATATATCAGTCTGAGGATTTATCGGGCTATTTCCATTGGCATCCCTATTTAAGTGAATTGCCAAACTTGGAATAACGCAAATAGGTCTCTCAAAATCGATAAGCTTTTCTCCAATATCCCCTTTACTATTTTTAAAAACAATTCTACCTGCTACCGAGAGATCTCTGTCAAACCAAGGCTTGAGAAGTGCACCACCGTATACCTCTACTCCCAACTGCGAATAACCAGAGCTATAAGTTATTGGATTTGGCTTCAAAGTCAAAGATGGACTATCTGTGTGAGCACCAATAATCTTTACACCAGTATCTTGCAATGACCTTTCCCCATTGATGAATCCAATAACTGATGAATTATTCCTTACAACAAAATACTTCCCACCCCTCTTTAGGTTCCATTCTTGATCCTCTCGCAAAAGAGAAAAACCTTTATTTGAGAGTATATTGACTATTTGAGAGACAGCATGGTATTTCGAGACAGAGCCTTTCAAGAAAGCAATTAAGTCTTTATTTAAATCACTGCTATCGTTACTCATGTTCATATCTTACAACTTAAAATTTAGGTAATGAATATCTCTATATGCGTCTTTTTGCTAACTTGTTATCGAAGTCTTCGAATCAAGCTTGATGTATCAAGTTCACCATCACCAGCTTGCTCTAGCTCCTCATAATATCCCAAAATCTGACCAGTTATAGGTAATGGGCTGCTATTCTTCAACGCCTCCGCGCACGCGTAGTCTAAATCTTTCCGCATCCATTTTACAGCAAAACCAAAATCAAACTTATCTTGGTACATAGTGACAGCTCGATTATCCAATTGCCAAGACTGCGCGGCACCTTTAGAGATGATTTCTATAACTTGCTCGACATCTAAACCTGCATTTTTTGCAAAATTAACTCCTTCCGATAAACCTTGAAGAAGCCCAGCAATACATATTTGATTTACCATTTTGCATAACTGTCCACTCCCGTGAGGCCCCATGAGTGAAATTTTGGTGGCATAGCACTCCATAATGCTCTTCGCGAGATTAAAACTTTCACTGCTTCCACCGCACATGATTGCTAGTTTCCCATCAATGGCTCCCTTCTCGCCTCCAGACACTGGAGCATCAATAAAATTGCAATTTAGTTGATTTGCGATCGCACCAAGCTCTCTCGATAAATTTGCGGAGGTTGTACTGTGATCGACAATCAAACTACCAGGCTTTATGGTGTGAAATATTCCATTTTTCCCAGAAGTTACCTCCAAAACATCTTCATCACGGCCCACACATATAAAGACAACATCACAAGTCTCTGCTAGCTCAGATGGTTCGCTAAAGTTTTTACCTCCAAATTTTTTAACCCATTTCTCAGACACATTACTACTTCGGTTGTAAACTGAAACGCTGAAGCCTGCTTTCGCTGTCCAGGCTGCCATTTGATAACCCATTACACCAAGTCCAATAAAACCTACCTCCAGGTGTTTTAAAGCATCAATTTTTAATTTGACTTCTTCCATGCGTCTGCCTCTCTCAAGTAAGCCAATTCAATATTCATAGGGCTAACTGAAAATCCGGTGTTAAATAGATTTTCTGTGATTTCTATTAAATCTTTTGCTCTAGGAAAAATCTCAATGATTTCAGTCTGAACAAAATCTAATCCAGAAATGCGTGACTTGTCGTCTGTTAAAATTAGATCAGGATCAATTTTTGAAAGGAAAGACTTCATCCTATCTTTTTTAATGATAATGTCTGCTCCCATCGAATCAATAGAATAGTTTTCTTTCATGATGTATTGACCAAGATAGAAATGGTCCATTTTCGCATCGACAATTACCACTATCGATTTGCCTGGAATAGACGATAGGTTATCTTTACTCAACGTGGTTTTAAAAGAGTGCACATGGGCGCATAAAGAACTCAAAGGAATTACTGAAATATTTTGCGCATATGCTAGCCCTTGAGTGATCGCAAATCCGATCCTTAAACCGGTAAAGGAACCCGGTCCAATAGATATACCGATTATGTCTATATCAGAGACAGTTAAAGACATCTCGTCTAAAAGCTCAGAGATAAATGGCAATAAAATCTTGCCATGCACCCTGAGCTCATCTGAATATTTTTCTAGGATGGTTCCAGAGTAAGAGAGTGCAACAGAACATGTGGTCCCTGATGTTTCAATTGTCAGTATGTTTTTCATAAGTAGTCTTGTTACGACTGACTCTGCCGAAGGATAGGTTGCAACAAAAGGTTAATTGATTATTTTTTTTAACATGTCTTGAACGCTTATCATATCAAGAGAGCCGTCTATGCTTTCAAAATGAACGCTATTACTTGTGCTCAAGTTTGAATAGAAATCAACGAGAGGTTTGGTCTGAGATCTATAAACAGCCAATCTCTTCCTCACAGTACTTTCCAAATCGTCAGGTCTTTGGACAAGTTTTTCTCCGGTTTGGTCGTCCAAATCAGGGTGCTTTGGAGGATTATTTTGAATATGGTAAATCCTACCTGATGCTTCATGAACTCGTCTACCCGAGAGTCTTTTTACAATTTCATCATCACTTACACTTAACTCTATGACAATATCAATAGCAATCTTAGCCTCAAGTAAGGCCTTTGCTTGAGGGATAGTTCTTGGAAATCCGTCTAGCAAAAATCCGTTTATGCAATCATCTTTTTGTAAACGATTCTTAACTATTGAGACTATTAATTCGTCAGACACAAGTCCACCTGAATCCATTATCTCTTGGACTTTAATACCCAAGTCAGTATGGTCTTTCACTTCCGCACGCAAAATATCCCCGGTAGAGATTTGAGGAATATTCAAATACTCAGTCAAAAACTTCGCTTGTGTTCCTTTGCCTGCTCCCGGTGGACCCAATAAAATTAACTTCATAGGTACATCTCTAATCGCTTTATTTTTCGGATCTGAACCATACACTCAATATCGAAGACTAACAAGTTCTCCTGATTAATAAATTTCTAATCCAACTGCTCTTCTTTAGATCTCGCCCAATACAAATCTAAAAATTTCTGATCTATCTTTTCCTTCGAATGCTCGTTACACGCTTTCTCAACATATCTCACTCGTTCTGCAAATTTTTTATTTGACTGCAGAAGCGCTATCTCAGGGTCAATATCCAATTTTCTAGCTAAATTCACACAAGAGAACAAAACATCGCCTAGTTCAGAAATTAAATTATCCCTATCGTCAGCTTTTATTTCAGCTTGCAACTCTCTCAGCTCCTCCAAAATCTTGTGATGTATTTTCTCAATATCTTGCCAATCCAAACCAATTAAACTCGCACGCTTCTGAAGTTTGATAGATTGAAGAAGTGCGGGTAATGCCAGAGGAATATCATCGACCACACTCTTAAATCCCTTAGAGGATCTCTGGCTCTGCTTATCTGTTTCCCATCTAGACTTTAGTTCTGACTGTGAAATTTTGTGTGCTTGCGTATTAACACTAATAATTGATCCGTCAGGAAAAACATGAGGATGACGACTCACCATTTTTTTAACAAGCTGATCAACTATTATCTCAAAATTGAATTCCTCCATTTCATCCGCTATTTGAGAAATAAATAAAATTTGAAATAAAAGATCACCGAGTTCCTCGCTCAGATTATTAAAATCAGATTTTATGATAGCGCTGATCACCTCATAGGTCTCTTCCAATATAAATGGCTGAAGTGACTCAATACTCTGCCTGACATCCCAAGGACATCCAGTATCTGGATCCCTGAGTCGTTTCATGACATTTTTTAGATCATTTAAATCATATCTCTGCAAAATTCAACAACCTTAGCAGTGAGTTAATCTTATTTATCGACCAATTACAGCAAATGCGACTGCATAATCTCTTTCATCTGATATTGACAAATGGACATACTTCGCTGTTTTCTCATCAAAAATTCTTTTAGCAACACCAGAGAGTATTACTTTTGGCGCTCCAAATTGATCATTAAAAATTTCGAAGTCCAAAAAACTTACTCCACCTGATATGCCAGTGCCCAAGGCTTTAGATAAAGCTTCTTTCGATGCATAAATTTTGGATAAAGCCTTGGTTTTATCTAAACCTGAAATTTTATCTTTCTCTTTAGGAGTGAGTATCCGATCAATAAATTTTGTTTCTGATTTTTCAACAATTTTTTTTATTCGAGCTACTCGAACAATATCTGTACCTACTCCAATAATCATTAACACTGTCCTATGTTAGAGTCGCTTTTTGTGCTCGCTAAATATTGTTGATACAACTTTCGACTATTAAGAAGCTTACCATCTAGCTGATAATCTATAGCACTCCTTATCAAACGCCTCGCCACTTTTTCAATATGAATGTCATCAAATCTTTGATCCTGGATAGCCAATAAATCTGCACCGACATATACATCGCGATTTTCACTTTGGCTTTCAAACGGCGATAAACCATAGCCATGCAAATATTCATATTTTTTCTCAAGCTCAATTGTATTACCCGATTCATATTCAATATCAAGAACGAGCCCGTAGCCCAAATATTCTAAAAGTAGTAGTTCAAAACATCTCAACTTTCCGTTATACCGTGCAGATGTCCCCAAAAAATTTACGAGCTCAAAATAACCGGCATAAATTTCCTTCGATGGATCATAAATAGCCAAGAGATTGTATAGCAATTCGTTTACGTATAACCCTACAAATAGCCGCTCGCCACTCAGAGAAAGATTCATCTCACAAGTCTCTGCATTCACGAGCGTCTTAAGATCGTTTTTGCCGCGCCATGTGAAATTATATGGCACAAATAAAGATAAACTTTCAGCTCTCTGTCTACTAGTTGATCTTCTGTACCCTTTTGCAACACACCTCACTCGACCATGATTCTCAGAAAAAATATCCACCAAAAAGCTAGTCTCTTTATAGGGGCGCGTATGCAGAACAAAACCCTTTGATTCAATATTCATAGTTAAATCTATATTTCGAAGCTCAAACTTTTTAGAATGTCTTCATTGTTTGACCAGCCATTTCTAACTTTAATCCAAACATTTAACATAACCTTACACTGAATAAATTTTTCAATATCAATTCTAGCGGCCTGCCCTATATTTTTTAACTTTTGCCCCCTCTCTCCAATAATAATCTTCTTCTGACTCTGTCTTTCTACAAATACGCAAGCATCTATGAACGTTACATTACCTCTCACTTCAAAGCGTTCAATGTCGACTGATGTTTGATAAGGTAACTCTTTACCCAACTGCCTAATAACTTTCTCTCTTACAATTTCTGCACAGAAAAAACGTTCACTCCTATCAGAAATCTGGTCTCTTGGAAAAAAATTGGGTTTACAAGGCAACCGAGTGATTATCTCGTCCTCTAAAGTTCCAAGATTTCTCTTTTTTAAAGCAGAGATTGGAACGATAGTTACATTTTCAAAAATGTTTCTTAGTTTTTCTATATGAGGAAGAATAAGATTTTTATCCTTAATAAGATCCACCTTATTTAAAACACAAATTATTGGCCTATTAATTTTTTTTAAGTGTTTTACTACGTACTTATCTTTTGAGTCCCAGTCAAGTCGATCCAAAACAAATAAAACAATATCAGCATCGATAATTGTGTTTTTCGCTGATTTGTTCATTATCTTATTGAGTTTAGTGACTTGATCTTCATGCATGCCAGGTGTATCTATAAAGATGAGTTGGCAGTTGTGTACCTGTTTGATCCCTAATATGTTGTGGCGAGAAGTTTGAGGTTTTCGCGACGTGATACACAACTTTTGACCGATTAGATGATTTAGTAGCGTAGATTTGCCTGCATTGGGTTTCCCAACAATTCCTATGTAACCAGTCTTCTCCTCATTTTCATTCATGGATACATCAACCAACTAGTCTATATTTTTTAATGAGCTCAGTAGCTTTGACGCTACCAATTGCTCTGCAGCTTTTCGACTCAACCCACAATCACTCGCCGTTAATTTAAACTGTTCCAATGTGCACTCAATAGTAAAGGTTTTCGAATGCGGATCCCCGTGACTAGCTACCAATTTATACACTGGCAGTGAATACCCCCTTTTCTGAAGCCACTCCTGAAGACTGGTTTTAGCATCCTTATTACTATCCTTTAACAAAGCTTTCTCTATGGAGGATTTAAACCACTCAATAATGCAGTCTTCGGCTTGATTTAGATTTGCATCCAAAAAAATAGCACCAATCAGTGCCTCAAGAGCGTCTCCCAAGATAGACTCCCGAAGATGCCCTCCACTCTTTTTTTCTCCAACTCCCAAAAATAGATAACTTCCCAAGTTTAATTTGGACGCTACGGTCGCAAGCGTCTTACCGCAAACAATGTTTGAGCGAAGCTTGCTTAGCTCACCCTCATCAATTGACTTTAAGTTACAATATAAATAGTTAGTTATCACAAGACCTAACACTGAGTCTCCCAAAAATTCCAGACGCTCATTGTTATCTCCGTCGATGCTTCTGTGAGACAACGCCTGACGCAATAACTTAGGATCATTAAAAGTATAACCAATAGCTTTTTCGAGCTTTAACAGATTACTCGTCATGTTTATATGATTACCCAAGAGGACACAATTTCACATTCAGTTTATTGAACCAACTCTGTGAAAGCTTGGCAAACTAAAAAATTCGTCCCAAAACATCCACCTGGCAAACGCTTTTCCAACAATTCTATCTTTTGGAACTGGCCCCCATATACGGCTATCACTCGAGTTATCTCGGTAATCTCCCATCACAAAATAATGATCTTTGGGAACTACTATTGAGTAATTTCTGCTTAATCTTCCGGGTGGGTTATGCTTTTTTGTTAAAAACTTTCTATTATCGATGGACTCTTCAATGACTGCGGTTCTTCGTGGGAAATCAGATGTTGAGATAGTATTTTCAGAAATCACTTCGTTATTGATATAAAGAGTTCCATCAATCAAATTAACTCTGTCTCCAGGGAGTCCAATAAGTCGTTTTATAAAATATCTACTTTCGTGAGGAGGAAAGAATACAATGACATCGCCTCTTTTAGGAGATGAAACTTCAACCAATTCGGTCCTCAATACCGGTAATCTAACGCTGTAATTCCATTTACTAACTAAAATAAAGTCACCGACCACTAAGGTGGGGACCATCGATCTAGAGGGAATTTGGAAAGGCTCTACTACAAAAGACCTTAAAATCAAAACAAATAAAAGGATCGGCGCTAAAGATCCAAAAAATAAAATGATTTGAGAACTACTTTTCAAAAAGCGGTCTATAATCCAAAAAAGACCACACACTACCGTGCAAACCGTAAGTATTAGTTCAAAATTCAAATCCATCAATATTCTCCAAGATGCAAATAATGACTTTTAAGTCCGAAGAACTGCCAAAAATGCCTCTTGCGGGATTTCAACACTACCCACTTGTTTCATTCTTTTCTTACCAGCCTTTTGTTTCTCCAAAAGTTTCTTCTTTCTTGTAACATCTCCACCATAACATTTAGCCGTCACATTTTTTCTCAATGCCTTGACAGTTGTTCGCGCTATAACATGACCACCAATTGCTGCTTGAATTGCAACATCAAACATTTGCCGGGGAATTAGTTCCTTCATTTTTTCCGCCAACTGTCGTCCTCTTTGTTGCGCATTGTCTCTATGTGTTATGGCAGCCAAAGCATCAACTCTATCTCCATTGATAAGAACATCTAACTTAACCAGCGAGGCCGCTTGAAATCGGACAAAAGAGTAATCCAAGGAAGCAAATCCTCTACTAACAGACTTTAACCGATCAAAAAAGTCCATTACAACCTCACTCATAGGGAGTTCATAAGAAATAGAAACTTGATTACCGACAAACTGCATATCTTTCTGTACACCTCTTTTTTCAACGCACAAAGTAATCACGTTACCAACATAGTCTTTCGGCACCAGAATATTTGCTTCACAAATTGGTTCTCTCATCTCTTGTATTGTATTTGTCTCAGGAAGACTTGAGGGATTTGAGATGCTTATAATTTCATTTTTTTCCGTCAATATTTCATAAACCACTGTAGGTGCAGTAGTAATCAAATCTAAATTATATTCCCTCTCTAATCGCTCCTGAATAATTTCCATGTGCAACATGCCCAAAAAACCACATCGAAAACCAAAACCTAAAGCATCTGAACTTTCAGGTTCATAAAAAAGAGAGGCATCATTAATTGAAAGTTTACTCAAGGCTTCTCTGAAATCCTCAAAGTCATTGGAATCTATCGGAAACATTCCTGCATATACTTGAGGCTTAACTTTTTGGAATCCGGGTAATGCTTGAGTATCAACCCCAGCGTGAGAGATTATCGTATCTCCAACAGGTGCTCCTTGAATATCTTTTATTCCTGCTACGAGAAATCCTACCTCTCCGGCCTTTAGGCAATCTTTATATCTTATTTTTGGAGAAAAAATACCCAGCTTATCGACAGAATGGATTCGCCCAACAGACTTCATCACGACTCTATCTTTTAATTTTATTTGACCCTCCACCACCCTAATGAGTGAGACAACTCCTAAATAATTATCAAACCAAGAATCAATGATCAATGCCTGAAGCTCTGCATTTTCATTACCACTAGGCGGGGGAACAGTTTTAACGATCTCCTCTAAAATATCGGAGATACCTTGACCAGTTTTAGCACTGCATCGAATCGCATTTTGCGCTTCAATTCCTATAATATTTTCAATTTCGTCAATTACACGCTCAGGTTCGGACTGCGGAAGATCCATTTTATTTAAAATTGGGATGACCTCGAGGTTTTGTGCAATCGCGGTATAACAATTAGCAACAGATTGTGCCTCTACACCTTGTGCAGCGTCAACAATCAATAAAGCTCCCTCACATGCCGCAAGAGATCTAGATACCTCATAGGAGAAATCAACGTGGCCTGGGGTATCGATAAAATTCAATTGGTACTCAAGTCCGTTTGAAGCAGTAAAATTTAGAGTAACGCTTTGGGCCTTGATAGTTATGCCCCTCTCGCGCTCGATATCCATAGAATCCAATACTTGGGATTCCATCTCTCGTTCGCTCAAACCTCCACAGAGCTGAATAAAACGATCGGCAATCGTTGATTTACCATGATCTATATGTGCGATGATTGAGAAATTTCTTATATTTTTTGTATTTGACACGGTCTATCCATACTTAGCGCTTCGCGATTCTAGCGTATTATATCCATAAATTCTTGCTATCGATCTATAGGATTACGCCAAATAAAATCTAGACAATGGGACGTGGTGAAATTCCTAATTTATCTCAAGGGTAGTAAAGTAGGCGTTGCCACCTCTATAGAATCTGAGCGCAATTGGCTTTTGTCCTCGAAGCTGACGCACTAACGCGTCATACTGCCGAATATCCTCAATTCTTTGATATCCAATCTGCACAATAATATCATTTACTTTAAGCCCTGCGATCTCTGCTGGAGAGTTTGGATCTACATTTACCACAATTAATCCTGATCTAATACGATTCTCTCTCGCTTGGTCTGCTCCAATTTCTTCGACCACAAGACCTAGCCGGTCAAATGAGTTATTTCCAGCCAATCTTATATCGTCATTAGCATCCAAAGATCCAACTTCGACTCTTAAAGTTTTTTTCTTGCCTTCTCTATAAACTTCAACATCAACACTGGTACCGGGAGTAATAAGCCCAACAATGTGAGGCAGATCCTCGGACCTAAGAATAGGATTTCCATCAATATTAACAATTATGTCTCCGTCGACAATACCTCCTTTATCTGCGGCGCTCCCCCTCGTCACTTGGCTAACAGCAGCTCCCATTGGGCCCGGAAGTCCAAGAGCCTCTGCAAGGTTTTTGGTTACATCAGTAATGCTAACACCAAGAAATCCCCTACTCACTTTCCCGGCTTTTTTGAGTTGTTCAACCACATTAATTGCAATATTGGATGGAATCGAAAATGACAGACCAACAGATCCACCCGTCGGAGAGTATATTTGGGAATTAATGCCCACAACCTCACCCTCCAAATTGAACAAAGGTCCTCCAGAATTTCCTCGATTAATAGCTACATCCGTCTGAATAAAAGGCACATAGTTCTCACCCTGCTCAGTCGGCAAACTTCTACCCAAAGCACTCACAATGCCCGCCGTCACAGAATAATCAAGACCGAATGGAGATCCGATAGCAATAACCCATGAGCCCACCTTGACATTCTCTTCATTCGAAAATTTTAAGCTTGGTAGACCCGTCGCATCAATTTTCAGTAACGCTAAATCAGATCGCCTATCTGAACCAATTATTTCAGCCGTATATTCGCTTCTATCAGCAAATAGCACTTGGATTTCGTCAGCATCAGCCACGACATGATGGTTTGTAAGGATAAATCCATCACTTGAGATCACAAACCCAGAGCCCATAGTCCTGGCAGGTCTTGAAGGTCTTCGTCGTGGATCCAGAAGCTCTCTGAAAATATCGGGCATTTGTCTTTGAAAAGATCCTTCATCAGAGTTTTTTTGAACACTGATGGTATTTATTTTTACCACTGCAGGGGCCGCTTTTTCAACGAGCTCCGTAAAATCAGGTAGAAGACCATAGCTGCTCGAGGAAAAGAGAATCACCAATAATGCAATACCAAACAAATTAGGGTTACTGGAATCTTTATTTTTCAAATTATTAAATGTTCTGTTCATGAATTTAAATATACCTACGATGGTTAATTTTAGTTAGATGATTTTAATGAGCGTGATCACCAGTGATGAGTCGATTTAGTTATGGTACTTAATATCCAGAAAATCAAATAATAGCAATCGGCGCCACAATTTAAAGAGGTCAGGTTTCATTTTCAAAGAATTGGCCAATGACATCACTACTTAAAAAATCAAAGCAAAAACGAATTTATTCACGATCCTTTTGCGTTTCAGACTGGGCTGTGCGATCGATTTGTAATCCCTGAATTCTAATTGGCGGTTTAGATTTTTCATGAACTGATATGATTCTAATAACATATGGCTCCACTTTACGGCGGGGTTTTACTGGACCCAGATATCGTTCAGCACTTGCCTGCTTTAAATTAACATCTCGATTTGGCATCCAACCAAATGGATATTGCTGCGCAGGTCCGTCTTGCTTTACATTTATACTCTCAGTCTCTGCTGCAATCTCTGTCTTCGTTGGGAGAGATGGATTGTTCGAAAAGTTTTGAACGCCCAATATCGTAACAAACGCAACAGATGCGGCAATTGCTACCTGACTTAATGACCTGAAGATTTCATTTTTAAACCGATCTCGATTAGATTGGTTTAGATTCTCTGAATGCAATGCATCTCGAACCTTATCACTTATATCTGAATGCCGAGATTCATCCGATTCCAATACTTGAGAAATCCGCCAATAATTCTTCCATTTTTTTCTGATCTCATCATTCTTCGAGGGATTATTTATGAACTTGAAAACTCTTTTTCTCTCCAGAGTGTCAGATTCTCCATCCTTCAATGCAGATAATGCTTCATATATCGCTTTATTTTTTTCTTCACTCATAATTTACACTTTATGCAATTTTGATTTAGACACGAGCTTTTTATTTAAGTTCATGATTTCTATTCATTGCTTAAATTTTTATCAATAATTTGATCTATAATTTCTCGCGCGCGAAAAATTCTTGATCTAATTGTCCCAACGGGACATTTCATTATAGATGCGATTTCCTCATACGACAGAGCGTCATATTCACGCAATGTAATCGCCATGCGTAAATCTTCAGGTAAGTTTGAAATCGATTTTTTAATCAGTAATTCCAACTCCTCAGTCATTAAATTATTTTCGGGAGTAGATGTGTCCTCCGGATGAAGATACTCATTTTCTGATATCTCTAGATCACCAAAAACAGGACGGCGAGACTTGGAAACCAAATAGTTTTTTGCCGTATTAACGCCTATGCGGTATAGCCAAGTGTAAAACTCACTATCTCCGCGAAAACTACTCAGAGCTCTGTATGCTTTCAAAAATGTTTCTTGAGCAATATCAGGAACGTCATCAAAATTAGAAACATACTTTGAAATGATTGACTGAAGTCGATTCTGATACTTGATCACTAATAAATCAAAAGACTCAATACTTCCCTTCTGAGCTTCCTTTACCAGCTGGATATCGCTTTTATCTGACATTCTAAATTCACTCGTCACGGATTTTCAATCAAAACATCTAAACGCAAATTTTGAAGCTAATTGAAT
This sequence comes from uncultured SAR92 cluster bacterium, assembly GCA_902527245.1. GTDB lineage: Bacteria > Pseudomonadota > Gammaproteobacteria > Pseudomonadales > Porticoccaceae > AAA300-D14. The sequence goes on along the minus strand of CABZOI010000002.1, from coordinate 42,711 downwards.
ATTTCAAAGTGATCACAAGTAAGTTCAAAACTGTTAAAGTATAATAACACGTTGATCGAATATAGTTACTCCGTGTATTTATGAAAAAAGCATTTCAATTTGATGTTCTCGTAATAGGAACTGGTGTTGCTGGATTAGCGTGTGCACTTCATTTAGACAGAAATCTCTCTGTTGCGTTAATAAGCAAGGGATCTCTAGTCGACGGCTCATCATGGCTCGCGCAAGGTGGTATTGCTGCAGTTTTGGATGAGAAAGATAGTATTCAGGATCACGTTAATGACACACTCATTGCTGGAGATGGGCTGTGTGACCGAGAAACTGTTGAATTTGTTGTAAAAAATGGTGAAAAAACTATTAACTGGTTAGTCGAACAGGGAGTTATGTTCACAAAAGATAAAACCTCCAAAAATTTTCACCTAGGACAAGAAGGTGGCCATAGTTTTAGAAGAATATTGCACAGTGCAGATGCGACTGGAAAAGCCGTCACTCAAACATTAATCGAAAATGTTAGATCAACAAAAAATATAACAATTTTCGAGGAACATTGTGCAGTCGATCTTGTTACTCAACCCGATGATAATTCTGGTAAATTAAAATGTGTCGGAAGTTATATCTTTAACTTAAAAACCTTAAATACCGATTTATTTCATGCTAAAGCCACGGTTATAGCCTCGGGAGGAGCAAGTAAAGCTTATCTTTACACGAGCAATCCTGATGGAGCCAGTGGAGATGGTATTGCAATGGCTTGGAGACAAGGATGCAGGGTGGCAAACATGGAGTTCAACCAATTTCATCCAACATGCCTTTTCAATCCAAAAGCTAAATCTTCACTTATCACTGAAGCGATTCGAGGTGAAGGAGCGGTGCTTCGACTTCCAACCGGAGAGAGATTTATGCATAAATTTCATAAAGATGGGGAGTTAGCACCACGAGATGTTGTTGCACGAGCTATTGATCATGAAATGAAGAGAATTGGATGCGATTGTCTTTACCTGGATATTAGTCACAAATCCTCCTCTTTTATAAAAAAATTATTCCCAAATGTTTATGCAGATTGCCTGAAATATGATATCGATATCACAAAGGATCAAATACCAATTGTGCCCGCAGCACATTACACCTGCGGCGGTATAATTGTTTCTCGGGATGGTCAGACAGATTTATCTAATTTATATGCGATTGGTGAAAGCTCATTTACTGGCTTGCATGGAGCTAACCGAATGGCTAGCAACTCATTACTGGAGTGCTTGGTGTATGCTGAATCTTCAGCAAGTCATATAAATAAATCTATCTCCAACCTAAACAAACCCAATGAAGCGCCTCAATGGGACGAATCTAGGGTAAGTCATGCAGATGAGAATATTGTAATCGCACATAATTGGGACGAATTACGCAGATTTATGTGGGACTATGTAGGTATAGTAAGAACAAAAAAACGTCTGTTGAGGGCAGAGCACAGAATTGAACTTTTGATTAATGAAATCCAAGAATTTTATAAAAATTTCAATGTGTCAAAGGATCTTCTTGAACTCAGAAATTTAGTAACGGTATCAAAGCTGATTATAAAATCTGCTCAACAGCGTCGAGAGAGCCGTGGACTTCACTACACTCTGGACTTTCCAGAAAAATCAAATGTTGTTAAAGACACAATTTTAGTGCCAATAAACTTCGCTGATCAAAAGGTGATAATCACAAAAGATAAATAAAACCTGCTCTGAAAATCAAATCAAGAAGACTCACTGAGACCTATCCATAATTGATTTGTTAATAATTTTAGTAATCACTTCAATGCTCGCACTTTGAGGTGTCTGTTTTTTTACAAGCCAATTATATAAATCTTGGTCTTCGCACTCCAACAACACATCAAATCTCAATTTTTCATCCTCGGATAGCAAATCATAGTGCTCCTCGACAAATCGAGACAAAAGTATATCGAGCTCAAGCATACCTCTTCGACATGCCCAAATAAGTCTATTTTTTTCCATAACAAGCAATTAGAATTCTGTTAGGTGAATTATAACTGAAATAAATAGTAGGAACTGATTATCGTGGATTGGAAATCATTATTAGAAGCACATTCTCAGGATCAAGCTAATTTCAACACTTACACCGCTAAGGCATGTCATGAAAGTCTATTGGAAACTTTCACACAAAGCTTTGGTATTTCAATCGAAAACAGCACCTTCCTAAAAATAAATGGGCCTGATTCAGTAAGTTTTCTTCAAGGACAAGTAACATGTGATGTAGATGATCTCGATATTGGAAGATCAATCCATGGAGCACACTTAAATCCTCAAGGAAAAGTGATATTCACCTTTGTTCTGACAAAAATTAGCAATGAACAACTTTTATTAAAAATGAATTCAAAAATACTCGAGATAGCATTATCGAGTTTGAAAAAATATTCAATATTTTCAAAAGTAGATATTTCCGTAACAGAAGAATTTCAATCATTTTTTCTCTCACCTAAGACTAATGTGCTTCTTGAAAGTTGTGGAATGCCTTGTTTCACTGTTAATACAGTGAAAAATCATTGTTCAGCTGCGATAAGTAAAGAGCATATACCAAAGTTGCTTGAGTTAATAAAAACCAAATGTACCTTGTACGGAAAGTCGATTATTACAATTCTGAGGTTTAACTTTGGATTAGTAGAAATATATCCGGACACGTCATCAAAATTTATTCCTCAAGTTTTAAATCTTGATAATCTAAATTTTATTAGCTTCACAAAAGGTTGTTATACAGGCCAAGAAATAGTTGCCAGAACTCATTATTTAGGGAAAGCGAAAAAAACATTACAAAGATGGCAAGTGTATACAAAAAATAAAATTCACTTAAATCAAAAGCTATATAACGACCAAGGTTTACCAATTGCTACCATTATTGAATTCTTCAACACCGAAAATGACTGTATCAAAATGTTTGTGATAACCAACCAAAAAAAAGAGATCGATCAGGTTTATTTTGACAATGGGTCATCCGCAAAATGCACCATGCCAAAACAAATTAATCAATAACCTGCGAGCATGATGAATAGTTTTAAAATATGGGCAATCGACAATCAGTCGCTGCTCACCAGTGTCGCTGCAGTCTCCGTTTTTATTTTTTTTCTGAGTCTTTTGAGTCTACCGTGGGTAGTATCGAAAATTCCCAAAGATTACTTTGTCAGAAACACCAATCGCTTTGATTTTTGGCGCGAGAAATTTCCAAGTAGTTGGCTAATAATAATTATCATAAAAAACGTTGTGGGATTTTTTTTATTAATTGGCGGATTGATAATGCTAGTGCTCCCAGGTCAAGGAATTATTACCGTCATAATCAGTCTCATATTCTTAGACTATCCAGGTAAATCTCATTTGGAGCGAAAATTTGCTTTAAATAAAAAGGTATTCCCAAAATTGAATTGGCTTCGTGAAAAAGCAAAAACAGAACCTCTTATTTCACCCAATCAATTAAAAAACTAACTATAGTCTTTTGAAGTTTGAACGGTTTATAAAATCCCATATTACCTCATTGCCAAATTTTGGATTGTTTGGAATATTTCTCGCCAAAATTAGGCTAATGAGAGACATGAATGCTCCCATTAAAAAGACAAATTTGGGCGAAATAAGCCAAACAAGGCCAAAACTGAAAGGGATGAAAACCGCAGCAATATGGTTGATGGTGAATGCCACTCCAGCAGTTGATGCGATATCGGATGGCTCGGCGATTTTTTGAAAATATGTCTTTATCGCAATTGCGAGCGAGAAAAACAAATGATCAACAACGTAGAGAGCTCCAGCAAGCATTGCATTCTCGACATAAGCATATGCATAAAAAACCAAAAAAAGACCACAATATTCGAAAGTCAGAGCTTTTCTCTCACCAAATTTACCTACTAGTTGACCAATTTTCGAGGCAAATAACCAATTAAATGTATGATTGATAATGAACAATATCGCAATATCAGAAACAGAATAATTAAATTTTTCTACCATCAAAAAAGCCGCGAAAACAACAAAAATTTGACGTCGAGCTCCACTCATAAAAGTTAGGGCGTAATACAACCAATAGCTTCTTTTGAATACTAAATTTTTCTTCTGCTCGGTCACACCCTTAAACTGTGGGGCGCCAATCCACATTAATAAAGTCAAAATAAGACATATAAAACCTGACACGAAGTAGATCGATTCAAAACTGAACGAAAAGTAGTGTTGAGATACCCAAATACAAAAGTAAGTTATAAGCGAAGTAAAAGATGCTAAAGCAATAAGCTTGCCCAGTATTTCTGGCGCCTCTTGAGTACTTAACCATTGCAAAGATAAAGACTGCTTCACAGTCTCGAAGTAGTGAAATCCAGCAGACATAACAAATGTAGTGAGGTATAAGCCAAGTGCGGACGGGAAAAATCCTGTTATTAAAACACCTATCCCAAGCATCACAAGCGATACATACGCAAACTTCTGCTCCCTGATAAGCAGAAGAATAAAAATAGTTGTAAACGCGAGAAATCCTGGAATTTCTCTTATACTTTGCAGAATACCAATTTCTTTTCCCGAGAATGATGCTCTCTCTACAACAAAATTATTAAGAAGCACCATCCATGTTGCAAACGCAAGCGTCATAGCGATCGTCATCAAATACAACAGGTTCTTCTGATTTTGTAAATATTTTAAGCTCATCCTAACTCACTCAAACTCCATTCCATACTGCCTTGAATCCTTGCAAATAATGTCCCACTTAATTGTGTCCCTGTTCATATCAGCCAGATATCTGTTTGCCCTTGAAAAATGTCTGCAACCAAAAAAACCTTTGTGGGCAGATAAAGGCGAAGGGTGAGCAGCAGACAATATTAAATGCTTGGTGCTATCGACCAAATCGGCATATCTTTGTGCCTTTGCTCCCCAAAACATGAAAACACAATTCATCAAGTTATCACTAATTTGCTTTAAAACAAACAGAGTAAACTGTTCCCAACCAACACCCTTGTGTGACTCAGGAACACCACTCTGAACTGTTAGAACTGTATTCAACAGCAAAACTCCTTGTTGAGCCCAGAGTTCTAAGCAACCTGACTCTGGTAGTCCAGTGTTCAAATCATTGCTTAGTTCTTTAAAAATATTTACCAATGATGGAGGTATCTTTTTACCTTCATCAACTGAAAATGCGAGTCCATTTGCTGTTTTTTCGCTATGATATGGATCTTGACCTAATATAATCACTTTAACTTCATGAAATTCTGGAGACGAAAAGGATCTAAAAATATTTGAAGGTGGCGGATAAATCTTTTTATTTGAAGAGTACTCTTCAAATAAAAATTTTTCTAAATTGGTAAAGTAAGATTTGCTGAACTCAGGACTTAGAATATCGCGCCAAGAGGGCGTAATTTTTTGCTTAGCTTTTGAAAGTAAATCGGCCATAAATTAAATAGATCTCAGCGCTCAGCAAAAGTTTACACTAATTAACAAACGATAATGTTTGCATAGTTAATTTATTAAGCTAATTCTTAGAAAGTTAGAGTAATCATTGTTGTTGTTTCAATGGGTCTAAAATACGCAAGTCTCCGTACGTTTTGATGAGCGAGGTTCAAACTAAAATTATATGACAAGCAGTCGGCTAATCCATTTAAAACCCGATACCGCACCCATTTTTTGGTGGCTAGTCTTATGCGCTTGCGTGATTTACGGCATGATTCTTTTGGGAGGTGTGACACGATTGACCGATTCAGGGTTATCTATGGTCGATTGGAAACCAATCATGGGCATAATACCACCCTTATCTGAAAATGATTGGCAGGAAATGTTTTTGAAATACCAACAATATCCAGAGTATAAGAAAACTAACTTTGAAATGACGCTAAGCGAGTTTAAACCTATCTTTATGTACGAGTATCTGCATCGGATTCTCGGTAGAATCATTGGCATCATTTTCTTTATCCCACTCCTATACTTTACGATAAGGAAAGCAATCCCACCTGTTTTGATACCTCGACTTTACCTTCTTCTCATTCTTGGAGGATTCCAAGGCGTTCTCGGATGGTATATGGTTAAAAGTGGTCTTGTGGATGACCCAAACGTCAGTCAGTATAGGCTCACAGCGCATTTGGGGATGGCCGTATTTATATATAGCTTGATACTATGGACAGTCTTTGATTTAAGCTTAAATTATAATCACGCTATTAGATCTCGCATAAAGTGGATGTCTTCCACATTGACCCTTTTAATTTTCCTAATGATATTATCAGGTGGTCTGGTAGCTGGTACTAGAGCTGGAATTCCTTTCCCAACATGGCCACTGATGGGAGACACTTTTATCCCACCTCAAATATACTCGATGAATCCAAGTTGGTTATCAGCTTTTGAAGATATGGCGACTATTCAATTCAATCACAGAATGTTCGCATATCTACTAACAATCTTCATCGTAATATTTGCAATCGTTTTGCTTGGGAGTAATGTACCGAGATTCCTCAAAAACGGCACTACAGTTTTATTATTTGTTCTGTCTCTTCAGGTAGTATTGGGGATAAGTACCCTATTATTTTATATTCCAATTCCAGTTGCAGCAGCCCATCAGGTTGGTGCAATTGCGCTTTTAAGCGTGTCATTATTCATTACTCATAGCTGTCTATCGAGAGAACAAATCTAGCTTAAGACTCTGGCCTCATGTGAGGAAATAAAATGACGTCTTTAATAGAGGTGGAATTAGTAAAAAGCATGACTAGTCGATCAATTCCTATACCTTCACCTGCTGTAGGTGGCATACCAAACTCTAAAGCTCGTATATAGTCATCATCAAAATACATTGCCTCTTCATCTCCCAATTCCTTCTCCTTAACCTGATCTTTAAATCTCTGTGCTTGGTCCTCGGGATCATTTAATTCTGAAAATCCGTTTGCAATCTCTTGTCCGCCAACAAAAAATTCAAACCTATCCGTTACAAAAGGATTTTCATCATTTCGTCTCGCTAGTGGTGAAACCTCTGCAGGATACATGGTGATAAAAGTTGGTTGGATTAATTTAGACTCTACCGTTTTCTCAAAAATTTCCGTCTGTATCTTGCCCAATCCCCAAGAGGGTTTCACATCTATACCGAGACGTTTAGTGTATTCATTGATCCTTGTAACATCATCGAGAACCTCAGAATCAAAAGTTGGATTAAATTTAAGAATAGATTCAATGACTGACATTCTTGTAAAAGGCTGACTCAAATCAATTATAGCATCTCTCTCTGAATCATCTTCACCGACTAAAGATATCGTCAGTTTTTGCTTTTTTAGAACATTTTCTGCTGAACTCTTAATCAGCTGCTCAGTGAGATCCATCATATCTCTGTAATCAGCATAAGCTTGATAAAATTCTAACATTGTAAATTCTGGATTATGTCGAGTGGATAATCCCTCGTTCCTGAAGTTCCTATTTATCTCATACACTCTGTCATATCCACCCACTATCAGCCTTTTTAAAAACAGTTCTGGAGCAATACGCATAAACATATCAATACCAAGTGCATTATGGTGAGTTATGAATGGTCGTGCTACGGCGCCACCAGGGATCGTTTGAAGCATTGGCGTCTCTACTTCCATAAAATTTCTTTCATTGAAAAATGATCGAATATAATTGATTAACTTCGATCGAATAGTGAACACATTTCTAGCTTCAGGATTAGAGATTAAATCCACGTATCGTTGTCGGTACCTGAGCTCTTGATCAGCAAGCCCGTGAAACTTATCGGGTAAAGGACGTAGTGCCTTTGTCAGCATTACAAATCTGCTCATGTCGACATAAAGATCTCCCTTCCCCGACCTAAATAATCTGCCCTCGACACCAATAATATCTCCCAAATCTAAAGTCTTAACAAAAGCTCGAGCGTCTTTGTTTACATACAACTGAATTTTCCCAGAACTGTCTTGGAGTTCAAGAAAAGCACCTCTGTTACGAATTAACCGACCTGCAATAATATATTTTTCTGATCTTGATTCTAGATCTGCTTTTGATGTTTCAAGAAAATCTTGTTGGAGGTCAGCGGCTCTAGTATCAGGTTTAAAATTGTTTGGAAATGGGATGTTCGTCTTCTCACGAATAGTTTGTAGCTTATCTCTCCGCTCAGAGATGAGTCGATTCTCATCTTCATATATTTTTTTATCCATATTTAATTATAACCCTGCTTTCAGAGATTCCACTATAAACTGATCTAAACTACCATCCAAAACAGCTTGTGTATTTCTTGTTTCAACACTCGTTCTCAAATCTTTGACACGCGAATCATCCAGAACATAAGAACGAATTTGACTTCCCCAACCAATATCAGCCTTGTTGTCCTCATCTTTTTGAGCCACATCTTTTCTCTTCTGCACTTCGAGCTCATATAATTTTGCCCTTAGCATCTGCCAACATTTATCTCGATTCTGATGTTGTGATCTTTGACTTTGGCTTTGAACAACTACTCCAGTGGGAAGATGCGTCAATCTCACTGCCGAGTCAGTTTTATTAACGTGCTGACCTCCCGCACCTGATGCCCTATAGGTGTCTGTTCTTACATCACTTGGATCAATTTCAATATCTATATCATCATCAATATCAGGTGATACAAAAACAGCGGCAAATGAGGTGTGTCTTTTATTACTTGAATCAAATGGAGATTTTCTAACCAATCGATGCACACCGATTTCGGTTCTGAGCCAGCCAAACGCATACTCTCCTGATACTTCGAAAGTAGCACTTTTTATTCCTGCCACATCACCAGGGGAGTTTTCAATCAAATCAACTTTAAATCCCTTTGCTTCACACCAACGAAGATACATTCTTAAGAGCATCTCAGCCCAGTCTTGAGCTTCGGTTCCACCAGAGCCAGATTGTATATCCACAAAAGCAGAATTTACATCCATTGATCCGGAGAACATTCTCCGGAATTCCAAAATCTCTAATTTTTCCTCTAGAACTTGAGTATCAGATAGTAAGGCTTCAAAAGTAGATTCATCTTCCTCGTTAATTGCTAAATCAAGTAATTCTGAGATCTCATCAAACGTTCTTGATAAATCTCTTATTGTTTCAACAACTAACTCCAAACTAGCTCTTTCTTTTCCAAGTTTTTGAGCGTGATCCTGATTTTCCCATACATCGGGGGCTCCAAGCTCTAACTCAACCTCTTCTAATCTTTCTGCTTTGGCACCATAGTCAAAGATACCCCCTCAAGAGCTCAATCCTCTGCTGAATATCAGTTAATTTTGTTTTAAATGAAGTAATTTCCATAAGGCATCCATATATTTTTGATATGATGACGAAGTAAGATTGGTTTCAGTACCAGTATACTAAGTTAATCAAAAGAGCACATTAACAATAACTAAGATTTCGGTCTTTTGAACATAGCTCTCGAGACTGCTTAAATATTAACAGAAGAATTTATTTTACTTTGATATGAACAAAAATCTTGTGTCTGTAAAACACCTCTCTCTCATTCTCAGCACCCTTTTTTTTACTTATCTCTGTTTTTGGCCAGTACCTATTAGCCCAATTGCTTGGGATGCACCAAGAAATGAAGGATTCACGGGAAAATTTGCTCCTAATAACATATTAAGTAAGGTCGAGTTCATCCCCTTGAATGAAATGTCGGGACCAGAAGATTTAGCTGAATTAAATAATCAAATATTCGCTGCAGTCAGAGAAGGATGGATAATCAAATATAATCCCAAAAATGGCAGTGTTACAAAGTGGGTAAACACGAAAGGAAGTCCTTTAGGGATTGTTTTCGATGAGAATGAAAACCTTATCGTCGCTGATGCATATCGAGGCTTGCTCAAAATTTCTCCTAATAACGAAATATCAGTGCTCACAGACTCAGTTAACAATGAAAAAATATTATATGCTGATGATGTTGACATTACTGATGATGGGAAGATCATCTTCAGTGATGCATCTACAAAATTTAGCGCAAAAAATGGAGGCACTTATGCAGCGAGTCTCCTCGACATCACTGAGCATGGAGGACATGGCAGAGTTTTAGTCTATGATCCTAGGTCTGATGTAACCCAAGTTTTAATGAGCGGTTTAAATTTTGCGAACGGAATTGCTGTGAGTCATGAGTACGATTTTTTTCTTGTTGCTGAAACTGGATCATATAAAATCCACAAGTATTGGTTGAAGGGTCCAAAATCTGGTTCGTCTGAAATTTTTATTGAAAATCTTCCAGGATTTCCGGACAACATTGTGCGGGGTAAGGATGATCGGTTTTGGATCGGATTAGTCTCACCAAGAAATAATATTTTAGACACTCTTTCAGCTTATCCCAATCTGCGAAAAGTAATACAAAGATTCCCAGAATTTTTAAGGCCAAGCGCAGTGCACTATAGCCATGTTTTTGCAATTGATTCAGAGGGTGAGGTAATTATTTCCCTGCAAGATCCAAAAGGAGCTTACCATACCAACACAGGTGCACTTGAAACAAAGGATTGGCTTTACATTAGCTCACTCCATGCTGAGAATCTTGCTCGTCTAAAAAAACAAGATCTCGACATCCAACACTAAAATGAGTGCTGTAAACACATTTGATAATCTGATTAACTCACTCAACAGTGATTTCTTTGATCATTTCAACTCAAAAGACATCGATATTTTTAGTAACTGTCAACCGACTCCACTAGAGAACCCACGTTTAATTCATGTGAATAAACGTTTTTGTATTGAACTCGGCTTGAAACACAATATTTTTGAGACAGAAAGAGCTAAAGATTTGATGTCAGGAAATTTGGCGGGATTAAGTCTTAAACCAATATCGGTAGTTTATTCGGGGCATCAATTCGGAACGTGGGCAGGTCAATTGGGCGATGGTCGAGCAATTACCTTGGGAGAGCTGGCAACAAAAGATCAAACTACGCAAATAGAATCACTTTGGGATATTCAACTTAAGGGAGCAGGATTAACTCCGTATTCTAGATTCGCTGATGGGAGAGCCGTGCTTAGATCCAGTATTCGAGAATATCTTTGCTCTGAAGCAATGCATGGTCTTGGGATACCAACAACAAGAGCGTTGTGCCTTGTTACCAGCGATACTAAAGTTCAAAGAGAATCAATTGAAAGTGGCGCAATCCTATGCAGAGTCGCTAAAAATCATATTCGGTTTGGTTCATTGGAACATTTTTATTACTCCGAGCAGCCTGATGCCTTAATTGCTCTCATTGATTACTCAATAAACAGACACTTTCCCGAGTGGAATAATCTCAAAGATAAATATGAAAGATTTTTTACGAATACTATTTTAAAAACAGCCTCCTTAATCGCAAAATGGCAATCCGTAGGATTTTGCCATGGCGTTTTGAATACCGATAATATGTGTATTCTTGGTAACACTTTGGACTATGGTCCTTTCGGTTTCTTAGATAGATATGACCCAATGTGGATATGTAACACATCTGATTATAACGGGAGATACTCTTTTCATAATCAACCTTCAGTCGGCCTTTGGAATTTAAATGCTCTCGCGACATGCTTCTCAAAACTAATAAAAAAAGAGAAGATTATTTCAAAATTGCGACTATATGAGCCTGCTCTGGTGAAGGAGTACAGGGCTCTTATGAACCAAAAACTTGGTCTTTCAGATGATTCAACTGACTATAAATTTCAAGATGAACTTCTCAAAATCATGCAAAGAGACAAGGTTGACTATACTTTCTTTTTCAGACAGTTAAGTTATACACGATCACTCACAGATGAAATTCTTAAATTATTTAGTAGTATTGATGACATAAAGGAATGGTTTGAAAACTATGAGCTTAAAGTCAAAAGTAGTAAAGTGCACCAACGTTCTATGTTAGAAGTTAATCCAAAATTCACGCTCAGAAATCATCTTGCTCAGAAAGCAATAAAAAAGGCGGAAGAGGGTGACTTCCAAGAACTTAAAGTTCTCGAGAAAATAATACAAGCCCCATACGAGGAGCATAAAGAATACCATCAATATTCACTACCACTTCCCACTGACTTACAATCACAACGACTGAGTTGCTCGTCTTAATCCGACAAAAAAGTTAAATAACTAGAAAATTTAAGTGATGACACTATACTTGAGAAGATCAACTAGATTTGGCCTTTGCGATGAACCAATTAATTCAGGAAAATAATATAAAGTTTAACCTCAGCATCAAATTCTTAGTGTTCTTTTTAACAGCAGTATTTTTTACTGGCTCCACTTCAATACCTTTAGCGAACGAAGGTAATTTGACACTGACAGTACACAAAACCCCTTTCTGTGGATGTTGTAAAAAATGGATAAAACATGCGCGGGAAGCTGGGATTAACATAATTGAAAAAGATCATCAAAATCTGAATGCAATAAAAAGTGAATACAAAATCAATCTCAAGCACCAATCGTGTCATACAAGCATTTCAAAAGACGGATATGTTTTTGAGGGGCATATACACGCGGATGTAATAAAGAAATATCTCGAAAATCCCTCTGAAAATTCCAAAGGATTGAGTGTTCCAGGTATGCCTGTTGGATCTCCTGGTATGGAAATGGGTGGCAGATCAGATGATTACGTTGTCCTGACAATATTTGAGGACAACATGGATGAAATATTTTTGCATTCGAGGGATATCCCGTAGCTCTAAAATAGAAATTATGCAATATGTTCTAATTATAATACTTTTGTTTTTTTCAGGGTACAGCTTGGCAGAAGTTGATATCTTCTCAGCATTCAGAGAAACAGACGGCTCCACTAATTGGCAATATGTTGCTAATACCTCAAGTGGGCTACTAATCATTGCACTGTTAATTGCTTTGATAAAAATAACATTTACCCAAAGGAAAATAAGTCGGTTTAATAAGTATTTAATTGATATCAAGGAAGATCTTGAAAAAAGAGTCTCTGAACGAACAGCTACACTAAAAGAATCCAACGAAAAGTTGTCAGAAACTAATAACGCGCTAGAAAGTGAAGTAAAAAAGCATTTAACTACCGCAAGGCAGTTAAAAAAATCTGAGGCATATATAGCAGAGGTTTTATCCTCAATGCCACTGATGTTAATTGGACTTGACAAAAAGAATCGTATTACACAGTGGAATCCGAAAGCTGAGGAGATTTCTGGGATTTCGAACAAAAATGCGATGGGCCAATATTTATGGGACGCCTATCCTGATATCACGGTAAGGCCAGAGAAAATAGCAGAAGCACAAAAGAAACAAACTACAGTATCAATCAAGTACAGTCAAAAAGGCCAGTATCACTTTGATATCTTGATATATCCCCTTCGTGAAAGCTCAAAAACTGGAGTAGTTCTACTAATTGACGACATAACACTCCGTGTAAATTCTGAAACTCAATTGATACAAAAAGATAAAATGTCTCTTATGGGAGAATTAGCTTCAATAATGGCACATGATGTCAATATGCCCATTAGTGAGATGCTTAAATCGATAAAGATGGCAAGGTCGCAACTCGCACAAGATAGTTATGAAAAATCCGAGATCATGGAAGAGCTCGATAATAGTCTAATCGGTGCTCAACAAGCGAGAGTGGTAATTGAAAACCTTATTAATTTTTCAAGTGATGGTAGTCAGCCAAAGGCAAATGAAAATATTTTGCAAGTAATAGATCAAAGCTTAGAGCTGGCATCAGACGTGCTATCAATTAACTCCGGCGTTAACTTCCATGATGTGCTGATAGAGAAAGATTACAGCAAGGACTTACCTCAGATCGCCTGTTATGCTGTCGAGTTAAAACAAGTGTTCTTAAGTATTTTGCGAAATGCTTGCCTTTTTATGGGTAAAGTTGACACCAATGAGTACATACCAAAAGTTAATATATCAGTTTCCTCTTTTTATGAAGATATTTGGATCAAAATAAAACATAATGGAGCCCCAATGAATGATCATGAGCAGCAATATTTGTTTGACTCTTTCGAGTCTCCAGCAAATTCTATTGCAAACAAAAATCCATCAAAAATGGATAGCGCTCAACGACTGTCATTCTCATATTTTATAATCGCAGAACAGCATCAGGGGCAACTCGCCGTTTTATGTGACGAAAATAAAAATACTGTCTTTAGTATAAGACTTCCAAAAAGCTAAAATTAATTAAAAGATCTTAACGTTGATAAAGGCGGTGACGAGATTGCCGATTTGCAAGAAATAATTCCAAATATTGCTATTATGGCCATCCCTAATAATGGTCCAAAACCCCATATCCAAGGATGGAGCTTAAATGAAAAGTCAAAAACTGTGCTCGACAATACTCCTACTGCGATTTCCGCGCCAAGAGCACCTAGAAGACCTGAAACAAGTCCTAATGCAAGAAACTCTATTAGTTGAACCACAACTACATCCCTACGAGCGCATCCAAAAGTTCTAAGCACAGCACTCTCACGCATTCGCTCACTAATCGATAAATGGACAGACGTGATCAGTACCATAATTCCGCAGAATAAAATCAACACGGTCATTGCCTCGAGGGCTCTCGTTACTTGATTTATTGTTTTCTTTATTGTTTCAAATACTTTATCAAGCTCAATGACTTGAATGGTAGGATACTCACGCAAAATTTCACTGATAATTCTTTTATTTTCAATAGGTATATACATACTTGTCATAGATGTTCTGGGGAAACCCTCTAACGCCCCCTCAGGGAATAAAAAATAAAAATTTGGTGTCATCTTTTCCCAATCAAGTATTCTCGTGTTACTAACCTCTGCATCAAAACTCAAACCTCCAACACTAAAAGTAATAACATCACCCAACTTTAGACCAAGCTCACCCGCAAGATCATGCTCAACAGACACTGGAGCAATGTCTCCTTTCAGCGAAGCCGCACTCTCTGTATTATCTACTTTCCACCAACTTCCACTTGACACTTCGTTACCGGCTGGCAAATCTTCACTCCAGCTCAGATTTAACTCTCGGTCATAAGCTCTATGTGCCTCTCTTTGATCCTCAGTAATAAGCTCATTATTAATAGATGTTATTCTAGCTCTCGTCATTGAGTACCATCCGGCACTTGAAACTTTACTTTTAGCTGCATAATCATCAATTTCTTTAATATCATCTTCATTTACATTGATGAAAAAGTGATTGGGTAAGTCATCATCAATTTGCAGTTGCCACTCGTCCAACAGTGAATTGCGGATAATCGCAAGAACGAGAAATAAGAAAATGGCCGATGAAAATCCGATTAATTGAATCAAGTTATGACTCTTTCTTCTCCATAGATTAGATAATCCTATTCTAAAAAATCCTCCCGTTGATTTACCCATGGCTAGCGCAATGCTAAAAAGGGAACCACCAACCAGAGCCGCCATCGTAGAAATAGATAACACTCCCAACGTCATTGCAAATGTAATGCTGACATTTTTACTATATAAAAAGAGTAAGACCATAATCACACACAATCCCACAATCAATCGCACCATAATGCTAGTTGATTGACCCATTCCATCATCCTTTAGAATCGATATTGGAGGCTGTTTCGGGAGATGCCAAAGTGCCGGGAGAATAAAACCAATTACACACGCAATACCAGTGAATATGCTTATTAGAAAGCTTTGTAATCCGGGATTGGGTAGCATAGTGGGTAGCCATTCTCGAGCTATATCAATCAAGAATAAGTGAAATATATATCCCAAAAATAAACCTATAAAGGATCCAACAAAACCAAGAAAAAGACTTTGATTGACATAAAGCTTTCGAACTCTCGACTCCGTCAAACCCCAACTCTTTAAAAGAGCTACCTGTGTTTTTTGTTTCGTTGCAAAAAGATGACTTGCCATCGCTAGCGCTACCGCTGCTAAAACGATACCTATACTGCCCGCAAGCAGCAAAAATACTCTCCCTCTATCGATAGTCGAAGAAATATTTTCTTGAGCTTCCTCTGGTTTAATCAGTTGATCATGAGGACTCATTTTTTCTGTTACCCAACTAACATAACTATTGATATCTGATTCTTCAGATGAAGCAACAAGCAGATTATGTGTAACTCGACTACCTGGCTGAACTACATTTGTTGATTCTACATCAGCAAAATTCATAAGAATTCTCGAGCCCAATATAGAAAATGATGGACCCTCTGGCTCCTCGATTAAAATTTTAGTTATCGTTAAAGAGGATTCACCAATATCAATTTGAGAGCCAATTTCGACATCTAAGATTGGTAATAACCTTGATTCTACCCATATTTCGCCTACTTTTGGACCGGATGTAAACTCTTCCATTTGTTTTACATCGTATGTAAATGGAAGTTGAGAGGTTAAAATGCTTCCTCTCAAAGGATAATTACTCTCAACAGCCTTAATATATGCGAGGTGCATATTTTCATTAAAAAAAACAACTGAAGCGAAAGAAAGTGTCCTACTTACATCAATATTACGATTAACTGCATATTCAATCCAAACTTGCGGAATAGGCTTGCTACTTTTGACAATGAAGTCACTTCCCAATAATTCTTTTGATTCATTTACTATTGCTTTTTCAATCCGCTCAGCAAAAATAGAGACAGCCGCAACAACTGCGACAGAAAGACATAATGAAATAAAAATTGTTTTAAGCTCTCCAGCACGCAAGGCTCTGAGAAGTATTTTTAATGAAAGCATATCTATCTTCTAATACTATTTATTAGGCACAGCCTTACCGTCAGATAAATTAAGCGTTTTATCACAACTGCTCGCAAGTCGCATGTCATGTGTTACTAAAATTAGTGTCGTCTTTTGACTCTTGTTAAGTTCAAAAAGTAAATTTGACAATTTAGCTCCAGTCTTTTGATCTAAATTACCAGTCGGTTCATCTGCAAATAAAATTTTTGGTTGGCATGCAAAAGCTCTTGCAACTGCAACTCGCTGTTGCTCACCACCCGAGAGTTGCTGAGGATAATGACGTGCCCTATTTTTTAATCCAACCATTTCAAGATAATCGTTTGCAAGGCTAGCGGTATTTGGAATATCTTTTATTTCAAGTGGTAGTGATACATTTTCGATTGCTGTAAGCCCAGGCAACAAATGAAACGACTGAAATACAAAACCGACATATTTTGAACGATACTTTGCTCTTTCCTCCTCACTCATCGATACAATATTTTTATTGTTTATAACCACATCTCCAGAGGTAGGCGTGTCCAGCCCGGCTAAAATTCCAAGAAGTGTAGATTTACCTGACCCAGATGGCCCCACAATTGCGAGACTTTCAGATTCCATAATGCTCAAATTTATATCAGATAGAATGTTCAGTGTTCCTTCTGGAGACTGGACTGACTTACTTAGATTGGAAGCAATAATCATAAAGTTTTCAAATAATGTTAAAATAAGTTGTGCATAAAAAGTATATACCCATTAGTCCAAACTTTTTTAATTTTAAGGAAAATAATTGCCCAAGATTAAACTAATACTTTTTCTATTTTCGTTACTTCCGTCATTAACCTACGGATCAACGATATTAGTTTTAGGAGATAGTTTTAGTGCTGGATACGGTATGAAAACAGAGGAAGGATGGGTCCATCTGCTATCCCAAGAGCTTGAACCTGAATACAGAGTTATAAATGCAAGCATCAGTGGCGATACGACTCAAGGCGGACTATCAAGGTTACCTCGGTTAATAGAGTTAAAGAATCCAGATTACGTGATAATCGAGCTTGGTGGGAATGATGGATTGAGAGGGCAATCTTTGAGATCAATGCAAAACAACTTAGATCAAATGATTAACCTTTGTATTGAGAAAGACATCGTTCCTATTTTATTCAAAATGCGTATCCCACCAAACTATGGCAAACGATATGCGACAGCATTTGAAAAGGTATTCACAGACCTAACTCTTAAACACAATACTAATGCAATCTCTTTTGACTTTGAGAGCCTTATATCTGTCCCTGATTACATCCAACCAGACGGCATTCATCCAACAGCAAAAGCGCAAGATATGATAAAAGATGTGGTAAAAGCATCGATAATTCATTTAATAAATTAATAATTTTCGATTACAAAGCTTTTTTAAATATCTTTGCTTGAGATATGATTCCGCCCAAAAGTATCAATAAACATCCAAAAATCTCGAGTCCACTCAAATTCTGGTTCAAAATTAACCACCCGCCAAGGGCGGCAAAAATTGCTTCCGTACTTAATATCAAAGCCGAGTGTGAAGGCGGTGCTTTCCTTTGAGCAAGCACCTGAAACGAAAATCCTAAACATGAAGATAAAATTGCAACAAACAGGAGGGAGTATGTTGCTCGCGCCAAGTCATTAATTGACCATGACTCATAGAGAAGCATCAATACACCACTTATCACGGCAACTGTAACGAACTGTATTGTCATCACCCGAACAATAGAAACAAGTCTTGCGATTCTACTTATTATAAGCACATGTGATGCCCATAAAACAGAACTTGCCAACATTAATAAATCACCAAATAAGAATTCTTCAGGATTTATATTTGCAAGCAAATAGAATCCAATTAATGCTACAACTATCCCAATGAGTGTTAATAAATCAGTTTTAATAGAGAGGAACAACCCGAGTAAAGGAACAAAAATTATGTAGAGGCTCGTAACAAAGCCTGCTCGAGCAACGGTAGTGTACTGAAGCCCAATTTGTTGAAATAACATTCCAATTACCATAATGATTCCTAGAATTATTGAGTAATAATCCAAAGAACTATCATGCAATTTTGACTCATTTTTCATGCCAAACTTGAATAAAACCAAGAAAATGATGCTCGCTATTAGAAATCGGAAAAACACAAAAGTGATTGGCCCGATAAACTCAAGCCCAAGTGTCTGAAAAACAAAGGCAAAACCCCAGATAACTGCAGTTGTAATTAGCAATAAATCTGCTTTAAGGATCTCTTTAAAATCTAACAACTCTGGAGTCCTAGTGTGGTTTGCAAAATCGAACTAATAACTGCAAAGATTCAAAATTCCGATACAAATTGACGTCAAGCTCGTAGATGCAAAAGATTTGGTCTGCCTCTAGATTTTCCCAAAAAGCCAAATCGGCGTTGAAATAAATAGCAGGTATTATTAAAGAACGGTTGTCCATTGGTGAAAGATCCAATCGAATATGTTTTTGACCTACGGTTTTTTTATTACACACATGAAAATACCCCTCAAAACTTGGTCGGGGAAATCCTTCTCCCCAAGGGCCAGAATCTTTCAACAACTTTGCCATTTCAAGATTCATATATTCGCTAGGCAGATTTCCATCTGTCGATAATTTCTTTCCTGCTATTCTTGATCCAAACATTTCATGGAAAATTTCAATGAGATAATTTTGAAATATTTCAAATCCATCTTCTCTGATAGTAAGACCTGCAGCTTTTGCATGACCACCGAATTTTATTATTAACTCCTCATTTTTTTCTGATATCTTTTCTAATGCGTCTCTAATGTGGAATCCATTGATAGACCGAGCTGAGCCTTTTACATCTCCTGATTCTGATAAGGTGAAAACGACTACTGGCCTATCAAAAATTTCTTTCATACGAGAGGCAATCAATCCTATTATTCCCTCATGCCAATCTTTTTTAAATAAACAGATAACTTCTGGAAGTTCTAATTTTTGATCATATATTAATGCTTCAACTTCATGATTGGCCTCTTTCTCCATCTCTTGCTGAAGGGTTTTCCTGCGATGATTTAATTGTTCCAGCTCAGCTGCAATAGTTTTTGTAACCTCTGAATTTTCAGAAACTAAGCATTTGATGCCCAGAGATATATCATCTAATCTTCCTGCAGCATTAAGGTAAGGCCCTATTCGATACCCTATATCTTCTGAAGAGATAAGTTTTATCTTTAAACCAGTTAAATCCACCAATTTTTTGATACCCTGTCTACATTTATCATTCTGAATTCGCTGAATTCCCTGATAAATTAAGCATCGGTTTACCTTATCCAAAGGCACAACATCACAAATTGTTCCAAGGGCAACTAAATCAAGATAGTTTGCTAGAAATGGCTCTTCAATATTATTTTCTTCAAACCAGTTCTTCTCTCGTAAAAACGTTCGGAATCCTGCAATAAAAAAGAAAGCGACACCTACACCTGCCAAATTTTTCGCCGGAAAATTACAATTTTTCTGATTTGGATTGATAATTGCGACAGCTTGCGGGAGCGAATCTGGGGCAATATGATGATCTGTAATGATGCAATCAATATTATTTAATCGAGCATACTGCACACCAGATATACTCGATATTCCGTTATCAACGGTTATTATCAAATCAGTCTTATTGTCGATTGCCAGATCAACTACGCCCTCAGTCAGTCCATAACCCAATTTAAAACGATCAGGTACAAGAAACTTGATATTTTTAAAACCCATCTCAGATAGAGCAAGCATCATCAAAGCAGTACTCGATGCGCCATCACAGTCAAAATCTCCAATTACCATCACAATTTCATCGTTCATCAAAGCAGAGAAAAGTCGATTCATGGCCGCATCGATATTTTTTAACAGTTTGGGATTTGGGAGTATTTTTAAACTTTTATTTAAATCTTCGGCTCGAGTGATTCCTCGAGAAAGAAAAATTCTCTCTAAAATTTCATTGTCGAGATTTAGGCTACCAAGTAATTTTTGATCATAAACCCTTTTATGTATCTCTACAGTCATATGAATCCGTAGTTTACCTTTTGAACATTCAACCACTTAGATAAAGCTTCATTAGTCTCACGTGGCTTTTCTTGCTGAATCCAGTGCCCACAATCTAAAGTAACAATATCTAAGTTTTTCACGGACTCTGACATATCTACTTTCGGCACCATGTCGTATTTGCCATATATCATCAGTGTATTTATCTCAATTGTTTGAGGAACTCCCTCCATTAGCCTCCAGTTTCTGCTAATATTCCTATACCAATTACAAGGAGCTTCAAATCCACCTCTGGAAAATACATCAACAAAAACCTTAAGCTCTTCATCACTCATGGCAAGCTTGCCGACATTGTAATCAAGATCTCCAGATTTAATGATGTTGTAACTATCATCTTTTTTTTCATCATCCAACCAATGCTCAGTTCGATATAAGTTTCGTAATACTCTCTCAGGATTTTTATTAAATGAAGAAACAGCCAAGTTTGGTTTCTTATTGAAGTGGACAATATAAAAGTCCTCTCCTAGCACCTTTTCCCAAAATTCGATTGGGTCGGATAAATCACGTGGGCGGAATGGCACAGATAGATTAATTAATCCATATACCCTGTTTTTGTGCAGTAATGCATAATGCCAAAGCAACCATGCACCCCAATCATGCCCCACAAAAAAAGCTCTCTCTAATCCATAATGATCGAGTAGCCCATTAAGGTCTTCGGACAGATTAACAGCATTATAAGAGTCTACTTCTGTTGGTTTACTCGAATTACCATATCCTCTTAGGTTTGGTACGATACAATGAAATCCCATATCAATCAGAATAGGTATTTGATAGCGCCAGCTGAATGCTAACTCAGGCCAACCGTGACACAAAACTATGGGTATGCCGCCCTTTCCAGCTTCGTAAACTTCAAGTTTTATTCCATTTGTTGGAACCAGTGCCTTAGTACAAATATCGAAAAATTTCATAGATAAAAGACTCTGGGGAATACTTAATCCTAGAGGTAACCAGCCTGTTTGCCTATATACCAACTTATCAAACCTAAAGCAGCTACTACCACCCAAATCAAGATTAGTAATCTCAATGGTCTGAAAGGTGCCCTATTCACACTGTTAAAACCGGAACTCAAGTATGCGTCCACTCTCTTTTGATCTTCCTTTGATAATTTTGTGTCGTCAAACATACTAATCCTCTGTAATTCTCCTAATAATAAGACTCTAGATTATGTAAAAAGCTTCTTAGATATAAAGCTTTCAACTCTATTCTGACAATTATCTACAATTGAATAATACTCTTCATCTAATAATATAGATTTAAGATGCTCAGGTAATTCTGGGGTAAGAAGATTTGTATATTTCGAAACATCAGGGAACTTAGCAGGATGAGCAGTAGATAAAGTAACTATAGGAATCCCCGCATCATCCTCATATGCCATGGATGCAGAAACACCGATAGCTGTGTGAGGGTCTAATAAGTAATTATTTTTTTTATAGAAGGACTTTATGGTAGAGACTATTTCTCTGTCATCACATCGATAACTCCAAAAGTTGTCTCTTATTGAAAGGATACTGCGCTCACTTAACTGTATAGATGAGTTTGTTACTTTCTCCATCAACTCTCTTATTTTTGAAGAGTCTCTTTCGAATGCATCAAACAAAAGACGTTCAAAATTACTCGAAATCATGATATCCATACTCGGGGCAAGGCTTGCATTTACCTCCCTAGGCGAATGATCATTGTTATTGATGCATCGGTGTAAGATGTCATTTGAATTCGTCGCAACTATGAGCTTTTTGATTGGTAATCCCATACCAAGAGCTATGTAACCAGCAAAGACATCCCCAAAATTGCCAGTTGGAACAGAAAAAATAATTCCTTCTTTTGGGCAGTTAATCCGTAAATATGACCAAAAATAATAAACAATTTGAGCTAATATCCTTGCAAAATTTATCGAATTGACTGCAATTAATCGACGCTCTCCTCTCAAAAATTCTTGTTCAGAAAAACTTTTTTTCACGATTGCCTGACAATCATCAAAATTTCCACTAATAGCAATATTATGTATGTTGGACTTATTAATTGTTGTCATTTGCCGTCTTTGAACGTCTGAAACGCGATTATGAGGATGCAGAATAAATACATCAATGTTCCTACAATCTTTGCATCCCTCAATTGCAGCTGATCCAGTGTCACCGGAGGTAGCCCCAAGAACAACTAATTTTTCATTTTTAGACCCAACAATATGGTCCAGCAAATTACCCAAAAACTGTAAAGCGAAATCCTTAAAAGCAAGCGTTGGTCCATGAAAGAGCTCCAAAATCCAGTTTTTTTCATCGAATTGTTTTAATGGAGCAATAGATGTGTCCCTAAATTTAGCATATGACTTATCTAATATTCTTTGAAATGAAATCTCGTCAATATTATCCTCTACAAACGGATACATCACCTTAAAAGCGAGCTCTTCATAAGTTAAACTAGACCAAGAAGTTATCAGATCCTCAGGAAATTGAGGCAGATACTCTGGGACGTAAAGACCCCCATCAGTCGCTAAACCAGTCATCACGGCTTCCTCGAAAGAGCAGGGCTCTGAAATTCCTCTTGTACTAATAAATCTCAAGATTGCTATATCTCATTTGTGATAAATTTAGTGGAAATTAGTTATCTAAATACTCTACTCGTAATATTACAAACTCATCCGATACACTATCCAGTTCTGTAATTTTCCTTAATACAGGCGATAAGTTGCTTTGAGTCGTTTTACTCGAGAGTAAAACGATATCTACACGATTAGAGTCGTCTTCCACATCTCTTTGAATGATCGATTCAATACTCAAAGCTGAATCAGCCATAATTTTCGTTATCTTGGACAATACACCGGTTTCATTTACGACCGTAAAACGAACGTAGAAACCACATTCAACTAAATCAATATCGAGCATTTTGCGTTGACAAAGCTTCTCTACAGGAAATCCAAGAGAGGAGTAGGCATTCTTATCCGATTTTGCTACCTCAACTATATCCGCAATGACAGATGATGCTGTTGGGGTGCTCCCAGCACCAGGCCCATAGTAAAGTGTCGTATCGACCGCGTCACCATTGATCATAACAGCATTTGATACACCATTAACACTGGACAAAATAGAGCTGTCCGGAATTAATGCAGGGTGAACTCTCGCCTCTATCTGCTCACCGTGATCCCTACAAATGCCAATATGTTTCAAGGTAAAACCTAATTCTTTTGCGAAATAGACGTCCTTTAGGGGAATTTTGGTTATTCCCTCAGTGAACAAATGATCGAGTGGCAAAGTCATACCAAAGCTCATTGAGGTGAGAATAGAGAGTTTTTGGGAGGCATCAATCCCTTCTATATCAAATGATGGATCTGCCTCGGCATAACCCCTTTTTTGAGCTTCTTCTAAAACTGATTCAAAACTCCTGCCTTTCGATGACATCTCTGACAAAATAAAATTAGTCGTCCCGTTTATGATACCGGCCAACCAATTGATTTTGTTAGCTACTAGGCCTTCCCTAATACTTTTTAGAATCGGTATACCACCTGCCACAGATGCCTCAAAAGCAACAATGACATTTGCTTCATAAGCAGCTTGCAAAATACTCGTACCATGCTCGGCAATTAGTGCCTTGTTCGCAGTCACTACATGTTTTCCATTTGATATTGCTAACATGACTAATTCTAATGCTGAGCTCGTCCCACCGATCAGTTCGACTACGAGATCGATGTCAGAATCTCTAGCGACCTCGAATATATCATTTGAAAATTGGATATTCTCAACGTTACATCCATGGTTAGTGTTTCTAGTTGCAACATGAGTAACATGGATTAAACACGAACTTTTTTCTCTAATAATATCTGCATTATTCTGTAAAACGCTTAAAACGCCAGAGCCAACGGTACCGAGACCACATATGCCTATATTTAATTGTCTCATATAAAGCCTCTAGCAACCCAAAGGGATGATTCAAACAAAATTATGACAATAAATCTATTTATCCAGCGTTTTAATTATATTAAGTTTTAAGACCCATTATTTTTATCAAAGCTTCAGCAGTCCGATAACCAGGCACTAGGCTGCCATCTTCAAGGATAATGGCGGGTGTTCCACTAATGCCTAACTCTAGGCCAAGTCTATATTGTTCAGCCACAGCATTCGTTCCACACTCAAGAAATGGTTTATCATCGCCATTTTTATAATCAGTAAGCGATTCTTTAGGATCATCGGAACACCATGCAGAGAGGGCTTTCTGATATGACTTTGAATCTAAACCTGCTCTTGGAAAAGCAAGATACCTTACTTCCACACCTAATGCATTTAAGCTGGAAACTTCTTTATGAAGTTTTCTGCAAAAACCACAATCAATGTCGGTAAACACACTTATCACTGCTTTTGTCTTATTATTTGCTTTGAAAATAATCAAGTCATCTTTATTTATCTTGCTCATTGCGATCTTCCTAACTTGACTAAACTTCGATTCTTTCACATTTGAAAAATCACCATCACCGATAAGGTAAACATCGCCATCAAGTAAAAACTTTCCGTCAGATGAAACATAAAAGTTTGAATCATTGCCAATTTGAAGTTCGAAAAATCCTGGAATGTCTGAGGGGCCAAGTATTTTATATTCGAGGTCTGATCGGGCAGACTTTAACTTATTAATAATCTCTTGATCATTTGCTGGTACAGAACAGCTAATCAAAACACCCATAAAGCATGAAAGAAAAATTTTGAAAGGGTTATTCAACATACATTGGGAGCTTTAAATAGTTGACGCTGATAGTTAACCGTGGCTTGAACTCTAGTTGAAAGATTAAAGAGTGCTAAATAGCATCCGAACCGGTTTCGCCAGTTCTAATCCTGATCACCTCTTCCAAAGTCGATATAAAAATCTTGCCATCACCAATTTTACCGGTAGAGGCTGATTTGATAATTACCTCCACAACACTCTCCTCCATTTCAGTTGGCACCGCAATTTCAAGTTTGACTTTAGGGAGAAAATCAACAACATACTCAGCACCACGATACAATTCAGTATGCCCTTTTTGTCTTCCAAATCCTTTAACTTCAGTAACGGTCATGCCTTGAATACCGATCTCGGCAAGTGCCTCTCTAACGTCATCAAGCTTGAAAGGTTTTATAACAGCAGTAATTAATTTCATAAAAATAAACTCTAAATTTGTTTTTGTAGGATACTCTTTTCGTACCGAAAAATCAGCAGATAATTAGGACAATGTCAAAAATTAGAAAAAAAAATCCGGGGACAAGCCCCGGATAAAGTATATGCGAAGGGGTCGCTGAATTATTTAGCCGTGAATTCAGGGTATGCATCCATCCCAGTTTCACCGACATCAACTCCTGTTTCTTCTTCTTCAGGGGATACTCGAATGCCCATTGTCGCTTTAAGTATCGACCAAACGATATAACTCGCTACGAATACCCAAACGAAAATGGTTAATGCACCAATTATCTGACCTGAGAATGAAGCGCCATCATTTGTCAAAGGCACTAGGAGAAGTCCAAGTAGGCCGACTGTTCCATGAACAGAGATAGCACCTACTGGATCGTCAATTTTCATTTTGTCCAATGCAACAATACTAAAGACTACCAATACACCACCAGCGGCACCGAACAATGTCGCTAGCAAAGGCGTAGGTGTCGATGGCTCGGCTGTTATTGCCACCAATCCAGCAAGCGCACCATTGAGCGCCATCGTTAGATCGGCCTTACCAAACATCATCTTTGCAACTAATAGAGCAGCAATTAAGCCTCCGCTCGCAGCAGCATTAGTGTTCATGAAGACTACGGCCACAGCATTTGCGCTCTCTACACTAGCAGTAGCTAAAACTGATCCTCCATTAAATCCAAACCATCCCAGCCAAAGAACAAATGTTCCTAGGGTCGCGAGAGGCAAACTACTACCGGGAATTGCATTTACAGAGCCGTCTGCACCATACTTACCAGTTCTTGCTCCGAGTAGTATAACGCCAGCCAATGCTGCCGCTGCTCCAGCCATGTGCACAATGCCTGAACCAGCAAAGTCAGAGAACCCTAAATCGCCCAAGGTATACATACCAAACACTGGCATTCCACCCCAGGTCCATGAACCTTCAACTGGATAGATAATTCCGGTCATCACCACTGCGAAGACTAGGAATGACCAAAGCTTAATTCTTTCTGCTACTGATCCTGAGATTATCGACATCGCAGTTGCCACAAATACAACTTGGAAGTAGAAATCGGCTGAGGGTGCGTACGTTGCTGGGTCCTCGGCACCTGTCGCTCCATCACCTGTGATCCCACTCAGAAATAAACTAAAATCACCACCCCCATACATGATGCTATATCCGCATACCATGTACATGGTGCATGCGATGGAGAAAAGTGCTACGTTCTTGGTTAAAATTACGGTTGTATTTTTTGCTCTAACTAACCCTGCTTCCAACATTGTAAAGCCTGCAGCCATCCACATTACTAAAGCTCCACAAATCAGGAAGTAGAATGTGTCTAGCGCGTACGCTAATTCAAAAGTTGCTTCCATTATTAATTCCTCTTATGTTATTTGATTCCAATAACCGAACATTAAATTGCCATCGCTCCAGACTCGCCTGTCCGAACTCGAGCTGCATCCGACAAATTAGTGATAAAAACTTTCCCATCGCCTATCTTTCCGGTTGAAGCAGCTTGAGTAATAGCTTCTAACGCTGAGTCAACAATCTCATCACTCAATGCAACCTCTATCTTAACTTTGGGCATAAAATCTACTGTGTATTCGGTACCACGATATAACTCAACGTGACCTTTTTGACGACCATAACCCTTCACTTCAGTTACAGTTGCCCCAGATATACCAATATCTCCCAGAGCCTCCCTAACATCATCAAGCTTAAAGGGCTTTATAATGGCGGTTATTAATTTCATTTAGTTACGAAAACTTTTTATAAAGATTTCGAAATTGTCATAGTAAACTCAGTGTCTGCATCGAGCGCACCGCTTCCATTGGATTCGATTAATGAAAAATCAATTCCTAGTCCTGCAGCTGAAGTACTCAAAGTAATTGAGTAATCATCGATTGTATCTCCAAACACAGCATCATATGCATCATCGTCGTCTGCTGATATTGTGCCGTAATGAAGCCCAATACTTATGTTCTCCGCCACATCAAATCCGTAGTCAACGTACAAATAAGTGGTTGCGCCAGTAGAATCAAAATAGTCATCTGAGTAAGCCATGCCAACAGTTGTAGATGCAAACGAAACACTGCCATATATTTCATTAAAATCGAGCGAAGTATCTCCCGGATATCCATACATTAGGTATCCCACATCGAATGAAACGTCATCCGTGATGCTACCGCCATAACCGATGTAATAATCGAGTTCAGGGCCCGCACTAAAATCTAGGCTAGACGCCCATGTTCCGATGTACAAACCACTATCAAACGCTACATCAAAACCGCCAGAGAGCGCTGCTCCTCCAGATTGGTCGACTCCCCTGAAAAAATAGTCGGTTCCGAGGGCAACGTTTCCAGACACTTCAGCTGTCATCGCCGCCGATGCCGTCATTAGGGTTGCCGCACAAATTGTTGTTTTAATTAATTTCATTTTTAACTCCCAAAGTTGCAATTTATATATAAATAGTGAAGTCAGCTTTTTGCTGACGTTTTAAAAAAATGCATATAACGTGCCAAAATTAAATCCGTATATATTTCAGACATTTATCCGTCTAATAACAATTTGGAGAAAATTTTCTGCTCTAATTTAGTGCATTTACTATTTTTAATTTATGTTTTTGCACCATGACAGAATTATTTCGTGAAACTATATAAATAGTTCACATTTATTGTAAAATCTTGATGCACCTCTTTATGGAGAAAAATAAGTGGACAAAGATTCTCTGATAACTCTGTTACAAGAAAATATTGAAGAAAAACTCAAAGATGCAAAAGCCATAGGCGGTGATTTAAAAAATTTAATTCGGTCTACCACAATTAACACTCTCGAAGATTTTGATTTTGTTACAACGGAAGAATTTAAAACACAAAAAGCTATCTTAGAAAGAGCAGAAGCAAAAATTAAACAACTAGAACAAAAAATTACAGAACTTCAAACTGGTTATAAATTATAGAAATTCAATGAACAAGAACTCTCGACTCGTTTACTCTACAGACCAGGGTCGCATAAGAGAGGAGAAACGTCCTGACTGTGATAGTCAAAAAGATCGGTTAATCTTCCTAAAATTAGATAAAAAATCAAGGAGAGGTAGGACCGTTACCGTTGCTACCGGGTTTCGCTTACCTAATAAAGAATTGAAAAATCTAGCCAAAGCTCTACGAAAAAAATGTTCCACTGGAGGAACATTTGATAAAGATACAATCGAGTTACAAGGAAATTTTTTAGAAAAAATTGCCCTAGAATTACAAGCTAATAATTTCAGTGTGAAAATACTAAAATAAAATCGCATGAAAATTTCAAAACCTTTTGGAACTTGGTCATCTGACATTACTGCTAAAACTGCATCGAAAGCACTCATTGAACTGAGTGATATCCAATCATTTGATGGAAACTTATACTGGATTGAATATCGCCCTCATGAAAATGGAAGATCCGTAATTGTAACAATGGATAAGTTCGGTGCCATTAGTGACATGTTCTCTTCTCCTTACAGTCATGGCTCCAAGGTTCATGAATATGGAGGTATCGCTTATACAGTTCTTGGTGACTATCTCTATTTTGTGAATAGCTCCGATCAAAGAATATATAGTTCAGATCTGTCAAATCCCTCTGGAGACCCCAAACCTTTCACACCAAAGAATAAACTCAGATATGCAGATCTGATACCCGATAAGAAACATAATCGGATAATTACAGTATGTGAGGATCATTCAAATCCGAGATCAATAAAAAATTTTATTGCAGGGCTGAATCTAGAGGGATCGCTAAAAATCAATCCTTTGATTACAGGGTCAGATTTCTATGCCTACCCTCGACTCAATAAAGAATGTTCAAAAATTTGTTGGATACAATGGAATCATCCTGATATGCCGTGGGATAAAACCGAGCTCTGGTCCGGGAACAATGAGCAAAATATCTCATCAAAAACATGTATTGTTGGCAAGACAACTTCAGAGTCAATAACCCAGCCTTGTTGGTCAAGCAACAATGAAATTATATATATATCAGATACCTCAGGTTGGTGGAATTTATATCGAGTAAATAACCATCACTCACAACAAATTTTTGACGTCGAACGTGACTGCGCCGATCCATTTTGGCAATTTGGAATGAAAAATTTCTGTGTGGATGAAAGTGGTTTTATTGGGTACACAGAAATATTTAATGCTGAGGGCACTCTTTTGGTTGCAACTAAAAGTAAAGCGGCACCAGAGACTGTGAATACAAAGCATACTGTTTTAAAAAGTTTATGCATACATGCGGGAAAAATTATTTTAATTGGCAGTGGTCCATTGATGGCTCAGGAAATTTTTTGTGTAGACAGTAACTTAGCAGTTAAAAAAATTTATCAGCCCAATCAGATTAAAATCAACACCGGGGATATATCGATTGGAAAGTCTGTATTTTTCCCTGCATTAAACAAAGATAAAATTCATGCTTTTTTTTATGCTCCAAAAAATCGTAAAGTTTGTGGCCATATCTCTGAGTTACCTCCTGCTATTTTTTTGTGTCACGGTGGTCCAACAAGCTCAGCCAAAAATAATTTAAATTTTAAAATACAATTTTGGACCAATAGGGGTTTTGCTGTGATCGATTTGAATTATCGAGGGAGTTCTGGATTTGGGAAACATTACAGAGAGAAACTCTATGGAAAGTGGGGCGAATATGATATCCAAGACATTCAAGCAGCGGCCGAATATTTTTCGCGCCAACAAATGATTGATAAAGATAGATGCATTATTCGAGGGAGTAGTGCCGGGGGTTACACAGTTCTCTCCGCACTCACAAAGTTAACTCTTTTCAAGACGGGTGCCTGTCTTTATGGAATTGGTGACCTACAAAAACTCGCAACAGATACTCACAAGTTCGAATCTAAATATTTGGATACCCTCATTGGCGATCCTCTGAATCAACAAGAGACATACCAACAACGATCTCCAGTCAATCACATCGATGAGATTAATTGTCCAGTCATTTTCCTTCAAGGTTTAAAAGATAAAGTTGTGCCCCCCAGCCAAAGCCAATCAATGGTTGATAAATTAATACGAAAAAATATTGCAGTGGAGTACGTTACCTTTAAAGATGAGGGTCATGGATTTAAAAAACCAAAAAATATTGAGGATGCGCTAAATAGGGAACTCTTGTTTTATTTAAATGTACTGTCTCTAAATCAACAATAAACGCATTTGATTTGAAATCATCATAATATGAAAACATATATTACATCGGAGGGTGCAGCTAACTTAAAAAAAGAACTAGAGTTTTTATGGTCAAAAGAGAGACCAAAAATAGTTGATAATGTGCATCAAGCTGCAAAAAATGGTGACAGGTCAGAGAACGGTGATTACATTTATGGTAAAAGAAAACTCCGCGAAATTGACAGAAGAATCCGATATATCACGAAGCAGCTAGCTACAATCCAAGTAGTAAGGAAAAAACCGACTGATCGAAATAGGATTTATTTTTCAGCCTTTGTCAAACTGAGAAACTTGGAAAATGAAAAGATCATGACATTTAGGCTTGTAGGCATAGACGAGACAAACCCAGAAAAGAGATGGATTAATTTCGAATCACCTCTTAGTAAAAGCCTTCTTGGAAAATCGGCTTCAGACATAATTGAGTTAACAACTGCAAATACAACAACTCATTATGAAATCCTCGATGTGTGGTATTAGGGTGATAATCTACTGATCAACCAACCGTCTTTGTTCTTTTTATAAACAAACCTATCATGAAGTCTTCTTTCACCACCCTGCCAAAACTCAAACTCATCGGGAATTATCCGGATTCCGCCCCAGAAATCTGGTAAATCTATTTCTCTATTTAAAAAATGATTTTGTATTTCTTGAAATCTATCCTCCAAAAGACTCTTCGATTTAATAACAGAGCTCTGCTTTGAGACCCAAGCAGAAATCTGACTCATCTTAGGTCTACTTTTAAAATATTTTTCCACCTCAGATTTATCAAGCATCTCAGTGAATCCTCTTATTTGAACTTGTCGATCAAGTTCATACCATGGAAAAAGAACACTCACCCGCTTATTTACTTCTAAATCTTGAGCCTTTTTACTATTTAAATTTGTGTAAAAAACAAGACCAGTTGAACTGAATTCTTTCATTAAAACAGTTCTCTGACTATTCCTACCTCTTGAGTCAGACGTTGCTAGAACCATTGCCGTAGGATCACTCATCGATGAGCCAGCTGCATCGTCAATCCAAACTTTAAATTGATCAAAAGGGTCAATACATAATTTTTCTCGACTGAGAGTTGAACGCTTGTACTCTCTTCTTTCGTTTTTTAAATCCAAAACTTCGACACCCTAATAATCAAATTTTACCAAGACTATGACCACCATCCACCGGGATACAAATACCATTGAGATACGAGCCAGCATCACTGGCTAATAAGAGAAATGGTGCAGTTATTTCATCCATATCTCCAGCCCTTTTTGGAACAATTGTTTTCATATACTTAGCAAAAGAAGG
Organism: uncultured SAR92 cluster bacterium; assembly: GCA_902527245.1. Taxonomy (GTDB): domain Bacteria; phylum Pseudomonadota; class Gammaproteobacteria; order Pseudomonadales; family Porticoccaceae; genus AAA300-D14. The sequence goes on along the minus strand of CABZOI010000002.1, from coordinate 10,507 downwards.
CTGTAAAAAATAATGTTCGGTCATTTCGGTGACAAAAAAACCAGGGCAAAGTGCGTTCACTCTAATATTATATTCACTCCATTCTAATGCTAAAGCCTTTGTAAGCTGAATTACTGCAGCCTTTGAAGCAGCATAACTTGCTCTATTCAGCGCCACTCGGAGTCCCATAATCGAAGCGGTATTTACGATTGACCCTGAGACTTCCTCGCTGATCATTCGTTTAGCGGCTTCTTTGGCAACCATCCAAACTCCCTTAAGATTTGTATCCAAGATTTTATCCCAACTTGCCTCGTCCACATCCACCGCTTTCTCAGGCTTTGCCACTCCTGCATTGTTGCAGACTAAGTTTACCACTCCATATCTCTTCTCCACTTCATCAAAGCAATTCTTGATAGACTTCCTTTCAGTTACATCTATAGGGATACTGACTACCTCTCCACCCAGTGATAAAATTTCACGAGCCACATTTTCTAGTTTTTCAGTTCTTCGCGCGGTAACAACCACTTTAGCACCCCGAATTGCTAGCTCTCTAGCAAAATGTGCTCCTAACCCACTAGAAGCGCCAGTGACTAATGCTACTTTTTCAGACATGTCGAACTCGCTATTTTTCATGATCTTTCCTTGGACTAGCCATATGTAATTAAACGTTCATCATCATTCAAAATTAGGTGGGAGATGTTGTTGAAACCAGTTAGATTTATTTTCTCTTGATTGAAAAAAAAATGTGTCACTCCCGTATTTAGATACTGCAGATTAAGATCAAAAACCTTTTCATCGGGGATTTGTAGCACGAGACCCAAAAGCATACTGATTGACCCTCCTGATGCAATTACTAGAGCTTTAGAACCAGTGTGTGAATTTGACATTATATTTTCGAGAGACTTACTAACACGAGATTTAAAAACATCCCACGTTTCATCAACATCAGGTAACTGATCAGACACCCAGACATTTAGAATCTTTCTTAAAAGTCGATAATAATTTTTTTTGTCTTTCGGATTTTTTTTTGCTTTTTTATACGAAACATCATCCCCAAAAATTTTACCGTAAGCCAAAAACAGGTTTTCAAAGTCATATTCATTGAGACCTGGCAATATGTCTAAGTTATATTTAGATAATTGCATACCCTCACAGACCTGCGATATTGTTTGCCTGTGACGCCGCATATCACCGCAAACAAAGCGGTCAAAAATAATATTTCGAGAAACAAAAAACTCTCCCAAAACATTTGATTGTTCAAAACCAATTTCTGAGAGCTGATCATAATCGGAGGAACCAAAAGAGGCTTGGCCATGACGCACCAGGTATAGCTCACTCATAAGTAATTTCTCTCTAAGTTCAAAATGGTAGTATATCAGATCAATAAAACTTCAAAGAGAACAATACCCTTATAAAAAAAATCGAAGTATCAAAATATATCTTTCTAATTATTTGTACATTAAACGGCTGGTCACAGGTTCAGCATATATTCCTACTGCGATCTCCCTTAAATCATCTGAGAAATCTTGTAGATGAACTAAAAATTTTTCTTCAGAATAATTCCAATTTTCTCGAGGCCAAAGCTTTTTCAACTTATCAATAACTTTTTGCTCATCCGGATTGCTTAGTGCCCACGCAATTATATTTGATGGGAAAAGACAGTAGTTGTTATGTATTTGTTTATCAACTTCTTTGGCAAGATCTTCAACAGAATAAGAATTTTGTGAAATCATATGACCAAAGGTCACTTTCACTCTCCCTTTGTAATCGAGGAATCCTTTGACAATACTGTCCAAATCTTCAAACTTTGATTTCTTATAGTCTAGACCAATCCTTTTGGCATGAATCTCATCGACTTTCTGTCGTATACATGGGTCATACTCATAAGAAATAGCAACTGGAATAACATTCAATTTCTGAATAAATTCAGAGAACTGTTCACCTTTTGCCTTCGCTAAGCTGAGCATCTTCAGAAGTGCTGTGTCAGTTAAATCTTTTCCATTTTTAGCTCTGCCCTCTGCCTGAGCAATCCATACTGAGGACTTATCAACAGTTAAACTTTGTTGAATATAACTTGATAATCTTTTCAAAAACTCTAATTTTTGACGTCGGTTTTCAAAGGATCTTTTAACAATAAAACTTTTGTTTATTCTCATAAGATCTATCGCATATTGCCTACTGAGGAGATTATCTCCGATTGCTATTCGGACCGTATCACGTTTTGCTTGTCTCATACCTAAATTAACTAACGCAGGGTCTAATGCAATATCTCTGTGATTACTGAGAAAAAGATATGAACAGTTAGCTTTCAAATTATCTAATCCTACAAATTCATATCCATCAGTTGTTTTGTCCAACGAGTACTGCAATCTCTTTGAAATCTCCTCTTGAAAATCTTCAATGCTTTCAATATTCGACAATAATTTTGTGAGCTTATACCGAACAAATAGTCGACTAAAATAATAGTAACAATAAGTTAACGGTGAGTTATTTATAGAAAGTTTTTTAGATATAAGAAGATTTAAGAAATTTTTGTTTTGGACGAGGCGAAGCATAGCATCTGTCGCTTCCTCATTATTATACGGTCTAATATCATCAAATAAATCCAAAAGAGACCCCCAAATATAGTTACTTTTAAACTACTTACTTTCTTGAAACATACCATTGAATTTTTGATGATGTTTTTTCAACTTGATCAACTACATCCAGAACTAAGGCAAAAAGAGCCATTCGAACTGCTATACCATTATCTGCCTGTCTAAAAATTGCGAGATTTGGATTGCTATCGAGATCAAAATCAATTTCATTTGCCTCAGGTCTACTGTCTCGAGGAAGGGGATGCATTACTACAGTGTCAGATGAACAATATTTTGTATAAATATCATCGTTCAAAACAAACTTTCCTCTGTACTTAGAAGCCATCTCTTTATTTTCAAAACGTTCTTCTTGAATTCTAGTGGTGTAAATGATGTCAACATCTCCAATACCTTTATAGAAATCCTCGCAATCATTTACCTGAATGTTTGCCGCCCTCATTGATTCGATAATATCCTCCGGCATTGACAACTCAGGGGGAGAAATCAACACTACTGAAATTCCTCGATATAATGAAAGTAGCTTACATAATGAGTGAACTGTTCGGCCAAAAAGCAAATCACCGACTAGGGCAATGCGTAAGTTATTAATGTCACGATTTTTTGCCCTGAGCTCTTTTTTTATTGTAAAAAGATCCAGTAAAGCTTGGGTTGGATGCTCATTTGCACCATCACCACCGTTAATAACTGGCACGCGACTGTATTTTGCAAATTTTTCAACTGATCCGCTTGTTGGATGTCTCAAGCAGATAATATCACTATAACCAGAAAGAATTCGCGCAGAATCTTGAAGTGATTCACCCTTAACAAACGCACTGCTTGAAATATCTGACGTTTCTCTTACGTGACCTCCTAAAAGATTAAAAGCGGATCCAAAACTAATCCTCGTTCGAGTACTAGGCTCTAAAAAAATATTGCCTAAAATTGCACCATCAAGGGCCTTGGTGAAACGTTCCCTACTGGCAAAAGGTTGCATTCGGTCTGCGACAGCAAAGATTCTTTCAACATCATCCAAAGAGAATTGTTCAATAGATAAAATACTGGCACCGGTAAAGCTCAATATTACTCTCCCTAAATAATTTGGGCGATTCTACCCGTTTTTGATCAATCACTCTAGGTTTGTATTGAAATCTCTTTCAATCACTGATAGCCATTCCATTAATTGATTTAGTATGGTTATGGCCTTCTCAGATTTAAGGGATTGCTTCAAACAGGTTATTTCGTCTCTCGTTTTATTGATCGATTTCCTACCGTCAATCCCATTTACCAGTCGATCACGGCAAATCTCTTTCCATATTTTTCTTTCATCTTGCGAAAAGGATTCTGGATAATTTCGTCCACGATACAAAAAAAGGAGCTCATTCATCCTATTATCATTGAAAAGATATGAGTTTTTTGAAAAATCCTCCATTGATGCACTCCTTATAGTTTCTGCAGTTTTAATATCCTCGTTTGGGATAAAACCAGAATAAAGAGCAGATTCTGCCGATTTTGTACTTTGAGCAATTTGCAATTGATAAATCTGTCTTAACTTTTCACTTATATCAAACTGAATTACTTTCTCCATATTGAGGCGACAAATTTCCATATCTAGCGCTAATTTTTGGGCAATTTCTGGGGTAATTAAATTAATAGGAGTTACTGCAGGAGCTTTATTTAGCGAGATAATTAATGGTGTAAAAATGTCACTTGATCGTTCAGATACATGTAAATTAAAGAAATTCTCTTGCAGAGTTTCAACACTTTTATTAATCAGGCATGATGGATCTTTCATTAAATTCCAGCAAATCATCGCATTTTTATTCTCTGGATGTTTTGCTAGCGGTAACATAATAGATCCGTACATATTGTCGCTGGACAAGATTCCAGAGACATAGAAGAATGGACGTTTGTCATTGGTGTTTATTATTTTCTCAACTTCATGTTTTTTCCGAATGTTATATAAATAATCAAACAACTTTGGTTGTTTTGATTTGATCAGTTTTGCTATTGAGATCGTCGCGTACACATCAGATAACGCGTCATGCGCATCAGAATGGTCAATGCCATTGGCCCGAGTCAAATCCTCAAGTTTAAAGCTTGGTTTTCCATCAAGATGGTTCGGCCACTCGATTCCCTCTGGCCTCAATGCTCTGGCCATTCTCATCATGTCTAAAATATCCCATCGAGTATTCCCGTTTTTCCACTCTCGCTCGTAAGGATCAAAAAAGTTTCTATACAACGTAAATCGCGTAAACTCATCATCAAATTTAATACTGTTATAACCAACACTGCATGTGCCCGGCTTAATCATTTCCGCATGAATAGTCGATATAAAATCGGGCTCTTTGAGTCCTTCTGAGTATGCTTGCTGTAGCGATATTCCCGTCACAAGACAAGCCTGTGGCGATGGGATAATATCAAGATGCGGCTTACAAAATAATACGATTGGATCGCCAATAATATCTAAATTCTCATTAGTTCGAATTCCGGCAAATTGTAATGGTTGATCGAAAGAAGGATTGATCCCAGATGTTTCATAGTCATGCCAGAAGATTGACTGATTCATTTTTCAATGGCTATTTATTGCTACTCTTCAAGATCATTAACATAGTTGATGGGTTGGGAATTTGGAAAATCGACTTCACTCATGGACTTAACTCGCTGTTCGAGTGTGTAAAGCTTTTGAATTGTTTGTCTTCTAAAACTATCAATAGCGGCAACAGCTTCGTCTATCTCAACTTGAGATCTCCCATGTTTGTCTTGCAAAATCTTCATTTGGTTAAGCCGATCACTTAATTGCATGATATTTTTGTCGAGCGCTTTGAGTTCTTTTTCAGTATTACCGTGTAAAGTTTTGTTATCAGCTACTCTTTTCTTTGTTAATTCAAGATTCGTTTTCAAAGATTCAAGATTCGCCTTTGATTGATTGTTTTGATTTGCCAAAAATGAAATATCTTTCTTATTTGATGCGATATTTGTTTTGTTTCTGTCATTTGATACACCCCACAATTTTCTAATTTCGCTCCAGTGTTTCTTCAAATCACTTTCATGTTTGCTGAGTTTCAATTGCAATGCTGCCCCAGATTGACTCACTGATTCATCAGTACTCATCAGACGTGACTCTAATTCATCAAAACGGATAGACAAGTTCTCATGTTTTTTTGCCAAAACAACATACTCATAACCCCCATAAGCTCCAGCAATTAAAAGTAAGAGTAAAATTAGAACTGAAAACTTATTACTTGAGCCGCCACCTGAAATTGAGGATTTGTTAGATTTATTAACATCTGAGTTACCCTGACCGCCAGAGTTCGATGATCCTTTCCTACCAATCATTTCGCGTCTATCAGGTACAATTGGAGGCGTCGATTTTTTATCCATTAGACTTCCTCTGTTTTTACTGATTAATCATACTTATACTTTATCAATTATTAGGAGTCATAACCACTTATTAAAAAACCCGCAAACCAAGGATCTGCGGGCTTTTAACACATACAAGAACATTTGTATGGGAACAACAAAAGAGGATGATTACATCATACCACCCATGCCACCCATACCGCCCATACCGCCCATGCCGCCCATATCAGGCATACCACCAGCTGCAGGTGTGTCCTCGACCACTTCAGAGACCATTGCCTCGGTAGTAATCATTAATCCAGCAATAGATGCCGCGGCTTGAAGTGCAGTTCTTGTAACTTTGGCAGGATCAAGGATTCCCATTTCTATCATGTCACCATACTCGCCAGTACCCGCGTTGTAGCCAAAGCTGTCCTTACCCTGCTTCACTTTATCTACGACCACAGAACCTTCGTCTCCAGAATTCTCAACAATCTGTCTCAATGGAGTTTCCATCGCTCTCAACGCAATCGAAACGCCCACCGTTTGATCATTATTCTCGCCTTCAAGATCTGATATTTTTTGTAAAACTCGAATCAGGGCAACTCCACCACCAGCCACTACACCTTCCTCTACTGCGGCTCGAGTTGCGTGCAGAGCATCTTCAACTCTAGCTTTCTTTTCCTTCATCTCAATTTCAGTTGTGGCTCCGACCTTTATCACTGCCACACCGCCAGCTAACTTCGCGACACGCTCTTGGAGCTTTTCACGGTCATAATCAGAGCTCGTCTCCTCAATCTGCGCTCGAATCTGCTTAACTCTTGATTCTATCGCCTCTCCTTGCCCTGCACCATCTACGATAGTGGTGTTCTCTTTAGTCATAGTCACGCGCTTAGCTGTACCCAAATGCTCAATCGTTGCTCCCTCAAGGTCTAGGCCAACTTCCTCTGAAATCACGGTGCCACCAGTGAGGATTGCGATGTCTTCCAACATTGCCTTTCGCCTGTCACCAAACCCTGGTGCTTTACAAGCAGATACCTTAACAATTCCTCGAAGATTGTTTACCACTAACGTTGCTAAAGCCTCACCTTCAACATCTTCGGCAATTATCAGAAGAGGTTTGCCCGCTTTCGCAACTGCTTCCAGTAAGGGGAGAAGCTCCCGAATATTCGAGATTTTTTTATCCGCCAATAAAATGAGTGGACTTTCTTGCTCAGTGCTCATGTTATCTTGATTATTTATAAAATATGGAGACAAATAGCCACGATCAAACTGCATTCCCTCAACAATATCCAGTTCATTTTCTAGGCCACTTCCTTCCTCAACAGTTATCACTCCCTCTTTTCCAACTTTATCCATTGCTTCGGCGATGATGTCACCGATCGCAGTATCACTATTGGCTGAGATTGTTCCAACCTGTGCTATCTCCTTACTGTCAGAGCATGGCTTAGCGATCGAAGCAATCTCTTCTGTAGCTGCCAGAACGGCTTTATCGATCCCTCTCTTTAAATCCATTGGATTCATGCCTGCAGCAACAGACTTCAAGCCTTCATTGACAATGGTCTGAGCTAAGACTGTAGCAGTTGTAGTTCCGTCACCAGCATCATCTGATGCTTTCGATGCAACATCTTTAATCATTTGAGCTCCCATATTCTCAAATTTATCCTTCAACTCAATTTCTTTTGCAACAGAGACACCATCTTTGGTCACTGTTGGAGCACCAAACGATTTATCTAAAACTACATTCCGTCCCTTTGGACCGAGTGTTACCTTTACCGCATTCGACAAGACATTAACTCCTTCAAGCATACCTTGACGTGCGTTGTTACCAAACTTTACTTCTTTAGCTGTCATGATTGTTTCCTTAACCTAAATTTTATATTTGTGTGTTATGCGTCGATGACTGCTTTTATGTCACTTTCACTGAGGATTATTAGCTCTTCACCATCAACATCAATTTTGTCATTCCCAGCATACTGACCAAAAACAACAGTATCACCAACTTTCACATCTACTGCCCTAACCTCTCCGTTATCTAAAATACGTCCGCTACCAACAGCGACAACTTCTCCTTGGTTTGGCTTCTCCTGTGCAGAACCGGGCAATAATATTCCGCCTGCGGTCGTTTGTTCTTCCTCTTCGCGCCGAACGATGACTCGGTCGTGCAATGGACGAATTTTCATAATTTTTCTCCAAAAGATAGATTTTTATTTATAGTTTAATCGCGTTAACTTTCGCTAATAGGAAATATGGTGATTCACATTAACATTTTCAAGTGTCTTTGGTATTTTTTTTAATTTTTTTTTGATCCTGGTGCTCCCAAAATTCGCCATCGATAATATCTCTTGAGGACTCATCATCCCTCGTCTCTTCAAACGAAAATATACGTCCAAAAAAAGATTGAAAGGATCCAAGAATATATTTTGCAATTTGTTTACGAGTAAAGGGTAGAGCAAAGACGAGACCGATTAGATCGGAAATAAACCCCGGAATTAATAGGAATACACCACCAAAGGCTAGAAGTAATCCCTGAATAAACTCTGAATTTGGACTTTTGCCAGATGAAATTCTCTCTCTAGCTTTTGTGATAGTTTTAAGCCCTTGTTTTTTAATATAACTGATACCAAGAACGGCAGTCATTATAATGAGTGCTAATACTTTCAATGAACCGATGGATTCAGAGGCTAAAAAGAGCATGTAAAGCTCAAAAACAATCAGACTCAGCAATAACAAAGGTATAAATCTTAATCGCATCGTCGTATCCTAATGTATTTTTGCACTGCACCTCAATTTATTTAAGTAAGAAGATAATTTTTAATTTGTATCTATCCAATCCTCTTAAACTCGGAAATATAACCTAAGAAAAACTAACCAGATTGAGGCAAATAAGGAGAGCATTTATTTCTTATGCTAGGATATAACACAATCGAAATTAAGATTTCAAATTCTCCGAAATAGGCTGAAATAGAATGCAAGATAATAGCCTTGTGGGCAGTGTAATGAACACAAGAATGCTGACGTGTATTTTCACAGGTTTTGCATCTGGTCTTCCATATTACGCTTTGATTCAACTCATACCCGCATGGCTTAGAACTGAAGGAGTAGGGTTAGCTGAAATTGGTCTTCTTTCATTAACCCAACTTCCTTATACACTCAAATTTATATGGGCTCCACTATTAGACACTTTTAGTTTGAAAATCTTGAGACTGGATATTGGTTTGCGGCGCAGTTGGATGTTTGTAACACAAGTAGTCCTCCTAATGGCGATAAGTTTTTTAGGTTTTCTTAATCCGACACATCACCTATTCGAAATAACAATCTTGTGTATTAGTGTTGCAATATTCAGTGCAACCTTTGATATCTCTATCGACGCTTTCAGGCGTCAGATTTTACCAGATTTAGAGTTAGGTCTAGGCAACTCTATTCATGTAAATGCATACAGGATAAGTAGTCTGATTCCGGGTAGCTTGTCTCTAATGCTGGCTGATTTATTTTCCTGGAACTTTGCGTTTGTAGTTACCAGCGCATTTTTTATTGCTGGCATCATCATGACTCTTTTTGTAAAAGAACCTCAGATAAGTCCTCAATTAAAACAAACAGGTCACAGTCGATTTACTGCGCCGTTCCTCGAATTCTTTTCAAGAAATGGAATGAAAAATAGCTTTTTCATCTTGCTCTTCATGCTCACTTATAAGTTGGGAGACAGTATGGCTACTTCTCTTGCAACACCATTTTACATAGATCTGGGTTTCTCCTTAACCGATATCGGTCTAGTTGCAAAAAATGCAGCGCTTTGGACAAGTATTATCGGTGGGATTGTAGGTGGAATTATTATGATTCGAATCGGAATAAATAAAGCATTATGGATTTTTGGTCTTATCCAAATAATATCCATTCTCGGGTTTGCGATACTAGCGAGAGTGGGAGAAAATCTTTGGCTTCTTGGTGCAGTAGTTGGATTTGAGTACCTTGGAGTCGGACTCGGAACAGCTGCATTTATAGCCTATATTGCCAAAACCACGAGTAAAGCCTTTGCCGCAACCCAATTTGCGCTTTTTACTGCATTGACAGCAGTTCCCAGAACAACGATTAGTGCTTCCTCCGGTTATATAGTCGAATTAATGGGATGGGAGCACTTTTTCTACCTCTGCACAGCGCTTGCTGTACCCGGAATGATACTATTGCTTAAAATTGCGCCTTGGGATAATGACTCTAAAATTTAAGAGCCAGATTATTTAAAAAATACTGCCAATCAAAAAGCATCCCGGGATCAGTTTTTCTTCCGGGTGAAATTTTGCTGTGGCCTACTATTCGGTCAATAGTTAACTTTGAGTAGTTATGTATGCAACACTTTGAGAGCTCAATCAAAGACATATATTGTTGATTGGTATACTTAATATTTTCAGTTCCCTCAAGTTCAATACCAATACTAAAATCATTACAGTTTGATCTACCATTATATTCTGACAGCCCAGCGTGCCAGGCTCTGTGATCCAATGAAACGAATTGAATAATCTCTCCCGATCTCTTTATATAAAAGTGAGATGAGACTTTTAAATTGATTAATTGCTCAAAATAAGGATCTTTTGTGTGATCTAATTGATTTGTGAAAA
>CABZOI010000001.1:75000-285266 GCA_902527245.1 uncultured SAR92 cluster bacterium | reverse complement strand
GCTCTCGATGAATTTAGAAGACAATTTGGAAGCGATCGATCTGTATTCCTAATTTACAAACCAAAGGATGGAGATGTATTTTCATTTCAATCCCTCTCAATGATCAAAGAACTTACCAAAAATATTGAAGAGTTATCTGCGAAAGATTCTGACGATGAGGGTAATCAAAATCATCTAAGTAGGATCCGCAAAGTCAAATCTGTAGCCAACTTAAGAATACAAATTAACGATTCAGATGGCCTCGTCTCGCAATTAATAGTGCCTAGAGATTTGGTTAATGAGGAGTCACTTTTGCGATCAATTAAAGAGAAAGCGTTATCCCAACCTGACTATGTGAGCGCTTTCTACTCCAGAGACTTTAGCACCGGTGCCTTAGTAATCGAGACTGATTTTGGATTGGTGAAAAAGGAGGGATTTACATCTGAACTTGATTCACTGGACATAGTATTGGATGAGGGTTTTACTGATTTTGATATAGATTTTGATAAATCAGCAGTCGTTCAAAAAGTAGAATTTGCAGACGTTGATCCAAGTGATTATTTTTTATTTGGCAAATCATTAGAGAGTGTATATGAGCAATATGAGACCCACTTTGATTTTTATCCGGTAGGTGAGCCATCAATTACAGCACAATTAAAAGACAGTCTCGATCAAATGGCCATTCTTGGTTTTCTAATGATCGTTATTTTTTCTGGCCTTCTTTGGATTTTATTTAAATCAGCCAGTGCCTTAAGCTGGTCGATGTTGACTGTCGCATCGAGTGTGATTTGGTGCTGGGGTATCACTGCGCTCTTGGGTTATAAAATTACGACAATGATTGCGCTGACAATCCTACTCATATTTTCAGTAGGCATTGCCGATTGTGTTCACGTAATGAGCTCTTATTTCAGTTATCAAAGAAATGGTTTGTCCCACAAAGAAGCATTGACCAAAGCATATGAACAGGTTGGACTGGCTATATTACTGACAACATTGACAACAGCTTGCGGCATTTTAGTTCTCGCAACTTCGAGTTTAGAACCAATCAAAATTTTTGCCTTTATGTGTGCTGGAGGTGTGTTCCTCGCATTTTTGTTTACGATATTTATTTTGCCAATTTTTTTAGACGTATGGCATCCCAAAGTAAATAAAAATTCCTCGACGCGCATCGAGCTTTTGAAACATATCACTAATAAGATGGACGCAGCAAGCAGACTTGTGTTACTCGGATTATTGGGGGCTTTGATATTTTATGCTTTTGAACTTTTCGTCGGGCTTTATATTATTTTCGTTGTTGGTCTCACTTTTGTTGTAGTTAGATTTCATCAAAATATTTTGGAGTCAGTTCCAAATTTTGTTTTCCAAAGACCTAAACTCATATTGGCTTGTTTCTCGGTAATCTTTGGTATTTGTATCTTTGGTGCCACCAAGATTGTTATTGACACCAATATTGCTGGACTATTCCGTTCAGATCATCCAGTCAGTATCGCTGTTAATACAGTAGACGAATCAATGTCCGGTTCGCAAAGTATGGAAGTAATGATAGATACCAAACAATTCAACGGTATGCATTCTCCCTCGGTCCTTAAAGCAGTCGATAGCTTACAAACATATCTGGAAGAGACTTATCCAGAAAAAATAGGTCGCACTTTTTCTTTAGCAAATATTGTTAAGGAAACCCGTAAAATAATGAATGACTCAGACGATGCTTACAAAATCCCGGATGATGCGAGAGAGATCTCTCAACTCTTATTTTTATTTAATAGTGCAGATCCATCAGAGAGAAGAAGCCTTGTTTCTGATGACTACAGTAGATCACATATCACAGTTAATGCTAAGAACATGGGTTCCTTCGAATATAAAGAATTATTTAATGATGTTGAAATACAGATTCAAAAGATATTCGCCAACTCTAAGAGTGAATTTCCAAAGTTGGAAGTCAATCTTACTGGATCTATTGCTACCTTGATGGTGGTTACAGATGACATCGCAAAGTCTCAATTCGATGGCTTTAGTTTAGCACTTGGATTGATTAGTTTGATAATGATTGTGACGTTAGGTTCAGTTAGAGCAGGAGTAATGGGCATGATACCTAATGCAATACCCGCATTTTTAGCCTTTGGTTTGATGGGCCTTTTTGTGATTCCTCTGGACACAGATACTCTCCTAATTGCACCTGTCATTCTGGGTATTGCCGTAGATGACACAATACATTTTATGACGCATTATCGAATTGAATTAATAAAAACCAAAGATATTGGTTTAGCTCTTAAAAGTGCGATCCGTGAAGTCGGACAAGCGGTGATGTTTACCACTATGATTATTGGTTTAGGTTTTGCCGTCTTGAGTTTTTCCGAGTATTTAGGTTTGGCAAAAGTAGGTTTTTTTGGATCTCTTGCCATATTTTTTGCTTTATTGTGCGACTTATTGCTTATCCCAGCAATGATAATACTATTCAAACCAACTTTTGGGGTATCTGGAGTCGAGAGAGAACTTAATTTTAATGGAGGTAAATTTGCAGTATAGAAAATTATTTTTCTTTTTATTAACAACAAGCCTGACTTCATTGGGCCAGGATTTTTCCGATGACCCTCAAGCTCGAAGCATCATGGAGTTAGTTGACAATCAGCAGCTTGCTATTAATGATTCAAGTTTTATGAAACTAAAATTATCGAGTTGCACTTTCGGAATTCAGAATAAAAAGATTTCATGCACTGAGCGTCCTCGTGTAAAGGTCCTCGAATCCATTTCAATAAATTATGGTGAATCAAATCGAGACAATAAAACAGTCACTTTTACTCTCCAGCCCCTGTCAGAACGAGGCATAGGAATGCTCTCATTTTCCTATGATGATAAGGCTAAAGATAACCAAACGTGGCTTTATCTTTCTGCACTGGGCAAAGTAAAAAGAATAGCTGGAGGCAATGAGGAAACTTCAGAACCTGCCTCACTGTTTGGCTCAGAGTTTACTACTGAAGATACAGACACAGGTAAATTGTCTGAATACACTTTTAGGATACTGAGTGAGACGAAAATAAATGATCGGCTTGTATGGCAGATCGAATCAATACCAAACAAATCACGTAAAGCTAGGACTCGATATGCAAGAACCGTGAGCTATGTTGATAAAACCAGATATGTGATTCTTAGGAGTGAGATGTATGATAAGTATGATAATGAAATAAAGCGTATGATTGGCTCGCGAGTGGAGAGGGTTAACAATGTTTGGTTGGCTCGATCAATGACAATGATGAATTTGGTCACAAATCGGTTATCCAACATGGCCTTTCTCAGTATTGATAATGGAATAATCGTATCTGAGTACTTTTTTACTAAGAGATCTCTTGAAGATGCCGCTTTCCGAGAAGCTCATTTAAAGGATATTAGAGACCAAATATAAAACATGATAATGAATCGAACTGAATTCAATATTGTTACTATCTTTTTTGTGTTATCCGTTTTTTATACAGAATCACTTCTAAGCGACCAGGCCTACATTGAAGATTATGTAGATGGAGACTCTCTTGACCTAGAGGACTTCTCAGAAGAAATCTTCGACTTTGAAGAACTCGATGAAAATAAAGAAAAAGCTTTTGTCTTCACTCTCAGTCATCAGTTTCTTGGTCAAATTAATTCTCACAACATTGATATCGGTGAAGGCGAACAATTCAGAAAAAATAGGACACTAGAAAATAATCGAACAAAAATATCGTTGAAGGTAAGAGATGAGCTTGCAAAAAATTTGTATTTTCAAGCTAGTTGGCAGGGGGAGACCTATTTCAAAGGTGATCAGATCCATGAGGATTCGTCCAACACTGCAACTACAAGAATTAATGAGTTTTTTGTCCAAAGGAGTTTCAAAAATTCCAGTTTGAAATTAGGCCGGCAAACCATCACTTGGGGAAAAACGCTTGGCAATTCTGTATTGGACATTATTAATCCAATTGAATTTGTAGACTTCAGTATTATAGATATTGAAGATATTCGGCTAAACCAATCAATGATGAGGTTTGATATGTACTCACTTGATTCTTCTTTATCTTTTTTTTTAACTCTGGATCCACAGTTTGATCCACTTCCTCCGATTGGATCAATATTTTATAGCACTTCATTAGAGTTATTTAAAAAGCATCAGATTGACGAGACACTCTATGAAATTGGATTGAATCTAAGTAAGGATTACCAAAATAGCAGCTTTTCGCTAATCGCTGCTAGGTTAATTGATAATCAGAGAAGATATGATTTTTCAGCTGATTTTTCACCAGTTCATCGATATTTTAATTTGTATGGTTTTGCAGGTGAACAGTCGTACAGAAATTTCCTTTTCACTATCGATATAGCATACAGCCAAAACAAATTTGAAAATAACATGGGTCTTCAGGGTCTGATTTCAAATCCTTTGATGATTGATGCTAAAAGTGATTATTTGGGAACTTCATTGGGGCTTGAATATGGTTCAGCTACCAATAATTACAGTGTGAGCATCTCTGTTGAAAAAGAGATTTCTAGTTCAATAGACACTAAGACTGAAAGAGACAAAAGTTTTGGCACTTGGTTAATGCGATATAGTAAGACATTCTTGAGTGAAACGTTGAATGGCTCCATCAGTATGCAAGGTGACATTGACAATCAATATCTTATTTCCTCAGCCACTGGCGAGTACAAAATAACAGATGATATTTCTTTAACGACGCAAATTATTATCATCAATGGAAGGTTGTCATCACCTTTAAGTTTTTTTGATAATGATATTAGGATATCTAGTTCCGTGTCTTGGACTTTTTGACTTTTAGCCATAATAAATAGTCCCTCGCATAAGTAAAAATAAAGCTCAATCCATCAGAGGCAATTATCAACTGTTTACTGTGTGATAAAGGAACGAAATTACTAAAAATTGACAAATTCGCGCTTTAATACAATAATTTAAGTCCGTTCATCTATATCTATAGATATAGACGGAAGTAGTCGTAAGGCGAAGGAACGCATTATCGTTCATCTCATCTGAGACGGAAGTAGGTAATGGTTTACCGAAGGAACGCGTTGAGTGGGTGTATTTTTTACACTGTTAAACGAAACGAAGACTGGAGGAAATAATATGACTACATATTATAGAGGCTTTAAGGTACCTAGTGCCGATGCCAACTCAAAAGAAACTCACGCTAATAAAGACGTAACTCCTCGTTTATACAGAGGCGCTGAGTACCACGTGGATCAAATCGCCAAAGCAGAAAAAAGCAATGGTGGTGTTTATCGTGGAGTTAGTTGGGGTCAGTAGTACTCAAAAAGCTCAGACACATAGGGAGGCTTTTGCCTCCCTTTTTTATTTCCAATAAAGATAAATTAACAGAAGTCTTTGTGTTTAATGCTTTTTTAAAATGCTATCAGGATCTTTACTATTTTGATTATCGCCAAGCAGTACGGCGATCCATTTAGTCTCTTCCTGCGTTTCAAGCGCAATCTTGACTAGGATAGTAAGTGGAATTGACAAAAGCATGCCAACCGGTCCAAGCACCCAGCCCCAAAAAACTAACGAAACGAAAACAACAAATGGTGAAAGATTTAATCCTTTGCCCATCCATCTTGGTTCAATGACATTTCCTACTAAGACATTTATTAAGATGTAACCAGCCAGTACAATCATAGAGTCAATGAAAGATAGCTGGATGAGTGCCAATAAAACTGCAGGAACGGCCGCTATAATGGATCCCACTGTTGGAATAAAATTTAATAGAACTGCAATTACACCCCATAGGACTGCATATTCTACTCCAACAATTGTTAATAAAATAAATACAAGCGCTCCTGTTATTAAGCTCACGACTCCTTTTATAGCGATATATCCATGTACGCTGGTGGCAAATTTTTCTAGCCATGCATGATCACTCTCTTTACCTCGCGCATTACGCAATTTCTCGGCAAAACCTACATTCTCAGTCAATATGAAAACAACAGTTAACAAGATCAAAAAAGAATTCGTCAATACACTCCCAAAAGAATTTAAAGATGTTCCAATAGCTGACAATACAATACTTGGATTAAAACTATCACTCCACTGGTTCTCATTAATCACAAAACCCAAATTTGCGAGACTTTTTTGAATTTGAGAACTCATGATTGATAATTTCGAGGTATATTCTGGCAAATCCTCTCTAAATTCTGTAACCGAGGCCCCCACGACAGATCCAATAATTAAGCCAAAACCGACAATCAAAGAGATTATGAGCATAATCGCCAATCCATTACTCAATCCTTTTGACTTTAAGATTTTTAATAGAGGAGACACCAATATTGAGATAAAAATTGCCAGCAAGAAAGGTACAAAAATCGACGCTGCTAGCTTTAAGCCAGACACTATAATCGTAAAAGACGCCGCAACGACGAAGAATTTGGACAAATTAGATTGTTGGAATGACATAGAGGTTATCCTCATCAAACATTTATTAAGTATATCTCGCGGAAATAATAACAAAAAGTTATAGGAATATATTTTATTTTTGTACAGGACTAAAACTGATTGGGCTTTTTCCCTTTAAATTGCTGATAATAAGTTTGGATCGCCAATAAGTCTTTTTCATTATTTCCTGTGGGGTGAAATGTTTCTCCAATGACAACTAATTTTTCAGGAAAATTAAGTCCGACCATCAAAATTGGACACTCAAGATTCTTTGCGAATCTCAAGAAACCTGTTTTCCAAGTTTTTACTTTTTTACGCGTTCCCTCTGGAGTCAACCCTAAAACCATACTTCCCTCTTTTTGCATTAATTTGGTTACATTTCTTACAATTAAATCGGGTTGTAATCGGTTCGTTGGGATACCGCCCAACCACTCTAGCAATGTTTTAAATCCAAACTTAAAGATAGTATGTTTAGCCATCCAGTTCATCTTGATGTTTAGTCCCAGAAGAGTAGCCATCGCAATCACAAAATCCCAGTTTGAGGTATGGGGCGCACCAATGAGAATAATTTTCTTCAGGTTTGGAACCTCTCCGATTACTCTCCAACCTAAAATTCTCAATACATTTCGACCTAACCATATTAGCCATGCAGGCCTATTTGCTCGAAGACTCTGAGGACATTGTGACTCCGATACAACAATATTATTCTTTTTTATCATTCTGGACTTCTTACTAGTGCTCTCTTGTTGCGGAAAATTCAACTTCTGGATACTTTTCCTGCGCGAGTGACAAATTTACACTAGTTGGCGCTAAATAAGTCAAATGATTTCCACCATCTACCGCCAAATTAGAATTTGCTTTAGTTTTGAATAATTCGAGAGCCTTCATGTCTTTAGCATTAATCCAGCGAGCGCTAGCAACATTAATCGGCTCATAGATTGCCTCAACACCGTACTCAGATTTTAATCGATGGACCACGAGATCAAACTGTAATTGCCCTATCGCCCCCACAATAATTTCATTGCTCGATATTGGAAAGAAGACCTGCATGCTTCCCTCCTCCGATAATTGTTTTATTCCCATTCGTAATTGTTTGGCCTTCAAAGGATTACTAAGCCTTATTCTGCGGAATAATTCTGGGGCAAAATATGGAATACCAGAAAATTTTAATTCTTCACCCTCGGTGAAAGTATCACCGATTTGAATAGATCCATGGTTATGAATGCCAATAATATCTCCCGTCTCTGCCTTTTCAAGAGATATTCTCGCTCCTGCTTTGAATCCTACCGCATCAGATATTCTCATGCTTTTTCCAGTTCGAACCTGCATAAGCTTCATTCCTTTCTCGTATTTCCCTGAACAGATTCTTAAAAAAGCCATCCGGTCTCTGTGTTTGGGATCCATATTTGCCTGGATTTTAAAGACAAATCCGGTGAATTGTTTTTCCAGTGGAGAAATGCTTCTTGCATTCGCTTCTCGGGCTTGGGGTTGAGGTGCCCATTTTACAAAATGGTCTAACATATCATTTACGCCAAAACCGTTGAGAGCTGTACCGAAGAAAACAGGCGTCAATTCACCAGATAAAAACTTATCAAGTGCGAACGATGCTCCAGCACCTTGTATCAGTTCTAACTCAGAGATGAAGTCATCATAGGTGGATCCAAGCAATTCTCTAACTGCTGGATCGGTTAAACTATCGACTTGAATTTCCTGCACGTTCTTTTGGGTATCTTTTCGATATAACCATATCTTCTTCGAAATTAGGTTATAGGTGCCAATGAAGTGTTTCCCCATGCCAATAGGCCAGGTAATGGGTGTAGCGTTTATCTTTAAAACTTCTTCAATTTCATCTAAAAGATCAATCGGATCTCGGATATCACGATCCATTTTGTTAATAAACGTTATTATGGGGGTATCTCTGAGTCTGCATACATCCATTAATTTTACAGTTCTACTCTCGACACCCTTTGCTCCATCAAGAACCATTAACGCAGAGTCAACTGCAGTTAGTGTGCGATATGTGTCTTCAGAAAAATCCTCATGTCCAGGAGTATCAAGTAAATTAATCACGTGATTCTCATAAGGGAACTGCATGACAGAAGATGTTACAGAAATGCCTCGTTCTTTTTCTATTGCCATCCAATCAGAAACTGCATGACGATCACTCTTTCTTGCTCTCACAGTCCCCGCAACCTGAATGACGTTTCCGAGAAGTAGCAATTTCTCTGTTATCGTTGTTTTCCCAGCATCAGGATGCGAAATTATCGCAAAAGTTTTTCGATTTGAAGGAGGATTATTCATACATTGACTTATACTTTAAAAAGTCCGCATTATAGCCAGATGAGTGATAAAAGCGATCTCAATTATTTGAGCTGGCGTATGATCACTCTATCGGAGAGACGAGTTATTAAGGCGAGATATGAAATATAAAGGTGAAACAAATTATGATCACAAAGGAATCTCGCCTCAAAGCGGGGTTCTCTTGTGTAATCTTGGAACACCTGATGCACCAACTTCATCAAAACTTAGACCCTATTTAAAACAGTTTCTGAGTGATCCGAGAGTTGTAGAAATCCCTAAAATTATATGGTGGCTAATCTTAAATCTGATAATACTCAGAATTAGGCCTCGCCGATCTGCAAAACTATATGAAACCGTTTGGACTGACCAAGGATCACCTCTGTTGGTTTACTCAGTTTCGCAGGTTAAAAAGCTACAAGAGAAACTACATAAAAAGTTCGGTTTCGAGGTACCTGTTGAGCTAGGGATGCGTTATGGGAATCCCTCTATACAAAATGCGATAGAGAAACTAACCGATAAAAATGTCCGAAATATCACAGTACTCCCATTATATCCTCAATACTCAGGAGCAACTACGGGATCAACTTTTGATGCCGTTGCAGATGTTTTTAAGAAAACGAGATGGGTCCCTGAACTACATTTTATTGGTGGATATCATCAATCGAAAAAATTTATTAAAGCTATCGTCACTAGTATTAAAACACAATTGGAAAAAAGTGGTACGCCCGATGCGATAGTTATGTCTTATCATGGGACACCTGAAAGATATTTAAAGAATGGTGATCCCTATCATTGTTTTTGTCATCAAACGACAAGATTAGTCTCAGAATCGCTAGACTTTGACAATGATAACATTATGACAACATTTCAATCTCGTTTTGGGAGAGAGCCATGGCTTCAGCCATACACTGATGAAACCATTGAGAAATTGCCTGAAAAAAATATCAAAAAGATTTTTGTTCTATGTCCTGGTTTTTCTTCTGACTGCCTCGAAACCATCGAGGAAATAAATGAAGAAGCGCGAGAAATTTTTATGGAGTCAGGCGGAGAAGAATTTGAGTACATTAAATGCTTGAATGACAGTGACGCGCACATTGACATAATTATGGATATTGTCGTGCCGCATCTGAAAATTTAATTAATCTCTGCTAACCATCCAGATAAGACAACAGCGCAGTCTTCGGAAACTTTCATATCTGCAATATCGTCAGCTCGAGTTGGTCCCTTATTAATAATAAGCACTCGCTTTTTATTTTCTTTTGCATATCGGCAATATTTATAACCAGAGTATGTCGTCAAAGATGATCCAATCACCAGAACTCCTGGAGATGTATCAAGAAGTTTGAATGTCCTATCGACAATTTTTTTGGGTACAGATTCACCAAAAAACACTGTGTCCGGCTTCAGAATTCCTCCGCAATTAGGGCAATCTAACATATTAAAAGATTGATAATTCACGTTATCAATCTTTGCATCTCCATCGGGAAGTATTTTTCCGGTTATCTCAGCAAACTTAGGGTTTTTTTCAATCAGCAAGTTTTGTATGTACTCGCGAGAGAATTTCAAATCACAAGTCACGCAAGTCACAGTATCAATTCGACCATGCAAATCCACTACATTGCTACTGCCTGCTTTCTGATGGAGACCATCCACGTTCTGAGTAACAATACAATTAAGTTGACCTTTTTCCTGTAGTGTCGATAAATATTGATGATTACTATTTGGAATAGCCTTTGACATAAACTTCCAACCAAGCATATTCCTCAACCAAAACCGTTTCCTCGCCTCACATGAGCCAAGAAAATCTGCTATCTCCACTGGCTTAGATCTCATCCATTTCCCGTCATTATTCCTATAAGTAGGAATACCAGAGTCAACACTAACTCCTGAACCAGTGAGAACAAACCAGTCCTTAGAGGAGACAAGTTCTTTTAAAATCTTCATTGAAACCTTAAAATCAGAAATTGTTTTTATACTTGGCTTTTCAATAAACTAGATTAATTTGCTCGTATCTCATGAAACTCGAGCTAATAAAAAAGAGATTATAAATATTAATACGCAAACTCCGATAATTGAAATCGCAAAAAAAGCAAATTTAGCGTCACAAAACGTCAGTAAATTATCCTCAAAAACAAAAAATTATTTACTCCAAACCCTCTGCGAGCAAATCGATAAAAACAGATCAGAGGTCATTTTAAGTAACAAACTTGATTTAGATAATTTGGCGTCTAGCACAAAAGAAAGTTTTAGAGATCGACTACTGCTAGACAATACTCGAATTGATAATATGATCTCTAGTGTTCAAGATATTATTAATTTGCCCGATCCAATCGGACAAATGTTAGATATTGGAGTACGTCCAAATGGATTAGAGATAAAAAAAGTACGATCGCCAATTGGAGTTGTTGGAATCATCTACGAGTCTAGGCCAAATGTGACTACCGATGCCTCGGCACTCTGCATAAAATCAGGAAATAGTGTGATTTTAAGAGGAGGAAGTGAGGCAATAAATACTAACCTTTTACTATCGAAACTAATACAAAAATCTCTGATAGCGAATTCGGTAAACCCACATTCAGTACAAATCATATCTGACACTTCAAGAGACTTGGTCACTGAACTAGTAAGCACAGATAAATACATCGATTTAATAATACCCAGAGGTAGTAAAGAACTTCTAAAATTTTTAAAAGCTCACTCAAAAATACCAATGATCAAACACCTTGATGGTAATTGTCACGTTTTCATTGATGATTTTGCTGATTTAGTGAAAGCATTGAAAATTTCAATAAATTCTAAAACGAATCGCTTTGGTGTATGCAACGCGGCGGAAACTCTTATCGTCTCAAAAGGTATTGCATCTGAATTTGTGCCAAAAGTTGTCAACGAGTTATCGAAAAAAAATGTAACAGTGAGAGGATGTGACCAAACAAAGAAAATAGTTTCCAATATAGAAACAGCCTCCGAAGCTGATTGGTATGAGGAATATTTGGGACCTATTCTCGCCATCAAAATTGTATCTGGAATCAATGAAGCTATTGATCACATAAACCACTATGGATCGCATCATACTGATGCAATAGTTTCAGAAAGCAAAAAAAATCAGAATATATTCACACAAGCGGTCGATTCTAGCTCAGTAATCATTAATGCCTCTACGCGTTTTGCGGATGGATTTGAATATGGTCTTGGAGCTGAAATTGGAATATCAACGGATAAAATTCATGCACGGGGTCCTGTTGGTCTTGAAGGTTTGACATCTTTAAGATGGGTCGTGTCAGGTGATGGACACATAAAATAATGGGCGTAGCACTTTTTGGTGGAAGTTTTAATCCTTTTCATAATGGGCATTTATCTATAGCTAAAGATTTAGTGGATCATTTAGATCTGCATGAACTAAAAATACTTCCCTCGGGTCAACCACCGCATAAACTTCGCAACCTAGCTTCAAATAAACATCGCTTTAAAATGATTGAGCTTGGAATTAAAAATCACTTGAATTCGATATCCCTTGAAGCATTCGAACTCAATAATAAAGCTATATCTTATACGATAAATACCCTAAAACATTTCAGGCAAAAATTGGGAGCTTCTAAGACTCTGATATTTTGTCTAGGCGAGGACTCATTTCAACTCATCGATACTTGGTTAGATTGGGAAAGATTAACTGAATACTGTCATCTCGTTGTTATTTCTCGAAAGGGTTTTAATATTGATTTAAATTGCAAAATCAAAATATGGTTACAACAGCATCAATGCAGCGAGATCAAGAATTTACATGATAAACCATTCGGAAACATCTATTTCTGCAAGTTGGCTCAGATAGATATCAGTTCCAGTGAAATTAGGAACAACATCGCAAAGGAAATCAGCATTAAAGGGCTGGTTCCAACAAAAGTGCAAGAGTACATAGTCACAAATAGTTTGTACAAGGATGCAAAATGAGAAAAAAATTAGAATCCTTACTCTTAGATGCACTTGATGACTACAAAACACTAAATATAGTGAATATAAACGTCCAAAAACTTACAACCGAAATGGATTCCATGATCATCGCAACGGGAACATCAACAAGACATGTAAAATCAGCATCCAGCTCACTTGTGGAGTATGCAAAAAAACAAAAATTTGAAATTTTTGGTTTAGAAGGAGAAAACTCAGGCGAGTGGATTTTGATTGATTTTGGTGATGTTGTTGTGAACGTTATGCTCGCTGAGACTAGAGAGCTTTATAATCTTGAAAAATTATGGATTAAACCAAAAAATTAAAGATACCAAATTAATTTCAATTTATTGTGATGATATGAATGAAAATTAACATATTGGCGGTTGGAACAAAAATGAGCAATTGGATAGATGCGGGATGCAACGAGTATCTGAAACGGTTTCCTAAAAGTTGGGAACTACAAATTAAAGAAATTGTCCAAAAGCAACATCATAGTAAACACTCAGTTGAGAGTATAAAAATCATGGAAAGTGATGTGATCATGCAAAATGTAAAACATGGCACATATCTTGTTGCACTTGATGAGAATGGTGCAGAAATGAACAGCATGACACTATCAAAAAAAATTGAGCTTTGGCAAATGGAAGGCCGTAATTTAACTGTAATTATCGGAGGTCCAAATGGACTATCCAAAGATTTGTTACAAAAATGCGACTTTATTTGGTCTTTGTCTCAATTAACCTTCCCGCATCCTTTAGCTAGACTAATTTTATTAGAACAACTTTATCGAGCATGGACGATCACAAACAAGCATCCTTATCATCGCCCCTAATTTGAGAAAAACAATAACATCAGTTATGCAAACAAAATTTTCAAATCCAGAAGTTGAAAAAAATATCTTTCTAAGGCGAGCTACATTCGCATTACTCTTCATATCTTTTTTAACAATACTACTATTCGCAAGATACTTTAATCTTCAGATTACAAATTATGAAAATTTTGTTACATACTCTGAGAATAATCGAGTACATGTTAGACCGCTTGTGCCAGCGAGAGGAGTAATCTATGACAGAAATGGAGAAATTCTTGCGCACAATGTGCCTATAACAAATCTTTCAATAGTAAAAGAACACACTGATGATTTGACCGATCTCATTGAGAGAATAAAATTACTTATAGAAATCGACGAATCTGATGTATCAGAATTTTATCAGCGCCTTGCACGTCGGAAGCCATATGAACCAACTCCACTAAAATATGATTTAAGTGAACATGAGCAAGCAATAATTGCTGTAAATGAATATATGCTTGATGGAATCGAGATCAGTGCCAAACTTAAACGTGAATATCCTCAAAAAGATTTATTTGCTCATGTAATCGGCTACACAGGCCGAATAAATGAGAGCGATCTTAAACTAATAAATTCTTCCAATTATCGCGGGATAGATAACATAGGGAAGACAGGCCTTGAAAAATTTCACGAATCACTTTTATTAGGTAAGGTCGGAAACCAAAATGTTGAAACTAATGCCCGTGGCAGAATCATGAGAACACTCAGCGAGTCACCGCCCAAACCTGGTACCGATTTAATGCTCACACTAGATAAAGAGCTTCAACTGTCTGCCTTTGAAGCTTTTGAAGGTCGAAAAGGCGCTTTAGTAGCAATGAACATTGAAAACGGGGATATATTAGCATTATTGAGCTCACCTAGTTTTGACCCAAATTTATTCACTTCAGGAATAAGCAAAAAACAATACAATGCACTTTTAAATTCTACTGAAAAACCTCTTTTTAACCGTGCAATTGCAGGACAATATCCCCCTGGATCAACCGTCAAGCCTCTGTTTGGGTTAATAGGTTTGACTACAAATAAAATTACTCCGAAGACTAAGATTCAAGACACAGGGTTATTCTTCATCGAAGGTGTTGACCGAGCCTGGAGAGAACCAAAGAAAGGCGGACATGGCTCTTTTGTAGATTTAGATCAAGCAATTACTGAATCATGTGATGTGTTTTTTTATGAATTAGGATTCCAAGTGGGGATAGATATTTTAGCGGATATGAGTGAGAGTTTCGGTCTTGGAAGAAAAACAGAAATTGATCTACCCGGTGAAGCCTCTGGAATAATGCCCACAAGGGAATGGAAAATGGAAAATCGGGGATCTCAATGGTTTGATGGAGATACGGTAAATGCAAGTATAGGTCAGGGTTATTTACTTACGACGCCAATTCAATTGGCACTTATGACAAGCATGCTAGCGAATAGAGGAAAATCCTTGTTTCCTAAACTTGTTAAAAGTAAGAATTTGATCCTCGAAGCACAAAATAAGCCTGAAATAAAAAATGAGCATTGGGAATACATTCATAATGCAATGACAAATGTTGTTCATTCAGAGAAAGGCACGGCCAAACTAATTAATAAAAACATAAATTATAAAATTGCAGGGAAAACAGGCACTGCACAAGTTGTCAGTATTGCAGAAGAAGACTACGATAAATCAAAGCTTGACCCTAGCCAGTGGGATCATGCTTTATTCATTGCTTTTGCTCCAAAAGAACAACCAGAAATTGCTGTTGCACTCATTGTTGAAAATGGCGAATTTGGAAGTGTAACTGCGGCACCAATAGCCAAAAAAGTTATAGAAACATACATGAAAAGAAGGATGCTGGTCCCTAATACTATTGGAGAAATGTAGAAAAATGCAAAATTCTGATTTCGTAAGGTCATTAAGGGACGCACCGAATGAGAAAAAAAGAAAAACTTCTTTCAAATTCGATCTGGTATTAATTCTTCTCCTTCTCGCCCTATCAAGTATCGGTGTTACCACTCTTTTTAGTGCAACTGGTGAGAACTTTAATTACGTAAATCGACACATATTTTTCTTGGGCACGGGCTTCTTGCTGATGTTTATAATCTCTCAAATACCAGCAAGATCAATTGAGCTATGGTCACCCTATTTTTTTGGTATCACTCTTATTCTATTACTTCTCGTTACGCTTTTTGGAACTGATGCTAAAGGTGCGCAGAGGTGGCTCGACCTAGTCTTTTTTAGATTGCAGCCCTCCGAAATCCTCAAAGTCAGTTTACCTCTTGTGTTAGCTGCATACCTTGGCAGACGCGCAGTTCCACCAAAATTGAAGCACGTATTGTGGTCCTCGACTATAATAATGGTTCCCACAACTTTAATTGCATTGCAACCTGATTTAGGAACCAGCATTTTAGTTTTTGCAACTGGTGCAGCCATCCTCTTTTTAGCTGGGTTAAGAAAACGCTACATATTTGGAAGCGGATTAATTGCATTATCAGCAGTTCCATTGATGTGGTTATTTGTTCTTCGTGATTATCAAAAACAACGTATACTAACATTGATCTCACCCGAGACCGATACACTCGGTGCGGGGTGGAATATCGTGCAATCCAAGACTGCGATTGGATCAGGTGGTTTTTATGGCAAAGGTTGGCTTAATGGGACACAATCTCAATTAGATTTTCTACCAGAAAGTCATACAGATTTTATAATTGCTGTTTTAGCAGAGGAGTTTGGATTGTTAGGAGTCTCTATCACACTACTACTGTATGGACTATTTCTCGCTAGGTGTTTTTTCGTAAGTATTTCTGCAAAATCGCAATTCGGGCGACTGTTTTGTGGTAGTTTCGCACTAATGATATTTCTACATATCTTTGTTAATTTAGGTATGGTTTCTGGTATATTGCCAGTGGTGGGAGCGCCCCTGCCCTTAGTTAGCTTTGGCGCAAACTCAGCACTGACAATATTTATAGGTTTAGGCGTCTTAATCAGCATTGCGAACGAACCTAGAAGGATTAGGTCTTGATAAAAAAAATAAGTTTTCAACTAGTTATTCTCACAAGTATATTTCTTTCAGCTCAAAGCTTTGCTGACTATTCTAATCATATTGATGCCAAAATTTTTGCAGAAAAAATGATCTCAGAACATAAATTCTCCAGAGAAGAAATAGTTGGATGGCTAAAAAAGGCAAAACAAAAAGATGCAATAATCAAAGCAATGAGTCGGCCTGCTGAAAAAGTTAAACCATGGTACCTTTACAAAGAGATTTTCATTACGGATTCACGCATCAAAAATGGTGTAAGGTTTTGGTCTGAAAATATTGATGAGCTGACGAAAGCGTATAATCAGTTCGGTGTAGATCCCGAAATCATAGTAAGTATTATTGGGATAGAAACCAATTATGGTAGCAATACTGGAGATTTCCGAGTAATCGATGCTTTGTGCACACTTGCTTTTGATTTCTATACCCAATACGAAAATAGAGAGTCACGCCGAAAATTTTTTACCATTCAACTTGAAAACCTTTTCATCCTTGCACGTGAACAAAACATTGATCCTTTATCTTTAAAAGGTTCATATGCGGGTGCAATGGGTCTGGGTCAGTTTATGCCAAACAGCTACAGAGATTACGCTGTTGATTTTGATGGTGATTCATTTGCTGATATCTGGTTAAATCCTGCAGATGCAATTGGAAGCGTAGCTAATTACTTGATGGCTCATGGATGGGAAAAAGATCAAGGTATTATCACAGAGGCGAGGCTATTAACAGAAAATAGTCTGGTAAGTTTCAATAGAATTTCGCGTCCAAAAAATTCATTAGCCTATTTCAAAAACCTTGGACTGGATACTCTCAATCCAACTGATACATCAAAGAAAGTTTTACCGATCAAGCTTGAAGAAAAATCTAAAAAAGAATACTGGTTTGGATTTAATAACTTTTATGTAATCGGAAGATATAATCCTCGGGTTAAGTATGCAATGGCGGTCACTCAGCTCAGTGATAAAATTAAAACGCGTTTTTGCCAAGGATATTCATGCTGAAGTAGTAATGGTGTGTGCGTTAGTAGCTTAAAGCTCATATTACTCATAAAATGTTTCAGTAAAGTTTTTCAACCAAGGGTTCGCTAATGAACATAAAGAATTTATTCACATTTTTAATGCTTATTCTGTTGTCGTTTTCAGTTTGTTCGAGACAAATAATCCCATCAGAGCCTAAAATAAACGCAAAGTCATGGATCTTAATTGATGCAACGACTGGATTTGTCATTTTAGAGAGTGCTGCTGACATGCGTCTACCACCAGCGAGTCTGGCAAAAATGATGACAACTTACATAACTTCGAATGAAATCAAAAATGGGCAATTAAAACCTGATGAATTAATCACCATTAGTGAAAATGCCTGGCGAAAAGGTGGTGCGAGGACTGGAGGATCTACCATGTTTCTTGATCCGCTCAGTAAAGTGCCCGTTATCGATTTGATGAGAGGAGTAATCATTCAATCGGGTAATGATGCATCAATCGCACTTGCTGAGCATATCTCAGGAAGTGAGATTGCTTTTTCTGATGTTATGAATCAACAAGCAGAAATACTTGGGATGACTAACAGTGAATTCAAAAATTCATCAGGTCTACCAGAAGATGGAATGTACTCAACTGCGCGGGATTTATCAAAAATAGCAAATGCAATTATCAGGGATCATCCAACGTCATATAAAATATATTCAGAAAAATACTTTGAACATAATGATATAAAGCAGCCTAACCGAAATCGACTACTCTGGCGAGATAAAAGTGTCGATGGTTTAAAGACAGGAAAAACAACGGAGGCTGGTTATTGTCTTGTGGCATCTGCTGAGAGAGATGGAGTACGTTTAATATCTGTTGTCCTTGGCGCTTCAGATGATGAAACAAGATCTAGGGAATCGCAGAGATTACTCTCATATGGATTTCGATACTACGATACCCAAACACTATTTAAATCGGGAGAGATAATCGAATCAGGTGTTAAAGTTTGGTACGGAAAAGAGGACTTTATAGACTTAACAATAAAAGACAACGCAACCATCACATTTCCAAGGGGTGCCAAGGACAATTTAAAAGCAAAAGTAAGTATTAATGATACGCTGGAGGCCCCCATATCAATAGGAGACGAATTAGGTAAGCTTAAGATTGTTTTAGATGATGAAACCTTATTAAGCGTACCATTAATATCGGTCGATGAAATTCAACAGGGAAACATTATTACCAGACTTTTAGATTGGTTAGTCTTATTTTTCACAAACCTACTTTCTTAAAGACAATCCATGTGTTCATCGAGCAAACCACTTATTGAATTCCCCTGTGAATATCCAATCAAGATTATAGGGGATGGTTCATCTGTATTTACAGATCACATTGAATCCGTGATGACAAATACTGTAGGACTTGGCAATTATTCAAAGATTTCAGAAAAATATAGTAAAAACAAAAAGTGGTTATCAGTAACCATATCCTTTATAGCCAAAAATGAAAATCAGTTAAGGAGAATACACCATCATTTAAAAGCTAGTAATAGTGTGAAAATGGTCATATGAATAAACTGATAGTTAGAGAGCTAGATCAACAAGAATACAAGTATATCCTTAACAGAATGATCGACTTCACTGATAATCGATCGGCAGAGACCGCGGACGAAATATGGATATTGCAACATAACTCTGTCTTTACGCAAGGTAAGGCGGGTAATGATAGTTTTATAATGACGCCGGGCGATATACCTGTAATTCGTGCCGATCGCGGTGGACATGTGACATATCACGGGCCCGGGCAAATTACTGCCTATATCTTGATAGATTTAAAACGCGCAGAGATGTCAGTCTTTGAATTGATAAGTGTAATCGAAAAAACAGTAATTAAGACCATGTCAAAATGGAAGGTACCTGGTTACACTGATCGCTTGGCTCGCGGCGTATATTGTAAATCAAGGAAAAAGATTGCGTCCATCGGTCTGAGAGTCAGACGAGGTTGCACATATCATGGTATAAGCTTCAATGTAGACATGGATATGTCCCCCTGGAAACGCATAAATGCATGTGGTCTAGACCTAGAAATGACCCAACTAAAGAATGAAACGAACGACTACGTGGACTTTAATGATGTTTTGTTTACATTCAAGAAAGAGCTGATTAAAGAATTGGGTTATAATGATGAAAGCGAAAATATAGTAGATAGCACCAGCTTATAAGTAATGAAAGATCCGAACATAACATCACAGTCCATGATTCCTCCGAAGAGATCAAAAAGATTGATACGTGGAGAAAAATTGCGAGATGCGCAAAAAGTTGAAAAGATTCCAGTCAAAATAATCAATGTAGATGATAAGTTGAAAAAACCTGACTGGCTCAGAATTAGGCTATCTTCATCCAACAAAATTACCGAAATAAAAAGTATTTTGCGCACTCATAAAATGTCAACCGTCTGCGAAGAAGGTGCGTGCCCCAACCTAAACGAATGCTTCTCACATGGAACAGCAACCTTCATGATTATGGGAGACATATGCACGAGAAGATGCCCATTCTGTGACGTGGGTCATGGAAAACCGAATCCACTGGATCCTAGTGAGCCAAAAAATTTGGCCAAGGCAATCGCAAAAATGAAACTACGGTACGCAGTGATTACTTCAGTTGATAGAGACGATTTACGCGATGGTGGAGCGCAACACTTTGCTGATTGCATTGATGAGATTCGACACACAACTCCATCTACAAAAATTGAAGTTTTAGTGCCCGACTTCAGAGGACGCATGGAAATAGCAATTGAAAGACTCTCAAAAGCTCCACCGAATGTATTCAATCACAATCTTGAGACTATAGAGCGGTTATATCGAGAGGCTAGACCCGGAGCAAACTATTCATGGTCTCTAAAATTACTCAAAGAGTTTCGTGTGGCACACAAAGCAATTCCTACAAAATCAGGTCTAATGGTCGGTCTCGGAGAGACCAAAGAAGAAATCTTCAAGACTATGAGAGATTTGCGAGATCATGATGTTGAAATGCTTACGATTGGGCAGTACCTTCAGCCCTCTAAAAGTCATTTGCCAGTTCAACGTTACGTGCATCCTACCGAATTCAGTGAATATGAGGCTTACGCAAAAAATCTTGGTTTCAAAAGTGCCGCCTGTGGACCACTGGTTAGATCAAGCTATCACGCCGAAAAGCAGATATTTGAAACTGCTATTTAAAAAATAAAGCTAAATTGTTCTCAAGATCGCTTCTCAAACCTACCTAAGAAGATCAAGCTGTATACTATTTTGGCACTCCTCCTTTGGTATAAGCCTCGCTCCTAAACCCAGTAATCTCGCGGGCTTAGATCCCCTCTTCCATGCCTCCATATACATCTCTTTGATGATATCGACATCCAGAGTATTTATATTGCTCCGTTCTAAAGTAGTCTGAGAGAAATCATTAAACTTTATTTTCACAAAGTATGCTTTAGCAAAATATGAGTCTTGCAATTTATATAACCGTTCTTGAAATGACTCGATCAACAAGTATATGTTTTCAATACAAGTATCGATATTATCAAGGTCTTGAGAAAATGTTCTTTCGACACTGACTGACTTTCTGATCGAACTCTCTTTTACTTCTCGATTGTCTTTGCCATAGCTTCTTTGATACAGGGTATATCCAAAAGAACCAATTTTCTTTACAAGGGTTTCTACGCAATAATTCTGAACGTCAACACATTTCGTCAACCCTAGCTGATTTAATTTTTTCTCTAACACCTTACCTACACCCGGTATCCTTCTTAAAGGTAATCCTGAAATAAAATTAGCAATAGAGTCAGGTGCAATAACATACTGTCCATTTGGCTTATTAATATCACTAGCCACTTTTGCAAGAAATTTGTTTGGTGCTACTCCAGCAGATGCAGTGACACCAACCTCATTATAAATTCTTTCTCGTATATGTTTAGCTAGAAGAGAGGCACTGCCCGAAAAATGCTTGCTATCACTAACATCTAAGTAAGCTTCATCAAGGGAAACAGACTCTACCTTATTAGTGAACTCCAAGAAAATTGTCTTTATTTGATTAGAGGCAATTCGATATTTTTGCATATTGACAGGCAACAGTATCAATTTTGGGCATAAGCGTAACGCTGTGACCGTTGGCATTGCAGAGCGAACCCCATATTTCCTTGCGATGTAATTACAAGTCGTTACGACACCTCGCCCGGTGCTGCCACCCACCGCCACCGGCAAAAATTGTAAAGCCTTGTTATCCCTGATCTCTACAGACGCATAAAAGCAATCACAATCACAGTGAATGATTTTTCGCATTAAAAACCTATGCTAAGTTCCATGCTCATAATTCGCCACTCGGACACCGAGCTTTTTTGAAATAATCTCGGGGACTAGTAACATGGCAGGTGTTAGTAGTAAAGTAAGTATAGTTGCGACGAGGAGTCCATTCACTATTGCGCTCGCTAGAGGCTGCCACCAAGAGGAGACCATTCCACCAATAGTATAAGTTCGATTAATAAGATCTATGCTCATGCCATTAGCAAGAGGTAATAATCCCACAACTGTTGTAATAGTAGTCAACATGACCGGTCTAAATCTTTCCCTTGCGGCATTGAAGACGGCATTTGATGCACTAATTTGTGGATTTCGGGAGCGAATAAAATTGTAAGTATCTATTAAAACAATATTGTTATTAACTACTATACCCGCTAACGCAACAATACCTACCCCGGTAAGCACCGTGCTAAATGTATTTTGAGATATAAGTAATCCCAATAGGACTCCCGCCGTTGAGAGGATGACAGAGAATAAGATTAATCCAGATTGATAAAAACTATTGAATTGGGTTATTAACATAATCAACATCACTGACATAGCTAACAGGAAGGCTGTCAAAAGAAAGTCTGCTGATTTTTGTTGCTCCTCATTTGCTCCTCGATATTTAACCTCAACCGTTGAGTCTTGATTAGCTAAAACCCAGCTATCTATGATTTGTATTTGATCATCAGGAAGAAACCCATCCTCACTATTTGCCATAATGAAAACTGTCTCATCCATATTAATTCTCTGGATAGAATCTACACGTGATGCTGGAACAATCCTTGTAAAAGCGCCTATGGGCACAGGCCCGTTATTGGATTGCACCATAAGATCTCTAATGTTACTTAACCTTCTATCTTGAGTGGGGAAGCGTAATCTTATCTCTACTTCGTCATCCGCATCATCAGGTCTAAATTTTCCAATGATTGCGCCGTTGGTGATCAATTGGATCATATTACCAACAGATACAGTATCGATTCCCAGCATTGCCGCTCTCGATTCATCAACATCGATTTCCCACTGAATACCCGCTAACGGCAGAGTATCCTGCAAGTCTCGGATACCTTCAACATTCTGATCTATCCAAACTCGTAAGTCTTTTGCTTTCTTATATAACGAAGCTCTGTTTGATGATGAGAGCTGAATTTGTATATCTTTACCCGTTGGCGGTCCTTGCTCCATCTCCTGTCCGGTTACAAATATTCCAGGAATGGATTTAGTTTTTTCACGAATAGTCCTAAAAATTTCTCTACTACCTGACGATCTCTCACTTCTAGGAACCAATTCTACCAATATTGTACTTATCTGATCACGACTAATATCTGATCCAAATGGCACGTAATTTGTCGCACTTGAGTAACCATAAAGTTGTTTCACTCCTTCTAATTGTTCAACTATTCGATTAACACTCAGTGTGATTTCCTTCTGCTCATTGATGGATAGATTTCCTTGCGCTCTTATTTCGATCATTCCATATTGACTTTCAATAGGCGTAAAAAATTCTTGCCCGGAATTAAATTTAAAGTAAAGAGCAAATATACCAAATATAAAAATGAACATTATTCCTGCGAATTTTACAGGAGCGTTCACTACGGGCTTTAAAATTTTTAGATACACTTTTTCTAACGGTAGAAATAATGTACGAGCTGATTTTTCAGATTCTCTATCCTCTGGAAGCTTTTTGTTTTTACCCCGTCGCCTGCCTAAAACTGTTCCTAAAGTCGGCACAAAAACAAGTGCATACAATAAGGACCAGCCTAGAACAGCAAAGACCGTAATTGGTAAATAAGACATAAAATCACCTGATACTCCAGGCCAAAACAATAGTGGTAAGAAAGCGGCAAGCGTTGTACCCGTTGAAGCGATTACAGGCACAGCCATTCGTCCCACAGAATCTGAATACGCTTTTTTAAATGAGATGCCCTCTGAGACTTTTGTGTTAGCGTGTTCAACTACAACAATTGCGCCATCAATCAGCATGCCCAGGGATAATAACAGCCCAAACATAACCATAAAATTAAAACTATGGCCTAAATAATTTATTATGATTAATGCTCCCAAAATGCTAAATGGAATTGCAAAACCCACTAGTAATCCCGACCTGAAACCAAGGGTTGCGACTACAAGCGCGAGAACTAAGCACATTGCGGTTATGATGTTTCCCTGTAACTCGTTAACCATCTGCTCCGTCATTTCAGATGTATCAAAGGCATAACCTATGTCCAGGTTTTCAGAAAAATCTGATCGATATGACTCTATGATTTGTTTTGTATTGGTTACGGTATCTATTAAATTAGCTGTGATCCTTTTTCTGACATCAATAGCCAAGGCTTTCTCGCCATTTATAAGGCCGTAACCCTGAGCGTCACGGAACGTCCGCCGAACCTCCGCGAGATCTCCCAAACTGATCGACTTACTTGGAGAGGATTTAATAGGGACATTTTCTATGTCTTTATATGATTCCAAAATGGCAGGAACTTTTATACCAAACCTTCCTCCAGCGAGATCAATTTCCCCAGTTGGTATCAAAACATTATTTACGGAAATTGCTCTAGTAAATTCATTAATAGAAATATTAAAAAGTTTAAGTTTTTCAGGATCAATAATAACTTCTACAATCTCCTCACGATGGCCGCTAAGGTCAGCTTTTAATACATCAGGCAAAGTTTCTAACTTACTCTGGAAAAATTTTGCTGCACGGTACAATTCTCGCTCACTCACCGTACTACCCGAGAAAGTAATAACAATTGATGGTTCGGGGCTTGGACTTAACTCATCTACAATTGGCTCCTCAGCTCCATCAGGAAAATCAGCTTTTGCCCTATTCACGGCCTCTCTAACATCTGCCACAGCTTGTTTTATGTTATCACTTACCTCAAATTCAGTGGTCACTACCACATAACCTTCGCTTGCCGTCGCCTGTATCTCCTCTATCCCATCGATTGTTTTCAGCTCTTTCTCGATAGGTCTTACAAGTAATCTGTTACCATCCTCAGGTGATATCCCATCATACCTCACCATCGTCATCACAACTGGTAACACTACATTGGGAGATAGTTCAACAGGCATCGAGAGCCTAGAGCCTGCTCCAGTCACCACGATCAGAAGCATAATCGCTATAGTCGCCCTCGCATGAGATATAACAAATTCAAGGAATTTCATTGATTGATTAATTATTTGTGATGTTGACGTTTACATGATCACCCGTAACGACATAATTCTGCCCAACGGTAATGACTGAGATCTCAGACGGAAGACCAGATATCCAAAATCCAGATTCACTCTCCCCTAAAACAGAGACCTCCTTCGAATTCACGATACCGTTTTTTACAACTTTAACGATTGTATTTCCATTATCACTCAATAGAATGCTACTTGCTGGCACTAAGTGGGCAAGTGTTTCCTCCATACTAATAAATAGTCTTGCAGGTAATCCCGCTAAAATATCCATCGCTGGATTCTCCACAAGAGCCTCTATTCTGAAGCTTCCGGTAAACTCATTAGCCTTTTTTGAAATAAAAAGTATCTTAGCGGCTCGCGGAGGAGAATTATTAGTTTTGTAGAATACTTTCGAATCAAGCTTAATCTTATGTATGTCGTCAAAATCCACGTCAGCGACAATTTTTACCGGGTTAAGCTCCACTAAAGAAGCACATATCATGCCCACTGATACAACTTGTCCAATTTCAACTGGAATCTCTTCAACAAACGCTCTAAAAGGCGCAGTTATATTTAAATTACCGATGTCCAACGATAGCCTGTCCACATTTGCTTGTGCACGGAGCAAATTCGATTTTGCTTGAGATATCGCAAGGTCGGACTGATAGCCTTTCTGATCCAGTTCGATCGCACCTTCATAGATCAACTTCGACTCTTCCAAAGTGGCCTTCGCGGAGTCTAATTTGCTAAATTTATCTTCTGCATCGACCTCACACACCGTCTCACCCGAGTCAATAACTGAACCTTCGGTGACATAAATTTCTCGGATCTTACCTGAAACCTGTGATATCAATTTTAGCTCTCGAAATGCTTCAGTATTAGCTTTCAGAATTAATTGAGGTGAATACATCTGTCCTTTTAAATTTAAAGCTTGGACAGATTGAGGGACCGCTTTTTTCTTTGAAGTCTGATCTTTTTTTTGTGTGTCAGATACAAATCCACTAAGAAACCAGACAAACAATAAACCTAGAAAGAGAAGCGCAATGCGAACATTCTTATTCAAATTAATTTATCCATAGCTGAACCGATTTATTGAATCCGACAATTAAAAAAAAGCTACGTGATTTTGACGGACTTAGTTCAAAATCTGCATCGCTCCATAAGATAATACGCTCCTGGAACGCTGAGCAGATAATATCATTTCTAAATTAAAACTCCGACAAAAAATTTTTTAAAAAAACCTTAATTTTAAAATGTTGTATCTGAAGCTTTAATGATAGAATCCCTGTTTTTAAATAGCTCGGAGCATACTCATGAATACAACTCTTCTACCTCCACTCTTAGGGGTTTTTGGAATGATCGCTGCCATCATCATCTATTCTCTTGTAATGAAATATCCCGATGGCGAAGAAAAGGTGAAAAAAATCGGAGATCAAATCCATAAAGGAGCGCTTGCGTTTATGAAAACAGAGTACAAATATCTCATCATATTTATTCTAGTACTCGTGGCGTTAGCAGGAATTTTTCTTGGAAAAGAGACAGCCATCGCGGTAATTGTTGGTGCAGCATGCTCTTCTCTTGCTGGTTTTATTGGCATGTATGCGGCCACCAAAGCTAATGTTAGAACCGCAACAGCGGCTCAAAAAGATGGTGCATCCGCAGCACTCTCAGTATCTTTTTACGGTGGCTCAATAATGGGCCTTTGCGTTGCATCACTCGGTCTTATCGGACTTGGGGGATTATATGTATTTTATGCAGCTGATGGTGCTCCCCATGTTCATGCATTGGAAGGATTCGGCATGGGCGCATCAGTAGTTGCCCTGTTTTCTCGAGTTGGGGGTGGAATTTTCACTAAATCAGCTGATGTTGGCGCAGATCTAGTTGGTAAAGTGGAGGCTGGCATACCCGAGGATGATCCGCGAAACCCAGGTGTTATCGCAGACAATGTTGGGGATAATGTTGGTGACGTGGCGGGCATGGGATCTGATATTTTTGAGTCTTATTGTGGATCAATGATTGCATCAATCGCAATTGCATACACTATTCAATCACAAAGCTTAATGTTTCTTCCTCTTGGATTAGCCGCTACAGGTTTAATCGCATCAATAATAGGAATCGGTATTGTGAAAATTCAATCGGCAAAATCTCCTGCGAGTGCATTAAGATCTGGCACTTTACTTGCTCCTGTTTTTTTTATGTTGATGGCATATTTTTTAGTCAGCGGTATGCATGATGTGCCTATCGCCATACTGTGGTGCGTTCTTACTGGAGCTGTTGGTGGTGTCGCGATAGGTCTAATAACTGAATACTACACTGGAGGATCACCCATAAGAGAAATAGCGGCCTCAGGAGAAACTGGATCTGCCACAGTTATGATCTCAGGTTTATCAGTTGGTATGCAATCAGTCGTAATTCCGGTATCTATTCTTGCAGTCATTATATTAATATCCACTTCAATAGCCTCAAGCATTGGTATTACTGGCGTGTATGGAGTTGGGATTGCAGCAGTTGGAATGCTTTCCACAGTAGGCATAACAATGGCAATCGATGCTTATGGCCCTGTGGCAGATAATGCTGGCGGAATTGCAGAAATGTCAGGCATGGGCGAAGAGGTTAGAGAGATTACGGATTCACTCGATGAACTTGGCAACACTACTGCTGCTATTGGTAAAGGTTTTGCCATAGGTGCTGCCGCTCTTGCTGCTCTCGCAATTATTTCGGCCTACTCAGAACAAATCTCCAGCAAATATGGAGACGCCTTCTCTTTGTCAATAACGAACCCAATGGTACTTGTAGGTATGTTTATTGGTATATGTATTCCATTTCTTATATCTTCAATAACAATGAAAGCTGTGGGAGATGCCGCCTTTGAAATGATTAATGAAATTAGACGCCAATTCAGAGAAATATCAGGATTAATGGAAGGAAAGGCTGATCCAGACTCTGAAAAATGTGTTGAAATTGCTACCACCGCAGCATTGAAGAAAATGATGCTTCCAGGAATTATAGCAGTAGCAATGCCTCCAATTATTGGATTTGGTCTCGGAGCTGTGGCTCTGGGAGGTATGTTGGCCGGAGGTTTGTTGGGCTGCGTGGCTCTTGCCTTATTCATGGCAAATGCTGGTGGCGCATGGGATAATGCAAAGAAATACGTAGAGAAAGGGAACTTTGGGGGTAAGGGATCCGACACTCATGCAGCGGCAGTCGTCGGAG
Source organism: uncultured SAR92 cluster bacterium (assembly GCA_902527245.1). Lineage (GTDB taxonomy): Bacteria > Pseudomonadota > Gammaproteobacteria > Pseudomonadales > Porticoccaceae > AAA300-D14. The sequence goes on along the minus strand of CABZOI010000001.1, from coordinate 257,146 downwards.
ATACCGTTGGGGATCCATTTAAAGATACGTCTGGTCCCTCAATGAATATTCTCATAAACGTGATGGCGATGGTGAGCCTGGTTATTTCTAGCTTACTACCAATATCAGGCATGTTGTTCTAATGGAATTTACTTCAGATAACGCAGGGGGTCCACTGGACTCCCATCTCGACGGATCTCGAAGTAAATAATTTGATTTTTATCCAATCGAGAAATAGCATCATTCTGAGAAACAGATTGACCTACTTCTACAATAATTTCTTTATTGTTTGCATAGGCACTTAGCATGTTGTCGGAATGCTTTATAATTACTAAATTGCCATAACCTCTCAACCCTGATCCTGCATATACTACATTTCCAGGTGCTGCTGGTTTAATTTGAGATGACGAAATATTTTTGACTCGAATTCCTTTCTTGGATTTCTTTAAATCAAAGTCTTCGACAATTTTCCCATCTAAAGGCCATTTCCAAGTCCAGTTTGATGGGTAAGTACTTCTTTCTTTACTCAATATATTCGTGTTTTTTGCTTTCTTATCCTCAGCATTTGTAACAGTTTTAGAAAGATTAGATTGAGATTGCGCCAAAGTAATAGAAAGTCTATCCCCTGGCGAAATAAGGAAAGGATTTTCTAGTCCATTCAGATTAATGATGCTTTTAACTTCGACATCATACAATTTGGAAATGGAATAAAGTGTGTCTCCTGGTTGCACCACATGAATATTATCATCACAAATTCTGTAGTTTTTAATGCCAGAGGTCAGCTTAATTTCTTGACCTGGATTTATAAGAAAAGGAGGGCATAGAGAATTGACGGCGGCTAATTCCTCCCACCTCAGATCATAGCGCCAAGCTATGGAGACAAGAGTTTCTCCTCTTTCAACCTTGTGTGTATTAATTTGAATACTTGGTGGTGGATCTCTCGTGACTACAATAGCGGGATTTTCCGCACATCCAGTTAATAGTATGAAGAAAAATGCTAGAGGGTATAATCTCAAACTCAAATATTCCTCATATAGTTATTTAGTGACATTCGGATTACCTAGCAGTTGGACGATTGCTGTACCTAAAGAAAAAAGAAAGACACACAGTATAATTTGTGGATCATTACCAGTAATAATTTCATAAGTGCGAGGCGAAATATTTTCGTACCAGCTCACGTCTCCAGAATTTTGTTGAAGCCGCCATGGCCAAATCATGACTAGACTGCCTAAAAGAAACCCACAAATGCATGAAATAAATAATTTTTCCGCTCTTTTTATAATCCAGGTTAAAAGGCGACTAAATAGCATCAGCCCGATGAATCCGCCTGAGAAAAAAGCAATTAAAATCTGTAATTTTAGATTTGCAACAGCATCGATGAAAGTAGAGTAAAAACCCAATATTAGCAAAATAAAGGATCCAGAAATTCCGGGCAAAATCATTGCGCATAGTGCCATTGAGCCTGCAAGAAACATTTGAATCAATGTAGCATCAGTGTCAGGAGATGGAGCAATAGTCGAAAGAGAAATTGCAACAATGAAACCCAATAATAATAATATTAATTCTGATATATTTTTAATTGGATTACTTCTCAACAATACAATAACAGAACCAAAAATTAAGCCAAAAAATAAAGCCCACAACTTAATTGCATGATTCACAAGTAGGAATTTGATTAGGTTTGCAAAAAGAAACACACTCAATAGAATGCCCGCACAAAGAACTAAAATGAAAGGCCCATTAATATGCAACCACAATTTCTTAAACTCAACGTTAATCAATAACTTAAAGGCATGAGAATCTAAGGAGTTTATAGCGGATAATAGTTGAGGATATATGCCTGTTATAAATGCAATAGTGCCGCCAGAAACACCAGGAATAACGTCTGCTATTCCCATTAACATACCCTTCAAAAAAAGCACTAGCCTGGTAAGATGGGAAGAGGTCTTAGTATTCATTGGCTTACTTAGTAACTCCCGATAGCATTGGAACAAATCTTACTGGTTCAATAAATCTCTCTTCCGTCTCATTGGTATTCTTAACTCTCGAGAAAACCCTGAGCTCTTGACCTGATTGAGTTTTGAGTGGGAGTACGATAATTCCATTGGGCGAGAGTTGATTCAAAAGCTGTTGCGGTAATTCATCGGAGGCTGCTGTGGCAATAATCGCATCAAATGGGGCTTTTTCTTCCCAACCTAACTTGCCATCACTGAACTTAGTCTCAATATTCTTTATCCCCAAATCCTGAAATCTCTTTCTTGCTTGAATTAGTAATGGCTCTATTCTCTCAACTGAGTAAACTTTTTTAACTAACTGAGATAGAACGGCGCATTGATAGCCAGATCCGGTTCCAATCTCCAAAACTTTATTGATTTTATTGCCACTTAAAATCAACTCTGTCATTTTTGCAACTATGTATGGCTGTGACAAAGTTTGCTTATATCCAATTGGCAGTGAGGTATCTTCATAAGCTCTGTGAGATAACGCCTCATCTAAGAAAATATGCCTAGGCATAGTTCGCATAACCTCAAGCACATTAATATTGACAATTCCCTGCTCACACAAACGATTTATGAGCCTCTCTCTTGTTCGCTGGGAGGTCATTCCAATTCCTTCGATGTCTGTCGACAAAAATATATCCTCTTTCAGCCTAATTTTATTTATCTAATAAAATTGAACAGAGACACGCGATACCCTCTTGTCTGCCAACAAATCCGATGCCCTCAGATGTAGTTGCTTTTATGCTCAGAATATCTTTAGAACAACTCAGAGCTTCTGCAATATTTTCTTTCATTTTGTCGATATATTTACTGAGTTTGGGCTTCTCTAATATTATTGTCGCATCCATATTCATCAAAAAATAACCCTTAGAAGACATTAATTTATAGATGTTCTGTAGCAAGTCCAAACTATTAGCATTTTTGTATTGAACATCATCATCTGGAAAATGTGCACCTATATCACCGGCATTGATTGCACCTAAGATCGCATCTATAAGTGAATGAACCAATACATCACCGTCAGAATGAGCTCGCAACGCCTTACTAAAAGGAATCTTTACGCCACCTAGTGTAAGGTATTCTCCATCCTCAAAACGATGTATATCAAAACCACTGCCTACACGCATGACCCCTCCTTTAAGGACAAAATCATTTTTGCCAATTTCAAATCCAACGATTCAGTAATTTTGATATTACCCGCGAAACCCTCAATTATTTTAACTTTTTCTCCATGATGTTCGATGGCTTGGGCTTCATCGGTTGGTATTAGTGCATTATCGAAAGCAAACTGCATTGCTTTTTTTAAAAGACCATACCTAAAGATTTGAGGTGTTTGAGCAATCCATAGATGCTCTCTATCAATTGTTGCTTTTATATCTTTGGAATTTTCGACATTTTTCACTGTATCTTTTAACTTAGTACCGAGAATACCGCCTACATTACTGGTCTGAATTTCTTTTAATAATTTATTTATGTCTTCCCTTCTAAAACAAGGTCTGACAATGTCATGAACCAATATCCAATCATTATCTTTTGCCAAATTACACAGCTCATGCAAGCCATTGAAGACCGAGTGCGCCCTTTGCAAACCGCCAGCTATATAATTTATTCTGGCGTTGTCATTTGTTTCGATGTTTTTCCAATAATCAGATTTCAAATCACAAACAACCACAATCTTTTTTATTTGAGAAAGTTCTAAAAGTTTGTTCAATGTAATTTCAGCTACTAGCTTCCCTCCCAACTGGTGAAATTGTTTTGGGAGCTTCGCATCAAATCTACTTCCTCTTCCAGCTGCTGGCACTATTGCCCATAAGTTTTCAGTCTTCACAGATTATCTTCTCGCTTTTTAGACTGACTGTCAGTGACCAAATAAAATGTCTCTCCCTCTTTGATCATTCCTAACTCCTTTCTCGCAACCTCCTCAATCCCTTTCCCATCATTTTTCAAATTCTGAATATCTCGAATCATTCTATTATTGCGTTTTATAAGACTTTCATTTCGCACTTTTTGAGACTCAATCGTTTCTTTCAGTGTGAAGTATTCTCTTATACTTCCCACGCCAAACCAAAGCTTGAACTGAATCAAAATCAATAAAAAAAATAGCGTGATAGAAAGCAATCTCATAATTCTTGCAAATCCTAAAATTACTGGAATTTTAAAATCTCAGAGGGGTTTGCCATACGGTGCAACATCACTGCCAAGCTGAGACTCAATTTCCAAAAGCCTATTGTATTTTGCCACTCTATCGGAGCGGCAAAGCGAGCCAGTCTTTATTTGACCTGCTCGAGTTCCTACTGCTAAATCCGCTATTGTTGTATCTTCGGTCTCACCAGATCGATGTGAAATAATTATTTTGTAGTCAGCTTCCCTTGCAATCGCTATCGCATCAAGTGTTTCACTCAAAGTACCCACTTGATTAAACTTAATTAATATAGCATTTGCTATACCGTCTTTAATCCCAGATTTTAATAAAACTGGATTAGTTACAAAAAGATCATCTCCAACGAGCTGGACATCTTGACCAAGCTCTGCTGTCTGGTGATACCATCCGTTATAATCTGACTCATCGTGCCCATCCTCAATCGAGGAAATCGGAAATCTATTGCATAAGTCTTTAAGGTAATAAGTAAGTTCCTTGGAATTCATAGTTTTACCTTCACCTATCAAAGTGTAAGCTCCATCTTTGTAAAATTCTGAGGAAGCGCAATCTAGTGCTAATTTGATATCTTCGCCTAGTTTATAACCAGCTTTGGCAACTGCCTCACGAATTATCTCCAAGGCAGCAGAGTTAGATTTTAAATTTGGAGCAAATCCTCCCTCATCACCAACGGCAGTACTCAAATTTTTTTCTTGCAGAATTATTTTTAAGCAATGAAAGATTTCAGTACCCATCCTCAAAGCTTCTGCGAAACTTCCCGAGGAGACCGGTTGGATCATAAACTCTTGGATATCGATATTGTTATCCGCATGCTCACCACCATTAATAATATTCATCATTGGAACAGGCATGCAGTACTCTCCAGTGGTACCATTCAAATGTGCAATATGAGCATAAAGTGGGATTTTTGCTGCATTAGCTGCTGCTTTAGCAACACTCAAAGATACAGCAAGAATAGCATTCGCTCCTAAAAAAGACTTTTCTTCAGTGCCGTCTGCTTTAATCATGATTTCATCAATAAGCCTTTGATCAAAGGCATCCTGACCACATAAAAGTGTATTAATAGTAGTGTTAATATTGTTGATAGCCTTTAGAACTCCTTTACCAGAGTATCTTAAGCCTCCATCTCTTAACTCTAAAGCTTCCCTGGATCCAGTTGAGGCTCCAGAAGGAGCGCATGCGGAACCGGTAGATCCGTCCTCTAAAGTCACAGTAGCTTTAACGGTAGGATTGCCCCTGGAGTCTAAAATTTCTAACGCACTAATATTTGCTATTTTTGTCATTTTTTAATCACACTTTCCATCTAAATGGAATTAATTACTCTATTCTAAGATTTTTTTGAGATTTAATTAGCTGATCAATATTTTTTAAATCAGTTAAAAAATGCTCTACCTGATCAAGCGGCAAAGCGCACGGTCCATCGCATTTTGCCTCATTTGGATTGGGATGGGTTTCCACAAATAAGCCAGCAACACCTGCAGCAATTCCAGCCTTTGCTAAGCTCATAATCTGTCGCCTTCTACCTCCGGATGCTGCACTTCCCACCTCTCTTCTCTGCAAAGAGTGCGTCACATCAAAAATTAATGGTATACCACCCGTTAAATTTTTCATTACATCAAATCCAAGTAAATCAACTATCAAATTGTCATATCCAAAACAGCTTCCACGTTCACAAATCATAAGTTTGTCATTGCCAAAATGTAAAAATTTCTCGACTATGTTAATCATTTGTTCTGGACTCAAGTATTGTGGTTTCTTTATATTTACCACTGCACCTGTCTCGGCAATTTTACCAATTAAATCCGTTTGTCTTGCTAAAAATGCTGGGACTTGAAGCACGTCAACCACCTCTGCTACCTGTCTTGCTTGATCTGGTTCATGGACGTCGGTGATGATTGGTATATTTAGTTCTTGCTTAATCTGACTCAGTATCTCCAAACCTTTCGATAGTCCAGGACCTCTATAAGATCCAACTGAAGAGCGATTTGCTTTATCAAAAGATGCTTTGAATACAAAAGACAGAGCCAATTTCGAGCAAGTTTCTTTGAGTGTTTTGGCGATCTCCATACAAGTGACTTCGTCCTCTAAAACATTCATTCCTCCAAAGACTGTAAACGGTAGATTATTACTTATTTCTATCTCGTTTATTTTTACCGATTTACATTCTTGAGTCATATCACCTTCTCATTTCGATAATTAATGGCTGCATTTATGAATTGCTTGAATAGGGGATGCCCATCTCTTGGCGTAGATGTAAATTCAGGGTGAAACTGACTCGCAAAAAACCATGGATGCTCTGGCAACTCAATTGTTTCAACAAGATTTTTATCAAATGATAGACCACCAATTACCAAGCCGGCTGATTCTAGGCATGGCCTATAATTATTATTTACTTCATATCTATGTCGATGTCTCTCGCGAATTAGTTCTGTGCAATAAACTTGATGAGCTTGACTGCCGGGCAGGAGATGACAATCTTGTGCACCCAACCTCATGGTCCCACCTAAATCAGAGTTCTCGTCGCGTTCCTCAAGATTCCCATCACGATCTATCCACTCTTCTATTAAACCAACGACAGGGTGTTCAGTCTTAGGATCAAACTCTGTGCTGTTAGCACCTTTTAAACCACACTTGTTTCTCGCATATTCAATCACTGCAATCTGCATACCCAAGCATATGCCAAGGTAAGGCACTTTGTTTTCTCTCGCATACCTTGCTGCGCTAATTTTCCCCTCTATTCCTCGAGAGCCAAAACCTCCGGGTATCAGGATCGCATCTGCATCTGTAATAAGGCTAATATCTGACTCTACTCTCTCAGAGTCAATGTATTCAATTTTCACATTCAACTTATTCTGGATGCCTGCGTGACCCAGTGCTTCAGTTAATGACTTATAAGCATCCACTAAATCCATATATTTTCCTACCATCGCAACAACGACTTCTCCCGAGGATGAAGCTTGATTTGATACCACTCTGTCCCAAGACGATAAGTCTGCTTGTGGTTTTTTTAAACCAAATCTCTCAAGAACATACTGATCTAGACCTCTCTGATGAAGCATTCGAGGTATTTTGTATACAGAGGAAGCATCAACTAAAGGAACCACAGCTCTCTCTTCAACATTTGTAAATAGCGATATCTTTTTAAGTTGTTCCTCCTCAATTTCAGTCTCTGACCTGCATAAAAGAACATCTGGCTGCAAACCCAAAGAGCGCATCTCCTTAACTGAGTGTTGTGTTGGTTTTGTTTTAGTTTCACCTGCTGATGCGATGAATGGAACTAATGTCAGATGAATCAATAATGCATTTTGGAATCCAACTTCACCTCTCATTTGCCTGATTGCCTCTAAAAAGGGTTGTGATTCAATATCTCCAACGGTTCCTCCAATCTCACAAATGGCAACGTCATGATCCCCAGCTCCAATACAAATTCTCCTTTTTATTTCATCAGTCACATGCGGAATAACCTGAACTGTGCCACCCAAGAAATCACCACGTCTTTCTCTTCTAAGAATGGTTTCATAAACTTGACCAGTAGTGAAGTTGTTGTTCTGTGTCATCTTTGATCGAAGAAATCTCTCATAATGACCGAGGTCAAGATCTGTTTCTGCTCCATCTTCTGTCACAAAAACTTCGCCATGCTGGTGAGGACTCATTGTTCCAGGATCCACATTTAAATAAGGATCCAGTTTAAGCATTGTGACACTCAGACCTCTCGCCTCGAGAACTGCTCCGAGAGACGCGGCCGCTATACCCTTCCCTAAAGAAGAAACAACACCTCCAGTTACAAAAATATAGCGAGCCATAATCATCTACCCTGGGCCTTAGCCAAAATTTACTTTCACAAGTTTGATGATCTTTTCAGGAATTTATAGTAGACCCATCCTTGATAAGATGGGTAAATAGAATATCAGAAAGATCCAATTGATTCTATAAGGTTTTTGTAATCCAACTAACCTTTAAACTTGGCTCTTTAATCCCAGCCTCCCAATCTTTCTGGATCCATAAATCCCCAACAGCAACAAGTTCACTGCCGAAGTAAATAAGAGGAACATAATCTCGCCACCACGGTTCCAAACCCGACTCTTGAAGGCATTTTTTTAAACTATTGGAATGCTCTCTGCCAGACGGATGCGATCGCTCGCCTCCCTTTCGAAACTTAATTATTACCGGCACCTTCTTGGGATAACGAATTCCATTACCTTGAGTGACGTCAAATTTTAAATGGCTAACAGGATCCAAATCCAATCGTGACTCTTTATTCCAGACTATCTTTTGGCTTCTTAAAATTTCTAGATCTGAAAAAGATTTTCCATCCAGCAGATACACTCTGTCTCTATATTTTCGATATTGAGTCTGACGGAAATTTACTTGCGACTTTTTATCTTCATCCGCATTCAAAAGAGAGTCTAAAATTTCACGTATAATTTTATGCCCCGGACTTTGCATTCCATTCGAGTCAGCCCAATAAAGCAAAACGTTTTTTTGTCTAACTCTGTCAAGCGAAGAAAATACTCTTATATCTATGGAATGACCCCCCCTCTCCTGTTTTTGATCAAGAGTCTGTATATCTTGCTTAAAGATAGATGCTGATAATCTTTTATTTGATCTACTATTGCGTATTAAAGTGTCAAAACGAGCGTGATAATCAGGCCATCGCTCGGTAATTTTAGGTAGTATGTTGTTTCTTATAAAGTTTCGATCAAATTCATTATTTTTATTGGATTCATCCTCTATCCATTTCAGTGAACATGTTTTGGCAAAATTTTCTAAATCACTCCTTTTGATTCCCAAAAGGGGTCTGAATAATATCCCTCTAGATAGCTTTCTAGTCTTTGGAATACCCGCAAGCCCTTTCGCGCCTGAACCTCTGAGTAGCCTGTAAAGAATTGTCTCCACCTGATCATCAAAATGATGACCTTGTAGCAAAATATCACTCTCAGCCATGTGCTTGTCAAAGACTTTATATCTGATATCTCTAGCCGCAGCCTCAAGACCCTTGCCTGCAGATTGAACAGTTACTTTTTCAGTGACCAACTGAACACCGATCGAATCACAGGTTTCCTCCACATGTCTTTGCCAGTAATCCGCCTCGGCAGATAGGTCATGATTAACATGAATTACTAGTAGTCTGTCTAACGAAATTTTTTTGATCGTCAACTCAAGTAATACTCTCGAGTCTAAACCGCCGCTGAACGCAACGCATACTTTGCAATCTTTACTGAGTTGATCCTCAATAGGCGCAAAAATTTGCTCAGCTAATTTCTGGGAACTCTGATTCGTATTCATTTTTATCTAATTGCAATATTTATCGAGACTGACGTTAGCAATTATTGTACAAGACTCTGTGGATTCGTCATAAGAGATTGAGTACTCAGCACTCTCCAACTTCCTATATATCTCATCGATCTTACTCTGAAAATTGACCTCATAAGCGCCATAGTCAGTGCCCTCTCTTAAAACAAATTCTTCGATTATTGAAAATATAATAGATCGATCAAGACTCTCAATTGGAATTTTTATCAAACTGAAGGTTTCCTGAACCTCAAAGTCATCCGATCACTTTCCCCGATTGAAAGATAAAATTCCTTGTCACTGTCTCCTAAACTTAACGAGGGCGGCAATGTCCAAACACCTTTCGGATGGTCTGTCGTATCCTTTTCATTAGAATTAATTTCAGAGGACGCCTCAAAGACAAAGCCAGCGTTTTTTGCAAGCTCAATTACGTATTCTTCTGTTACGTAACCAGAGTTTTTCATTGCTTTTATTGTTGTACCTGGTTTGGCTCTATGTTGCACAATCCCAAGAATTCCACCTGGCTTTAGCGCTTTAAAAAAAAGAGCGAAAGCATTAGATTCTGAGTTTGAGCGGAGCCAACTATGGACATTTCTGAAAGTGAGGACGGCATCAACGGAGTCATTGTCTACAGTCAAAATATTTTGATCTGCGTCAAATATTGCAATGCTCACATTTTTAAATAACTTGGGATCAGACTCAATTCGCTTAACGTAATTATCTCTGGATCTTTTGTAATAAGCTCTATCACCGTCTGGGTTAAAATGTGCCGCAAAGAGAGTTCCCTTTAGGTAAGGGGCTAGAACTTCAGTATACCAACCTCCACCTGGGGATATTTCAAGAACATCCATTTCAGGATTTAATCCGAAGAATTCAAGGGTTGAATATGGATTCCTATATTTATCTCTAGAAGTATCGCGTTCAGATTGCACTGATAGAGGAGTTATACTGAGCATCACAAGAACTACCGCAAAAAAAAATCCACTTTTGTGTAAATGTAGCCCATTCATTATTTTTGCACTCATTTTTAAACTCCTTAATTAAATATTTTTAGCTTCTATCAGTTTACGCTTCAAAGGGCGCAAGATCGCCTGGTTTCCGCAGCATTTTGTTAACCTCATCTAGGTGCTGCTCCTCCAGATGTATCATTCCTCTTGCGTATTCTTCTAATATAACGGATTTACCCTCCACCAACCCTAGTAATTCATGATAAACACTTGCTGTGAGCGCCTCATGCTCGAGACTCTCCCTAAGTATATCACCAATATCATGTTTCTCTGTCTCAAGTAAAGCTCCTATTTTTAGAGAGGGATGACCGCCTAACATCGTTACCATCTCGCCTGCTTTACCCGCATGCTCGAGACCCTCTTGAGCGTTTTCTTTCAACCAATTTACGATTGGAATCCGATGATAACCATACACCATAAGTGAGTAATGGGTGTATCGCACTACACCTGACAACTCGAGTTCCATAATTTGATTTAAAATTAAAATAGCTTTCTCTTTATCCTGTTCTCGCATAAAACTAAAACCCTTAAAGTTATAAAAATCAAGCTCCACAGAATAAACCTTAGTACACATCTGTGATAACTTATTTCCGTAGATTATTATAAGGTGTTAGCTGAGCCATTTAAAAATATAAATTATGAATATTGTTTTATTCGAACCTGAAATTCCTCCTAATACAGGAAACATTATAAGGCTATGTGCAAACACTAACTGTCGACTTCATCTCATTAAACCTCTGGGATTTAGTCTCGAAAATAAAAGACTTCGGAGGGCTGGCCTCGACTATGATGAATTTACTGAATTAGATGTGCATGAAAATTTAAACGCTTTCATTAAGAAAGTTAAGCCAAGAAATATCTATGGGTTGACTACCAAAGGATCAATTGAATATTCAAATATAAATTTTCAAACAACAGACACACTAATTTTTGGTCCCGAGACTCGAGGTCTCCCCCCAAATATAAGAGAGACTATCGGAGAAAAATACTTGCTCAAAATACCAATGGCACCCAAAAGCAGGAGTATAAATCTATCGAATGCGGTGGCAATAGTTTTGTTTGAAGCACTACGACAAACAAATTTTAGTCTTTTGAAAACTGGGAAAACATAATGAAAGAAAAAATAGGTGTGTTTTACGGCAGTACAACTTGTTACACAGAGATGGCGGCTGAAAAAATCAGTGCCGAGATTAATATTTTAACTAAAACTGACTGTACTCGCCTCCACGATATCAATGATACCTCGGTGTTAAAAATGGCTGATTACAAGTACCTTATTGCTGGAATACCGACATGGGATTTTGGAGAGTTGCAAGAAGATTGGGAAGATCAGTGGGAGGAACTTAGGGAGATTAATTTAGAATCTAAGTATGTGGCACTTTTTGGACTCGGTGATCAAATAGGATATCCAGAATGGTTTCAAGATGCCATGGGTTATTTATGGCAAAAATTAAAAGATCAAGGAGCGATTATGGTGGGCACATGGCCTAATCAAGGTTATTCATTTACTCACTCAAAAGCATTAAACGCTGAGGAATCCATGTTTCTCGGATTGCCACTTGATGATGAAAATCAATTTGATCAAACTGACTCAAAAATACAAGTCTGGACAAAGAAAATATTAACTGAATTTGGCATATTAAATTTTGAATAACTATGCGGAGACAGAATTACGGGAAGGAACGCTTTTTTCGAAAAAATATAATGACTATTATTCTTCCAAAAAAGATGCGCTAAGTGAGAGCACTTATGTCTTTTTAGAAAAAAATAACCTAATACTAAGATGGCTGAATCTCCCGGAGAACAAAGATCTCTTCACTATTGGTGAGGTTGGCTTTGGAGGGGGCATAAACTTTTTGAACTGTTGCAAAAAATGGCTCGAATTAGATCTTAAAAACAAACGATTAGCTTACTTTGCGACAGAAAAGATGCCCCTAAAACTAGATGATATGAAAATTCTGCATGGATTTTATGAATCACTAAATGCTGTTAGTAATCAACTACTAGACACCTATCCAAAACTGACTGAAGGATTCAATCTTATCGAGTTATTTAATGGGAAAGTCCAATTATGCTTGATCATTGACGACGCCGAAATTGGTTTCAGTCAGTTGATACAATCCAAACAAAACTCTAATACGAGTTATTTTGAATCATTTGATTGTTGGTTTTTAGACGGATTTTCCCCAAATCTCAATCCGAGTGCTTGGTCATCCAACTTATTAAAACAAGTTGCTCGTCTTTCTTCAAAACATACGACACTTTCCTCATTTAGCGCAGCCTCAAAATTACAAAAAACACTCGCTGAAAACGGTTTCAATGTTTCGATTTGTAAGGGATTCGGGGGAAAACGAAGCATGATTACGGCATCTTATAAAGATAACCATAATATTTCACCTTATGTAAATCCACTTGGATGGCATGTTGAAAAATATACGCCCACAAGATTCAAAAAAAAACAGAATATCACCATCATTGGTGGTGGCATAACTGGCTGTTTAACAGCGGTAGCCTTAAAAAAAAGAGGTTTTAACATTACAATTCTTGATCAGCATGGCGACGTTGCAATCGAAGCATCAGGCAATAATCGAGCTGTTCTTTATCCAAGATTGTCTGCTCATTCTAGTTCACTTGCAGATCTAAATATGATTGCATTGCAATTTGCCAGCAACTATTACAAAAAATTCTGGGAGGAAGAATGCGGCCAACAATGCGGTGTTCTTGTTCTACCCAAGTCAAACACTGAAGAAAAAATATTCCATAATATTTCATTGAGATACGGGCGTAATGAGAACTTTTTCGAATTACTTTATAACAAAACTCTTAAAAAAATTGCTGGTCTTAATCTGTCGGCCGAATGTGGATTGTTTTTCCCCACACTCGGATGGCTTTCAATACCAAAAATTTGCAAAAATTTAGTAAAAGAATTTGATATTCCAATTATCTCAAGCAAAGCAGATGATTTAAGATTTATTGCATCTGAAAATTCCTGGGAAATATTAAATGAGCGTAAAAAGATCGTTAACACAGCTCATAAATTAGTTATAGCTAATTCTCATGCCGCAAAAGTTTTTAATGAGACATCCTTCCTATCAATCAAAAAATTAAGGGGTCAAATCTCACAGTTTGAATCGAATAGTTTCAGTAAAAACCTCAAGTGTGTAGTTTGCGCTGAAGGATATATAACACCCAGTTTCGAAAATTCACATGTCTGTGGTGCAACATATAATCATAACAATGACTTTACTTATACCAGACAAGTTGATCATCAAAGCAATCTAGAGAAAATTTTCAAGATTGATTCGTTATTTCATGAATTTAGTAAGAACCTAAATCCAGAAGATATTAATGGGCGAGTCGGATTCAGGGGAACCACGCGAGATTATCTTCCTTTTACTGGTGCAGTTCCAGATTTTACCAAGATGAAAAATGATTTTGATTATTTGCGCGATGATGCAAAAAAAGTTACCCAACAAACTGGAACCTATCTCCCTAATCTGTATGTAAATTGTGGTATGGGCTCGCGAGGATTAACGTATGCACCTCTTTGCGCTGAGATACTAGCTTCCGAAATTTCGAACCAAATTCCTCCAATACCAAAGCGAATTCGTTTGGACATACATCCCGCCAGATTTATAATAAGAGATATCAAGAAGAAACGGATATAGAAGAATTTCCCATAAATAGCGTAAATTGTTTTGATTATGAGACTGATTCCAGTTGCTGCACTTTTTTTAATGCTTTTAATTGGCTGTGAGCGTTATGAAGCATCGGAAGATGAGAGATTAGATATGAATTCTTTCACACGAGAATGGACTGGCCCCTACGGGGGTGTCCCTAATTTCACCGACCTTAACTTAAATGATCTTAAATCTGCTTTAATCATGGGAATGGATCAGACAAGATCTGAGATATATGAAATCGCAAATCAGTCGGAGAAGCCAACATTCGAAAACACAATTTTAGCACTAGAAGAGACTGGTCGGCTTTTAGACAGAGTATTTTCTTACTACGGTGTTTTATCATCAAATCTCTCAACACCTGAGTTTAGAACTATCCAAGAGAGTATGGCACCAAAAATCAGTCAATTCTATGCAGAGATTAACCATGATAATAAGATCTTCAAGAGAATTGAGCACTTGTTCACAAATAAAGAACTCTTAGCACTGGATAAAGAACAAGAGCGTCTTCTTACATTAAAATATAAGAAATTAGTAAGAAATGGTGCTGCGCTAAGTGATTCACAAAAGAGAAGATATCAGAACATAAATATTCGTTTGTCTGAATTACATACTAAATTTAGTAATAACGTTTTATCTGAGGAAGAAAATTATTTTGTAATAATTGATTCATCAAATCTAAGCGGCCTACCACAATCACTGATCTCATCATACTCTCAAGCTGCTGAGGCACTCGGGTATGAAAAAAAATATTTAATTGCTAATACGAGATCATCTGTGGAGCCATTCCTCAAATTTTCCGCTGAAAGAAATCTCAGAAAAAAAGTTTGGATGAATTATTATAATCGCGGCGATAATGGTGATCTATTTGATAATAATGACATTATCAAAGAGATATTGAAGTTGAGACATGAACGGTCAAAACTTTTAGGATATGAAAATTATGCAGAGTGGCGTCTTGAGGATCGAATGGCTGGACATCCAGATAATGCACTCAGTCTTTTAAAGTCTGTGTGGCCTTTCGCAGTTTCCAAAATAAATGATGAAGTCAGAGAGATGCAAAAAATTGCATCAAAAGAGCAGAAAAGCATCAAGATAAAACCTTGGGATTATCGATATTATGCGGAAAAAGTGCGTCAAAAAAAATATGATTTAAGCTCTGATGAAGTAAAAAATTACCTTCAAATGGAAAATTTAATCAATGCGATGTTTTTTGTCGCGAATGAACTTTTTGACTTTAAGTTCATTGAGATTAAAGATAATTCCGTACCACTCTTTCACTCAGATGTGCGAGTGTGGGAAGTCAAATCTATAAGCAGTGATGAACATGTGGGACTTTGGTATCTAGATCCGTTCGCGAGAAAAGGAAAAAGATCAGGAGCATGGGCAACCACTTACCGAAGCTATTCTGATTTCTTAGGTGAAACTAGTGTATTGAGCTCTAATAATTCAAACTTTGTTAAATCTGGCGAGGATCAAAAAACTCTTATTTCTTGGGATGATGCAACAACTTTTTTTCATGAGTTTGGTCATGCACTTCATTCTCTATCTTCCAATGTCAACTACCCAGGACTTGGAGGCGGCGTGAGAGACTATACTGAATTCCAATCTCAACTCTTAGAGCGGTGGCTTCTAAGTGATCGAGTAATCAGCAAATTCCTCGTTCATCACGAGACTGAAGAAGTAATTCCAAATTCATTAGTTTCCAAAATTAGAGATGCTTCCAAATTCAATCAAGGTTTTGCAACAGGTGAATATTTAGCGAGCGCTATAGTTGATTTGGAGTATCACACATCTAATCCGAATGATATTTCGCCAGACGAATTTGAACGAACCATCTTAAGTAATTATGGCATGCCCGAGGAGATTGTAATGCGCCATAGAAGCACTCACTTTGGTCATATCTTCTCTGGAGAAGGTTACTCTGCAGGTTATTATGGGTATATATGGGCAGATGTTTTAACATCGGATGCAGCTGAGTATTTTCAGTCATCTAAGAATGGTTTATTCAACGCCGAATTATCAGAAAAATTAGTAAAATTTTTATTCGAACCAAGAAACTCTATTGACCCCATGGAAGCGTATCGAAAATTTAGAGGAAAAGATCCAGATATAAAAGCGCTAATGAGAGATAGAGGATTCCTTTAAATATTGAGTGTAACTTATCTTTTTAAATGCTTTCCTCCAATCCTCGCTCAAACATCAACCTGCTCTCCTCTTCCTCACCTATCTCCGAAAGAACTTTACCTAACTTAAGGAATAAACCTGGAGACGATTTGATTTTTAATGCCGCGGAAAAATAATCTTTAGCCTTACCTAGGAGAGACGCATTAATGCAAAGGTTTCCTAAACATTCCAAAAGAATTGGATCATCTGGTCGATCAAATAACCATTTTTCAGCAACTGATAAAATCTTTTCTGGAGCAGAGTGCTTGGTATTACCTAAACGTCTAATCAGTTCATGATTCCAACTTTTTTTAATGTGTTTAATCACAAGCTGTGTTATTTTCTCCGCATTATCAACATAATCTAAAAGATCAAAATATCGCGATATAATGGAGGGATGACTTTGAATATGTTTTGGAATCATCTCCCACAAATCGTCTATTTTTTCGATATGTTCGTGAATATGTTTAGATTTATCCCATTTAAAATGTTTAAGTAAATTTTGATAAGTTTCAAGCTCAAGCAATTCGAAAGATGAAGCAATCAACACCTGATTCTTTTTGATATGTGATAACGACTTTTGTAGTTCACTCCACTTTTCAGTTAAGTAATAACAATCAATTAATAATTTATTAACTGCGCTATCTCGTGGAAATTTTTTAAGTAGCCCTTTTAAAATCTCAATTGACTCCTCAAATTTCTCTTCTCGCAGAAGCAACTCAGCACGGATTTTTTCTGACACCGAATCAGCTTTTGAATCTACTAATTTTAAAGATCCAAGATTCGAATAGGCTCTTTCGTAATCTTCCAATTCTGCAGCTGCTTTGGCAGAAAAAATATAATTAATTGATGGTATCAAAGATTTTTTTGCAGACTTTTCTAGGGTATCCGCTGCTTTTTTCCAGTCATAGTCTATGAAATAAACTAGTCCTTTTTTCGTACTCTCAAGATTTTTACGCTCACCTCTTACGATCAACCATGATCTAATCCCTTTTTTACCCAGAACCCATGTCAGTACTAAAATAATAATCACAACAAGTAATATTGAAAGTAAATATAAAAAAAGTGCTGTCCAAACAGTCATTTCAAAAGAAATGTTTTCAGTCGCGAGTAGCAGATATATTTCTTCTTTCTGAAGAAGCAATCCCACAAAAGCACCAACCAGTAGTGCAGTAATTGTCAGAAATAGAATTCTTTGCATAGCTTTTTATTCGCCAACTTCAGATGGGTCTTTTGACTGATATAAATCAGTGTTTAAAAGTTCATCATTACGCTGATTAAGATAAGAAACTAAGAGTTCTGACGCACGGCCAATTTGAGGAAGTTGCTGTTTAATCTTGAGATTTGATAAGTCATTTAGCCGGTTTATAAACTTACTTGCACTCTCATTCATTTGAAAGTACTTGTTTAGATGAATAGATATTCTCTCTAGGTTTGATTGAAATAATTCTTGTTCTTCTCGTGTAACGGCATAAATCGCTTGCTGAAATTGCAGCTGTATACTCTGACGTATTAACTGCATATCCTCACTTGAAATTATTGGTTGAATGGTTGTGTCAAATCTTCGAATCCTAACTATGTTCGCAAATTTGTCACTGATCAGATTTCCGATTCTATTTATACCCAGTTGGTCTTCATCGCCACTATTTGAATCACTATTACTTAACTTATCATGAGAACTTTTGGGACCCCCGGTTAACTCAACTATTTTTAATTTTTCGATCTCATTTGCTAAAGAGTTTAGCTCAAAAATAATCCCACTATGGTCAACCTTATCCAGAAGCCTTAAAGAAGTGATCTCTTTAGATAATGCTTCTCTCACAAAGTTTAATTTTGGATCGTTGAACCTCGCCAACAATTTATCCGTCTCTAGAAGCAAAGTCAGAGCACTTTGAGCTGACCTCTCTATTATTAAGCGTTGAGAAGCAAGTCTCGACATATACAAGGCCTCTGCCAACATCCACTCATTTCGAGGATTTACTCCCATTTGGACTATTCTTGATCCTTGATTGGCAACTTTGCTTTCAAGCTCGGTAATTCTAACTTTTAATTCTTGTGATTCTGTATGCTCAACTTGATTTCCCCTTTCAACATTTGTTAAACCAGCTGATAAGCTATCAAGCTTGCTTTGAACAGATAACCCAATATTTTCTATTGATTCTTTTTGTATATTATTTTCCTTGTGGATCCAGAAAAAATTGATTCCAATTAAAACTAAAAAAACAAAAAGAATAATAGCGTAGAGTAAATTTTTGGGAGAAGGTGCTAATTTAGATGTAGCACCAAAGCCTGACTTATCTTTTGTATCGTTGTGAGGCTTTGCGGTATCTTTTTTTTCAGATTCCAAGTTATCCTGTTTACTCAAAGAGATACCTTAAAATATTAGTTGTTCATAGATAGATTAGCTGAAAATGTCATTCAAGGCTATTTCCATACATTCAGCTGACGAATTTTTTGCAATCTTTATTGTTTTGTATCCAAGTCCCCTCGCGACACTTGCCAATCTTTCACTGGGCACCAGCAACGTTAACTCAGTCCAATCACGACTATTGTCAATATTGATCAGTTGGCCAAGAGCGTTAAGAACCTGTGCACTGTATACAATCAAACAGTCACAGCATTTTAAATTCTTTTTCGCTTCGATTAATTTATCCCCGTCTATTTGACGCTCATAAATATCACAATAGTCTACTTCTGCCTTTTGAGATACTAATGACTCTCTCAGTAGATTGGATCCTTCTCCTCCCCGAAAAATAAGAATCCGGTCATTGATTACATCACGAAATCTTGCTAATTCCAGAAGACCCTCAGAAGAGAAATTTGCTTTTGGATAATTAACGTTGTTTACACGACTCGAAAGGAGATTTGCTGAGGTCAAACCAACAGCAAAATACTCAATATGATCAGGTAAAGCCATTCTTTGATCGTCAAGGAACTGAAAGGTATATCTAACTGCGTTGGGGCTGATGAATATAACTAGCGTGTATGAATCGATCCTATTAAACTTCTGCGTTACCTTGCTTGAACAAAAATTAGGTAGCGTTTTAACAATGGGAACATAAATCAGTTTGTTACATTTTTTCTTCAGACGCGATAACAGAATATTAGGCGCTTGATCACTTTTGAGGATTAGTATCCGTCTGTTACTAAGGTCATCAGTTATCATTTGTCTCTTCAAGTAATTCCATCGCCCCCGCTTCAATAAGTTTTTTGTACAATTGATAACTTAAATTACTCGAATCATCAAAAACTTTAGTTACTTCATCTCTTAAAATAACTTTACCATCAAGGGATCCGACAAAACCCTCACACTTAATTGATTTGTTGTTATCAAACAATCTTGCGAAACAACCAATGGGAAGTGAACAACTCCCATTCAATAACCCCACAAACTCCTTTTCCATGTTGACACATTTTTCAGATAAAATATGATTTAGAGGCTTAATAAGCTCGATTATCTCGTCATCTTTTCGACATTCGATACCTAAGGCGCCCTGACCTGCTGAGGGCAAACATATCTCAATGGGTAATCTTTGTGCGATTCTATTTCCTAATCCAAGCCTTTCAAGACCCGAAGTTGCCAAAACAATTGCATCAAAGGCTCCCTCATCTAACCTTTTGATTCGAGTATTTACATTACCGCGTAGCAATTTAATATTTACTTCAGGAAACGCTGCCAGTATTTGTGATTGTCTCCGCGCACTTGAAGTGCCAACTAAAGCGCCAGGCTTCATAAGATTCAGATCGCTATAACTATTAGAAACTAACGCATCTGAAGCGTCATCTCTTTCTAAAACTGCAGCGATTACAAATTCCTCAGGTAACTGAGGAGGTAAATCCTTCATCGAATGGACAGCGATATCTGCCTCGTTATTTTTGAGTGCTGTTTCTAATTCTTTTATGAATAACCCCTTTCCTCCAATCTTCGCTAATGAAGTACCTAAAAATCGATCACCGGTTGTTGAAAATCCTTTGATCTCAATTTTTAAATTTGGATATAAAGATACTAAATTTGATTTGACAAATTCCGCTTGCCAAATGGCCAAAGGACTTTTGCGAGTTGCGATTCTCAAAATATTAATCACAATATTGGCCTTATTGAATAGATTTATATAAAGTTTAATGTATCAGTTTTTAACTTACTTCTGAATAGTAACAAGACCAACTTTCAAAGCTGATAAAATTTGGATACAACAATGCAACTAACTCAACTTGTATAAAATCACACCACGATTTTTAACTGACAATCAAAATTTATTTGGGATGCAAGATGGCTGATAAAACTGATGAGACAAATAATCTGAATAAAAGTTGGGGAGGCCGATTTTCTAAAAAAACCGACAAGCTTGTCCGAGACTTTAGCGCATCAATTGATTTTGATAAGCATTTAGCTAAAAAAGATATCGAAGGCTCAATAGCTCATTCTTCAATGCTTGAAAAGATTGGAGTGTTAACAGTCAAGGAAAAAACACTAATTCATGATGCACTTGCTGAAATTGAAGCGTCAATATTTGAACAGTCATTCAAATGGGATAAAGACTTAGAAGATGTTCATATGAATATAGAAGCGGCATTGACAAATAAAATAGGTGAGATTGGAAAAAAATTACATACAGCTCGATCCAGAAATGATCAGGTCGCTACAGATGTTCGCTTATGGTTAAAGGAAAAAATCAGTAACATTGAATTATTGTTAACTTATCTGAGGCAGCAAATTGTAGAGTTATCGATTCTTGAGTATAAGACTATTATGCCCGGCTTCACTCACCTGCAAGTGGCTCAGCCAATAACATTTGGGCATCATCTTCTAGCCTGGAATGAGATGTTAAAAAGAGATCAAGAACGCTTGTCAGACTGCTTAAAAAGAGTTGACTATAATCCTCTTGGCTCAGCGGCACTTGCTGGTACTGGTTTCAAAATAGATCGCGAGCAAACAACAAATTTACTAGGATTTTCTAAAATATGTGCAAATTCGATTGATGCAGTTAGTGATCGAGATTTCATAATCGAGTTTTGCTCTTTTTCGAGTATTTGCATGATGCACCTATCGAGAATATCAGAAGAGCTGATCATTTGGTCATCTTCCCAGTTTGCATTTGTATCACTTGATGACAGTTTTTGTACTGGATCCTCAATAATGCCTCAGAAAAAAAATCCTGATATACCAGAGCTTGTAAGAGGTAAAACTGGACGCATCTATGGCCAACTTATGTCCGTTTTAACGCTGATGAAAAGCCAACCACTTGCATACAACCGGGACAATCAAGAGGACAAAGAGCCATTATTCGATACGGTAAAAACAATATCTCAATGCCTTGAGATATTTGGGAAATTAATGGGAAACATTGAAGTAAATCGTGAAAATATGATGAAAGCTGCAAATATGGGTTACTCTACAGCAACCGATTTGGCTGATTATTTGGTAAAGAAATCCATACCATTTAGAGATGCACACAAGATAGTTGGGGAGATAGTAAATCATGCCTCAAACAAAGGTTGTATGCTTTCAGATTTAAAACTGGAAACACTCAAGAGATACTGCGAACATATTACAAAAGATGTTTTTGAAATTTTGAGTGTCGAGGGCTCAGTTAAATCGAGAAATCATCTTGGTGGAACAGCTCCAGATCAGGTATATGAAGCTGGGATGAGAGAGTTAATACTAATTAAAGAAAAAATAACTAAAAGCTAAATTCAATCCTGGCTCCAGATTGCTGGAAACAAAGATTTGATAAGGACTGATTCATGGTCTCGCCAGTCACTGTATTTCGCCAAGCCCCAGCTTCATCATATTGATCAAGCTTGAAGTGAAAGCCTCCTGATTTTGCTGCTATCCAAATCTCCGAAGTAGAAAATTGCCTGGACAATATGATTTGTGATGCATTCTCCTCAAATGTTAATGTGAGCATTCCATTTGCGTTTTCATAATCAATATCTATATCAGAATCCTCTATAGAGTCCTCAATCGACAAGAAAACATCATCAACTAACTCATGAAAATTTGGATTACTCACTTATTAGGATTACCTTACTGTAAATTAAACCAAGCAAAAACTACTGATTAATTGTAAGTCTCGTTATACTTACGTTTCAAGATTCATGAGCACAAAAATGTCTATAAAATTTTATCTAAGTCTTTTCGTACTTGTTTCAATTCTCTTTTTATACGGTTGTGGCAACATGGGAGAGCTCTACTTACCTGAAGACAGGAAAGATCACCAAAATTATTCATCAGAAAAAAATTAGTTATGTCGATTTTCTTGGAAAGAAAAAACGGAGAACTACATTTTGATGGATTTAGTCTGTCAGATGTAGCAAAAAAGTTTAGTACGCCATGTTACGTTTACAGCAAAAATTTAATCACAGAAAATTTCAAAGCGTACAACAGATCTTTTCGTTCAAAAAGGAGTCTAATCTGCTATGCGGTTAAAGCGAATCCTAACATTGCAATATTACAACTACTGGCAGAATTAGGTGCCGGTTTTGATGTTACGTCTGAAGGAGAGTTAAATCGCGTAATCTATGCAGGAGGCGATCCGAAAAAGATAATTTTTTCAGGTGTTGGAAAATCTAAAGCAGATATCCGGCAAGGACTTATACATGATATTCATTGCTTCAATGTTGAATCAATGCATGAATTATTATTGATAAATCAATTAGCTGGTGATCAAAATAAAAAAGCTTCTGTTTCTCTTCGAGTCAATCCAGACATTAATGTGCAAACTCATCCATATATTGCCACAGGGTTAAAAAATGACAAATTTGGTATTGACATAAATGACGCGCATAAGATGTTTCATTTTGCAAAAGATCTTAAAAATATCAATCTGGTTGGTATAGCGTGTCATATCGGATCTTTGATATATGATGTTTCGCCTTTTAAGCAATCCCTTAAAATTCTGCTAACCTTTCTAGATAAACTAAAAGTAGAAAACATACATCTCAGCCAGATCGACATCGGCGGAGGATTAGGAGTATTTAATACAGATGCATGTCAAGAAACCATACAAAATTTCTCTGAGGCAATATCAAGTGAATTTGGTGATAGAACTGAGCA
Organism: uncultured SAR92 cluster bacterium; assembly: GCA_902527245.1. Taxonomy (GTDB): domain Bacteria; phylum Pseudomonadota; class Gammaproteobacteria; order Pseudomonadales; family Porticoccaceae; genus AAA300-D14. The sequence continues at coordinate 233,807 of CABZOI010000001.1, read as the reverse complement.
GATTATATTAGAGCCAGGACGCTCTATAATTGGAAATGCTGGTCTATTACTTATGAAAGTTGAACACACCAAAAGAAATGGGGATAAAAACTTTGCCATTGTTGACGCGGGGATGAATGATTATATTAGACCCGCTCTTTATCAATCGGAAATGAAAATTGAATCAGTGACAAGTAATTCCTGTGAGGAAAAAATATATGAAATAGTTGGTCCGGTCTGCGAAAGTGGAGACTTTTTGGGTAAAAATAGACTTATGTCTATTAAGTCAGGAGATATTTTGTGCCTTATCGATGCTGGTGCGTATGGATTTGCAATGGCATCGAATTACAATAGTCGGTATAGACCCCCAGAAATAATTATTTCAAACCAAAAGTTAATAATGGTGCGGAAAAGAGAATCTTTCGAAGATATAACAAGAAACGAAAGTTTAATAAATTGAGCATAACATGCGTATAAATTTTACAAAGATGAATGGAGTCGGTAACGACTTTGTTGTTATTGATGCAATCAACCAACGGTTCGATATCACAAAAAATGCCATAAAGTATTTAGCGCATCGCAACCGAGGAATTGGATGCGACCAGGTGCTACTTATTGAACCTCCAAAAAGATTTGACATAGACTTTCACTACAGAATATTCAACCGAGATGGTAGCGAGGTCGAACAATGTGGAAACGGGGCAAGATGCATTGCAAAATTTATTCATAATAACGGTTTATCTGGAAAGAAAAAAATAAAAATTAGTACTCTTAACAATACTTTAGAGCTGGAAGTACTGGACAGTGGAGATGTTTTAGTTATGTTTGAGCCTCCCACTTTTGAGCCGAGCAAAATCCCATTGAATGCGGATAAAGAGGAAGGTCCTTTTCACGTTAAATTTATGAATCAAAAATTTCAATTCATACCTGTAAATGTCGGTAATCCTCACGCAGTAATTTTTGATAAAGATATTAGAAAGATTAATTTAAAAAAAGTTGGAAGCTTTTTTCAAAAACATGATCAATTTCCAAAACAAGTTAATGTCAATTTTGCACAAGTCATTAACAAAGATTTGATCAAATTGAGAGTTTTCGAAAGAGGCTCTGGGATAACTGAATCCTGTGGCTCAGGGGCGTGTGCAACTGCTGCCGCAGCCATTCGAGGGGGTTTGGTGAATCCTTCTGTGAAAATACTTCAAAGAGGTGGTCAGCTTTTAATTAATTGGAATGGATCGAATACTCCAATAAAAATGACTGGCGAAGCTAAAACCATTTACCATGGACACATAAGTGTATGAGAAATAAGATTGATGAATCAGTAGACATAAAAACGATTCGCAATTATCTGCGAGATCATCCAGATTTTTTCGATAAAAATCCCGATATACTTGAGACAATGGTTATACATCATAAAACTGACGGTGCAATTTCACTTGTCGAAAGGCGTCTCCAAGCATTACAAGAAAAAAATATATCACTTGAAAACAAACTGAATAGCCTCATAAATAACGCTGAGCAAAACCAAAAAATTTTTGAAAATATAATGACTTTGGCTTCACGAGTACTTACTGCTCAAAACTTATTAAGCCTTTTAGACATTTTGGATGATTCGTTCAAAAACGTCTTTAAAATCAAATATCACAAATTAATTATTTTCGATGAGTTTGTTTCCATTGATCATCCATCAATGGTGTTCAATAATGAAAAAGAGTTAAAAAAAGCAATTCCAGAACTTTCTGATTCAGGCAAGCAATTTAGTGGGGAAATTACAGAGCAGGCATTTCAACTTTTATTCGATAAGAAAAATCAAATCCATAACTCGGTCGTTTTATGCAAAATTACAAATGAATCACCAAACGCATATTTAGCTTTTGGGAGCGATGATCCTGATTTATATAAGCAAAGTGACTCAAAATATTTTCTACTTCACCTAGCGAACCTCGTCGGGCAATCTTTCATTAAGTTTATCAAGGAAGTTTAGTAATAGATTTATAAAATGATTTTTAATAGTAATGTAATCTGACAACTTTACATTTTATAGTCGGAGTTAACTCTGCATTTAGAGCTAGTCTCAATCTCATACAGAAAATTTTTATAATTTGTTAATACGTGAATATCGTATTGAAATATCTTAACTACATTAAAGTTTCAATCATTCAGGCATAAATCAATTTTCCGCTCTCTTGGATTAACTGCTTTCAAAGTAACATTTAATGTTTTTCCAATTGAAAATGTTTTTCTGGAATTTTGACCAATCAAGTGATGATGATTTTCTTCGTAAACATAGTAATCTCCAGGCAGCTGAGTTACGTGGACCAGGCCCTCGATGAATATTTCATCTAACAGAACGAAAAGTCCAAAGTTGGTAACTGAACTGATTACACCCGTGAATGACTCACCTACTTTATGGCTCAAATATTCACATTTAAGCCAAGCTTCAGCACTGCGTGTCGCATCCTCTGCTCTTCGCTCAGTCATACTAATATGTTCACCTATTGAATCTAATTCCTCATAAGAATATGAGGAAATCCTCGTTTGATCAGTGGGCGACTCACGTTCCATTTTGATTAATAATTTTAAAGATCTATGAACAGTGAGATCAGAATATCGTCTAATTGGCGATGTGAAATGGGTATAGGAGCTATAAGCGAGACCAAAATGTCCCTCGTTTTTTGGCTGGTAAATCGCTTGAGTCATAGACCTTAATAAGATGGATTGGATCACTTTTTCCTCATCCATTCCTCTTATTTTTTTCATGATTCGTTGATAATCTGATGACCGCACATCACTCTCAAAATCATGTTCAATACCTAAATCTGATAAAAATTTGGTTAATTTTGAAATTTTTTCATGAGTAGGCTTTTTATGTACCCGATAAATAAATGGAGCCTTAGCACTCTCTAAATACGAGGCTGCACAAAGATTGGCGCAAAGCATACACTCTTCAATCAGTTTATGAGCAATATTCCTCTCAATTGGAATTATTTCAGCGATCTTTTTATCGATTGAGAAAATAATTTTAGTTTCTTGAGTATCAAATGAGATTGCACCTCTTTGCTCTCTGATCCGCTCCAAAGATTTATAAACGTGTCTCAAATTGATAATTACTTGGTCTACACTTGAGGGATGATAGAAGGTTTTCGATATATCTTTTTCAGAAATATCCTCTATAAATCGGGAAACCTGGTCATATGTTTTTCTGGCATGTGAGACAATTGTAGCTTCATAGAAATTGAAATTTTCAATAATCCCGTCTATGTTTATTGTCATTTCACAGACAACCACAAGCTTTTCTTCATTCGGATTTAGGGAGCACAAATCATTCGACAATCTCTCAGGGAGCATCGGGATTACATGATTTGGAAAGTAAACTGAGTTACCACGTTTCAAAGCTTCCCTATCAGTAGAAGATGCTTGTGAAACATATTCTGCAACATCAGCAATAGCAACCCACAATTTAAATTGCTCATTTTCAAATGATTCACAATAAACAGCATCATCAAAATCTCTTGCATCAGAGCCATCAATAGTAATGAAATGCTTAAGTCTCAGATCAACACGCGAGTTATCCTGAGAAATTTTTGATGTAAGGTTCTGTACGGATTCTATTATCTCCTGACTCCATTTGTATGGAAGTGAATAATCGCGTACTGCAATTTTTGTTTCTATCCCGGGACTATAATAGTCACCTAAAACTTCAATGACTCGTCCTTGAGCCAACCTTTTTGAAGTTGGAACATCGGTTATTTCAACAGAGACGAGTTGTCCTTTACGAGCATCATTAAGCTCAGATTCAGGAACAAAAATATCTTGGTTTATTCTTGGATTTTCTGGGCAGACATAGTAATTTGAATTGTCTTTAATTAGTTTTCCTATTAATTCAGACCTGCCTCGTTTAACAATACTTACAATTTTAGCTTCTAATTTATCTTTCCTTCGATGTCGTCTTGCCTCCACCAATACTTCATCTCCGTCAAAGACACGTCTCATCTGAGTTGAAGACAAATACAGATCGGCACCAGTCTCGTCTAATCGTTTTACAAAACCATATCCCTCAGAATGACCAATAACAATCCCGGCTACTAACTTATTTTTTTTCAAATTAAATATGCCTTATCTTTCAATTTAACAAATGAATTTGTTTAACATAATAAACCTCATGAGATTAAATATTCATTATTATAAGATGGCTCTAAAATACGGAATCAGTGAGGTTTACGTTCAATAGATTATCTTGAAAATTTAAAAAAAGTCACTGAAAGAGCCGCTAAATAATAGCGCTTTGAATCTAAGAACCAAGAATGCTTTAAAAAGCTTTGAAAGAAATTATTTAATTCAGCTTTTCTTTAATTCGGGCGGATTTTCCAGAACGCTCTCTAAGATAATATAGTTTTGCTCGTCTGACAGCCCCTCGACGTTTGACCTCAATTTTATCTAAGAGTGGGCTATAAGTTTGAAAGGTTCTTTCCACACCTATCCCATTTGAGATCTTCCTGACGGTAAAAGAGGAATTTAGTTGTCTATTCTTTTTTGCTAAGACAACTCCCTCAAATGCCTGTAACCTTTCCCTAGAGCCCTCTTTTACTTTAACTTGCACTACAACGGTGTCACCCGGACCAAAATCAGGTATTTCTTTTGTCATCTGCTCCTTTTCGAGTTCTGCAATAATTGCTTTTTTATTTGTCATGATCTTTATGGCTCTCTTTAGAGGGGCGGTATTGTAGCAATAAAAAATAAAATTTAAACTGTTTTTTGCGATTTTAACTTAACTGGTAGTTATTATGACCTCTTACTAAATCAGGTCTCGTGTTTTTTGTCTTTGTGATAGCTTGAGCGCGACGCCAGTCCTTAATTTTTTTGTGGTCTCCTGACAAGAGTACTTTTGGAACCTGAATATTTTCAAATATCTCGGGCCTTGTATAGTTTGGCGAATCAAAAATTCCCTCAGAAAATGACTCCTGATGCACTGATTCATCATTGCCCAAAACACCCGGTTTATATCTTATTATTGCATCAAGTACTACCATCGCCGGAAGTTCGCCACCACTAACAATATAATCTCCGATCGATAATTCGTAATCAACATAATTCAAAATTATTCTTTCATCAATACCTTCATAGCGGCCTGCAAGGAATATCAGATTTTCTTCCTCTGAAAGTGCCTTAATTCTCGATTGTTTCATTAATTTGCCCTGAGGAGAGAGATAGATAACTTTTACCTTACCATTAATCCATTGCTTCGCCTCAACAATTGCATTTTTTAGCGGCTCTGGTGACATAACCATTCCTGGTCCACCTCCGTAAGGACGATCATCTATCGAATTATGAATATCGTCTGTGAAATCTCGAGGGTTGAAATATTTTATTTCTATAATATTCTTCTCAAAAGCCCGCCTCGTAACGCCATACTCAGTCAAAGCATCGAACATTTCTGGAAAAATTGTAACGACGGCAACTCTCATAAACTATCTCTCATAATATATTTAAAACGAAGGATCCCAAGCTACGGTTATTATTGCATCATCAAGATTGACATCAACAAGAAACTCTTTTGAACACGGGATACTTCGCTCTCTCAAATCAATACTATTATCATCACCCTGAACAACTAGAACATCGTTTGAACCAGTTTCAATTATTGATACGACCTTACCAAGTATCTGATTATCTTTATTTAGCTTTGTTTGAACAGTAAGTCCGAGAAGTTGATACCAATAATATTCCTCAAGACCCAGACTTGGCATTTCTTTATCCGATACATAAATATATTTATTTTTCCATTCCTCTGCCTTTTCACGACTATCTACATCCTTTACTCTCGCTATAAAACCAGAACCATGCTCAGTGTATTCTTGGAATGAAAAGATATCGAAAAAATTAGAATTCGAAGATAGTGATTCAAACTGAAACAACGCCGTGGGATCACTAGTATAAGAATTGACATTTATCCAGCCTCTAATCCCATGAGGCCTGCCGAATTGTCCAACAATAATGGTACTACTTGTTAGATCATTCATATTTTCTTAAGGCTGAAGTTATGCGACTTTCTTAGATGCCTCTTTGACAAGTGATGATACTCGATCACTAAGCTGCGCACCTTGGCCACACCAATACTCAACACGTTCAAGGTCGACTCGTAACCTTTCTTCACCACCGCGAGCTATTGGGTTAAAAAAACCCACCCTTTCGATATATCTTGAATTTCTTGCTTTCCGGGAGTCCGCCACCGTCAAATGATAAAACGGGCGCTTCTTTGATCCGCCTCGAGACAATCTGATTGTTACCATAACTTTTTCCTGTATTTTTGGGCTTCACGGTTCATCTGCAATGCCCCAAAGCCTAATAAGGGTCGAGATTCTAGTCTAAATTCAGAATAATTGAAACAACTTTTACTGCTAATTGATAAAAAAGGCAATCCCGTAAATTTTAAAATTTTGGAAATCCTTTACCTAATAAATTACCGCCTTGATTCATCATGCCACTCATATTTCGCATCATATTTTGCATGCCTTTACCCTTCATCTTCTTCATCATTTTGCTCATTTGCTTATGCTGCTTGATTAACCTATTTAAATCCTGAATAGAAGTACCAGATCCGGTCGTTATACGCCGCTTTCTAGATCCATTCAAAACATCTGGAAACTTTCTTTCATGGGGTGTCATAGAATCAAGAATATATTGCATCTTATCGAATTGATTATTTACTTGAGAATTTTGAGCTAAATGCGCCATGCTAGCTGCACCGGGTAACTTTTCTAGCATACTAGACATTCCCCCCATATTCTTCATCTGCTGCAGCTGATCTCTTAAATCATCCAAATCAAAACGTTTACCTTTTACGACTTTACTAGCTAATTTATCTGCTTTTACTTTATCTACTTTGCGCTCAACTTCTTCAATTAGCGAGAGCATATCGCCCATGCCAAGTATTCTAGAAGCCAATCTATCTGGATAAAAAGGCTCCAAAGCGTCTGTCTTTTCACCAACACCTAAAAATTTAATTGGTTTTCCAGTTATCTGTCTGACAGACAGTGCAGCACCACCTCTCGTATCGCCATCTACCTTTGTTAATATCACGCCAGATAATGGTAAGCTGTCATTGAATACCTTTGCTGTATTAACAGCGTCTTGGCCGATCATAGCATCAATAACGAAAAGTAACTCTGCAGGGTTTGCAACGGCGGTTAAGTCTTTTAACTCACTCATCATTTCATTATCAATATGCAATCTACCTGCAGTGTCGATAATAAGTACATCAATAAACTGTTTTTTAGCTGCAGCAATAGCCGCATTTAATATATCTTTTGGTTTCTGGCTTGCTCGACTCTGAAAGAAGTCTACATCTACTTCCTCAGACAAAATTCTGAGCTGCTCTATCGCTGCAGGACGATAAATATCTGTTGATACCATCATTATATTTTTTCTTTTCTCAATCTTTAGATACTTGGCAAGCTTGGCAGCTGAGGTGGTCTTACCTGCACCTTGTAAACCTGCCATCATAATTATAGAAGGAGGAGAATCTTTTAAATCGAGAGATTCATTTTTCTCTCCCATCAACAACTCAAGTTCGTTTCTAACAATCTTTAGAAATTGTTGCCCTGGATCCAAGCTACTCGACACCTCAGTTCCTAAAGCTCGATCCTTTACATCACTCAAAAAGTTTTTGACCACTGGAAGAGCGACATCAGCCTCCAATAAAGCTATTCGAACTTCCCTGAGTGTATCTTGGATATTTTTTTCACTAAGACTTGCCTTACCAGAGATTTTCTTAATACTGCTACTCAGTTTTTCAGAAAGACTCGCAAATATTGCCATTTTAATTTCCCACTTAATGTGAATTTTGTTGATAACAATTATCATTTCAGCTTCAACATCAAAGCTGAATATGACAAACTAATGGTATTAGCTATTAATCTTACGCACTATGCCATCAATCTTAATAATTACAATTCTAGCTTACGTAATTTGCTTTTTTTACCTTTTGCTGAATTTAATTAAAACTCCTGAGAATAAAATTAAATATTTTCAACGCAGTCTCGGAGTAGTTCTCATATTACACATGGTTTCTCTAAGTGATTTGATGCTAATCGATAATGGGCTGGATCTAAGTTTGTTTAAAACGTTTACTCTGATTGCGTTTATCATTAATGCCGTAATTTTTATCTCTAGCTTTAATAAATCATTACATAGCATGTTTTTGGTTTTATTTCCCATATCGACATTTAGCCTTCTGATGGGGCACTTTGTCGAACCAACAAAAACACTCACTAATTTATCTGCATTTGTTCAGTCACATATCATCATATCATTTCTTTCCTACAGCTTTTTGGCAATCGCAGCACTTCACTCTATGATGACTGGGTACTATCACTTACAACTCAAACAAAAAAATCAAAACTTTTTAATAAAATCTTTCCCTCCTCTTCAAACAATGGAGAATTTTCTTTTTCAGCTTATATGGATTGGTGTCATTCTTCTTACATTATCCTTGGGTTCTGGTTTCTTATTTTATGAGAACCTATTCGAACAAAAACTTTTACACAAAGTAACACTAAGCTTCATCGCGTGGATAACTTTTATAATTCTACTATGGGGCAGATACAACAAAGGATGGAGAGGTAATACCGCTATCGGCTGGACTTGGGCAGGATTTATCTCAATTCTAATGGCTTATGTGGGTAGCAAAATAGTCATAGAGTTTTTATTAATTTAAAAACGTGGTTGCTAATTCTCTGCAACTAATTCAACATATGCATGTTTTAATAACTTGGACAAATTTTTGAACAGCACAGACCCCACTGTCCTGTGGGTTTTATTAGTAATATTACTTATATTATCAGCATTTTTTTCTGGTTCAGAGACTGGAATGATGGCGCTCAATCGTTACAGGTTAAAACATCAGCAGAAAAAGAGCTCGGGCGCTCGAAGAGCTGCGAAGCTTTTAAAAAGACCTGACAGATTAATAGGATTGATCTTAATTGGTAATAATGCTGTCAATATCCTGGCTGCAATTATCGCAAACATGCTTGCAATAATTTATGTGGGAGAGGCTGCAGCACCATGGGTTGCAACCGCCTCATTGACTATTTTAGTGTTAGTTTTTTCCGAGGTAACGCCGAAAACAATAGCTGCGCAAAATCCAGAATGGTTTGCATTTAGGGCGAGTCATATTTTACGTCCATTGATGCAACTTATGGTTCCACTAATTATCTTAGTAAACAAGTGCACTAACTTTTTAATCTCATTATTAGGCTTTGATCCAAAAAAAGACAGAGATGATGGTTTAGATTCTGAAGAATTAAAATCTTTGGTTGATCTGTCCAGTCATAAATTATCTAGCAATAATCAGGGAATGTTGAAAGGAATATTAGATCTTGAAAACATTACGATTGAAGACATAATGATTCCAAGAAACGAAATGCAGGGAATAGACTTAGAGGAACCTATCAACTCAGTGATGACGGCTATTTTAGATTCTGAGTATACAAGGCAGCCTCTCTATAAAGGGGATATAAATAATATTATTGGAGTCTTTAACACTCGCAAAGCACATCATTTATTAAAAGCTGAAAATATTTCTAAAAAATTGATAAAACAATTGTCTGAAACTGCATATTTTGTTCCTGAAAGCACCTCTTTAATGGATCAAATTTTAAACTTTCGCGATAAAAAACGACGTTTCGGTGTTGTTGTCGATGAGTATGGTGAAGTACAAGGCTTAGTTACTCTTGAAGATATCTTAGAAGAAATCGTTGGAGACTTTACAACCGATGTTGCAGATCAAGCGGACGAAATTCATCAGTTATCCCCAGATAAATTCGAAATAGATGGTGGTGCAACAATTCGAGAAATTAACAAAGCGACTGGATGGGTGTTGCCTACTGATGGTCCAAAAACGCTAAATGGGTTAGTTTTGGAACAATTAGAGAATATTCCAGACGGAAATATAAGCTTTCTAATAGACAATTATTGTTTTGAGACTAACACCATTGAGGGAGCGATGGTTAAAAAAGTATTAGTATCGAAACTGACAGACATTAGTAAAACTACTTAAATAAATCAGTCAAAAAAAACTATAGCTTTACAAGACTAGAACACATTTCTGCCGCCTTCTTAACGTAAACCGATGCCCCTGCAGCTATCATTAACTTCATTCTCTCATCAATCTCTTTGATTATTTTACCGGGAGAGCCGACCACCATAGAACCATCAGGTATCACCGCATTTGATTTAACTAAAGCGTTTGCCGCAATCAGACAATCTTTCCCAATACTTGCACCCTCAAGGATGACAGCGTGAATACCAATCAGTGTCCTATCACCGATGCTCTTACCATGGACCATAGCTTGATGTCCGATAGTTACATCATTTCCAATGAACATCGGCTGATTAGGATCTACATGAAGAACAGCTCCATCTTGAATATTTGTTCTTTCACCTATCTCAATCTGATCAAGGTCTGCTCTAATGACTGCATTAAACCAAACGCTGGATTGCTTTTTTAAAATCACCTTACCAATAACGTCAGCACTCTCAGCCACAAAAACACTCTCATGAATATCTGGTTTATCTTGTCCTAGTTGGTAAATCATCACCGCCTCATATATATGTTGTTATGAAATTCATTTCCAAATTGATGCTAACGGTTCGTCCGATATCAACGCAACTAAATCTGTAATTACTTTAAGCGTGAACCCCCAAATTTGATTGCCCTTATACTCAATAAAAGGTAGTTGAAAGTTGGCATCGCGATAACCTCCAAGCAAGCTCATACTTTTGTATTGATAATTTTTAATATCAAGAAAGTGTTGCAGCGGCACGTCAAATATTGCCTCTATCTCATTAACATTAGGTTTTAAATTTAAAGGCTCCACTGCTCTAGATATAAAAGGTGTCACATCTATGTCTCGCCGCCAAGGCGAGGCTTTTGGCATCATTGCAAAACACTCGATAGATTCAGCAGATAACCCAATTTCCTCGCTCGCCTCTCTAACGGCAGTTTGAAGTAAAGACTGATCATCTTCCTCCCACATGCCTCCGGGAAATGCTACTTGACCAGCATGATGTCTTAAGTTTTTTGATCTTTTTGTAAGGAGCAAGGCGGGCTCGCTATTAAAATCTTTTAAAATTACAAGCACGGCAGCTGAGTTTCTTTTTCTGTTTTTGCTCGGACAATTTTCAATAACTGGAAATTTACTCAGTCGCTCTACTATCTGTGGGATCATAAGTGCATTATACTGAAAAATGGTAATCTATGAGCGATCTATGAAATTCTGTCCTGACTGCGGCGCAAATACGAAACTTGAAATTCCAAAGGGCGATAATCGTCTGCGTTTTGTTTGTGAAAAATGTAGCAAAATTCATTATCAGAATCCAAAATCTGTTGTGGGGATTCTGCCAACCTATCAGGATCAAGTTCTACTTTGTAAGAGAGCTATTCAACCACGACAAGGTTTTTGGACACTGCCAGCTGGCTTTCATGAAATGGAGGAGTCAACCCTTGAAGGTGCAATCAGAGAATGTAAAGAAGAGACTGGCGCAAGTGTTATGGATCCAACTTTATATGCCATTTTTGATATACCTCAAATTAGCCAAGTATATATCTTTTTCAAAGGTGAGCTTGAAAACAAAGCGTTTCATGCTACTGAAGAGTCACTTGAGGTCAGGCTATTTAATGAAGAAGATATCCCTTGGCCAGAGCTCGCATTCCCAATGATTGAGGTTGCATTAGATAGATATTTTTCCGACCGAGGTAACAATAATTTTCCCATCTTCCGGGAGGAGATTAGAAGGCCTTGGAAGAGTAAACGCTCAACCGAATAGGTCAAGCGCTCAATCTAATTAACTCTTTTTTCTCGGCTTAGAACTCGTTTAATTAAAAATTTCTTACTAATGAAAATCTTATATTTCTCTCTCTTCCAACTGAAGCTTGGTGAGTGCTATGAGAGTGAGGAAAATAAAGCTCATCTGTTAAATTTTCAAAATTTACTTGGATTCTAAAGTCATCAGAAAGCATGTAATAAGCTGCCGCATCAAATCTCGTATAATCGGGCAGCATTTGTGAACTACCATCCTTAATTAAAGATTCACCTTGGTGCATTAAACCAAAAGCTAAACCAAGATTGGAATTGACTTCATAATTTGCCCAAAGTGAGTACATTGTTTCAGGAATTTCTCTGGCATCTTTTGAGCCGTTCTTGCCACCCATGTTCGTGTAGCCAAAAGTTAGGTCAAGTTTGTCATTAATTTTTCCTTTTAGCTCGAGCTCAATGCCATCGACAACAATACCTCTCTCAACTATATACTCAGCACTTGATCCATCGTATCCCGCTTTATCAGCCTTGCTATCAAAATAAGCTGCGGTCAAACTGAGATCCGAGCTCAAATCGACTTTTACTCCCAATTCCATATTTTCAAAATAATCAGGCCTTAAAGTTTCACCAGAACCTGGCGATCCTCCTGATAAGCTCTTGTATTGTTCACCCGATCTCGGTGAAAAACCTTCGCTGTAACTGTAATAAATAGACATGCTATCCAGTGGTTTATAGATAACACCCATTCGAGGTGAAAACCTTGTATCTTTTCTTGCGGCTGAAGTCCCGTTCTTAATATCACTTACCTTAACGTCAAAAGTGTCATGTCTCCCACCTAAAAAAACGATCAGATTATCACTTACATCCACTTGATCTTGAAAATAAAATGAGGTGACGCTCAGATCAGTTTCTGTGCTCGATTTTAATGAACATGGATTTGTATACTCTACTGATGTTGGCGTCCCATCTGCGGTAACGCTAAAGTTCATAGGGTTATTAATATTAAAAGACTCTTGGTCATACCCACTTACTGAGCAATCTTTAGACGTCCAATAAGTATTAAACCTAAAATTCTTATTATCTGTGTCTATACTTTCAAATCCAGCCAAAATTGTATGGGTAGTATTACCGATAGTAAGCTCATTGATGAGGTTCCCGGTAATGATAAAGTTATCTCTCTCTGTTGGGTCATGATAACCATCCATCGTTACTATGCCACTTTCAGCAGTATGTGAGGCTGCATAAGTATTTTGATACATCTTTTCAAAACTATTAGAAGTAATTGAAAGGTTACCTTTTCGAGTTTCCGAGAAAACGTGACTGACCATTGCTCTAAAAACAGAGGCCTCCACAGTATGAATATTATTATCCTTATCTCCAAAAACTATTTCTGCAAATTCTTCTACTGGTTTATTGTTTGCGGTTGGTATCCCTCTATCAATAAACCTCTCATGATCAATGTACTCATAAGAAAGATCTAAAGTTGTCGCTGAACTCAACTTTGTCCGTAAAGTTGGATTAAATCCAAGTCTATCTCCATCATAAAAATCTCTGTGATTTTTAAGCGAATCACTGTGAAGATTAAGACGAAATGCCATGTCATCACCCATATCCATATTTAGATCGGCTTCAATATCAAAAGCTCCAAAAGTGTCTACTCCAATACTTGCTTTCCTTGAATCTACTCCAAGTCTCGGTTTTTTCGTAACTCTATTTAACGCACCACCGGTACCACCTCTTCCAAAAAGAATTGCGTTAGGACCCCTCAAAATTTCTACCTGTTCAATGTTATAAAGTGAACGATAATATTGAACATCATCTCTCGCACCGTCTTGAAAAAAATCAGCTGTGGATCGCACGCCTCTAAACACGACTGCATCCCTGTGCCCTTCCCCTTGGGAGGTGTTTACACCGGGTGTGTACCGAGTTATGTCTCCAATTGATTTCATACCTTTTTTAAGTATTTCTTCATCAGTCACGATCGAAAGTGATTGCGGGACATTTATAATGGGTGTCGGTATTTTCAGTGCGTTTACTTGATCTGATTGAAGCACTTTACCCTTTACCACAATTTCCTCCATTTCAACATTTTGTGCTAAAACAGTAAGTGAAGCGAGAAAACTAAATAAAATAATTAACCTTGTAACTAGTGACCGTTTCATAGAGCAAACCTTTCTAATGATAATGAAAACGCAAATGATAATTACTATTATTATCATTGTCAATAATAATGATAATCTTTATCATTTGCAGTTACATTGATAGCTTACAGCTGCGCCAAACACTAATTTGATATCGTCCAATAAGATGAACAATCCATTTCATAACCAAGTTGGTATCTCTTTACTAAACTCGAAACTATTGCACTAAGCCTGAGAGATTTGGATACTTCAGAATATTTCGCCGGGTTTTTTGAGCATAAAACTCACAATTAGATGCTTTACCAACTTAGCGTATTAACATCAGAAAAACTATATGCATCCTTCAGAATCGATCGCACCTCTATAAGCTTCCCTGTGTACGCATAAATAGCATCTGAAGCTGAACCTGCAGCAGCAATACCGTTCTGGCTTCCGTTCGCAAGGACTGGTGCATCTCCAATGAGCGTGAGAGCTTTCTTAAGGTCACTGATGTCGACCTCAACGACCGCATTATCTCTAAATGGTGAAGTTGGACTAAATTGAAGACTCAAGACATAACCTTTCAGATCGGACCAATATTTTGCAACGTCTTGAAAATTGTCAATATTTGCAGGTGCGCCATTATCATAGCTACTGATAGATAACAGTAAATTATTAATATTATGAATTGCTGTAGCAGCAATGCATTTCTCCCAACCAATGGATACATTATTTACATGCTCTCTTAATTTGCTGGTTTCAATTTCCGTTAGTTCAGGATTAGTTTTGTTTGCAGCATTGCTCAAGATTTTACGAGCCGCCAGAATTGGCAACATTACTTCATTTGAAAAGTCAGTTGGAACCGTCCCCGAAGCAGAGCCCGCGTCTCTTTCAGCGCAAATCTGTGCGTGTCCAAAAAAATACTCACTTCGTAAATCAATCATGAGATCAGAATTTGAATCATGATAACCATTCTTATACTCATCACGACCACTTATCGCGGAAGCTTCAAGATCAGTGTAATCAAGTCCATCACGAGCAGCGCCGTAAAACCCGAAACCTTGATCAAAATGATGCTCAGCCACGGTGAATGCACTAGTCCCATCTTGAGCAGCAATGTAATTTGCTCCGTCATCGTCGGTACCAGAGAAATTTTTAATAAAATGATTATTAGTCCCTTGAGAAAAATTCACTGCACCCATCAAAAAAGTGGTTAATAATTGACGATAATTTCTTCCTTTATCATCAATGTTAACGTGCGCCGTTGACAAGGTTCCACTTGAATCTACCACAATCGTTGCTAGATCATCTGACGCAATCTCTGCCTGTATTTGAATCCAATGATTAACCAAATCAATAGGTAAAGTAACAATCTCCTCGTCCCAACCAAAAAACTCACCATCAATCAACCCAGAAACGTGACCATTACCGTTACCGTCACCTCCCGCTATTTTCTCATGAAGATTACTGCTTACTGATATATCTCCATATAAGGCTGCATCTTTGAGCTCCACATTATCAGCATCGGCTATATATGCTCCAATCAGGGTATTTGCAGCATCTATGTCAGTCCCATAAACAAAGAACTTCATTGCAGAAACTTTGTCTTCGACTGACACAGTAGTGTCCTCCACTAGGACGTTTTGCATGAAATATGACATGTCAGAAATTAACAATTGGCTTGCTGTTTGTTCCACATAGCTAACTGAAGAGTCAGACTCAGGAAAAGCTGAATTATCAAATGCATAAACCGTTGGCATTGGATCACAAGCATCACCCGGCCCATTGGCGTCAGAATCAGTCTGGTCAGCATTACCGTTTAATGGACAGTTATCGATGTCATTGGCAATCTCATCGCCGTCCTTATCATCATCACACTCATCTCCGATACCATCAAAATCTATATCAGATTGATCTGAATTAACAATATCCACACAATTGTCACCATTATCGCCAATACCATCCTCGTCAGTATCAAAAGCCTCTGTAGGATCATTTGGGAATAAGTCGAGCGAGTCCTCAATACCATCACCATCTGTATCAATTGGTGTGTTGTCACCGCGTCCACAACCGTTTAAAACAGTAATAAATAACAATATTGACAAATTGATTATAAATTTTGTTTTCATCAAAATTACTCCATAGATGCAAATTACTTGGTCAGCTAGGTTTCCATATTCTTTATTATTGCCTCGTCTATCAGTGGCTTTAGTTCTCCATTACTATGCATCTCAGTAACTATGTCACAGCCACCAACCAATTCTCCATTGACCCATAGCTGAGGAAATGTTGGCCAATGTCCAAATTTTGGTAAATCTTGTCTTATCTCTTGATTTTCCAAAACATTGACAAAAGCGAATTTTTGGCCACACTCCATCAATGCTTGAACAGTCTTCGCCGAAAACCCGCACTGGGGCTGATTAGGACTTCCTTTCATGTAAAGGATAATCGAGTTTTCCTCTACTTGCTTCTTGATGAGTTCCATCGTGTTCATAATTTAATCCAATACCAAATCTCTAACTTGCGCATTATAGCCTAAGTCTAGTCTCTGATTTTTCAATTACTTTCATCTTTATAATATTGCGATAAAAATTTGACCGTGTATATTGTATCTAAAGAGTGGTTTTGTTTCTTCATTTCTTTTACACATTACTCAGTCTGAACTTGCTATCAAATTAATGAACAATGTAATGAACACCTACGGTACTCGTGAGCTTTCCATTTCGCATGGATCAGGCTCTTGGCTCTGGGATACAGAAGATAATAAATATTTAGATGCTCTATCGGGTATTGCAGTGTGCGGTCTTGGACATGCGCACCCAAATATCACAAAGGCCATTTTAGAGCAGTCCAAAAAACTAGTTCACTGCTCGAACTTTTTCTCCACCTCAAAGCAAGATGAATTGGCAAGAAAGTTATGTGAAATTGCAAAGATGTCAGAAGTATTCTTTTGCAATTCTGGCGCAGAGGCAAATGAAACAGCAGTGAAAATCGCAAGAATGTATGGCAAAAAACGTGGCTTGGTACCACCGAATATCTTAGTAACAAATGATGCTTTTCATGGTCGAACTTACGCAGCAATTAGCGCCTCCTCAGCAACGAAAGTAAAAGCTGGATTTGAACCACTCCTTGATGGATTCCTTAGAGTACCTTTCAATGATTTAGACGCCATAAAAATGATGGCAAAAAACGATAAAAATATCTGTGCTGTCTTCGTTGAGCCCATACAAGGTGAGGGTGGAATACATATTCCAAATAACGACTACTTGAAGGATCTAAGATCAATCTGCTCTGAGGAGGGATGGCTTTTGATGTTGGATGAGGTGCAAACTGGCAATGGAAGAACGGGAAATTATTTCTGTTATCAAGAAAGTGACGTGGTGCCTGATGTTGTTACAACTTCCAAAGGGTTAGGTAATGGTTTCCCAATAGGTGCATGTTTAACTGCAGGTTTTGCAAAGCAGATTCTTAAACCTGGATCACATGGATCAACATTTGGAGGAAATCCACTTGCATGTGCTGCGGCACTCGCAACCATAAATACCATCATTAACGAGAACATTTGTGAGAATGCTAGAAAGGTTGGAGAAAGAATACTAATGAATCTTAGAGGCTCTCTAGGCAATATTTCTTGTGTAAAATCGATCAGGGGCAGAGGTTGTATGATCGGAATTGAAATGAATAGACCGTGTAAAGAATTATTCTCAGTCGGTTTACGAAACAATATAATTATTAATGTCACGTCTGAAACCGTGATTCGCTTGCTCCCACCACTCACCTATACAATGCAAGAGTCAGATCATTTGAGTGAGGTTTTAGTAAAAATAATTAAAGAATTCGATTTAGAAAAATAAGCACCAAAACCAAGATTATTATTGATACTTAACATCATCAATTTCATATTCTATTTCACCACTTGGTGCCTGCACCACAGCAATATCACCAATTTCCTTTCCTATCAAAGCGCGAGCGATAGGCGATTTATATGAAATCTTACCTTGACTAACATCGGCTTCATCATCACCAACAATCCTATACTCACGGAGCTCATCATTTTCAGTATTGATTATGCTCACCAATGCACCAAAAACGACCTTGTCTCCGGGAGGAATTTTCGAAATATCTACTATCTCTGAATTTGCAAGTTTTGACTCAATATCCTGAATACGACCCTCCGTAAAGCTTTGCTGCTCTCTGGCCGCATGATACTCAGCATTTTCTTTTAAATCCCCATGCTCTCTTGCAGTTGCAATCGCATTTACAATTTGAGGGCGAACAATCCTTATCAAGTGATCCAGCTCCTCTCTCAAAGATTTTTCACCAAAAGGTGTCATTACTGTTTTATCTATCAAGAGATACTCCCATGAAGCTGTTGCAGGCTTCTAACGTGCATTTCCCCTTTGAACTTCAAAGCTTCACAAACTGCATTACCGCCCGCTATTGTAGTTGTGCAATATATGCCTCGCTGCTCTGCACTCGATCTAATCGTGCCGGAGTCTTTAATTGCCTGCCGGCCTTCCGTGCTGTTAATTATCATATCAATACTATCACTTTTTATCATATCAACAATGTGAGGGCGTCCCTCTTGCACTTTATTAACTACCTCCACATCAAGGCCATCTTTTGCAATCACCTTTGCGGTGCCAATTGTCGCAACTAAATCAAATCCTAAATCGAGCAATTTTTTTGCAAGCACTCCAACCTCGTTTTTATCCCTATCTCGAACACTTATAAATACTTTCCCTTTATCAGGAATTTCATCGTTTGCTCCAAGCTCTGCTTTCCCATAAGCCTCTCCAAAAGTCTCACCAACACCCATAACCTCTCCAGTGGACTTCATTTCAGGTCCAAGTATAGGATCAATGCCAGGGAATTTATTAAAAGGAAACACAGCCTCTTTTACACTGTAATGCTCCGGAATAATTTCAGATACGATATTTTGATCTTTAAGTGTCTGTCCCACCATGCATCTCGCGGCAACTTTCGCTAAAGAGACCCCTATACATTTTGAAACGAATGGAATAGTTCTCGAAGCTCTGGGATTCACCTCAATCACATAAATTCTGTCATCCTGTAACGCAAGTTGAACGTTCATCAATCCACGAACATTTAACTCAACTGCCATTTTTTTGCAGATCTCTTTCATTTCTGTCTGCACTGGTGCACTCAAACTATATGGTGGCAGTGAACAGGCTGAGTCACCGGAGTGAATTCCTGCTTGCTCAATATGTTGCATAATTCCTCCTATTAACACCTGCTCACCATCACATATAGCATCCACATCAACTTCAATTGCATTCGGAAGAAAAAAATCTAAAAGAACGGGAGATTCGTCTGAAACTTGAACTGCAGTCTTCATATAGTGACGCAACTCGGATTCTGAGTAGACAATCTCCATTGCCCGTCCCCCAAGCACGTAGGAAGGTCTTACAACCAAAGGATATCCAATTCGATGCGAGAGTGTCACGGCCTCCTCAATAGTTCTTGCAGTCGCATTTTTTGGCTGCAACAAATCAAGTTTTTGTATCATTTTTTGGAAGCGCTCTCTATCTTCTGCACGATCGATTGCATCCGGCTCAGTGCCAATGATTGGCACACCGCATTCCTCCAATTTTTTTGCAAGCTTGAGAGGTGTCTGTCCTCCAAACTGCACAATAACTCCTTTTGGCTTTTCCAATTCAACGATCTCTAAAACATCTTCTAATGTAACTGGTTCGAAATACAGTCGATCGGAGGTATCATAATCTGTCGAGACCGTCTCAGGATTACAATTGACCATAATTGTTTCATAACCATCTTCTCTCATTGCTAAAGCAGCATGAACACAACAATAATCAAACTCTATTCCCTGTCCTATTCGATTAGGTCCTCCACCCAGTACTAGTATTTTATCCTTCTGACTTGGACGAGCTTCGCATTCCTCTTCATAGGTAGAATACATGTAAGCTGTTTCAGTGGAAAATTCAGCAGCACATGTATCGACTCTCTTATAAACTGGACGAATATTAAATTGATGACGCTTTTGTCGCACGTCTGATTCCTTGCAATCTAAAATTGAAGCTATTCGATAATCGGAGAATCCTTTGCGCTTTAACCGATAAAGCAGTGACTCATCGATTGCTTCTATAGCCTTTCCAAAAAGCTGTCTTTCCTCTAATATCAAATCTTGTATCTCACATAAAAACCATCTATCGATTTTCGTTATTGCATAAATCTCTTCGAGCGTGATCTCTAGCCTGAAGGCATCCGCGAGATGCCAAATCCTATTGGGTCCAGGTTCCACTAAATTACGTTTTACTGAGTTTATGATCTCCTGATTATTTTCAGATGCGACCGGATCAAATCCTGATGTTCCAATTTCCAGTCCTCGAAGTGCTTTTTGCATTGACTCCTGAAAAGTTCTTCCAATAGCCATGACTTCTCCAACCGATTTCATTTGCGTGGTGAGAACTTGATCGGCATCGGGAAATTTCTCGAAAGCAAATCTTGGAATTTTAGTAACGATGTAATCAATACTTGGTTCAAATGATGCAGGCGTCGCGCCCCCTGTTATTTCATTCTTTAACTCATCCAAGGTAAAGCCAACCGCAAGCTTCGCGGCTACTCTCGCAATCGGAAATCCTGTTGCTTTTGATGCAAGTGCGGACGATCTCGATACTCTAGGATTCATCTCAATAACAACCAATCTTCCTGTTTCTGGATTGACAGCAAACTGAACATTTGAGCCACCTGTCTCAACACCAATCTCTCTGAGAACTTTCAAGGAAGCATCTCTCATTAACTGATATTCTTTATCGGTAAGCGTTTGCGCAGGAGCAACAGTTATAGAGTCACCCGTATGAATACCCATTGGATCTAAATTCTCGATAGAGCAGACAATAATACAGTTATCTTTTTTATCTCTAATTACTTCCATCTCAAATTCTTTCCAACCTATCAGTGATTCATCAATCAATAATTCATGAGTTGGGGACAGATCAAATCCTCTATTGCAAATTTCCTCAAATTCCTCCTTGTTATATGCGATGCCACCCCCGGATCCACCCATTGTAAAAGAGGGTCGAATAATACATGGAAAACCAAAATCTGCTGCTACAGCGTTTGCTTGCTCCATGTTATGAGCGATACCTGAATTGGGAGTTGATAATCCAATATTTTGCATTGCTATATCAAATCTTTCTCTATCCTCAGCTTTATCAATCGCATCTGCATCCGCACCTATCATTTCGACAGAATATTTTTTTAAAATCCCGTGCTTGTTTAGGTCAAGAGCACAATTTAAGGCGGTCTGACCCCCCATAGTTGGCAATAAAACGTCAGGTTTTTCTTTCTCAATTATTTTCTCTACAGTCCTCCACTCGACAGGTTCTATGTAGGTAACATCTGCCATTGATGGATCTGTCATAATTGTCGCTGGATTAGAATTAACAAGTATTACTTTGTAGCCCTCTTCTCGCAAAGCTTTGCATGCTTGAGCTCCTGAATAATCAAATTCGCAAGCCTGACCAATAACAATCGGACCCGCGCCCAATATCAGTATACTTTTGACGTCATCTCGTTTAGGCATACTATTCATTCATCCTTAGCTTCATTAACTCAATAAAGTGATCAAACAATGGAGCAGCGTCATGAGGTCCAGGACTCGCCTCTGGATGACCTTGAAAACTAAAAGCATCTTTATCTAATCTCTCTATTCCCTGAATTGAGCCGTCGAACAATGAACGATGGGTGATACTAACATTATCCGGCAAAGTTTCCTCATCCACCGCAAAACCATGATTCTGACTTGTAATTAACACAGTTTTATTTTTCAGCGCTTCCACTGGATGGTTAGCACCATGATGTCCAAATTTCATTTTTATGGTTTTTGCGCCGGATGCTAACGCTAAAAGCTGGTGACCAAGGCAAATGCCAAAAATAGGGATATCTTTATCCATAATTTCTTTAATAGCCTGAATTGCATAGTTACATGGCTCAGGATCTCCAGGTCCATTCGACAGAAAAACTCCCTGAGGTTCCATTTTAAGCACTTCTCTTGCAGAGGTCTTAGCTGGCACAATAACTAATTCGCATCCACGATCGACAAGCATTCGAAGAATATTTTTTTTCACTCCATAATCAAATGCGACAACTTTATACTTACTCTCAGCCTTATCTCCGCTCGCACCATCCCCATTTTGACACCAAGATGGCGCCGTCCACTTGTAGATAGTTTTCGTCGTAACCTCTTGAGCAAGATCTAAACCGGCCAAACCAATAAAATCTTTGGCATACTCATGAGCCTTCCTCTCATCTATCTGCCCCGCCATAACACAACCACTTTGACACCCTTCCTCTCTTATGATTCGAGTCAACTTTCTGGTATCAATATCAGAAATGGCAATAATACCTTTGCTTTCAAGATACTCATTGAGAGACTGTTGACTCCGATAATTTGATGCTAATTTAGGCAGATCTCTGATAACCAATCCAGATGCCCATATATTATCTGACTCTTCATCCTCCTTGTTAGTCCCAACATTTCCAACATGCGGATGTGTCAAAGTAACAATTTGCTTTGCATATGAAGGATCTGTGAGAATTTCTTGATAACCTGTGATGGCCGTATTGAAGACCACTTCACCTACAGAAAAACCCTTTGCTCCGATCGATCTCCCTGAAAAAACTGTGCCATCTGCCAACACCAAGATAGCCCTTTCCCCATTATCATTCTTCAAAAAACTCTCCACTTGATCTTAATGAGCGCACACGCATCTTTCTTATCCAACCAATATTTACTTTGTCAGAATTCATATTAAAGTAACAGGAGCAGGCTAAAAAACGTCTTAACACACTCTATTGTGCCTCGGCTAGCTATGTAAAAAACAAAAATTTAGTAGCCGGGATTTGAGAAACGAGTATATTGAACCCAAGTGATTTTGTCTATCAGAAGAGTCACTATTTGTTTAAGTTCGATCGATTAAATCTTTCATGTCATACAGACCAGGAGGCATATCAATAATCCATCTCGTAGCTGCCAATGCTCCGAGAGAGAAAACTGATCGATCTTTGGCCTCATGGCCAATGGTTATTGTCTCTCCCTGAAATAAAAAGGTTGCTCTGTGAAATCCAACATGTTGGCCAAGTCGTTTCGAGGAAATAGAAATATCCTTTTCTATCTTATGCTTATTTAAAATTTTAGTTACTGTATTTCTTAAATCTATCGCTGTGCCCGACGGCGCATCCAGTTTATCTTTGTGGTGAATTTCTTCAAATGATATTTGAGCTTCATTACCTAACTGACTTGATATATATTCCAAAAGAGTGGATACCATTGCTATGCCTCGGGAGAAATTCGAGGAAAGAAAAATAGGCGTTCTTTTCGATAAGTCAATAATTTCCCTATGATGCTCTTCATTAAACCCTGTAGTACCTGACACAAACCTGATTGACTTTTCAGCGCAGAATCTAAGACAATTCAAAGAGGCATCAGGCTCACTGAAATCTATCACCACATCAATATCATTTTCAGATTGATGAGCAATCGTTTTTATCCATTGAATTTTTACGTTATGGTCACTGTCTTCACAAAATTTAATTTCATCATTAGAAGCAGATAACCTTCCGATTGTGGCGATAAGACTTAAGTCACGTTCACGGGAAAGAGCTTTGATTACTTTCTTACCCATCCTTCCATTTGCGCCGAACAAGGCCACATTGATCAAAAGAGCTCTCCTCTTACAATCTATAAATTTGGATTACTAGCCAGTAAGATTATCAAAGAATTTTTTTACGCCATCAAACCAATGATCACTTCTTGGAGAATGCTTACTTTTACCATGTAAACTGGACTCAAATTCCTGTAACAATTTTTGCTGTTTACTCGTTAAATTTACGGGTGTTTCAACGACAATCTTACACAAAAGATCTCCTTGAGAGCCCCCTCGAACAGGCGATACACCTTTACCTCGTAATCGAAATAGCTTACCGCTTTGAGTCTCGGATGGAATTTTTAATTTAACTTTTCCAGAAAGAGTGGGCACCTCTAATTCACCACCCAGAGCTGCTTTCGCAAAACTAATTGGAACTTCGCAATGCAAATTACTTCCATCTCTAACAAAGATATCATGAGGGCGAACATTCATTTGAACAAATAAATCGCCTGCGGGACCACCTTGTGGACCAGCCTCCCCTTTGCCGGACAAGCGAATCCTATCCCCAGTATCTACTCCCGCGGGTATTTTAACCGATAAGGTCTTTAACTCCTCTACACGCCCTTGCCCATGACAAGTTCCGCAAGGATCAGAGATTATCTTTCCTCGTCCAGAACATTGATGACAAGTTTGCTGAACGGAGAAAAATCCCTGTGACATACGGACTTGACCCTGTCCGTTGCATGTTGGACATGTGATGGGTGATGATCCCTTTCGTGCTCCTGAACCTCCACATGACTCACAAATTACCATGGTAGGAACATCAATTTTAACTGTTGTTCCTTTAACAGCATCTTCTAAGCTTAGTTGGAGGTCATAACCTAAATCGGAGCCTCTAGCTGGTCCATTTCGTGTTCTTCCACCACCGAAAATATCACCGAACACGTCACCAAAAATATCACTAAAGCCTCCTCCACTAGATCCAGCTCCTTGATTTACGCCAGCATGCCCAAATTGATCATAGGCGGCTTTTTTTTCTGAATCACTAAGAACTTCGTAGGCTTCTTGGGCTTCTTTAAACTTTTCATCTGCACTTTTATCATCGGGATTTCTATCGGGATGATATTTCATGGCAGTTCGTCTAAATGCTTTTTTTATATCTTGACCCGACGCACCCTTGTCTACACCAAGAACTTCGTAATAGTCGCGTTTAGACATTTTAGACTTTTCCTAAATTCGCTTAATAGAATGAACTGACAAAAAGAACATCGATGAAAATACAACCAGTTCAAATTTTACTGCAAGAATAATTTAAGGGAGATTAATTTTTTTCTTCCTTAGATTTACTATCACTATCTTCTTTAACTTCCTCAAATTCAGCATCCATTGCATCATCAGCAGGTTTAGATTCCTCTTGACCAGGCTGAGCCTCAGCAGTCTGCTCCGCATACATCTTTTGAGCTAATCCACTAGATGCCTCAGATAATATTTTCACTGCCTCATCTATTGCATCCTTGTCATCTCCTTTAACCACTTCTTCCACTTTTTTAATGGCATCTTCAATGGCACTCTTCTCTTCAGGAGTTGCTTTATCGCCGGCTTCTTCGAGCGTTTTCTTCGTAGCATGAGCTAATCCATCAGCAGTATTTCTAGCTTGTACAAGTTCCTCAAACTTCTTATCCTCCGCTGCGTTTGCCTCTGCGTCTTTGACCATCGCATCTATTTCATCCTCGGATAAACCAGATGAGGCTTTAATAATAATTGACTGCTCTTTTCCTGTTGCTTTGTCCTTCGCGCTCACATTAAGAATTCCATTTGCGTCAATATCAAATGTAACCTCTATTTGAGGCATCCCGCGAGGCGCAGGTGGTATATCAGCCAGATCAAATCTACCTAAGGATTTATTCTGGACTGCTTGCTTTCTCTCACCCTGCACAACATGAATAGTCACTGCAGTTTGGTTATCATCAGCAGTAGAAAATATTTGAGATTTTTTTGTTGGAATCGTTGTATTTTTCTCAATCACTGGAGTCGCAACGCCACCCATAGTTTCAATTCCAAGGCTTAATGGAGTAACGTCAAGAAGCAATACATCGGTTACGTCTCCTGCTAGAACTGCTCCCTGCAACGCTGCTCCGACTGCAACTGCTTCATCTGGATTAACATCCTTCCTAGGTTCCTTACCAAAGAATCCACTTACCTTATCTTGGACCATTGGCATTCGTGTCTGACCACCAACCAAAATAATTTCGTCTATCTCTCCAGTTGACTTTCCTGCATCGTCTAGGGCAACTTTCAATGGCTCAAGAGAACGATCAATCAAATCTTCCACAAGTGACTCTAACTTTGCGCGGGTTAGCTTAACAACTAAATGTTTTGGACCCGACGCATCGGCAGTAATATAGGGCAGGTTTACTTCGGTTTGTTGGCTTGAAGAAAGCTCTATTTTCGACTTCTCCGCTGCTTCTTTAAGTCGCTGCATCGCAAGAGGATCATTACTAAGATCTATCCCGCTGTCCTTCTTAAACTCAGATGAAAGGTACTCAATTAATCGCATATCAAAGTCTTCACCACCTAAGAATGTATCCCCATTAGTTGCCAAGACTTCAAATTGTTTCTCGCCATCGACATCGGCAATTTCAATTACTGATATGTCGAATGTTCCTCCACCGAGATCATAAACCGCTACAACCTTGTCCCCACTCGATTTGTCCATGCCATATGCCAATGCAGCAGCTGTAGGCTCGTTGATAATTCTCTTAACATCCAATCCGGCAATCTTACCTGCATCTTTCGTGGCTTGGCGTTGAGAGTCATTGAAATATGCTGGGACCGTAATAACTGCTTCATTAATTGTTTCGCCAATGTAGTCTTCAGCTGTCTTTTTCATTTTTTTGAGTATTTCTGCAGAAATCTGCGGTGCGGCTTTACTTTCACCCTTAATCTCAACCCATGCATCACCGTTGTCAGCTTTAACAATTTTATATGGCACCATGTCCATATCTTTCTTAACTACATCATCGTCAAATCGTCTGCCTATCAAACGCTTCACGGCATATACAGTATTTTCTGGATTTGTGACAGCTTGTCTTTTGGCAGACTGACCTGCCAGTATCTCTCCATCCTCAGAGTAGGCAACGATAGAGGGTGTAGTTCTCGCTCCCTCTGCATTCTCTATCACCTTCGGCGCATCTCCTTCTAGCACCGCGACACACGAGTTAGTCGTCCCAAGGTCTATTCCAATTATTTTTCCCATTATTTTCTCTCCGTTAACTACGCTTCATGAAAGCTCTTTCATGAAATTAAAATCTTTTTGCTTTTCTATTCTCTCAATATGGGTATGAATTCCAAGAAATCAAGGCCACACAAAAATTTCAAGCTTTAGAAACCACCACCATTGCAGGTCTTATTAATCTGCCATTTAAGGTATACCCTTTTTGAAAAACATCTAAAACAGTATTAGGTTCTGTGTTTTCATCACTTTGCATACTTACTGCTTGATGCAATTCGGCATCGAATGGTTCACCTTTGGGATCAACACAGGAGATGTTGAATTTTTTAAAAACCTCAACAAAGTTTTTGATTGTTAACTCAAGACCCTCTCCGATTGATTTTTGATCATCATTTTGGATATCAATCGCACCATATGCACGCTCTATGTTATCCATGACAGGAAGAAGTTCGTTAGAGAATCTCTCAAGCGCATATTTATGAGCATTTTCCAAGTCCCTTTCAGATCGTCGCCTAACATTTTGCAATTCAGCCTGTGCTCTGAGCAGCTGATCAGTACTTTCCGCTAATGCTTTCTGCAAATTCTCGATCTCGTCCTGATCATTGATATCAGCTGAACTTTCTTGCTCCGAATCGAGTTCCGGATCCGCAATGTCTTCTTTAGGATTTTCGTCCTCATTTAAAAGGTTTTCTTCTTTATCTTTGTTAGATGCCATTTCTCAATCCCTCTCAAAATGAAAGTGTTTTAAATAAACTAAATTATTATTAAACTTAATGGGGATGCACTTTTGATTTTCAACTATCTAAAGAACAAATTTTTTAAACTAACCTAGTCATGGATTCAAATTGCTTTTAAGTCTTACAATAAAAAATTTTATTACTGCAGAATACCTCGATTTAGACTTTTCTTCCGGAACTACTGCGATAACTGGAGAGACAGGTTCTGGTAAATCTCTCATATTCAATGCCTTATCAATTTTATTGGGCGGGCGGGCTGAGACCAATATGATTCGACATGATTCTACTCAAGCAGAAATCTCAGCTTACTTTGACGTACAAATGATCCCATCAGTTGAAATTTGGCTCCAGGAAAATGGTTTTTCTGCAGACAAAGAATGTTTACTTCGAAGGGTATTTAACAACCAAGGCCGATCAAAAGGGTATATAAATGGTGGTCCTGCTACAATGACGCAGCTTCAAAAACTGGGCGAAATTCTCGTTGATATTCATGATCAAAATGAACATCAATTTCTTTTTCAACGAGATAACCATCGGATGCTTTTGGACGAATATGCTAAAGCGAACGATCTATTGACTAAGATCAAAAACATACATGCAAAATGGAAAACCTTAAAAAAACAACTATCTGATATTTCTTCAGTTGAAAAGAGCACAGAAGATGAAATTAATGATGTGCGTTTTCTATTAAAAGAACTTGACCAATTTGATTTAACAAAAGAAAGGATTAAAGCCCTTGAGGAGGAGCATGCCATCCTCTCCAATACTGATGAAATAATCACCAAAATAAATGAAGCCATCTATCTCTCGGACGATACAAGAGAAAATTCTTTCCGAGCAAATCTTATTAAGATAAGTTCTATTCTTGATAGTCTTGAGTCAAAACCTCGGTCTGTTGAGGTAGCATTAGAATGTTTTCAAAATGCACTTATCCAAATTGACGAAGGACTTTCTGAACTAAACTCTGCCAACGCCAACTTTGATTCTGATCCAAAGAAATTAGAGCTTGTTGATCAAGAGCTAAAACAATTGTTTCAGCTTGGTCGAAAACACAAAAGCAATTACTTAGAACTTGAAGACGTTTCTGAAAAATTAAAAGAAAAATTAAAAATATTATTGGATAGAGATGGAATAATTGCAAAAGTAAAAAAAGAAATCATCGAATGTGAACAGAAATATTGGGAAGTCGACAAAATTCTTAGTGATTTGAGAATAAAGAGTAGCAAAAAATTTGAAACTCTAATTAATGCTCAGTTAAAAAAGCTAGACATGGGATATTGCTCGCTAAAGATTCAATCTTTGCAGCGCGATGTTAACCAAATTCATCCCAAGGGCTCTAACACAATCGAATTTCTAATTAGAACTAATTCCGAGGATAACCACAAAGCTCTGAGAAAAATTGTATCGGGCGGCGAGTTATCTAGAATTAGCTTAGCAATTCAAGTAGTAGCCTCTGATTCAACAAACATACCGACAACATTATTGGATGAAGTCGATGTTGGAGTTAGTGGAAAAACTTCCGACATTATTGGCAGACTGCTAAAATCACTTGGCGAGAGGAATCAAATTCTATGCATAACCCATCAAGCGCAGGTAGCTGTTCACGCTCAACAACATCTAAAGGTCAGTAGATTCGGGGGTTCGAATAGTTTTAAGTCTGAATTCAAATTTTTAACTAAAAATGAAAGAGTAGAAGAGATAGCTCGTATCCTCGGTGGTGCAAAAGTTACCGAGAATACGAGAATTCATGCGTCTGAACTTATATCTCTTGCCAATGATTGAACTATGACTTCTTTAAGTTATTTGTAATCGTTACGCTTTATCCTTTTTGGAGTCAGCGTCTCCTAGGTCGTCAGTTTTAGCTTTCTCAGCTGCCTCCTTTATGGAGAGCTTAACCCTACCTCTATTATCAATTTCAATTACTTTTACCTTCACGTCCTGACCTTCACTCAGATAATCAGTGACCTTTTCCACCCTCTCTTCAGCAATTTGTGAAATGTGCACAAGTCCGTCTGTGCCAGGCATGAAATTCACAAAAGCTCCGAAATCCACTATTCTAACCACTTTCCCATCATATATTGTGCCTGGTTCAGGATCCGCCACGATTGCTTTTATCGCCTCAATTGCAGCAGAGAGACTTTCTTGATCTTCTGAATAAATTTGCACTATCCCATCATCTGAAATATCGATTGTCGAATTGTAATCATCGCAAAGTGCTCTGATAGTCGCTCCTCCCTTTCCGATAACATCTCGAATTTTGTCTGAATCAATTTGCATTTTTTCTAATCTGGGAGCACTTTCAGAGATTTCATCCCTACCTGAGGCAAGCACTTTATTCATGTCTGATAGAATACTGAGTCTTGCTTTTAATGCTTGCTCAAGTGCAATCTCCATAATCTCTTCAGTTATTCCCTCTATCTTTATATCCATTTGAAGCGCGGTGACTCCATCAGAGGTCCCTGCAACTTTAAAATCCATATCACCAAGATGATCCTCATCACCTAATATATCCGTCAAAACTGCAAACTTTTCTCCTTCTTTAACCAATCCCATGGCAATTCCAGCCACAGGGGCTTTGAGAGGCACACCAGCATCCATTAAAGCAAGACTAGCGCCGCAAACGGATGCCATTGAACTTGAACCATTAGATTCTGTAATCTCGGATACCACTCGAATGGTGTAAGGGAACTCTTCAACAGTCGGTAGAACTGCGGCAACACCTCTTCGTGCAAGCCGTCCATGACCAATCTCTCTTCGAGATGTCGCTCCAACACGACCACATTCACCAACAGAGAACGGCGGGAAATTGTAGTGAAGCATAAAGGAATCTTCCTTTTTGCCCTCTAGTGCATCTATGATCTGTGCATCTCGTGTTGACGCTAATGTTGAAGTGACTAGCGCTTGCGTTTCACCTCTTGTAAAAATTGCAGAACCATGAACTTTAGGTAAAACACCAACTGAAACTGTAATATCACGCACTGTACTAGAGTCTCTACCATCTATTCGTGGGCTACCATTCAAAATTCTACTTCTTACTATTTCCTTCTCTAATTTTTTGAATTGAGTTTTAATTTCTTCTTCACTGAATCCCTCTTCAACAAGTGAGTCACAAACTGATTGACGAGTTTGAGAAATTTTTTCTGACCGCTCAGATTTGACTGTGACTTGATATGCTTCTGCCAGAGCTTCACTGGCAATTTCTCTCAATCTTAAATCTAAATCACTATTCTTTTCTGGAACAATCCAGTCCCATCGAGGTTTACCAACCTCATCAGCTAATTCTTCAACCACATCTATAACCGTCTGCATCTCCTGATGAGCAAATAGTACTCCTCCTAACATGATATCTTCCGATAATTCCTTTGCCTCAGACTCCACCATTAAAACCGCATCTTTGGTCCCAGCCACAACCATGTCTAAGTCAGAGGACTTAAGTTTTTCATAGCCTGGATTAAGGATATAACCATCTTCGAGATTATAGCCCACCCTCGCTGCTCCAACTGGACCATTGAAAGGTATGCCTGATATTGATAACGCTGCTGACGTTCCTATCATCGCAGCTATATCTGGATCTGTGTCTTTCTCAGACGAAATAACATTACAGATGACCTGAACTTCATTTTTAAAGCCATCTGGGAATAAAGGACGAATGGGTCTATCAATGAGTCTTGAAGTTAATGTTTCTTTTTCTGAAGGTCTTCCTTCTCTCTTGAAATATCCTCCAGGAATTTTACCTGCGGAATAACTTTTCTCAATGTAATGCACACCTAGAGGAAAGAAATCCATGCCTTCCTTCGCTGATTTCTCTCCAACAACAGTGCATAACACTGATGTTTCATTTATTGAACATAGAACGGATCCTGTCGCTTGCCGAGCGATTCTTCCTGTCTCGAGTGATACCGTATCTTTTCCAAAATTAAACTTTTTTATAATCGGATTCATAATATTCCTTATTTCTTAACTTTTAAGTTGAGATACAGAAAATTTATGCAAATCGGGTTATTTATAAATACTCTTACGAATATACATAAGTAACTCGAAGCACAAAATTTTCTATATGCATTATAATTAACGACGAAGTCCTAATTTAGCGATTAGGTCAGTGTAACTCGCCTTGTTTTTGTTCTTCAGGTAATCAAGTAACTTGCGTCTTTGATTTACCATACGTATAAGCCCTTTGCGAGAATGATGGTCTTTCTTGTGCTCACTAAAATGGTTTTGTAGCTTATTTATGTTGCTGGTTAGCAGGGCTATCTGAACCTCTGATGACCCTGTGTCCTCCTTATTTGTTCCAAATTCAGACACGATCTTTGCTTTTTCTTCTGCTGTAAGTGACATGATTCATCTCCAATATGCTCATTTTATTTAGATAAAGCTCCCACGCATATTTACAGGATCTCTACTTTCCAATTACTCTCGAATGCACACAACACGTTTCGGACTGAGTAATCTTTTATTATCTAATGTTCCGGTTCCCAGAAACCTTCCGTTAGCATTAAAAACGCGAACTATATATGCTTCTGCGCAAATGGGAAAGCTTTCTTTTATTATGATCGATTGACCCAGACAAAATTTTGTACCTTCCTCATTTGAAACGTCAACACAAAATCCCTCTCTCATAACCGATTCCAGAGAGAATATCTTATTTTCTAGGCCCTTTAAATCACCAATTTCTTCTGATTGTTCAATATCAACCAGCTTAACTGAACTTTTCTCAGTGAATTGTCCTACTTCTGTTCTGTGAAGTGCGCTTACATGCGCACCAGAGCCAAGGCATTCTCCAAGATCATGAGCAAAGGATCTAATATAGGTTCCTTTACTAACGTGCAAAAATAGCTCGATCTCCATAAGCTCTTGCTGACGAAAACTCAAAAGCTTAATGTCATATATACAAATTTCACGGGGCTTTCGCTCTACTGAAACTCCCTGTCTTGCATATTTATAAAGTGGTTTGCCTTTCAATTTAATTGCTGAAAACATTGGCGGCACCTGCCGCAGATTACCTTTAAATTTTTTTAATGCGACCTGAATGCTTGATTTCGTTATATTTTTTGTACTTGACTCCGCTACTATCTGCCCCTCTGAATCATAGGTATCAGTCTCAACACCCAAAACCAACTTAACCTGGTATTTTTTATCTGCATTAAGAAAAAAATTTGAAAATTTCGTAGCTTCCCCAAGACAAATCGGTAAAACACCAGTCGCTAAAGGATCTAAACTTCCGGTATGACCAGCTTTCTTTGCATTAAAAATTCTTTTTACTTTCTGAAGAGCGTAATTTGAAGACATCGATTTATCTTTATTCAAAAGAAAAATACCTGTTAGGTCTCTACCTTTTCTATTTTTTGCCATGGGCGGATTCGATACGCTCATTGTCTGATTTAATCGCCCGATCAATAAGATCAGAAATCTTGTTTGCTTGATCTCCGACATTATCAAAAAAGAATCGCAATCTAGGTGTGCTTCGGAGTGCTAATTCCATTGATAGCAATTTTCTCAGATAGGTGGATGCTCCATTTAATGCTTCTACACCAAGTTTTGCATTTTCCTCCCCTCTAGCATCCACAAAAGATACATAAACCCGAGCAATAGAATAATCTTTGGTTACCGCTACGTGATTGATGGATACCATTCCCACCCTTGGATCTCTAATATTCTCACCAATTAATTGGGATAGTGATTTTTGGATAGACTCAGAAATTCGCTCCGATCTTGAGAATTCTTTGGACATTTTAATTGCAAGAAAAGTTTGACTGAATCAGATAATCAAAGTGATCTTTTTATCGATTTAATTTCATAAACCTCGATCTGATCACCTACCTTGACATCATTATAGTCTTTCACTCCAATTCCACACTCCATTCCATTTCTTACCTCGCTTGCCTCGTCCTTAAATCTTCGAAGTGACTCCAATTCTCCCTCAAAAATTACTATATCATCGCGCAAAACTCTTATGGGCTGATTACGAGAAACTATACCCTCCACAACCATACATCCTGCTATCGCTCCAAACTTTGGCGATCTGAAGACATCTCTTACTTCAGCTAAACCTATAATTTCTTCTGAGAGTTCTGGAGCTAACATTCCAGACAAGGCTAATTTCACCTCGTCTATCAATTTATAAATAATGCTGTAATACCTTAACTCAACATTTTCTTTCTCTGCCAATGCTTTCGCAGAAGAACTTGCTCTCACATTAAATCCAATTATGATTGCCTGAGTGGTAAGTGCCAAATTTATGTCTGAGTCAGAAATCCCACCAATACCCGACGAAACAATGTTAACCATAACCTCGTCATTAGAAAAATCTGTTATTGCACCGTTGATTGCCTCCAGCGAACCTCGCACATCCGTCTTTATAATTAAGTTGAGTTTACTTGCTTTGTTACCATCCATGTCGAAAAGCAATGTTTCAAGTTTAGCTGCTTGTTGTCTCGCGACCCTCTCCTCTCGCGATTTCTTAGCTCGAATATTAGCGAGCTCTTTTGCCCTCTTCTCATCAGTAATAACAAAGAACTCATCGCCAGCATTGGGCACTTCATCAAGTCCTAGTATCTCAGCAGGAATTGAGGGCGCAGCTGAACTGATCGGCATATTTTTTTCATTTGTCATGGCGCGAATCTTGCCTACACTTTCTCCAGCTACTATAAAATCACCTTTTTTTAATGTGCCATGCTGCACTAGTGCAGTCGCAACAACTCCGCGGCCTTTATCTACCCTAGCTTCAACAATTATCCCTCGACTCGGGATTTCAAAAGCTGCCTTCAACTCTAAGAGCTCAGCTTGAAGTAAAACTGCTTCCATCAGTTGATCCAATCCATCACCGGTCTCAGCGGATACTCTTACAAACTGGACGTCACCACCATACTCTTCTGGAATAACTTCATTAGCTACAAGCTCATTAGTTACTCGTTCAGGGTCGACCCCTTCCTTATCCATCTTATTAATTGCTACTATTATTGGAACATCAGCTGCTTTAGCGTGCTGAATTGCTTCTTCTGTTTGGGGCATCACTCCATCATCACCAGCAACAACCAAAATAACAATATCAGTGACGCTAGCTCCCCTTGCTCTCATAGCGGTAAACGCAGCGTGTCCAGGCGTATCCAAAAATGTAATTGCACCAAATTTTGTTTCCACATGATAAGCACCAATATGTTGTGTTATTCCGCCCGCTTCACCTGCTGCAATCTGAGTCTTTTTCACTTTATCCAATAATGAAGTCTTACCGTGATCAACATGACCCATTATCGTAACCACGGGTGCCCTGGGGATTAATTCACCTGAACTTTGTAGAGTATCGAAATGTTCATTAAGTTCATCCTCGACGGTTTTATCCTCTTTTACAAAGGGTCTATGACCTAATTCCTCAACGACCAGAAATGCAGTCTCTTGGTCTATCATTTCATTAATAGTGGCCATCACTCCAAGTTTCATTAACTCTTTAACTACCACTGCAGACTTAACTGACATTTTTTGAGATAAATCTGCCACGCTTATCTCTCCAGGAATAGCTACGTCTATTATTTTTTTATCCACAGGTTTTTGAAAAACATGTTTATTATCAAGTTTTAATACACGTGCAGATGTCACAAGAGAAGTTTTTTCATCCCCCGTAATCTCCTCTACTTCTCCAAAATCTAATACTGCTTTTTTCTTAGAAGACTTGTTCAATACTTTCTTAGCTTTTTTCGCTAAAATATCTTCATCATCATCGACTTTGGATTTTTTACTTCTTTCATGTAACGGTTCACTGTTCTCCGAAATGGAAAACTTTGATTTTTTGATAGCCTTACGTTGATTCTCTTTTGTTACACTCAGGTCATCTGCCACAACCGCTGTGACATCAGTTTTGGGGGCAGTTTTTATTGCTCCAGTGCCGCTCTCTTCTGGTTTGGTAACTGGCGAACTTTGATCTGTTTCCCCCATCTCAGAGTCTCTTGATTCCGTTATTGAGGATGCACGAGTTTTATTCTCATTCTCTAATTCGGCTTGAGCTCGAAGTTCTTCTTCACTTCTCTTGACATAAGTTCGTTTCTTTCGGACTTCGATATTCACTGTTTTTCTATTAGCTGATTTGAGAGTACTAATAGTTTTGCGTTTTAACGTTATCTTTCTAGGCTCCAGAGACTTTGAACCAAGACCACCCTTCAGATAGGCAAGAAGAGTTTGCTTTTCATCGTCTGAAACCTCTTCATCAGCAGAAACATGAGGCAATCCCGCTTCTTTCATTTGGGTCAAGAGCCTCTCAATAGAGGCTCCAACAGTTTTAGCCAATTCAGTTACAGTCACTTGAGCCATTTATAAACCTCTAATGTTATCCTTAATTTTCAGTTTCTTCTTCAAACCAGGGAGCTCTTGCAGTCATAATTAATTGTCCAGCTTTATCAGCATCCAAGCCGTCTATCACGAGCAAGTCATCAACTGCTTGTTCAGCGAGATCCTCCATCGTTACAACATCTATCGCACACAGTTGATCTGCTAACTGCTTTGTCATACCAACCATGGCAAGGAGATCTTCAGCTGGCTCTTTGCTCGTTAGCTTCTCCTCCGAGGCAAGTGCTCTCGTTAGAAGAGCATCTTTTGCTCTTGCTCTCAACTCTTCAGCAATTTCTTCATCAAAGCCGTCAATTGCCTTCATTTCATCCAGTGGAACATAAGCTACTTCTTCTACACTGGTGAATCCCTCATCAACAAGGACTGTCGCAACATCGTCATCAACGTCTAAAGCCTCCATCAGAATTGCAACTACGTCCGATGATTCTGCCTCTTGTTTTTTTGCAGCATCCTCGGTCGTCATTACATTTATGGTCCATTTTGTAAGCTCGGACGCCAAACGAACATTTTGGCCGCCTTTACCAATTGCTTGCGCTAAATTTTCCTCATTAACTGCTACATCCATTGAACCTGCATCCTCATCAATAATTAATGATTCTACTTCCGCTGGTGCCATCGCATTGATTACAAGCTGGGCAGGATTATCATCCCATAACACTATATCAACTCTCTCTTCATCAAGCTCATTAGATACTGCTTGAACTCTTGAACCTCTCATTCCAACGCATGCTCCAACCGGATCTATTCGAGCGTCCTTACTTTTAACTGCAATTTTTGCTCTTTGGCCCGGATCTCGCGCAGCACTTTTAATCTCAATAATACCCTCAGAAATTTCAGGAACTTCTATTTGAAACAATTGCACTAACATCTCGGGAACTGACCTTGACAAATTAAGTTGAGGACCTCGTGTTTCCTCACGAATACTTTGTAGGATAGCTCGAGTTCTATCGTTTACTCTAAAAATTTCTCTACCAACAAGTTCTTCTCTTGGAAGAATTCCCTCTGCATTATCTCCAAAATCCACTATGATGTGGTCTCTAGTGACTTTTTTTACTGTGCCACTTAAAAGCTCACCAACTCGATGCCGAAACCGATCAATAATTAATTCTCTCTCCGCATCCTTTACTTTTTGAACGATAACTTGTTTTGCTATTTGAGCTGCAATTCTTCCAAATTCGACGTTATCAACCGCCTCTTCATAAATATCTCCAACTTGTAAAGTCGCGTCACATTCCTCAGCTTCCTCGGTCGTAAGTTGAGTTCCCAACTCTGCAAGGACGTCATCAGCAACTACCTCCCACCAGCGAAAAGATTCATAATTACCTGATTCACGATCTATCGATACTCTTATGTTGGCATTCTCTTCATATCTCTTCTTGGTGGCCATCGCCAGAGCCTGCTCCATAGCATCGAAGATCACTGCTTTATCGACACCTTTCTCGTTAGAAACAGCCTCTGCAACCATTAAAATTTCTTTACTCATTTATTAACTCCGATACTTCAATAATCATAAATTAAGTTTGCGTTC
The DNA here is from genome assembly GCA_902527245.1 of uncultured SAR92 cluster bacterium. Lineage (GTDB taxonomy): Bacteria > Pseudomonadota > Gammaproteobacteria > Pseudomonadales > Porticoccaceae > AAA300-D14. The sequence continues at coordinate 196,429 of CABZOI010000001.1, read as the reverse complement.
TCGATTTCAATATAAGAGAGTGAATAACTCGCATCATCCATTTTAATCTCGATATCACTATCGCCAGCAACACTCAATATTCCATTAAATTTTCGTCGACCATATTTTGGGATTCGTAGTTTACAGAAAACTCTTGATCCAACATATTTTTTAAAGTGTTCACTCGAAAAAAGAGGTCTATCGATTCCGGGCGAAGAGACCTCCAAGACATACTCTCCCTGAATGACATCTTCGACATCAAGCACGCTACTAATTTGCTTACTTATCTGCTCGCAATCTTCGATTTCTATAGATTTCTCACTTTTATCAATATAAACCCTGAGCAATCTAGTTCTTGATGACAGCTTAAAGTCAATTCCCCATAACTCGCAATCAAAAGACTCAATAACTGGCCGGCAAAGTTCGCTAATTCCTTGTGAGTCCGCAACTTTCAAGTCTAAAAATCCCTCTCAATTTAATTCTTTCAATAAGCCAATAATAAAAAAGCCCCAAAATAGGGGCCTTAGAAATTAACTTTTAAAAAACCTCTTCAATTATCAAAGGTTCATACAACCCCTACAAAGTCACAAAATTGTAAAATATGACTCTTTTCCAATGTTTGGTAGCGGGAGCTGGATTCGAACCAACGACCTTCGGGTTATGAGCCCGACGAGCTACCAGACTGCTCCATCCCGCACCTTTGAGTCCAGCAATAGGACCTAAAATTGGACGAGCATTATAGGTTTGAGGATTAGGTGCGTCAACCAAACCTCTCAATTTACTAGATTAAATTAAAAATCTCTGTGCTTCTTTATCAGATCATATGCACTCTGAATTTTCTGTGTTCTCTCAGTAGCCATTGCAATAAGGTTTTCTGGCATGCCCTGACCAATCAATTTATCTGGATGATTTTCACTTATTAACTTTCGATATATTTGTTTAATTTTTTTGTTGTTGTCACTCTCCGACGCACCCAAAATTTCATATGCGTCCTTCAGCTGACTCTCAGAAGCACTGGAACTATCCCTATTAAAATTATTGTTATAGTTAAACCGTGTTTGAGCCGACATCATTTGAATTAGTCGCTCTAAATCAAAAGACGAGATTCTTAAATATCCTGCAACAGAATTTAGAATCTCTCGCTCTCTTGCATGAAGGTCATTATCAGCGAGCGCCAAAATCAATAAACACTGAAGAAGTTGAACTTTTAAATTGTTATAACGGCCACATGTCCTAACAAAATCATTCATTATTTGCTCAACCGATTGATTAGAGTTTGCACCATTTTTAAAAAATCTAATCGCCTCTTTTCGGCCATCTGTGCTCATTTTCATTCTAGAAATTAGAGTTTCAGTTTGCAGTACCTCGTCCTCAGATACTCTTCCATCAGCTTTACTGATTTTGCCAAGTAATGTAAAAAGCGTTTTTATGAATATCTTATTCGTCGAAGAGCGTTGAGACCTAGTCCAAGGTGCTCGCCTCGACAAATCGAACTGGTGACCAAGATACAAGCCTAAAATTAATCCAAGAAAACCTGAACTAATATTCAAGCCAATTATCATCCCAATTATTTTTCCAATCATCTTCTTAAAAAATTTTAAAATGTGTTATCAGCGTTATTGTAGTTTAAACTTATGTTTAATTCTTCACGGTGGCTTTTAAAGGATTATGTGGCTCAAACTGAAAGAAATTCTCTCGGATAAAGCATACCTTATTGCGCTTTTGTTGCCTTTCCCTATATGGATTTATTTTTCTGACTTGAAAGGCATAAACTATCTATCTGTCAATGAAATACTTATGCTTTTGATTTTATTCCCAGTCACAGAGGAACTCTTCTTTCGTGGAATTATCCAACCTATTATTTATAAGAAATTCTCCAAAACGTGGCGCTCAATATCGGTCGCTAATGTTCTCACTAGTTTGCTATTTAGTGTCACACATTTATTTAATCATAATCCGATTTGGGCCCTATCTACCTTTTTCCCATCATTGGTTTTTGGGTGGTCAAAGGATCGTTATAACACCCTACTAGCACCATTAATGCTTCATTGTTACTATAATGCTGGTTGGTTCTACTTAGCCTATTAAAATTGAGGATGTCCCATGACTACATTGAATTCAGATTTAAAGCTTCTCGATGATCAAGATGTTCAAAGATTTGTCATGGATGGCATGTTGTCCTTTCATCCAGATGTCTCTTTGGAAACACATGAAGAAATTCATAACCTGCTATCAAACTGTTCTGAGAATGAATCACCCCTTGGAAACAATGTTTTATCAAGAATCCCTCAAATGCACGAGGTACTTAGGTCCAAAGAGGTTGATGGTGCAATTACTTCAATTTTAGGGAAAAACTACCTACTTCACCCTCATAGAGCAGTTCACAGAAGTACACCTGTTGCCTCAGATTCATCTTCATTTGACATTACTACGGACAAGTATCTCGTTGGAAAAAATTCAACAACAACATCTCTTTGGCATCAAGATGCACAAAGTCCAACAGCAAGAGCAAGGCATCACCTACCAAAGTACATCATCGGATTCTATTTTCCGCATGATGTAACCAGTGAGATGGGACCCACAAGATTTAAGCTCGGCAGCTACATGCAACATGATGAGTCTGCCGAAGATAATCTTTTTCAGCCAAATTTCATTAAAGCCGGAACATTTATGATTTGTCATTTTGATACTGTTCATGCTGGCTTTCCAAATTTTTCCAATCAAGATAGATATCTTGTCAAATTTGTTTTTACGCGTACTGAGTATCCAGTCAAGCCAAGATGGAATCTAAAAAATGACAACTGGATTCAGTCTGCAACTGCAATGACTCAGAATAATTACTCTTATGGTTGGCAATATATTTGGAATTGGCTACTGGGTGATTCCGACAATAGTAAATCTATTGATAGCAAAACGACTCAAAGCTCTAAAGCCTCCGATAGTGGGGAAAACCGATTAGATAAGATCTATAAAAATGATCCAAACCAAGTTTCAGATCTGATCATCAAGCTGCTATCCCATGCTGGGAAGGCCAAGCACCAAAGACTGCTGGTTAAAACTGAGTACAAAGGACAGACTTTTGAATATGACAAAAAGACCACTGAACGCAGATGGAATGAGATGGCAGTTGTGATGGAGGATGAGGCGTATGCTCTTGCTGCGACGGGAAAACAGGCAATCGCAAACGTTCTTCCACTACTAGAATATGAGGATCCTTGGATTCAAATAAACGCAATATTTATTTTAGGAGAGATAGGATATGAATCAGAGGAGGTAGTGGAAGCTATTTCCAAATTGCTTGATAGCCCTCATCAACAAGTTGTAAGACAGGCTCTTGACACACTTTCCTGCATGCCAAATCAAATTAATGAAAACTGTCTCTCTTCTATCTCTAATCTACTAGAAAAGAAACCAAATGACTGGCTTAAAGTCCTTGTCAATCGAGGCTGGACTGGACTGGACCAGATCAATTTTAATGCATCAATGCTTCTACTAAACTGCACGTTTTCCGGCAAGCATAAAAAAGAACTTGAAGAAATACTCACCAAACTGCTTAATTTCTCCACTGGGTACTCCGCAAAAGTCGCATCGCAAGGACTAATTAACTTAAAAACACCAACAGCATTAAATTCTGCCATTACCTATTTGTCAGACAGAGCTTGGGATGAGACTCTTATCCCAGCGACAAAGCGATACTAATCTTGGTAGTATCCTCTAAAACATTTGGTCGAGGTGCTCCCTAGGCAACTTTGCTGAAAATTTTGAAACAAGAATCGTTGTGAAAACAGATACGATCTCACCTAGGAAAGTGCATGCAAAAGGATTAGGACCCTGCTTAATTAACCAACCTGTAATGTTTTGAACAACTGAACTATCTTCGAACCATAATGGATCAAGAAGCTGTGCATGTAAAATAATAAAAGTTCCCATTCCAGATATAAGGCCAGCATAAGCGCCACGTCTTGTAACACCTCGCCATAATGCCCCTATTATTAAAGGCCCAGAGAATGCAGCCATCATCCCGCCAATCCCAATCCACACAATGAGCGCAACATTCTTATTTATTAGTGCCTGTGCAAAAAATGCGCATGAAATTAAAATAACCACCGTAGAAACACGGGAAATCTTCAAAACATTATTATCTAACTTTGCATCACTCATATTAATTTTTTTTCTTGCAACATAAGTTTTTCGATAGAGATCGTTAGCGATAATTTGAGAGGATGAAATAACTAAACCATCGGCTGTACTCATTACAGCCGATAGAATACCAACGCCTATCAAAGCAGCAAGCCATGTAGGGAAAATTTCAATAAAAAGCAGTGGTAAAGCTTGATTTGGATTCCCAACTCCAGAGAGTAAGTCACTCCCAAAATAAGCTCTGGAGAGCAATCCTCCCAATCCCATCATCGATAGAGTTAAAGCAAAGACTGCAGCCATCCAAATGAATCTCACTCGATCACTTGTTGCTCTTAAGGCCCATATTTTATTGCCCAGGTGCGGTAACATTCCAAGAGGAATATGAGCAAATATGATGACAATAACGGACCACCATGATGAAAAGAGTGTACTCTCGATATTAAATGCATGTACCAACAAGTCATCTTGCTCTTTTAAATTACTCATCAAGCCAACAAATCCATCATCTACCCCAACTCCTAATACGGTTATCAAAATCACAACAATAGCGAGAATGACCATCATCCCACCCTGAATTCCATCAGAAATTATATCCGCATGAGCCCCACCTAATGAGACATAAAAAAGTAGAACAAGTGTAGTAATTACCAAAGCTGATGTCTTACCAAGACCTAACATTAATTGAAACATTACAAGTCCAGATACCAGCTGACCTATCAAATAAAACAATAGAATCAGCGACATTATCGAAACGAGAATTCGTATACCATCTGACTGATATCTATCACCCAAATATTCTGGGATAGATCTATTACCAAATCGATCACCAACACGGCTCACAAGACGAATAGAAATGATTACCCCAATATAAACACCAACTGGATACAAAAATATATACCAAAGAGATGAAGTGCCCCATTGATATGCAAGCGCCGGAAGTCCTAAAAATGTGGCGCCACTCGCTGTAGTGGCTGCATAAGCTAAGGCTAAAAAAAGTGGTCCATATGATCCACGAGCAATTGCAAAATCATCAGCATTCTTAACCTTTTTCTGCGCATAAACTCCAATAAAACACATCAAAATGATGTAGATTAGAAGAAAGATCCATGACCACTGTATTAAACTCATAAACGAAAATACCGCTGCTGACCCAAAAGTTTTTAATGTAGACTATTGATAACTAGAGATAGAGTTTATAATGACTACCATGCCAAATAAAAGAGAATTCACTGCCAACAAAGTCTCGCAATCAATCTCAATCTAGACTGTGTATCCTTTTGATGACCGATCATAGCCAAAAATTACGACCCCTTGAAAACTTGAAAGTACTCGAGCTTGGTCACATTCTCGCAGGAGCTTTTTCTGCAACGATACTAGGCTATTTTGGCGCACAAGTTATAAAGGTTGAACCACCAAAAGATGGAGATCCTATAAGAAATTGGAGAACAGTTAAAAATGGAACATCGTTATGGTGGTGGAGCTTAGGCAGAAATAAAAAATCAATCACAGTTAATTTAAAGTCGGAAAAAGGTCAACAGATCATTCGTGATCTTTGTAGACACTGCGACGTCCTCATCGAGAACTTTCGTCCTGGTCAAATGGAGTCCTGGAATCTTGGACCTAATGACATAAAAAAAGTAAACAACGATCTTATTTACACTAGGATTTCGGGATATGGTCAGACAGGTCCTTATTCCAAAAAGCCTGGTTTCGCATCTGTATGCGAGGGTTTTGGCGGATTTCGTTACTTAAATGGAGTGCCTGGAGAATTGCCAGTAAGACCAAATTTAAGTCTCGGAGATACTCTTGCTGGAATCCATGCAGCATTAGGCGTGTGTATGGCATATATAAGACGGCTCGAAAACCAAAAAGAAGGAGGTCAAGTGGTTGATGTCTCTATTTTTGAGTCTGTATATAACATGTTGGAGGCTGTTGTGCCTGAATATTCAGGTGCTGGAGAGATACGTGAGCCCGCAGGGTCAACCATAACCGGTATTGTTCCCTCAAATACATATCGATGCTCTGACGAAAAGTTAATCATTATAGGAGCAAATACAGAATCAATGTTCAAACGTCTTATGTATGCAATGGGCAGAAACGACTTAGCTGAAAATAAAAAGTTATCTGACAACTCAGGACGTGTGGCTCATGAAGAGATGATCGATAGTGCCATCTCAGAATGGGCTAGCAAAATAAAGCAAAAAGACGCGCTAATGATTTTAGAGAAAGCTCAAGTAGCAGCAGGACCCATACTGAATATTAAAGATATGTTTGAGGACCCCCATTATCAGGCAAGAGGTCTGTTTGAGCGGGTTTCAGCAAATGGGGAGAATGTCGATATCCCAGCCATTATGCCAAGACTAGAAAAGACCCCCGGTTTTACTGATACACCCGGTCCCAATCTAGGTGAGCACACAACCGCGGTGTTAACCGAAATTCTCTCACTTTCGCAAGAGCAGATAACAAAACTCAAAAACGAAGATGTTATCTAAAGAGATTTTGGTTGGTTTAATATAAACCAACCAAATCAACTTGTAATACTTAGAGCCAAGATCTACTCATCAAAGTCTATAAAACCACCACCCTCTCCAGCATCTGCATCAGGAGGTGTGAAACCAAGGAGGGCTTTGGTCTCTAGAAATTCTTCCAACCCCCAACCACTAAACTCTCGACCATTACCAGATTGCTTGTATCCACCAAAAGGTGCATTTATATCTAAACCAGCACCATTCAAATGCACATTACCTGCGCGCAATTGACTTCCAATTTCTTTGGCTTTATCCAAACTCGCTGCCGATACATATGCAGATAGCCCATAAACAGTATCATTCGCAATTCTTACTGCGTCTGCTTCATCTTCATAAGGAATTAAAGATAAAACAGGGCCGAAGATTTCCTCTTTCGCTATAGTCATATCATTTTTCACATTTGCAAAAACAGTAGGTTTTACAAAGTAACCTGTTTCTAGTCCCTCGGGTTTGCCTAAACCGCCTGTTCGAAGCTCAGCGCCTTCATCAATACCTTTTTGAATCAAAGCTTGCACTTTATTAAATTGCATTTCTGAAACAAGAGGGCCAACTTGCGTATCTTCATTTTCAGGATTTCCTACTACAATCGCCTCCATCGCTTTACTTGCAACTTCTGCCGCCTCATCCATTCTAGATGCTGGAACCAACATCCGCGTTGGCGCATTACAACTTTGTCCAGTGTTCAAACACATTCCCACAGCATCTCTAGCTACAGACTCTACAAAATTCTCGTCATCAACAATTATATTTGCAGATTTGCCGCCCAGCTCCTGACAAACTCGTTTTATTGTCTTTGCTGACTCTTCCGCTACAGATACACCTGCTCTGGTTGAACCCGTGAAAGACATCATATCAATGTCGGGATGTGATGACATGGCAACACCAACAGTCGGACCATATCCATTCACTAAATTGAATACACCTGGGGGAGTTCCTGCATCATGCATAATTTCAGTAAATACAATGGCATTAAATGGCGCAATCTCAGAGGGTTTCAATACCATCGTGCAACCTGCTGCGATTGCAGGACCAACTTTTGCTGTGATTTGATTTACTGGCCAATTCCATGGTGTTACCAAACCACACACACCTATTGGCTCGCGCACCACGTGTGAAGTCCCTACCTCTTGAGAAAATTCGAATTTTTCAACTGCAGTTTTTGCAAAAAGCAAATGACCAAGTCCCGCTGGAGCTTGAGCCGCATTCGACATAGAAATCGGAGCACCCATTTCTTGGGAAACACAGGCTGCAATCTTCTCCATCTTCGCTTTATACGCGGCAATAATTCGATCTAAAAGGGCCATTCTCTCTTCAATTGAAGTTTTAGAAAAAGTCTCAAACGCTGCTTTTGCTGCAGCTACTGCTTTATTCACATCAACTTCACTTCCCATCGCGACAGTTCCAATAACTTCCTCTGTCGCCGGGTTAATAACCTCACACTCCTCATTGGTAGACGGTGAAACCCATTCGCCATTTATGTAAAATTTATTTGCCTTATACATTTATAAAATCCCTCCGTAATTCAATTATTATCTTCAAAAAATATGTATTTTAATAATTTGTATTAAATCACTAAAATCCAAAAATTGCATCTCATTCAATTACATGAAACTACCCAGAATTTGAACAAAATAAAAATATAACGTCTGCGAGGTTGAATCTGTCGATAGGGTGAATCAAAATGATTAAAATCTTGGGATGGTGAAGCAAGTATGAAATCAAGAGCCGCTGTGTTATTCGAACCAAATACAAAGTTAGAAATTTGTGATGTTGATCTTTCAGAACCAAAACGAGGTGAAGTGTGCGTTCAATTAAAAGCTGCTGGAGTGTGTCACACTGATTACAGCGTAATGAAAGGTCTATTAAACGCACCTCTGCCAGCTATCTTAGGTCATGAAGGCGCGGGTATTGTAGTAGCAATTGGTGAGGGCGTTTCAAATATAAAAGTTGGTGATCATGTTATCCCCTTATGGCGTTTGTCATGCGGGGAATGTGAGCTATGCAAGAAAAGACGACCCGCGCTTTGCCCAGTCGGCAGTGAAATCAGATCATCAGGGAGAATGAGCGACGGACAGAGCAGATTTCGCTTTAAAGAAAAGGAGATCTTCCACTTTGCAGGCGTATCATCATTCTCAAACTTTACTGTGATTCCTGAAGGAGCAGTACTTAAGATTCCGAAAGATATACCCTTTGAACTGGCAGCGCTTATTGGATGTTCAGTTATTACTGGTGTCGGGTCAGTAATGAATGCAGCAGATGTTAGTTCAGATAGCTCAATCGCAGTGTTCGGTGCTGGAGGAGTTGGCGTCAATGTAATCCAAGGTGCCGTGCTTGCTGGAGCAAAAGAAATCATCGCAATAGATCAATTTGATTCAAGGCTTGAGCAAGCAAAGGCTTTTGGGGCAACTAAATTAATTAACTCTAAAATAAACGACCCCGTTTCAATGATCAGAGAAATTACGGATCAAAGAGGAGTTGACTTTGCGTTTGAAGCAGTTGGTCTTTCGGTAACTATTCAACAAGCCTTCGATTCATTAGCAAAAACTGGCAAGACAATAGTTATTGGAATTCCATCAAATGACACACATATTTCAATCTCTGCTGTCCCTTTAGTATTCGAAGAGCGAACAATCACTGGTTCGCTATATGGATCTGCCGCACCCAAACTAGACATACCCAACATGATTAAGCTGTATGAAGACGGGAAGCTAAATCTTGACAGCTTACTGACCGATAGATACCCCCTCGAAGAAATCAATGAAGCCTATGATGCTATGATAAAAGGCAAGTCGTTAAGAAGTGTTATCGTCTTTTAAAATTCAAGAAGCTGTGTATGTTGTCTTGACTGTGGTGTAAAACTCCTTGGCATATTGTCCTTGTTCTCTTGGGCCATAACTTGAGAATTTTGTGCCTCCAAAAGGAACATGATAATCAACACCTGCCGTGGGCAAATTTACCTGTGCAATTCCTGATTGAGAGTGCTTTTTGAAGTGTGTTGCATATTTAAGGGAAGTAGTGACTATCCCTGCTGATAATCCAAAATCTGTATCATTAGCTACAGACAGTGCTTCATCATAATCTTTAACTTTGATAACACTTGCAATTGGTCCAAAAATTTCTTCTCGGTTTATGCGCATTTCATTATGCGTATCAACAAAAAGCGCTGGGGTTAAAAAATTACCCTCTGTCTTTCTTTTCACTCTCTCACCACCACAGACAAGGACAGCACCTTCACTTTTCCCAATATCCAAATATTCCAGATCCTGCTGCAGTTGTCTTTTATCCACCACCGGACCGATCGTTGTTTCCTTTTTCAAGGCATGATCAACCACAATATCTTTCATTCTAGCTTTCATGCCATCTACAAATTTGTTATGAATACCATCGGTTACGATAAGTCGACTCGAGGCGGTGCATCGCTGACCAGTTGAATAAAACGCTCCTTGTATTGCACAATCAACTGCTTTATCAAGATCCGCATCATCAAGCACGATCAAAGGATTCTTTCCACCCATCTCCAATTGGACCTTGGCCATTCTCGCGACCGCGGATGCTGCAACCTTTCTTCCAGTGGGGACTGAACCAGTGAAACTTACCGCATTTATTTTTGAGTGATTGACAATGGTATCTCCTACTTGAGTCCCTTTCCCCATGACTAAATTAAAAACTCCATCGGGTATTCCTGTTTTAACAATAATCTCAGTTAACGCATGAGCCGAAGCTGGAACCAATTGAGCCGGCTTAAAAACAACGGTATTTCCATACGCGAGAGCAGGAGCTATTTTCCAGGCAGGAATCGATATTGGAAAATTCCATGGCAAGACTAGACCAACGACGCCCACAGGAAATCTGAATGTGGAGACCTCTATCCCCGGTCTTGTTGAATCAAAAAAATCACCATTTTGTCGAAGCACTTCACCACCAAAAAACTTAAAGATATGACCCGCTCTTGTTACTTCCCCGATGCCCTCGCCTATCGTTTTACCTTCTTCCCTTGATAATAGCTCTCCCAGATCCTTGCTGTTTCGAAGAATTTCATTACCAATTTTATCTAAGATATCACTGCGAACTTGCAACGACGATCTAGACCAAGTTTCTCTTGCATGATCTGCGGCTTCTATAGCCAAATTTGTTTGCTCAACATCAGCTTGAGCATAACTCCCAATAACGTCAGAAATATCAGATGGATTTATGTCTTCAATGGTTTCATCGCTACCTAGCCATTCACCTGCTATATAATTTTTTTTCATAGATTTCATTTTGTTCGATTTGAATAAAGTGTTTTAATAACCCCAGAAAATAGTATAGCTTAATTAAAGGTGAATCAATTAATCCAAAAGACAGAAATTCAGTTAAAACAAAACTGTACGGAATAAAAAACTTTCTCAATTAGTTGAGCAACATTTCATCATAAGCTGATATTATTGGGTTCTCACGAGGCTTCTAAGAGTAGCTAGGTTTATGAGCAAAGTACTTTACACGCGACATGATAACGAAGTTGTCAAGATTACATTAAACAATCCGTCAAGAAATAATGCCTTTGATGATGAAATTATCTCATCCCTCATAACTATCTTAGAGGATATCGAACATTCTGATAACATAAAACTGGTTATGTTAAATTCCAATGGAAAGCATTTTTCTGCTGGTGCGGATTTAAATTGGATGAAAAGAATGTCCAATTGCAGCCACGAAGAAAACCTAAAAGATGCATCCATGCTAACCACAATGCTTCAAAAGCTCAATAACTTGAAATATCCAACACTAGCAGTGATTAAAGGTGCAGCTTTTGGAGGAGGCGTCGGTCTTATAAGTTGCTGTGATATCGCACTTGCATCTGAAAACTCAATATTTTCATTAAGTGAAGTCAAAGTTGGACTAATACCAGCGACAATTAGTCCTTATGTCATTAATGCAATCGGTGCGAGAAACGCAAGAAGACTATTCACAAGCGGCGAGCGATTTGATTCCAACATAGCTAAGCAAATTAATCTTGTGCATGAAATAGCGAGAGAAGAGGACCTTGAAAAAAGAATCAGCTATTTTATAAATCACTTTAAACAAAACGGGCCACAGGCAGTAATTGCCGCAAAGAAAATCATTTTAGATATCTTCAATAAGGAAATTGATGATTCCGTTATCTCCCACACTTGTGAAGTAATCTCCGCTCTTAGAACAAGTAAAGAGGGTAGAGAGGGTGTGACCGCATTTTTGGAAAAACGAGATCCAAAATGGTAATTTGAATAAAAAATTATCTACCAGCAGTCGCAAGTCCGAACCACAAAGACTGATCAGCACCACTTTCTTTCATTACTCTTCTTGCATCTAGTATTGTTTGCCCAGCCAATGTTTTATCATAAAACCACTCCTCAGTTGCCCAAGGCGCTATCGATCCATCAACCAATTCACATGCCAACTCTTCATAATATGTCCTTATGTCATGAACTGTTCCATACATCGTCTCAGCTAATTTGTCATTGCTAAAACCAACGTCTGTCCAATGCTTACCCTCTTTGATTGCTGCGAACCTGGCCACCGCTTCAGGAATCTGATCTGCATCTATTTGCATACCAACAGATGTTCGCCCCGTCCTGTTATAGGCTCGATCATAAGTTGATCGGAGTGATTCTGCCTCGTCAGCAGCAGGATGTATATTGGAATTCATTCTTGGGGGTAAAGGACACGCTAGTGGCTTTTCTTTAGTTTTTAAGATTTCTGTAGGAAATTTCTTAATAATAGGTCCATTGTTTTCATTTAAAAGATCAAATGCATGCTCAAGAACTTTAAATTGAAATTTCTTGTCCCTTGGCTTTCCTAATGGCAATCCTGGGGGAAAGACGGTATGCAATGCTCGCGGAACTTTCATTCTTTCAGCTACATCCAATGCTCTAGTAATTACAATAGTAGCAAGTCCCAATGACTCAAATACATGTGCAAGTGTACAAACCGTTCTTGGACAAAGGGGACATGTGCCTGTTATGAGCACAACATCAACATTTTCTTCGAGCATTTTCTGCCCACAGTGTGGACCTGAATCTAAGCGAATCTCTGTTACTGTTTCAGATTGATTTCCAGCAAATGCATAGTGATTTTCAGCAACATTACCAATGATTCCGTCTGCTTGAAGTTCCATTAATCTATCGATTGGATATACGACATTCAAATCAGCAGCAAAACCGCCTCGGTCAAAATTTACACTGTGATGACCAAGTTTCAAGTCTCTCGCATCTCTAGGTAATATCTCATAGTGATAATCGGAATCTCCAATTTGAAAACCTTCTTTACTCTGTCGGTGCAATGCTGCAGTCGTAACGATTGCAACCTTTGCTTTATTTAAGGGACCGGTTTTTTTAAAGTGAGTTTTATTAAATTCTGGAAGTGGCATTGTTGCGGCAAATTTTCTCATGGCCACTTCATCCTTTCCGAAAACGGACATTTTTATCTCCTGCAGTACCTAAACTTTATTAAGATAATATATCAAAAAATATACAGTCTCTTAAAGTGGATGGCATTCAGAACCACCCATACCGCACGTTTAAAAATCTTTTTTGATGAGATTATATTTATGGTGCCCAAGGCCGGACTTGAACCGGCACGGCCTTCGCCACTACCCCCTCAAGATAGCGTGTCTACCAATTCCACCACTTGGGCAATCATGATTATTGCGGTAAGTCCGAAGTTGCTTCTTCCTCGCCAGTTCCTATTGCCTGAGGCAAATCACTTGAGCTCTCTAATATTTCAAGAGCACTTTCAGGTGCTTGTGGCAATTCGATTGTTTCTACCACTACCTTATTTTTTGCGTAAACTGCAAGAGTAACACTTGTAACAAAAAAAAGAGTCGCTAATACAGCTGTGATTTTGCTGAAAAAATTCCAACTCCCACTACTACCAAAAACAGTCTGGGACGCACCTGCCCCAAAAGAAGCGCCTGCCTCGGCACCTTTGCCTTGCTGTATCAAAACAAATCCAATTATCAAAATGGCAATAATAAAATGAATAATCAAAATTATATTTTCCATAAGACCCTATACCTCTTGTAACAATCTCGCTAATTCCACAAATTTTTTTTCATCTAGAGACGCGCCTCCAATCAGTCCACCATCTACGTCAGCTTGCTCAAAGATAGCTTGCGCATTTTCCGGGTTCACACTACCACCATAGATTAGGGTCACTGAATCACCAATTGTTTCAAGATTCCGTCTAATTGAAGAGAGCACATCTTGAACATCATTCTCGGATGCTGCCTTGCCTGAACCAATGGCCCAAATCGGTTCGTACGCGATTATAATCTTTTCTTGCTGACTAATTCCAATATAATCATGGGTTGACGATATTTGATCCATAATAATGTTTTCTGTTTGGCCTGCTGCTCTTTCTTCCATGGTTTCACCAACACATAAAATTGGAGTTAGATTATTCTCTAGAGCACGCTTAACTTTTTCTAATATATGATTATTGGTTTCCAAAAAAAAATTTCGCCTTTCCGAATGTCCAATTAATACATAGTCACATCCGAGCTCACTAATCATTTCTGCCGAAATTTCACCCGTATAAGAGCCATTATTAAATTGACATATATTTTGCGAGCCTAGTGAAAGGTGACTTTTTTCCAAAAGCAAGGATACTTCATTCAAATATAAATAAGGGGGGAGGATTACAACATCGCAATCATGAAAATTTTTACTTCTAGTTGTAATTGCATCAACGAGCTCACAAATACTGGACGAACAACCGTTCATCTTAAGATTTCCCGCTAAAAATTTCCGCCTCAAAATCTCTCCTTTATCATAAATAAATTTTCACTTTATACTCATTCGAAAAACATCGGATATTACGAAGCATTCAATTAAAGCATCAGTTATGATTTTTAATGATCTCAGATAATTTATTAATTTCAGTAACTACCATAGCTTCGTCTGGACTCTCAGCCATTATTCGTATTACTGGCTCAGTGCCAGAGGGTCGAACTAAAAGACGCCCTTTACTCTTCAATTTTTTTTCAGACTCAAGAATTGCTTGCTTGATAGTTTTATGCTCAAAATCAAATGATTTTGAAACTCTGACATTGACCATATGTTGGGGCACTTTCTTAATCGAAGATACAAGCGAGGATAAAGTTACTCCACTTTTTACGATAGCCGCTACGACTTGTAGAGATGATATTATGCCATCGCCAGTGGTGTTAAGATCCGAGCAAACAATATGGCCCGAGCTCTCACCACCGAACTTACAGTTCTTTTCTTTCATGAGTTCGATTACATTCCTATCTCCAACGCTGGCTCGGAAAAAAGGAATTCCAAGTTCTTGAAAAGCATGTTCTACACCGAGGTTGGTCATCACCGTGCCAACAACGCCCTGACAATTAGTATGAGAGTGGAAATCACGAGCTATGAGATATAAGAGTTCATCACCATCAACGATCTCTCCATTCTCATCACAAAAAAGAACTCTGTCGCCATCGCCATCAAAAGCTATACCGAAATCAGCTTTTTCTTGTATAACTCTCGCGCACACATTCTCCATATGAGTTGAACCACAAGATTCGTTTATATTAAAACCATCTGGTTCAATAGAAATTGATGTTACTGATGCACCAAGTTCTTTAAAAACTTTCCTCGCCGCATTGTATGTTGCACCATTAGCACAATCTACAACTATCTTGTAACGAGATAGATTCAACCTTTGCGGCACAGATGCTTTACAAAATTCTACATATCTTCCCGTCGCATCATTAATTCTTACCGCTTTGCCAAGTTTGTCGGCGGTGTTTGTGACAACAGGAGTATCAATAAACTGCTCTATTTCGAGTTCAATCTCATCGGCCAATTTGTAACCGTCTGAGGAGAAGAATTTTATTCCATTATCCTCAAAAGAATTGTGAGAAGCACTTATAACAATTCCAGCTGATGCTCTAAAAGCTCGAGTCAGATAAGCTATCGCTGGCGTGGGCATAGGTCCTAACATGAATACATCAACTCCAGCAGCAATGAGACCCGCCTCTAAAGCCGATTCAAACATATATCCGGACACACGGGTGTCTTTCCCAATTAATACCCTATGTTTATTTTTAGAATGTTTTTTAAAGACAGTTCCAGCAGCCCACCCTGTTTTGAGCATGAAGTCTGCAGTTATCGGGAAAGAACCTACAGTGCCTCTAATACCATCTGTACCGAAATATTTTTTCTTCACTGATTATCCTTATCCAATCCAATTGATTCTAAAACTAAAAGCGCTTGTTTGGTCTCTACAATGTCGTGCACTCTGAGAAAAGCAACACCACATTGTGCGGCTAGTAACGCAAAGGCTACACTACCGATTGTTCTATTCGACGGAATTTTAACTTTTGTAATTTCTCCCACCATTGTTTTTCTTGAAATCCCAATCAAAATTGGTTGTCCAGTCGATATAAATTTTGGAAGCGCTCTAAAAAGCTGGAGATTATGCTGTAAATTTTTTCCAAATCCAAATCCTGGATCAAATAAAATCTTTTCTGGCGAGATAGATGCCTCAACACACGCCCTTTTTCGCTTTATTAAAAATTCAAGTATTTCCTCTTCAATATTCGTATATTTAGGATGCTTCTGCATATTTTGAGGTTGATTTTGCATGTGCATCAAGCAGACAGGAAGACCAGTGCGTGCAGCTGCAATGAGCGCACCTTCTCTTTGTAAGGCCCTGACGTCATTAATTAAATCAACTGAATATTTCGCAGCCTCTGTAATAACGCTTGGACTGCTCGTATCAACGGATATTGGAATTCCAAACTCTTTAGAAATCACCTCGATCGCAGGCAAGACTCGCTCTAGCTCTTCCTGTTCAGAAATAGTTTTGGCTCCAGGCCTAGTAGATTCACCGCCGATGTCAACTATATCGGCGCCATCTTCAATCATCTGTGAAACCAACCTCAATACAGAGTCGATATTTATCCGTGACTCACGCATTAGGTTGCCACCATCAGAAAAGGAATCGGGTGTGACGTTTACGACACCCATTATTTGTGGACCCCGGTTCTTATCAAGGATCATTTTGTTCCCCTAAATCCTGAGCATTACGCTGCAAGGATTGATTTTCTGACTACCAACGTAACCCTAAGTTGAATTATGTTTCCTCTATAACAGACCCCACAGAAGGATCCGAGTCAGACTTCTTATTCTGAGGTTTTTTACGAGAGCTACTGTCAGGTCCGGGCTTATCCCAGTCTTTTGGTTTTCGTACTTTCTTTCGATTCATCAGATCATCAACTTGTTCAGCATCAATTGTCTCATACTCGATTAGGGCATCTTTCATAGCTTCTAATATGTCTCTATTTTTTTTCAAGAGTTTTGACGCCTCTTTGTAAGCCTCATCAAGTATTAGCCTGACCTCTTGATCAATCTCTCTAGAAGTATCCTCAGAATAGTGTGTATTACCACCTCCTGGAATCTGAGATTCGTCTTCACCATATAGCATAGGTCCCATCTTCTGATTTAACCCCCATTTTGTAACCATATTTCGAGCCATTTGCGTCGCTCTTTCAATGTCATTTGATGCACCGGTGGTAACATTATCAAACCCACCAATAATTTCTTCAGCTATTCGTCCTCCAAACAAACTGCAAAGCTGGCTAAACAGCTGAATTCTATTCATGCTGTAACGATCTTCTTCAGGTAAATATTGTGTTACCCCTAAAGCTCTTCCCCGGGGAATAATTGTCACCTTGTGAACTGGATCATGCTGCGGTACTAATCTTCCTATAATCGCATGGCCGGCTTCATGATAAGCCGTATTAATTTTCTCTTTTTCAGACATTACCATCGACTTTCGCTCTGCTCCCATCATGATTTTATCTCGGGCTTTCTCAAATTCATCCATAGTCACATACCGCCGATTAGCTCTCGCAGAGAATAGAGCGGCCTCATTAACAAGATTTGCTAAATCTGCTCCCGAGAAACCTGGAGTCCCTCTGGCAAGCACTGAGAGACTGACACTTTCATGCAGTGGAACTTTTCTCGAATGCACTTTCAAAATATGCTCTCTGCCTCTGATATCTGGAAGAGACACATATACCTGACGATCAAATCGACCAGGTCGAAGAAGCGCTTTATCTAAAACATCTGGTCGGTTTGTGGCAGCTATCACAATCACACCCTCATTACCTTCAAATCCATCCATTTCTACCAATAACTGGTTCAATGTTTGCTCTCTCTCATCATTACCACCACCATATCCACCTCCACGATGTCTGCCAACCGCGTCGATCTCATCAATGAAAATAATACATGGCGCTTGTTTTTTTGCCTGTTCAAACATATCTCGAACTCTGGAGGCTCCTACTCCAACGAACATCTCAACAAAGTCGGATCCTGAAATAGAAAAAAATGGAACTTTGGCTTCCCCAGCTATTGCCTTGGCTAGAAGTGTTTTACCCGTCCCTGGAGGTCCTACCATTAGTACACCCTTTGGAATTCGTCCACCCAGCCTTTGAAACTTTCCGGGATCACTGAGGAATTCAACCAACTCTCCGACATCCTCTTTTGCTTCATCCACACCTGCAACATCCGCAAAAGTAGTGTTTATTTGATCGCCTGTAAGTAGTTTCGCTTTGCTCTTGCCAAAACTCATAGGCCCGCCTCGACCACCACCGCCGCCTTGCATTTGACGCATAAAAAAGACAAAAATAGCCAAGATAAGTAAAATTGGGAAGGCTGCTACAAGCAGTTGAGAAAATAGACTAGGCTCTTCACGCTCCTTGCCTATGATCCTAACATTATGATTCACCAAATCATCCATTAACTTAGGATCTTGAACATTAGGCCTGATCGTCCGAAAAGTAGAGCCATCGTTTCTTTCTCCATATATTATTAAATCCGCTATCACAACTTCTGAGACGCGATCATTTTGAACTTCATTTAAAAACGTCGAATAATCAATATCGTTTTGATTTTGTTCCGGGGAAAAGCTATTGAATACAAACATCAAAGCGGCTGCTAAAATAATCCATACAACGAAGTTTTTTGCCAAATCACTCACCTAATTACTCCTTTTCGAATTTAAACCCTGTACCCACCATATAGACTTCTCGCGACATTCTTCTCGAAGCTTTGGGTTTCACCAATTTAACATTTACAAAACACTTGCGTGACTCTCTCACAAATTCATCGAATCCTTCGCCCTGAAAAAGTTTCACTATGAAATTTCCTCCCTTACATAGATGTTGACGACAGAATTCAAAAGCCAACTCGACCAGTCCAAAGTGTTTTGGCAAATCTATTGCTGCAATACCACTTATATTGGGGGCAATGTCCGAGATTACAACATTAACCTCCTCGTCTTCCACCTGGCAAGTAAGTTTACGGTAGACTTCTTCATCGTTAAAATCTCCGCGAATAAAATCTACCCCCGGGATACTGCTCATATCAAGAATATCTAATGCCAATACACGTCCTTTCGACCCTACAAATTTTCTAGCAACTTGAGACCATCCACCCGGAGCGCTTCCTAAATCTACGACAACATCGTTACGCTGGATGAGGTTTTTCCCTTGTAAAATTTCCAAAAGTTTATAGCTTGCCCGTGATCGGTACCCTTCTGTTTTTGATTTAAGTACATACATATCATTGAGGTGCTTATCGAACCAATTTCTGTTTTTAGTTTTTGTCATCACCTGATCCTAGATAAATTGTGAGTTACAATCTAATATGCAAACTATGTGTAAGAATAATATATCAAAAAAATATCTTAGAAGTTTGGGCCATAAACTTAAACCTATTGTGTTTATCTCAAAAAATGGCTTGAGTGAAAATATTAAAACAGAGATCGTCGATGCTATCGAGCGTCATGAATTAATAAAAATAAAAATTGCTTTAAATTGTAGAAAAGAAAAAAGTAGACTCTCAAAGCAAA
Organism: uncultured SAR92 cluster bacterium; assembly: GCA_902527245.1. GTDB lineage: Bacteria > Pseudomonadota > Gammaproteobacteria > Pseudomonadales > Porticoccaceae > AAA300-D14. Next base: position 176,900 of record CABZOI010000001.1, on the reverse strand, counting down.
TTTGTGAGGAAAATAATGCCAAACTTATTCAAGAAATAGGTAATATCATATTAATTTTTAAATCGTCACATAATCCGAATCCAAAACTCTCCAATCTTTTGAGAATGAGAGATAGAACCTAATTTTTACAAATTAAACAAAATGCACAAAACCAAAAAATTATTTGAACCCATGAAATACATCATCCAGCCGGCGTTTGTTGGAATAATTGTTGCCATTCTCATGATTTTAGTTTTTCCAAATTCAATTAGACAGAATGTTTCGAAAGATTCTGTTGATGCTTTAGTAGAAGATAATATTTCGCACCAACTTGCGAATAAAATTAGCTTTTCTGACGCTGTCTCCGCTGCCGCGCCAAGTGTTGTAAATATATATACCCTTAAAGACGAAAAGAATAATTATCTAAAAACCTCCCTAGGCTCTGGAGTTATAATGAGTAGCGATGGGATCATAGTTACAAACTTTCATGTCATTAAGAATGCTGTTCAAATAAAAATATTACTTCATGACGGTAGGGAGAGCCCTGCAGAAATAATAGACTGGGATAGAGAAATAGACCTGGCTATTCTTAAAGTAAATCTCGATGACCTAAAACCAATTTCACTTGGTAATCCAGATAGTGCCAAAGTTGGAGATATTGTCTTAGCCATAGGAAATCCCAAAGGTATAGGTCAAGCAGTAACTCAAGGCATCATAAGCGCTGTTGGAATTAATGGATTAAGGCTTAATTCTTTGGAAAATTTCATTCAAACAGATGCAGCGATAAATGAGGGAAGTTCGGGTGGTGCCTTAATTGATATCTATGGAAATCTTCTCGGAATAAACACATTGTCACTAAACGGTAATGGTGCATCAGGAATCGGGTTTGCTATTCCAGCTGATGAAGTAAAAAAAGTCACCTCCGACATTATTAAATATGGAAGAGTGATCAGAGGGTGGCTGGGTATTGGAGCAGATATGATGCTTTTGACGAAAAAAAAGAGCGATGAGATTGGCTACAACCGAGTTTTCGTCATATCTGAAGTGGTCAAATCAAGTCCAGCAGCCAATTCAGGTCTGAGAATAGGCGACATAATACTCACAATTGATAACACGCCAATTCTAGATCCAGAGCAGAGCATAAAACAAATTACCGATATCAAACCCGGTCAACCTGTGTTACTCAAGATTCTAAGAACCGATGAAATTGAAGAGGTTACTGTTTTGGCTGGGGATAGAGCATTAAAAATATAACTAATAGATTTATCTTAATCTCAAGTGATTTCTGCGCCTAATTGCTTAAATTTGTCTTGGATATCTTCATAGCCTCTCTCAACGTGTTCTAATCCAGAGATAATTGTTTCTCCTTTCGCAGCTAGACCCGCGATTATTAATGCTGCAGAAGCTCTCAAATCTGAAGCCGTCACCTCGGCTCCAAAAAGCTCAGCTCTTCCATCAACTCTAGCAATATTGTCTTTTACAGAAATATTTGCTCCCATTCTTCTGAGCTCTGGCACATGCATAAGTCGATTTTCAAAAATTGTCTCCTCTATAACACTTGTCCCTTTGGCTAAGGCATTTATAACTGTGAAGGGCGCCTGCATGTCGGTCGGAAACCCTGGATAAGGTGCAGTTTTTATATCAACTGCTTTTGGTTGTTCATTTGACATCTCTATTTCAATACAGTTCTCTTTCAAGAAGAAATTTAAACCAGACTCTTTTAATTTTGCGATCACCGCACTTAAATGATTAATGTTTGCGTTAAATAATGTTACCTTCCCCCCGACCGACGCGATAGCAGCCATGTATGTAGCAGCTTCAATTCTATCGGGCATGACGTTGAAGGTCCCTCCTGACAATTTCTCAACTCCTTCAATTTCTATTTTTGAACTACCTAAACCTGTAATCTTAGCGCCCCACTTGATTAAACATTTACCAAGATCTATTATCTCAGGCTCCCTGGCGGCATTGTTAATAACGGTTTTTCCATCTGCCAAAACAGCTGCCATCATCAAATTTTCAGTCGCACCAACAGACACTGTGTCATGATAGATTTCTGTTCCTTTTAGACGACCCTCTGACTCTGCTTTGATATACCCATGCTCGATTATTATCTGTGCTCCCATCGCTTGAAGTCCTGTCAAATGCATATCAACTGAACGATTACCAATCGCGCATCCACCTGGAAAAGATACAATGGCCGAACCAAATCTAGCCAATAATGGGCCTAAGACTAAAATTGAAGCTCTCATTTTTTTTACCAGGTCATATGGCGCAGTATAACTAGACAGCTTTTTTGCTGATACACAGTAAGTTGAAGCTCCAGTTTGCGATATTTTAACTCCCATCGCTTTGAGTAAACTCATCAGAGTTTCTACATCTTTTAGGTTTGGGACATTTGATATATGCTTCTCACCACCACTCAAAAGGCAGGCAGATAAAATTGGTAAAGCGGCATTTTTTGATCCAGAAACACTTACACTCCCATGTAACTGTCTGCCTCCGTGAATACATAACTTGTTCAAAATAAGTCCAGACAAGGGTTTATTTTATTTGGGACTATCTTCATCACGATACTCTTGCAGTGTGATTAGTTTTAAATCAACCGCGTGGATAGATCCACTTGCTATTTGTTCTGAAATATATGAATAAACCAGTTGTTGGCATTTCAATTTTGATAGCCCTTTAAATTGATCACTCGCAATAAAAATATTGCAGTAACTATCTTTCAATGTCACTTTGATAACACTATTTTTAAAGTTCGAATTGAGTAAATTGTTAATCTCATTTTGATTCATAACTATATTTGGTTTATAGACTCAAGCGAATCAAGATTCGCTTGTCAGAGCCAATCCTGTATTACCTTGTTTAAATCACCAGAATACCTCTTCATTGAATTTTGAAATTGACTTCCAAAGGTCTTCGTGAGATTTATTCCATTCAAAGACACATTCACAATCACCCAAGTTTGATCTGTTTTTTTCTTAAATAAAAGGTACTGAAGGGGAAATGTGGAAACAGAATCTCTTATCTCCTGCTTAACAATTATCCTTTTTAAACTCTTGACCTCCTGCCTGTTTACAATCGTAATACTCTCATTGCTATATGCCATCAATCCTCTTCCATATGACTCTATAAGTCCTTTCTTAAAAACATCTATAAAGTCCGCTCTTTGCTCTGTAGAGATATTAGATTGATATTTGCCCATGACTCTTCTTGCTACAAAGTTAAAATCCACAAAATCTCCCATGAGCTGATTCAGTGATGCAAAATATGCATCTTCATTATCAGGGTAATCAGACTTATAAATCTCTATTATGTCTAACAACTGCGTTGTCATTTTATCCACACTTTCGAAGGGATTCTGTCTAAATGACTCTATTTCTGCCTCTGCTCCCTGCAGAGATGGTGTTATTAAAAAAGCTAGGGAGCAACAGAAAATAACTTTTGCCCTTAGCAAATTTTTAATTTTTTCCTCAACCATATTAATTCTCTAACAAAATTTTATTACTGACATTTTCGAGGTATCACTATAACATTCCTGAAATTTAGAGAAAATAGAGTTTCCTAAGTCAAGCTAACATGGATATTTTTATCGAACTACTAATTTTAATTATGAGCCTATGCGCTCTGATATGGGGTGCTACTCAATTTATTAATGGCAGTATATTAATTTCAAATATTTTGGGAGTGCCTAAAATCTTCGTTGGCTTAACCATAGTGTCCATAGGTACCTCTGCGCCAGAAATTGGTGTGTCTATAAATGCTGCTTTAAATAACTCGACTCACTTGGCTGTGGGAAATGCACTTGGATCTAATCTCGCAAATGTTGGCTTGGTGCTGGGATTCACTGCTTGCATAAGCGCAGTGCCATTTAACAAATCATTAATAAAAAGGGAGATACCCATTTTAATTATTGTCACCTCCTTGGCAGGGATCTGTCTGTTCGATAACGCCCTGAGGAGATCAGAAAGCGTATTTCTTTTTTTAATGGTTATCCCAATCTCTTTTTATCTTTTATCAACAATAAAAGACAGCCAAAAAAAATTAGAAGACGAATCAGGAAACAGTTCAGCTCATAATGAAAACACTTTAGTTAAAGCAATAATACCTTTTTTTATTGGTCTTATAGTTCTTCTAGTTGGGGCTGAGTTCACAGTTGGTAGCTCTCAAACGATTGCTGAATTACTTGGTGTATCAGAACTAATTATTGGCTTGACAATAATAGCTCTGGGTACGAGTCTGCCAGAACTTGCAGCATCGTTAATAAGCGCATTAAAAAATAGCCATGAAATCGCCTTGGGAAATATTATCGGATCGAATATTTTTAACATAGTTCTAGTTCTCTCACTTGCTGGGATAATTGCTCCAGCAGAATTACCTTCTCAAACATTCTGGAGAGACTTCATGTCAATGGCAATGCTTACCACCATGTTGGTATTAGTGATATTGAGCAAATTAAAAATTAGGGATAAATCAATAAAACCCTCAATAGGAAGATTTTCAGGAATACTTTTTCTTCTAATTTACATACTTTATTATGGGGTTCTGTTCTTTTAATCTAGGTTGCTCAAACAATTAAAATATTGAAAAAAGTTTTAAGTGAATAAATATGAATGAACACATTGCGTCTGCCAAAAGAACGATAAAGTCAGAATATGAGACTATAAAAAATTTACTGCAAATAATTGATGAGTCTTTCAAAGAAGCATGCGACCTGATTCTAGATACGAAAGGCAGAGTGTTATTAATTGGCATGGGCAAATCTGGACATATAGCCAGAAAAATCTCTGCAACCCTCTCTAGCACAGGGACTCCATCATTTTTTTTGCATCCAGCTGAGGCAACACATGGTGATCTCGGAGCAATTACCCAAAATGATTTGGCGATTATAATTTCAAACTCAGGAGCCACGTCGGAGATTATCTCAATACTGCCCGCCTTAAATAAACTGAATATCGAAATAATTAGCATGACAGCTGTCGAGGGCTCTGAGCTAACAAAATATGCAAGTGTTAATCTCAAAATCCCATCTGATAGCGAGGCATGCCCCCTCAACCTTGCTCCAACCAACAGCACAACAGCATCCCTTGTACTAGGAGATGCGTTAGCAGTAGCACTACTTGAAGCGAGAAATTTCAAAGAAAAGGATTTTGCGAAATCTCATCCTACCGGAACCTTGGGTAGAAAGTTGACTCTTTCTGTTGATGAGCTCATGTCCATCGAAGATGAAATACCTAAAGTTTTAGTCGATCAATCTATAGGAGATGCAATCGTTGAAATGAATCAAAAAGGTTTGGGAATGACTCTAATTGTGTCATTGAATAATGAGCTCTTAGGTATTTTTACGGATGGTGATCTCCGAAGATCTATTGATTCAGGATTGGACTTAAAAAAGACTAAAATCGATATAGCTATGTCCAAAACACCAAAAACAATACCGAGAAATACTTTAGCAATGGATGCATTGGAGATAATGAATATTTCAAAAATAACCTCCCTTGTGGTCTCCGACAAAGATAAAATCTCTGGAGTAGTTCATCTTCACGATATCTTGAGAAATGGCTTAACGATATGAAACAAATTCCAAAGCATATTCTTGCGTGTGCAAAAAAAATTAAATATCTATTCCTTGATGTAGACGGAGTTCTAACCGATGGCAAACTTTACTTTGGCAAATCAGGAGAAGAGCTTAAAGTATTCAATGTAAAAGATGGTCAGGGGATTAGATTATTACAAGACAAAGGTATCAAGGTTGGCATTATAAGTGCCAGAAAATCGGACATTGTTACTCAAAGGGCAAATGAGCTAGATATAAGTCCTATATTTCAGGGTGAAAAAGACAAGGCTTCCAAATTGCAGGAGTTCATTATATCTCAATCATTGAAACTCAACCAAATTGCGTTTCTAGGCGATGATTTGCCAGATTTAAGGACCATAAAGATGGTCGGTCTAGGTTTATGTGTGGCTGACTCAAGTGAACAAGTTATTAAATCAGCAGCTTGGAAGACAGAAAATAATGGTGGTCATGGCGCCGTTCGAGAAGTTGCCGAACTTATATTAACGGCTCAAGAAAAATTATCGTCATCTTTAGATGAATATTTATGATGATCCGTAAAATATCCTACACCCTGATAACAATTTTTATTCTCAGCTGGTTTGTTTATGTTTGGTATTCCCCACCGGAATCCTTCCTAAAAAAGCAAATTGAAACAGTGTTTCAGGAGGATCAAATCGAGAGTTTCATAACAAATTCAACAACTCAAATTTTTTCAAATAATGGTAATCAGGTGCTAATAATGAATGCTTCAAAGCTTGAGATACTAAATGGGGAAAACATAATAAAACTCTACGATCCCTCAACTTTTGGTTCAAACCAAGATTTGTCAGCGATTTATTCTGGATTTTCAATGTCATCAAAGTTTGGTACTTTTGATGCCTCAAAAAAAGAATTAATACTTTCTGACTCGGTAAAAGGCACCCTCAAAACCAAAGAAGAGGAACAAAATATAGTTGCACACTCCATACAATATAATTTGCCAGACATGGTAATATCTAGTGATAGTCAATTTTCTCTGACTGCTGAAAACTACGAAATTTTAGGAAAGGGTATTACCATTAATTTGAGTAATGGCAAAACGAAAATATCATCGAGCATCAATTCAATATATTATGTGCCGTAAGATATTTGCTTGTATTATTCTGTTTCTCAATTTGTCGGTATTTGCTGATGAAGAGCCCAGATCGCCAATCTCTGTAAATGCTGATTACGCTGAGAGAGATGAAAAAACTGGTCAGACTCGATATGAAGGTAATGTGGAAATAACTCACGGCAAAATTAAAATATATGCTAATACTGTCGAAATTCAATATAAAAATAAAAAAGCTAGTTCAATTCTATGCAAAGGTTTTCCATCGAGTTTTGAGTACAGTCGGTCAGATCAAGAGCTCGTCTCAGCAAAAGCTAAACAAATTGAGTACAGCATTGATTCAAGAATCCTCAGCCTCAAAAATGAAGCCGCATTAGAAAATAATGGTACATTAATAAAAGGTGATTCAATAAAATATGATCTCAAATCTGAGACATGGCAAGCGAAAGGAGGTAATGAATTTGAGGATAGAAGAATTCAATTATTAATACCCGCAATTGACAACCCAGCAAAAGTAAAGGTGTCTGATTAAAGTGTTAACAGCATCTAACTTACAAAAAAAATACAAAAAACGTCTCGTTGTTAATGATATTTCATTGAACGTCGCTCGTGGTGAAATAGTTGGATTATTGGGGCCGAATGGTGCAGGAAAAACCACCTGCTTTTATATGATTGTTGGTCTCATTGATCAAAACAACGGCCGTGTATGCATAGACAAAGAGGATATATCTAAACTACCCATTCATGGCAGAGCTAATAAAGGCATTGGTTACTTGCCTCAAGAGCCCTCGATATTTAAAAACCTAAATGTAGAGCAAAATATACTCGCCATACTTGAAACAAAAAAATCTATCGCAAAAAAACAGAGATATACAATACTTGAAGAGCTTTTAGACGAATTCAATATAACTCATATAAGAAAATCACTGGGTATAAGCTTATCAGGCGGAGAGAGGCGACGAGTCGAGATAGCTCGTGCGATAGCATCTGATCCGAAATTTATACTTTTAGATGAGCCTTTCGCTGGTGTTGATCCTATCTCTGTTAATGATATTAAAAATGTCATTTACCAATTAAAACAAAAAAACATCGGCATTCTGATAACAGATCATAATGTTCGAGAGACTCTTGATATATGCGAGAGGGCTTACATAATTGGAGAAGGCAAAGTTATAGCGGAGGGAACAAGCAATCAGATTCTTCAAAATAAGCGAGTACAAGAAGTTTACTTAGGTGACAATTTTAGAATATAGCCGCCTATCATATCGAAAAGTTGCCTAATAGGAACATATGGCATTAAAATTGCTTATGTCTAGTTAAAGCGATTGTTATGAAACAAGGGTTGCAATTAAAATTCAGCCAGCAGTTGACAATGACTCCACAACTGCAGCAAGCGATTAAGTTACTGCAACTTTCTACACTAGAACTCAGCCAAGAAATTACTGAACAACTTTATTCAAATCCACTGTTGGAGGAGATAACTGAAGATCAAGATGCTGAACACCAACTTAAAAAAACTAATGATGAAAAGACTCTGACAGAGACATCTAATCTTATAGCTGAAGAATTAGAAGAACCTTCAAAAAATACAGAACCTTTATCCCAAGAAACTGATCAAAATGATTGGGACTCTGATTTTGACAACTACAGTGTGCAGACTCAGGATATTGCTCGAATCAACAATAATGATGGAAATATAAGAGGTGAAATTAATCTTGAACAAGTTCATCAGGTCACACAATCCCTTAAAGATCATCTTTTATGGCAATTAAATCTCACGAACCTCAATGCGAGAGATCTCAGCATTGCTGAGATGCTCACCTATTCTCTTGATGATAATGGACTACTTACTCAAAATCTTTCAGAAATTTTTGAGGAACTAGATGAAAATAATAATGAATATGAGTCGGAAATCTTGACCGTATTGACTAGGTTACAGCAATTTGATCCTCCGGGAGTTTATGCACGAGATCTTAAAGAATGTTTGCTCATTCAGCTTAACCAATTGTCTCAAGACACACCATTCCTAAAACAAGCAAAAATTTTAGTTCTGCAATTCTTGGAAGATATAGGCAAACTCAATACCGATAAGCTTCTGAAAAAAACACAACTATCATTGGATGAACTGAGGGGTGCTATTAGTTTGGTCAGAAGTATGAATCCATATCCTGGAGAATTCTTACAAGAGAATGACACAGAATACATTACTCCTGATGCATATGTAATCAAAACGTCAGATAAATGGAGAGCAATAATTAACGATGATCATAATCCCAGATTGCGAATAAATGAAACCTATAAAAATTTAATACGACAATCTGACAACAGCAAAGAAAATCAATATCTTAAGGATAGTCTTACTGAGGCAAAATGGTTTATAAAGAGTCTTGAGAGCAGAAATGAAACTCTTCTCAAAGTAGTTAATTGCATTATAGAGCTACAGGAAGATTTTTTTGAGCATGGACCTGTATCTATGAAGCCTATGATACTGTCTGACATTTCAGAAAAACTAGATCTTCATGAATCAACAATATCAAGAGTTACAACCTCTAAATATCTCGCTACTCCAAGGGGGATTTACGAGTTAAAGTACTTTTTCTCAAGTCATGTCGCGACCGCTACTGGGGGTGAATGCTCATCGACTGCCGTGAGCGCTATCCTCAAAGAGCTAATAAACGCAGAAGTACCTCATAAACCATTGAGTGACAACAAACTAACCGAACTTCTCAAAGAACAAGGTATTAACATTGCCAGAAGAACTGTTGCTAAGTATCGGGAGGGCTTGGGAATACCATCCTCAAGCGATCGAAAGAGATTTGAAAATGTAATATAAATCAAAGTTAAAATATTAATGAAATTAGAAACCTTATTCACGCATTTTGAAAACTCTATAGATTCAGAATCTTTAAATTCTGTAAAACAGCGTCTTAATCAATTAACACCTCCAGAAATCGCACTTCAAATAGAAAGTACACCATCAAAATTTAGAAAAATTCTTTGGAGTTTAGTTGATTCAAAGTTATCTGGTTTAGCACTCCATGACCTCTCTGATGAAATCCAAAATGAAATTTTAGAAGATATGGATGCGTCTTCTGTTGCACTCCTTACCGAAGGATTGGACATAGATGATGTTGTCGACATACTCCAACATATTCCTGAAAAAATGATACCTGCTGTTTTGGATCGAATGTCAGGACAAGATCGGTACCGAATTGAGAAGGTATTAACATATCCAGAAAATACTGCTGGTGGCTTGATGGATCCAAATGTGATAACAGTAAGACCGGATATAACTGTTAAACTTGTCCTCCGATATTTACGAAGATTTGACAATATTCCTAATAACTTTGACAATATTTTTGTTGTCGACAGATCCGATAAATTCATTGGAATTCTCCCGATCAATACCCTTCTTACATCATCTGCTACCAAAATGGTTTACCAATTGATGGAGGATAATTGTCAGATAATTGATGTAAATGCATCCGATTCAGAGGTCGCTGAAACTTTCAAACTATTTAATCTTGTTACTGCACCGGTAGTTGATAATGACTCTTACTTACTCGGGCAAATCATGATAGATGATGTTGTAGATGTGATTATAGACGAGGCTGATCACTCACTTTTTGCGATGGCAGGACTGCAAGATTCTGAAGATACATTTTTATCCGTTAAAAAAACGGCTCCAAAAAGAAGCTTGTGGCTCGGACTGAATTTGATTACAGCCATTATCGCATCATCTGCGATAGGTATATTTCAAGATGCAATCGAAGAGCTAGTTGCTCTTGCGGTTTTAATGCCTATTGTGGCAAGCATGGGGGGAGTCGCTGGAAGTCAAACATTAACTGTTGTGGTGCGTGGAATGGCACTCGGTCAAATAGAAAAACAAAATGTTCGTTGGCTATTTAGCAAAGAGTTCGCCGTGGGTATTTTAAACGGCCTCTGTTTTTCGCTTGTCACAGGAATCCTTGTTTCAATTTGGTTTGAAAACTTTATGTTAGCGGTAATTGTTGGTTCGGCAATGATTATAAATTTAACAGCTGCTGCGTTATCAGGAACATTAGTACCAATTATTTTAAAGCGAATTAGAGTAGATCCCGCAGTCGCGGGGTCTGTCATTCTCACCACGATTACAGATGTGGTTGGTTTTGTGTCTTTCCTTGGTCTATCCGCTTTACTATTAATCTGACATTTTTTCACTTTTTAGGTTGTGCCGCAAAGATCTCTTGAGCTTTAACTTCAAGATCATCCCATTCACCCTTCATACTGTACCGAATACTTGAGAGTCGATTCATTTGCTTCTCAACAATCTTGCTCGTAATGAAAACGCCTGCTGCCGCAGGAACACTACCCATCAAAGCTACAACCCAAGGTAAATTGGTAGCAACAGGAAGCGTTGCAATCAATGTTGCATCAGCAGATTCATTCAAAACATCAATATCACCTGATAGAGACATCCTACCTGAAGGCATTATCATTTTCAGAGGCGTGTCAAGTGACGCAATACCAGACTTTAAGGATATGTCTCCAAAAAGATGATCATAAGGTAGATTTTCGTCCACCACATCAGAGAAATCTAATCTTAATCGCTTTAACCAATTTGCAAAATTAATTAAGCTTACTAATTTTAATGCTGTGTTTGCACCCGCGGATGTGTTGTAAAAACTTCCATCAAAAAGATCAATTTGTAGATTACCGTTAACATTATCTTTTTTAATTTCCCACGGTTTTTCGTTCCAAATTAATGAGAATTCTAAACTTCCTGACTCGCTATCTATTGCAGTTGGTACCTCAAATTCGCTGAATAAATTTTCTACATTCCCCAATGAAATTAGACCAGAAAATTCACTATGATGAGATTTGCCATCATAACCCCAAACAAAATTCGATGATTTTTCTTTATCAGATTTAATATTTAAAGAGAATATCTCTCCATTGATATCTTTAAAAACTGTCTTGTTTTTTTCGCCACGAAGCTTAAAACCCAATTCTCCCAATGCTATATTTTCAAATGAGAGATTTTTAATACTAACATCCATATGAGGCATTAATCTTGGATCAAAATCCTCTATCGATCTTTTATTTCTATCTATAAATTGCGAAATTTCAAACTCAGAAAAATATAGTTTGGGCGGCATTTTATTTTTTTGAGATAACTGCACAATTCCACTTATATCCTCACTTCTCAATTCAATATTTATCTTGTTTTTATCAGGTTTTGCATTCAACACTAGATCTTCTAATTGAAGAATGCCTAATTCAAGTTGGCCAATTTTCAAATCAACTGTTGGAGTTAACTGAGAATCAAAGAAAAAATCAGACATATTTGATGTTGTTTCAAACTTGTCATATTTAAGAGCCTCTAAATTACCGAGAAAGAGAAGTTCGCCTCTTTTTGGTGAAATTAAAGCTTGGTCATAACTGATGACACCGCTTATTAAATCTTGATCTTCGTATTTAAAAACACCTTTGGTTTTGTCTCCGTAATCAACTCGTAACTCGTGTAACGCAGGATTGAAGTTGAATGAAAGCATTATTTTATCTTTACCATCAAAGAGCGACTCTGCAACTACCGGTAACCTTATTAAGTTCTGCTCAAAATCACTAAAAAGTGTGACAGTCACTAAATCGTCCAATTCAGAATTCACAAGAGAATGATTCAAGCGGTTGTTTATCAAAACTTCACCATCTAACTTTATAATTCCACTAATCAATTTATCCCAGTCATAATCAAGAAAGTCAGAGATAGTCGAAGGTTCAATCATAGTGTTAAAAGATACCTTTTGAATATCGTAATCTCTTAGAAACTTCATCTTAAACGATTTTTCTTTATATACTCCCTCGAGAAACTCTGATTTAAATCCATCAGAGTTTGTATAGAAAACATCTCCCGATATGCCTGAAATCAAAATTGGCGTCTTTGAAATTTTCATACTTGCGTTATCGAGAGTCGATTTAATATCGTATTTTCTGTTTTTATAACCTGATAATGAATTGGCAAGAGGTATTTGCAAATTTAGTTTTGAACGTATGGTTCCAGAATATTCCCAGCCTAAAATGGCTTCGAAATTTTTTGCTAATGGGGTATTAGTAATTGTGCTTACGGCATCTTGGGCTCTCCCAAAAATTTCTCCGTCAATGGAAATTCTATCTGTGTAGGAATCAACACCAACTAAATCACCAAACAATATTGTGGCAGAACCAATAGTTACATCATCCAACTTACCTCTATTCACATCCCCAAAAAAACCTTTGTCGTCAATGAAAAATATACCCTCAGTTTTTGTAAGGGGCGGCCACTGTTTTGAATAAGTTAGAAACATGTCACTGGTGTTAAGCAATAACTGCGTTGTCCTATCCACAAGAGCACTATCTTGAAAGCTTGCTTTCTGTAACAAACTAAACTTTTTTAAGTCACCTTCAAGATTTGTATTTTTAAGCCAAGAAGTAAGATTTTTATTTAAATTTTTCGGTAAATATAGATCGAATTTTGAGAGATCTAGATCTGAACCGCCAATACTTAATTGAGAAAAACGATTCGTGTCTTCATTCAAGGTCTGTCTATATTCATACATTACTGACGCTTGACCGACTTCAGACTTAGCTTTGAAAAGCGCTTTTAGATTCATCTGATGATTTTGATTTGAATCGAAGTTAAGATTTAACGAACCATCCATGGATCCAAAATATAATGGGTTACTAAATAGATTAGGAAAATTTATGCTTAAACCGTTTGAATCAGACACAATCAGATTAAACACCTTGTCATTTAGATTTAAATTAATGACTGCATCTAAGTCTTTAATCCCAGGGATCCTGTTTTTAGCATTCATTGAGAAATCAACTAGGCTAGATTTTATCTTTGTATCAAGCTGACCCTCTTCATAAAGAAATTTATCAAGTTTTCCTCGTGGATTTAAATCGATAAGGTCCTTTACAAATCTTGCTTGCGACAGATTTGAGTGCTCTGTAAATTTTGACAAATTCTCAATGTCCAGTGACTCAAAAAATAAGTATCGAACATTCTGTGAGGAATCATATTTACTTTCAAAAAATCCACCGAGAGATGCAAACTCAAAATCATGCCCTCTAAACGATAGCTCATTGAAATTAAATCTCCAATGACTTTCTAGATCATATGAGCCATCAAATCGAACCATAAAATCATTTATATTTATGTTTGAATATGTTCCAAATCCCGAAATTCTCGGAGCAATAACTTGAGCATTAAAGCTCAGGCTCTCTTGACTACTTGCCTTAAACCAAACCTCTAAGTTAAGATCACTCACGAAAACATTATCATCTTTATTTACATTGGGCTGATCCTCAGCGAAGAGAAGTTTGGGTAAATTAATGTCGGATAGCCTAAAGTAACCCTGGATTTCACTCGATTTACTGAATAATGACGTTCCTTGAGCCTCGATAATAGCATCGCCAACCTTTCTATTTTTATCATCAAAAAAGGAGAGCAAAGCCCTTTGGAAGTTCTCACTTTTCTCCAGCTCAAGAGTTCCATAAATATCTAATTGATTTGGTCCTGAAAATGTATTTAAGCCCACTGAAATTCCATCTACACTAAAATCACTAATGATGATTTGCATATTAAGAAAGCTTTTACTTAAGGAAATATTTAAAACCAAATTCTCCAGCAAAATGTTTGTTTGAAGGTCAGATCTCCTTAAATCTAATCGATCAATAATAATTAATGGCGATGAATCCAACCAATCTATTTCAAACTCACCTATCTCAGCGGTTAAACCCAAAACTTCAGCAATTTGATTTTCTATGTAAGATTTATACAAACTTGAAAGATCGCTATTTTTTGTTTGATAGCCCATCAGTGTTACAAAAATAAATAAACCAAAAAATACAGCGATTGTTTTTTTGTCTTTAAGTTTGTTGTTTAACAATCCCATTGGATTTTTATCCGCGATTCGACTTAAGCGTGAATTCTCTCTTGTATACTCAATTTAAACAAATCTAATCCAAAACTAAACAAATATAAATGAAGCAAATTAATAAAATTTATTACGTTAATAAGTCAAATTTTATTAACTTTGCAGACTCTACCTATCCAAATATCTATTAGAGGCCAGACTACTAATGAAGTAATCGATATCAAAAAGATGTGCGCAATATCGATAGGTATCTCAATAGAAAGATAAAAAGTACTTACAAGTAACTCAAAAAGCACAACAACAGAGAAAATAAATACAGTGCGTTGATTCAAAGAAAAATATGACAACCATCCAGATAAATAAATGACCATCGCAGAGAGAAGTGTGAAAGAAATCATATTTATCCCTATTGGAACTCCAGAGATGAAATCAAAGGTCAAGCCATTTAAAGCGCCAAACATCACTCCAAATTTGTGTGGCATAAAAATAATCCAACCCAAATTCATTAATAATAAGAAATTGGGTTTGAGGTAAGCAAAATAATCGTTTACTGGTACTAGTTGTAAAACAATAGCGATCATTGCCGAGAAAAACACATACTTAAAAAGATGTTTACTTTTGTCCATCAGTTTTTCTTCCATCAAATACAAGTAACAAATGTTTACTTTTATTCATCTGTGCTGAGGGTTCCACTTCAACATCAACAAAATTGGCTCCCGTCTTATGATCTCTGGATGTAACAATACCCACTGGATAACCTGCAGGAAATCTGTCACCTAAGCCAGAGCTAACAATTTTATCACCAACTTTTATATCGGAAGTAGGAGATACAAATCTCAACTTCATCGTATTGAAATCTGATATACCCTCTGCAACGGATCTTGTCCCATTTCTCAACACCTTAACGGGGAGGGCGTGCGTGCTATCTGTTATTAACAAAACTGAACTAAATTTTTCGTAAACTTCTATAACCTGACCCATTAGCCCTTCAGCATCAAGTACTGGTTGTCCAACATATATATTATCTTGCCGTCCTCTATTTATTCTAAGTTTGTGCACTCTGGGTGTTGCAGACACACCTATAACCTCGGTAACTAAAATAGTATCAATAAGCAACTCAGATGCATTGAGGAGCAATCTTAAACTTATATTCTCTGCCTCTAACTCTCCGAGTCTTTGTGCTTTACCCTTGTACAACAAATTTTCCTGAATAAGACGCCGATTTTCAGTTTCCAAATCTGGATTATTAAAAATAAATTTCGAGACTCCCAAGGAGATCTTCTCAGGAATACTTGCAACGTAATGAATTGGAATCAGTAGATGCTCAGTCAATTTTTCAACTGGTTTGAGTAAGGTGGTTTTGCGACTAAGAACTAAAAGGATGAATCCAACAATTATGAGAATCGCAGCCCGCTTTATAACTGATAAAAACTTAACTGAAGGATTTCTAATCTTTGAACTCCTAATGATCAGCGAGCAAACTTACTTCGAAATTACTTAAAACTCAATATTGCGTGACTTTCTATTATCCATCATATCCAGAAATTCACCGCCGCCTCTCGCAACGCATGTGAGGGGTTCTTCTGCGACAACAACAGGCAACCCTGTTTCATGATTAAGTAATTTATCGAGATCTCTCAACAAAGCTCCACCTCCTGTCAAGACAATACCTGCTTCTGCTATATCGGAGGCCAATTCAGGAGGAGATTGTTCGAGCACCCTCTTGACAGCTTGAACCATACCTACCAAGGGTTCTTGCAAGGCATTTAAAACTTCGTCGCTGGTTAGAATAAAACTTTTGGGGACTCCCTCTGCAAGATTTCTTCCCCTGACTTCTATCTCTCGAACTTCCTTTGCCAAAAAAGCACCACCGATTTCCATTTTTATTCTTTCCGCGGTAGTATCACCGATTACACTACCGTACTCTCGACGTACAAAATTTACTATCGAATCATCGAAGGTATCACCTCCGATTCTGACCGAATCCGCATGAACAACACCACTTAACGAGAGAATAGCTATTTCAGTAGTCCCACCTCCTATGTCGACTACCATTGAACCAACAGCTTCATCCACTGGCAAACCCGCACCAATTGCAGCTGCCATTGGCTCATCGACAAGATGAACCTCTCTTGCACCCGCATGATAAGCTGCCTCTTCGATAGCTCGTCTCTCTACTTCTGTGGCCATGCAAGGAACACATATGAGTACTCTGGGACTTGGTGGGAAGAAACTCCTATCGTGTACTTTCTTAATAAAATGAAGCAGCATTTTTTCCGTAACTTGAAAGTCTGCGATGACACCGTCTTTCAACGGCCTGATTGCCGTGATATCCCCTGGAGTTCTGCCTAACATACGCTTCGCATCAACGCCAACCGCATCAACAATCTTTTGTCCTAAGTGATGACGTATTGCAACCACCGAAGGCTCATTTAATACAATACCCTTTTCACGAACATAAATCAGTGTATTCGCAGTGCCTAGATCAATCGACAAGTCGCTGGAGAACATGCCTCTTATTCTTTTAAGCATTTAGGAGAATCTCTTAATAAAAAATTAACGGCCGCCTAGTTTATCTGATAAACCCCATAAATGACCAGTATTTAGTGGAAATAGGAAGAAAATTAATACAGTTAAAACAAATATCTCATCTCCATAGAAATCTTGAATTAATGCTGTAATTTGTATGATAAAGTAGAGGCAGTTAAAGCAGAGTGAAAATGTTTAGGTCTAGCGATGTCGATTTCATTTGAAGAGATCAGAAAATTAGCTCGATTATCCAAGCTTCAGATTAGCACGGAAAATGAGTGTTTAGTAAAGGAACGGTTGGAAAATGTTCTAGCATTGGTAGATCAACTTCAAGAAGCTGAAACTAAAAATACTCACGTGGAATCTTCCCGGACAGATTATTCTCAAAGACTGAGAAGTGATAAGGAAGTTCGAGCTGTAAACCGTATAGAACTCCAAGATTGTGCACCCGAAATCTCTGAAGGGTTTTATAAAGTGCCAAGAATTATCGATTAAAACTTTTAATATGAAAGAACTATCGATTTCAGCTCTAAATCAGTCTCTCAAAAATAAAGATTTCACAAGCGTTGAGCTAACTGAATATTTTTTAAAAAGAATCAAAAAATATAATAAAGATCTCAATGCTGTAATTACCAGTTTTGATGAAAAAGCGTTAAATTCAGCTAAATTAGCAGATGAAAAAATTGCTACAGGTGCTGCCCCTGACCTTTGTGGCATTCCAATTCTTCACAAAGATATTTTTTGCACCAAAGGTGAATTGACAACATGTGGTTCCAAAATGCTCGCGAACTTTGTATCGCCTTACAATGCGACAGTGGTTGAAAACTTTGAAAAATCAGGATTAATTTCACTGGGGAAAACAAATATGGATGAGTTCGCAATGGGCTCATCTAATGAAACCAGTTATTTTGGAGTAGTCAAGAACCCATGGGCTCTAGATTGCGTCCCAGGAGGCTCATCAGGTGGCTCTGCGGCAGCTATCGCAGCTCGTTTGGCTCCGGCTGCTACGGCAACCGATACAGGTGGATCTATACGACAACCAGCAGCGTTGTGCGGTGTTACGGGAATCAAACCAACCTACGGTAGCGTATCAAGATGGGGCATGATTGCTTTTGCTTCAAGTCTTGATCAAGGTGGGCCAATCGCTAAAACATCAGAGGACTGCGCAATGCTTCTCAAATGTATGGCAAGCTTTGATCACAAAGACTCAACAAGTATTGAAAATAAAAGACCAGACTATGTCAGTAAACTGTATCAACCGATTGACGGATTAAAAATTGGATTGCCAAAAGAGTATTTTTCTGAGGGTTTACATCCCGGCACTCAAGAAGCTGTCGAAAATGCCATCGAAGTTTTAAAAGGCTTGGGTGCTAAAATAACCGAAGTATCTTTACCAAACTCAAAGCTGTCTGTCCCAGCATATTATGTGATTGCACCTGCGGAAGCTTCAGCAAACTTATCTCGATATGATGGCGTGAAATATGGATACCGATGCAAAAATCCTGTAGATCTTGAGGATCTTTATGTCAGAACGCGGTCAGAAGGATTTGGAGAGGAAGTTCAAAGAAGAATCATGATAGGCACATACTGTCTTTCTTCAGGATATTATGATGCATATTACAAAAAAGCTCAGCTTGCTAAGGAGCTTATAATCCAAGATTTTCAAACTGCTTTTTCAGATGTTGATCTAATCATCGGGCCAACATGTCCATCTCCCGCATTTCAACACGGCACGAAAAGTGACAACCCTGTGGAAATGTACCTAGAGGACGTTTATACGATTGCCGTCAATTTGGCTGGTTTACCCGGAATGTCAATTCCTTGTGGATTAGTCAGTAAAAAACCAGTTGGGATGCAAATTATAGGAAACTACTTGGAGGAGCCAGCAATGCTTCAAGTTGCTCACCAGTTTCAAAACGTCACTGATTGGCACAAAGCCGTGCCAGGTAACTTCTGATGAGCTGGGAAACCGTGATTGGGCTTGAAGTCCATGTTCAACTCTCTACAAACACAAAAATATTTTCAAGTGCAAGCACCGAATTTGGAAATGAGCAAAATTCTCAAGCAAATGAGATTGATTTAGCGCTACCTGGAACTCTACCCGTCTTAAATAAAGCAGCACTCGAATACGCAATCATGTTTGGGTTAGCCATCGACGCTGAAATCAATAATGAGTCAGTCTTTGAAAGGAAAAACTATTTTTATCCGGATCTTCCTAAAGGTTATCAAACTACTCAATTAGAAAAACCAATCGTGGGCAAAGGTTCAGTTCCAATTACTCTTTCTGATGGAATAATCAAAAACATTGGAATACACCACGCACATTTGGAAGAGGATGCCGGTAAATCACTTCATAGTGAGAGTCACCGAGATGGGTATTCACTCGTTGACTTAAATAGAGCCGGGACACCCCTCATTGAAATTGTATCTGAGCCCGATATGCGAAGTGCTGCAGAGGCTGTCGCATTTGCAAAGAAACTTCATAGTATCGTGACGGCAATCGGCATTTGCGATGGTGACATGAGCCAGGGAAGCATGAGATTTGACGTCAATATCTCAGTCAGACCAGCAGGCTTCTCAGAGTTTGGTACTCGCACAGAAACAAAAAACCTCAATTCTTTTAAATTTATGGAAGATGCTATTAATTTAGAAGTAAACAGACAAATACGAGTATTAGAGGATGGCGGTAAAATCATGCAAGAAACCCGCCTCTATAATGGCGTGACAAAAAAATCTCAGTCGATGAGGTCCAAGGAAGAAGCAAATGATTATAGATACTTTCCATGCCCAGATTTACTTCCTGTTCACGTGTCGAAAGAATTTATAAATAACTTGAGGAAAGATC
Source organism: uncultured SAR92 cluster bacterium (assembly GCA_902527245.1). Classification (GTDB taxonomy): domain Bacteria; phylum Pseudomonadota; class Gammaproteobacteria; order Pseudomonadales; family Porticoccaceae; genus AAA300-D14. The sequence continues at coordinate 156,999 of CABZOI010000001.1, read as the reverse complement.
TTCCTGAATTGCCTGAAAATAAAAAAAATCGATATAAAGAACAGTATGGTTTGTCAGAATATGATGCCAATGGATTGACAGAAAATTTCTTGTTTGCAAAATTTTTTGAGGACAGTATGCAGCTGTTTAATAAGCCAAAACTTCTTGCTAACTGGATATTAGGAGACGTCTCATCGAAACTCAATCAAGCGAATATAACTTTAAAAGAAAGTCTTATTTCACCAAAGCATCTCGTCGAACTTTTAAAACGAATTGAAGATAAAACTATCTCAAATAAGATCGCGAAAGAAGTGTTTGAAGAGATATTTGAGGGCAAAGGAAATGCGGATTCGATTATCAAAGAAAAAGGACTTTCTCAAATTTCTGATGCCAAGTTTCTTGAAGAGTTGGTTAGTAAAGTGATATCTGATAATCCAAATATGGTTGAAGACTATATAAAGACAGACGAGGGTAAGAGAAAGAAAAAACTTGGAGGATTTATGGGACAAGTAATGCAAAAATCGAAAGGTCAAGCAAATCCTCAGCAGGCTAGTGAATTATTGATAAAACACCTGAACGATATAATTGATTAATAGTGATGCAAAAAAAAAGTGATTTACCTAGAAAAACCTGTATGACATGCAATAGAAGCTTCACATGGCGGAAAAAGTGGAGCAGGTGTTGGGAAGAAGTCCGTTTTTGCTCTGTAAGATGTAAAAGTTTATTTAAGAAGAAGCCCTGAGCGCCAATTTTGCAGCACGTAGACGTATTAATAATCGGAGCAGGACTTGCAGGTTGTAGTGCTGGGGAAAGTCTACTCAACCACAATATAAGCACGCAAATCGTCGAAAAATCTTCATCTCTCGGAGGGAGACTCGCCAATAAGCGATTTGGTGGTGCATGTTTTGATTCTGGAGCACAATTTTTTACAGCCAGAGATGATCAATTTAAAAACTTCATTAATGACTGCATAAATGAGGGCACAGTAGAGGAATGGTATTCTAACTTCCCTGGAAGCAAGGACAGATACCCTAGATATCGAGGTATTCCGCTTATGAATACGCTCGCGAAAAAACTTTCAAAAAATCTTGAAATAAAACTAGAAAAAACAGTTATTCGATTAACAGAAAAGCAAGGATTTTGGTTTACTGATTTATCGGATAACACTCAAATTAAATCGAAAGCTCTGATACTTACAGCCCCGGCACCTCAAACTTTAGATTTAATTCAGAAAAGCAACATTCAAATAGATAGCTCAATATCAAATATTCTTGCTTCAATCTCATATGAATCTTGTTTTGCAATAATGGCAATACTGAAAGACCCATCGATCCTCCCTCCACCTGGCGCAGTTTCTTTCAATGGTCAATTAATTAACTGGATAAGCGATAATCAACAGAAAGGTATTTCAAAAATACCCTCCGTGACCATTCACGCTAATTTAGATTTAGATGAGAAAATTAATTTTGAAGATAAGACTCTAGAAAAATCGATACTAAATGAGGCAGAGAAACATACTGGTGCCAAGATCATAAAATACCAATCACATTTTTGGCGTTACAGCAAACCCAAAACAACCTATAAACAGAGATGTCTCGTCGGTAACCAAAAAACCTCCTTGCCGCCTCTTTTTATTGCCGGCGATGCAATGGGCGGTCCAAGAGTAGAGGGAGCATTTCTTAGTGGAAGAAGCGCCGCGGAGTTAGTGATTAAATACTTCAATTGATTATTTACTTCATCAATTCTCTTGAGATGATTAGCTTCATTATTTCATTGCTACCACCATAGATACGTTGCACTCTAGAATCTGCAAAAGCCCTACAAACAGGGTACTCCCACATATATCCCCAACCACCGTGTAACTGCAAGCATTCGTCAGCCACCTTGCATTGAAGATCTGTTGCAACCAACTTTAATTTTGACGCTGTAACAGTATCAAGTTCATCATTAAGTAATAATTCAGTGCATCTATCTAAGAAAACCTCTGCACTGGAGATTTCGGCAGACAACTCCGCTAGCTTAAATTGAGTATTTTGAAAAGACGCTACTGAGACACCGAATGCCTTTCTCTCTTTTGTATAATCGATTGTACTTTCAAGAAGAGCCTGTGCATTTGCAATTGCTCCTACTGCGATGGAAAGTCTTTCCTGAGGTAGGTCCTGCATTAGGTATATGAAGCCTCGACCCTCTTCCCCTAATAAATTCTCCTTTGGCACTCTGACATCTTGGAAAAATAGCTCTGACGTATCCTGCGCTTTCATACCCAACTTTTCTAAGTTTTTACCCTTGGAAAATCCTTCAAACTCTGACTCCACTAAGAATAAACTAATGCCCTTTGATCCAGCACTGACATCAGTTTTCGCTACAACGATCACCAATCCTGATTTCTGACCATTAGTAATAAAAGTTTTGGAGCCGTTCAAAATATAATGGTCTCCATCAAGTACTGCGTTAGTTTTTGTGCCTTGCAAATCTGACCCAGCGCCTGGCTCCGACATTGCAATTGCTGTAATTAATTCACCAGACACGCAACGAGATAAATACTTTTCTTTTTGATATTCCGTTCCATACCTCTCAATATATGGAACCGCAATATCAGAGTGCAGAGTCCAACCTAACCCTGAGCAACCAGATCTCGCTATCTCTTCATTGACAATACAGTTGTAACGAAAATCCGCGTCAACACCTCCATACTTCTCCGCAACTGTAGGGCATAAAAAACCTTGAGATCCAGCACCAAGCCATACCTCGTCACTAACCATACCTTCTTTTTCCCACGTTTCATGATTTGGAATCGCGTGAGTTTCTATAAATTTTCTGACTGACTGTCTGAACATTTCGTGATCAGAGTCATATAAAGTTCTTGGAATCACAATTGCCTCTCAAAGTAATTTTTACTCAAGTTTAGCAATTCAAAAATTTGATGAAAGAAAAAAAAATGACTGCTGCGTTCTTTTATTTTTGATTAATCAAAGCCAATAAAACCACCAGACTGATGACTCCAAAGCTTTGTGTATATCCCATTCCTTCCGATGAGTTCATCATGCGTTCCCTGCTCTTTAATCTCGCCCTGATCAAAAACTATTAATCTATCCATAGCAGCAATCGTAGACAGTCTATGTGCGATTGCGATTACTGTTTTACCAATCATCAGTTCAGATAAACTATCCTGGATTGACGATTCCACCTCGGAGTCAAGAGCTGAAGTTGCCTCGTCTAATATAAGAATAGGTGCATCCTTTAACAAAACTCTTGCAATAGCAATTCTTTGCCTTTGGCCACCGGAAAGCGTTACTCCCCGCTCACCCACGTGAGCCTCGTACCCACGACGCCCTTCACTGTCAGTCAATTTCAAAATAAACTCATGTGCCTCTGCTCGACGAGCTGCATCGATCATCTCCTCCTCTGAGGCCTCGGGCCTTCCAAACATTATATTTTCTCGGACTGATCTATGCAGTAATGAGGTATCTTGAGTGACTACAGCAATATTTGATCTTAAACTTTCCTGACTGACTTTTGAGATATCTCCTCCATCAATTGTTATCTGACCTTTTTGAAGATCATAAAAACGCAAAAGCAGACTAACCAAACTTGATTTGCCAGCTCCACTTCTTCCGACAATCCCAATTTTTTCACCAGGCTTAATCTCTAAATTCAACCCTTTGAATACACTTTCATTGTTGTTGTACGAAAAGTGCATTTGGCTAAATTTTATTTCTCCTCTGCTGACTTGTAGAGGCTTCGCATTGGGAGAATCTTTTACAACATTTGGAACAGCTAGCGTATTGATGCCATCCTGCACCACGCCAATATTTTCAAACAAACCACTTATTTCCCACAATATCCAATGAGACATGCCTGACAATCTAATTGCCAAGCTCATTACAATTGCGATTGCTCCGGGAGTGATTAAATCATCCAACCATAGATAGATGCCGAGTGCAGCGGTCGCAAATACCAGTGCCATATTCAAAGCCCAAAGGGCAATATTGAGTTTGGTCACTAGCCTCATCATTGGATAAACTGTATCCAAAAACTCATTCATACCGTCTCTTACATACTCAGACTCTCTGCTATTGTGAGAAAACAGCTTGAGTGTGACGATGTTTGTATAACTATCTACAATACGACCCGTCATCAATGATCTTGCATCCGCCTGCACTCTCGATACTTTTTTCATTTTTGGTACGAAATGTCTTTGGATTTGAATGTAGAAAATAAGCCATACAAGGAGAGGGATACATAACCTCAAATCTGCTGCTGCAACTAAAAATATCGCTGTAGACAAATAAATGATGACAAATAAAATTACATCCAATAATTTCATAACTGTATCTCTAACAGCTAATGCAGTTTGCATCACTTTGGTTGCAATACGGCCACTAAATTCAGTCTGAAAGAAACTGTAACTCTGATTTAGTAAATATCTGTGTGCTAACCAACGCACCGTCATAGGAAAATTTCCCATCAGTGTCTGGTGGACAACTAGTGATCTCAAACTATTTGCTATTGGAATTACCAAGAGCATAAATAAACCTATTAAAATCAACTCATTGAGCGAGTCACCCAGAAATGTCTCCTTATCTTGATTGGACAGCCAATCAACTAATTGGCCTAAGATTCCGTACAGCAGTGCCTCAGAGATCGCAGTGATAGCAGTTAGAAAGGCCATCAGCAATAACCATCCCTCCATTCCACGTGTATAATATCGACAAAATTGATACACACCTTTGGGTGGTTGCTGAGCCGCCTCAGCAGGGAAAGGATCAACTAATTTTTCAAAATAAGAAAACATTTTTGTATTTAACTTTGAGAGTTGAGCCTTCGAGGTTGGATTTTTAAGATGAGTTCAATACTGACTCACAGCGTATTTGGATTCAAATAAGCATTTCCAGGCTAAAAAAATCTCACCCAATTAATGCTCGTAAATCGCGTGCTTTTGCATAACTTTTTTAAATAATTCTGAATTTAAGAAGTTTTGAAGCCAATCATTCAAATTATCTAATTTACAGTTAAGAAACCACTCATAATCAACAAATGCAAATTGGCGCACAAAAGGGAATATGCAAATATCTGAAAACGTTATCTCATTCTTACAAAGACCAAGTTGATTACTTAACAACTCATTCAGTCTGTATAAAAAACTCTTTGCCTCTTGACGATATTTAACTGCCAACTTTTTATCACGACAGTATTTATATTTGTCCAGCAGTACTTTAAATTTATTATCATTTTCTTCAATTAGTTGCATTGACCTTCCATATAAGTCTTCGTCCAACCATTCCAAAAATTTCTTATCTGTTTTCGATGTCTTTTTTATTGCCCAGAAGACTATATCCATGCTCTCGTCTAATACTTTCTTCTGAGGCAAAATTAAAATCGGTACCGTGCCTTTTGGAGAGGCTTTGAGCATCTCTTTTGGTTTATTCGATAACGCCACTTCCCTCAAGCAAAAATCAATACCACACAAATCGAGTATCATTCTTGCTCTTATCGCGTAAGGACACCTCCGAAATGAGTACAAAATAGGTTTCATAAAATACTTCTAACCAATGGTTTGAGATATGGAAAGACCCGCGTATCATATTATTTTTTGGACTCGGATCATAATAATGGAAAACAAAAAATTTGATGTCGTAATTTTTGGTGCCACCAGTTTTGTGGGCCAAATAATGACAAAGCATATCGCTGAAACGATTGACAACTATCCAAATCTGTCTTGGGCGATTGCCGGACGGTCAAAAGATAAACTACAAACATTAAAAAATGAATTAGGTGAGAATTTTAGCAAACTAAATATTTTTGTTTGTGATGCATTCGATACTCAAAAACTTAATAAGCTGTGCGAGAGCACCAAAGTTATTGCTACTACCGTTGGTCCATACGCGCTTTATGGAGAGGCCCTGATCAAAGCATGTGCCAACATTGGAACTCATTATTGCGACCTATCAGGGGAGGCATATTGGATTAAAGATATGATCGTAAAATATGGCGAGGCTGCAAAAAAATCTGGATCAAAAATTGTTAATTGCTGTGGCTTTGATTCTATTCCGTCTGACCTTGGTGTTTTTGAACTACAAAAATACTTTAAAGAAAGATTTGGATCTTATGCACACCAAATTAAACTGGGTGTAGAGAAAACGAAAGGTGGTGCGTCAGGAGGGACTCTAGCAAGTATGATACAAGCGGTCATTGCTGCGAAACAAGATCCACAACTACGCAAGGAAATGGGTAATCCTTATAATTTATGTCCCGAATTTAGCGAAAACAAACTCCGTCAAAATAGAATAACTTCTGCCAAGTTCGACAATGACTACGAAACTTGGTCAGCACCTTTTATTATGGAAGCTATCAATACCCGTATTGTTCTGCGTTCTCATTTATTAAGCAATAAAGTTTATGGAGAGGACTTCTTATACCAAGAACAAATGCTCATGGGTAAAGGAATTAGTGGGTATTTAAAATCGATTTCATTGGTATTAGGTATCGGTCTTTTTGCGCTATTAGTTTTTCTCACACCGACAAGAAAGCTTTTACAAAGATTTGTCTTGCCAAAGCCCGGCGAGGGACCGAGTGTTGAAGCGCAAAAAAATGGCTTCTTCAAAATTTCTTTGCTGGGAAAGATCAAAGAAGGAAAGACTGTAACTTTAAAGGTAAGTGGAGATACTGATCCAGGTTATGGTTGTACGGCAAAAATGCTCACACAATCCGCGCTTTGTCTCGCATTTGATTTAAATCATAATCAGAAAGGCGGTGGATTTTTTACTCCAGCAACAGCGATGGGAGGAGCTTTGACGGAGAGACTGCAACAATATGCAGGCATGAAATTTGAGATTTGAGAGACATCCTTTCTAAAGAGTATACTTCCAACATGAAAATTTTTGATAATAATCGGATCTTCTTATTTACACTTTTTGTTTTCCTCTTATCGTGGACATTTGTTACGTCAGACTACATTGACAATCCGTTAATTAGAAAAACTTTTGGCACACTCATTATTGCGAGCATAGCCCTGTTGCTTGCAGTGGGAGTGACTAAGACTGTAAAAAAAATAATAAAACTTATCCGAAAATAACATTTATATTTTTACATGATGAAATTTTCTAAAAATAATCTGGTTGCGATTTTACTTTCTATAATTCACTACCATTTTTTTACTTTTAAGATTAATGATAGATCCTACTTTTAACTCCCCTCTCTTCTTACTTGATGTCTAAATATAAACCATTTATATTTTACCACGTTTCAAATTATCGATTATCAAAATGACATTTCTTGAAGCGAATCTATTTACGATGTTTGTACCTCCTATCATCAAAAGACTATTCATGGTGTTTCGGGCGATACCACTCATATTGGTTTCAGAGATTTCGTCAGGACAGTTTTATATTGGGCTCTGTAACCAAACCACTCCTGCCACCAATCCCAGCATCAAGCTTTTTAATACCATTAAAAGCGCCATGCTGCGACTCATGTCAGCCGTTTTGCTCCTATTCACCTTGCCTTCTTTCAATGCCTTTGGTGCCGATTATTACGTCGCTACAAACGGCGACGACGCCAACGCTGGCACCCTCGCCGCACCATTCAAAACGGTCGGGCATGCTGTGTCTCAGATTGCCTCGGGCGACACACTCTATATCCGCGGTGGCACCTACCGTGACGAAACCGCTGGCGATAACCGGACCATGATTTCACTGCATGGACGTTCCATGTCCGCCAAGACCACGATCCGAAACTACAACGACGAAGAAGTCATTCTGTCTGGTGCTCGGGCCATAACGGGCGCATGGACGCAACACAGCGGGCACATCTGGACCACCAACATCTGGAGCGACGATGGCGACGACTCAAACGACTTTGATGTGTCGCAGTTGTTCTTGAACGGAGAAATGCTGACGGGTGCACGCTGGCCCAACATAGACCGAGACTTTGACAAGGAAGACGCCGATTTCTGGCAACGGGAAAAGTGGGCTTCAACCTACACTTATGCCGATGAAGATGGCAACACTACCTCGGATATTGCCGATTTAAAGGTGAATGCCAATGGGGCCATTGCCTTTTTCAGGATAGGCGGATGGGAAAGGATGTCAGATGTGCAGGACCACACGCCGGGCACGCCAACCGTAACATTTGCCCCAAATCGAAACGGGCTTTATTACCTCGAGGGAGCGATGTCGCTTCTCGATAAAGAGGGTGAGTGGTTTTATAACAAGACCACGGGAGATCTTTACGTCTGGCTACCGGGCAACCAAGACCCAAACGACAGCGGTTTGTTGATCGAGGGGCGATGGCACAAAAAAGGGACCTTTGGCTGGGACTACCTTGTCCACGGCCACAATGCGCGCAATTTTCATTTTGAGGGTCTGACATTTTTTGCGGGCACCCTTGCTTTTAGCAACTCGTCCCACCTCAGCTTCCATAACAACCGCTTCTTATACCCTGCGCACCACGGCATGATGTTGCAGCGCAAAGCCATGCGCTTCTCGAATAGCTTCCCGAACACCGAACATATGACGTGGACCTCTAATGAGTTCGCTAATAGCTTTAGTGTGCTACTCGATCACGGTCGCCGCAGCCATCATATTCATATTGAGAACAATTCTTTCCGGAACTCCAATATCTTACTTTGGGGCAACAATGGAGGTCCAATACTCAATGGGGCGAGCCCGCTTACCGCGATTCGCAACACGGTGCGCGGTATGGGCTTCAGTGGCATGGGGCGCCCCGGTTGGGGCAACACCATAGAGCTTAATCATGTTTATGACACCCACTGGGCATGGGACACAGGCGGCATTACCGTGAATTGGGCCGCCAGCGACATCGTGATTCGCCGTAACTGGATTCACGATATGGCCGCGAACAACTGCATCCGATTCGACGGGCACCCGGGCGGCATCCAAAAAGCGGCGCATCACAACGTGGTTTTTAATTGCAAGAGACGTGGCTTCCGCCTCAAGGGCGACCAGCACCAGATCCACAATAACCTTGCCTTTGCAAATGGCCGTATTGACCTTAACATCGCCCAAGATAAGTTTTATGGCTATTCCGCTGAGCCCACTGGCACACCGGCTGACTGGGACATAATTCTCAAAGGGCGGGACCGTAGCCGCCCAATAAAGGGCAACTTCCTCTCTAAAGCGCACAACAATGCCGTCAACAGCTATATTAACTCGGTACAGAACCCTGACGATAAAACGGGTAACAGCTGGCGGGGGAGAGAAGGTTACGACACGGGGGAAGACGGCTATCGAGTTAGCCAGATCCAGATGGAGCTGCGCGATCCTGGCAATTTCGACTTTCGACCACGAGACTATGCCGACTCGCCACTGATCGATCAGGGCACGCTGGTACCGGGATTCACCGACGCCGTCACAGGCATCACAGACGGTCCCCAGGGTGCTGCGCCTGATATTGGGCCCTACGAACACGGGGACACCACTTACTGGATTCCAGGTCATCAAACCGCGAAAGCCCGTTTTCCCATCGCACCAGATGGGTCGAGGACTGTGAAGACCGAAGCCGATCTCATGTGGCTCGAAGGTCTCAACGCGACCTCAAGTAGCGTCTACCTGGGCACAGATCCCAACAATTTGCAGCTTGTGGCAACGAAAGGCCAACACAAAAATATCTACACCCCAGATACCCCTTTTGTCGCGGGCACCACCTACTTCTGGCGGGTAGACACACACACCGACGCTGGGACCGTAGTGGGCGACGTATGGGAATTCACCGTCAAGGCAGCATTACCACCCCTACAGATCGAGTCGGTGTACGTTCCCGCCACGCCTGGCGCTCCCTGCGTGAAAAGAATTATCGGCCAGCGCTATGACGTATGTCAGCCCGGATACGGCTACTACATCAGTAAGTATGAAATCACCAATGCTCAATATGCATATTTTCTGAATGAGGTGGCAAGGTACACCAATCCGTGGGGTGTGTGGAACAGTAGTATGCAAATCAGTCGCACAAATGATGGGATCAGCAACGCATGGCTCTATGCGGCGGACGAGGGTTACGAAAATCACCCGGTCACCCATGTGGGCTTCTGGAACGCGGCGAGATTTGCCAATTGGATGACCAGCGATAGCATCAATGAGGGGATCTACCATCGCCTTAACCGCAACAAGTACTACACAACTCGTGGATTCAACGCCACCAGCGAATACTTGAACTGGGAAGGGGCCGGAGGCGTGGCTCTGCCGACACTTAACGAGTGGTACAAAGCTGCCTATTTCTACCCCAATGACTGGTCTCATATGTGGGTCCCGGGTCACTCTGGCAACGCATTGCCAATACGTCAATTAGGCTGGACCACAGGGTCTCATGTCGACCTTCCTGATCTAGAGCGCTCCACCAACACGCTCACCGTGGCAGCCTGGATAAAGCCCAATGAACTCAATCGCTCTGGAATCATCTTTAACCAAAGTGGAGGGTTGAGGTCGGGGCTGGGATTTTGCAGCGCAAACGGTGGAGAACTCGGGTTCACCTGGAGGGCGCTGACAAAAGGCAACGACAATAGGTGCATCAGTTCAGGTATGAAGCCCAATCTAAACGAATGGTCCTTTGTTGCGCTGGTTGTCGATGGAGAGCAACTGGATAGCGACGGACGCGGCAAGGCAGACATCTACATGCGCCAGGCTGGTGATGCTGCGTTTCAGGTCTGGAGCGGTTACGGCAACGCAAACAACCGCACTGAACTTCAAATCAACCTCGACACTCCATATATCGGTAGGGGGTACTTCGTGAAGTTCTCCAACGCCTTTAATGGCACCGTCGACGAACCAATGATCTTCGACCGTGCTTTAACAACGGCTGAACTCGAGAGCCTTTTTACGGGCGGCAGTATCACCAACGGTCTTGTGGGTCACTGGCCATTTGATGAGTCGGAGGGTTGTACCGCTTCTGACACCTCGGGTAACGGCTATGACGCGGCGCTCATGGGGTGCAACGAAGATGGCTATAAAAAATACTCCTACCATGCTACGGGCAAGAAGTTTGCGATTGATGATGACAGTTACACGCTTACCACCGACGACGCGAACTACAATAACCCTGCGGGCGGCCCGATCGCGGTAGGCAGCTACCCCCACGCACCCAGCTTCTACGGTACCTTCGACCAGCAGGGCAATGTAGCCGAGCACGTTGAACAACGGACCCATGGAACAGGGGGCAGCTATGCCGATACGAGGGACAGCCCCTTTTCCGACAGTGACCGAATGACGTACAACTATTACGCAGTCAACTCGGCAAGAACAGGGATTCGCTTGGTCAGCCGAGCGCCCATCTCGCGGTTATCCGAACGGACAGAGAGACCCCCAGAGTTCACCAACCACGCGGAGGCCAACGTAGAGGATTTTTCAAGCCTCAGCGACGCGACAAACGAGGAGATTGGCGATGGCGGCACTGACTCAAACGCACCAATCGAGGGTATTGATACCACCCAGCGGTTACTCGATGGCATTTTAGGCGACCCATTTGCGCAGGCATTACCTGACAGCTTCCTCGATCTGTCGGGCGGCGGACTGACCTTCTCAGCCTACGATGGACCGGATTGGCTGTCTCTTTCAAGCGACGGTCAACTCATACTCGACACCGACAACGATGGCGAACTCGACACTGCTGGCTTGGACGCGGGGAAGCTCGGCGAATACGACGTCAAGTTCCGGGTGACCGGCAGCAATGATTTGTACGTGATTCACGAGACTTCGATTGAAGTAATTCACCCACCCGCGCCGATTATTGAGGTCATGAGTTCAACCGAAGGTACTATCTCGTTCGTCTCATCTTTGTCGGAGTACGCTGGCTATTCCGCAGAAAATTTTTTCATCACGTGCACGTCGGGTGCCCTCAATTACTCGGCAGCTAGCGTCACGGGAGAAATCACCATTACAGGGATGCTCAATGGGCTTACTTATGCCTGCACTGGTCATGCAGAGAATAACGGTTTCCTGAGCGATGTTTCTGAAAGCATTTCAGTAGCGCTGCCGCAGAGTGTCCCACAGAAGCCAATAATTACGAGAGTTTCGGTGGACGATGGACAAATCATCATCTATCTCAGTGACAGCCACCAGCTGACAACCGTGGACCTCTACATCGCCACCTGTACCGATGGCATCAACACCTATGTGGGTTCGAACAACGGCAATATCATCACCGTCGACGGTCTGATTAATGGTCAGGAATACTCTTGTCGGGTAAGCGCCGAAAATGAAGCCGGCACATCCGAAGAGACGACACCTTCCGAGTTAATTACGCCAAGAACGGGTACGATCGTTTTCTTTGAGGGATTCGAGACCCCCGAGTTAAACGTCGAAAACTTTCCAAACTATAATGGTCAGAGCGTTATCTTTGGTGCAGCTACACCTTCATTCGATGCCCCAGAACAGCAGCCAGTAGATGTTGGCTTTATAGGCGACTCTGGGGTTGGATGGCGAGTAGAGAATGGTAATATTGAGATGGTGCGTGGCGCACACGAGGCGTCAGAGGGTTCACAGTCCTTAGAGCTAAACGGTTTCGTTCCTGGAGCAATCAAAGCTGATATTGAGTTTTTTACTGTAGGTGTTCATCTCTTGTCTTTTGACGTGAGTAAACACCCGGGTACGCAAGATGATGTAAGCTTTTCGGTTATCTTGAATGAAGAGATGGTGGCAGGTACCCCAATTGTGGTGTCTCAATCAACCTCAGCCGATTCAATGGCATATCAACATGTCGCGATCGAATTGGATATAGCATCACCTGAGGTCTATTCGCTCGGCTTTGAGAGCGTTGATTTGGTTGATGACAACGGGATCAATCGGTTTGGCGCCGTGATCGACAATCTCCAAATCACCTTCGCCGATTCGGATAATGATGGCGTGAATGATGGGTTGGATGCCTTTCCGACCGATACCACTGAGAGTGTGGACACCGATGGTGATGGCATCGGGAACAATGCCGATACTGACGATGATGGTGACGGCGTAGGAGATGCTTCGGATGCATTCCCTCTGGATGCTTCGGAGACCTTAGATACTGATGGAGACGGAGTCGGTAACAATGCTGACACTGATGATGACGGCGATGGTGTTGACGATAACTACGATGCCTTCCCACTCGATGCAACAGAAACTCTAGATACTGATTCTGATGGTATTGGGAATAACGCTGATACCGATGACGATGATGATGGCGTCGAGGATAGCAACGATGCATTCCCTCTCGATGCTTCAGAGACTGTCGACACTGATGGTGATGGTGTTGGTAACAACGCTGATACTGACGATGATGGCGACGGCGTAGGAGATGCTTCGGATGCATTCCCTCTGGATGCTTCGGAGACCTTAGATACTGACGGAGACGGAGTCGGTAACAACGCCGATACTGACGACGACGGTGATGGTGTTCTTGATGTTAATGATTTCTATCCACTGATCAGCTTAGGCGGATTAACTGACACTGACAGTGATGGATTACCCAATGATTGTGATGACTCATGTATCTCATTGGGTATGACCGCAGATACCGATGATGACAACGATGGTGTCGACGACATCTACGATGCCTTCCCACTAGATCCCACAGAGTATAAAGATACCGATGGCGATGGACTGGGAGACAACGCAGATGTCTTCCCAGAAGATGATCGATATACATCTGACTCGGACAGTGACGGCATAGCTGATAAATGGGAAATTAAATATAACTTTGATCCGAATGATGCGAGTGATGCAACACTGGATTATGACAATGATGGATTTACAGCACTTGAAGAATTCATTAACGATACAGTACCTCTATCTTTGGATTTGGATGGAGATTTGACTCATGACGCACTTACGGATGGACTCCTAATTCTGCGAGAAATGTTTGGACTTGACGGCAGTGCACTGATTACTGGAACGATTTCACTGCAAGCGGAGTTCTCCAGTGCAGAGGAGATAAAAGAACGTATTAGTCATCTAGGTGATTTGATTGATGCTGATGGGAGTGGGCAAATTGATGCACTGACTGATGGTTTATTAATACTTAGATTTCTATTCGGACTTGAAGGAGATGATTTAACCAGAGGTGTATTAGCTCCCGATGCAACGCGAGACTCTAATCAGGTTTATGAGCACCTTCTCCAATTAACTCCACAGATTGCAACCACCGGCAGTTAACATCTCAATTCTACTTGTTGATTAATCAACATAATTACGCGCTCAAATATGTATAATTCGGTGTAAAATAAGAGAGCAATCTAGTAAATAAAACAGATGTAAAAAAGAGATAAAGCTGGTACAAAACTAGTACAGAGCAAAATATACGTCTATAAATTATTGAAAAATAAGGAGAATATTATTAGTCAATACGTTTACACAATGAATCGTGTCGGTAAAATTGTTCCGCCAAAAAGAGAGATCCTTAAAGACATCTCTCTCTCATTTTTCCCAGGTGCAAAAATTGGAGTATTAGGATTAAACGGTTCTGGAAAATCAACCTTGCTCAAAATTATGGCAAATCTAGACACAGAAATACTTGGTGAAGCTCGCCCAATGCCCGGACTGAAAGTTGGTTATCTCCCTCAAGAACCTCAACTAGATTTAAGCAAGGATGTTCGAGGGAATGTAGAGGATGGCTTAGAGGAGGCAATTGATGCACTTAAAAAACTCGAACAAGTATATGCTGATTACTCAGATCCTGATGCCGATTTTGATGCACTGGCAAAAAAACAAGGAGACTTAGAGGCTATTATTGAAACATGGGACGCGCATAACCTTGATCATACTCTTGATGTGGCAGCTGATGCTCTTCGATTACCTCCATGGGAATCGAGTGTTGAATCTCTCTCTGGAGGAGAAAAAAGAAGAGTGGCACTATGCCGACTTTTAATGTCACGCCCAGATATGTTGCTCCTTGATGAGCCGACAAACCATCTTGATGCAGAATCTGTTTTTTGGCTAGAGAAATTTTTAGAGGATTTTAAAGGCACCGTAGTCGCCGTTACTCATGATCGTTACTTTTTAGATAATGTTGCTGGCTGGATATTGGAGCTTGATCGTGGACATGGTATTCCTTATGAGGGCAATTACTCCACATGGCTCGAAGCGAAGACAAAACGGCTCGAAGTAGAGTCTAAACAAGAGATCTCAAGACAAAAAACACTAAAGCAAGAATTAGAGTGGGTTCGTCAAAATCCAAAAGGGAGGCGTGCAAAGAATAAAGCTCGCATCGCAAGGTTTGAGGAACTAAATTCGCAAGATTTTCAATCCAGAAATGAAACTAATGAAATATACATTGCTCCAGGTAATCGACTCGGAGATAAAGTTATTGAATTAAATAATGTATCAAAATCTTATGGGGAAACAGCTCTGATTGAAAATTTATCATTATCAATACCAAAAGGGGCAGTAGTGGGAATAATTGGTGCAAATGGCGCTGGAAAATCAACCTTATTTCGTTTGCTTTCAAAAATAGAGGAGCCTGATAGTGGTCAAATTGATATCGGTGAAACAGTAAAAATTGCCTACGTTGAGCAATCCAGAGAGACCCTCGACGATGATCGGACTGTTTGGCAAGCAATATCTGATGGATATGATCTTATCCAGGTTGGTAACTATGAAGTTTCATCAAGAGCTTATGTCGGTCGGTTCAACTTTAAAGGTACTGATCAGCAAAAGTTAGTTAAAGAGTTGTCTGGGGGAGAGCGTGGTAGATTACATCTTGCTAATACCCTGAAACAAGGAGCAAATGTTCTTCTACTTGATGAGCCCTCGAATGATCTCGATGTTGAAACACTTCGCGCCCTCGAAGAGGCAATTCTTTCATTCCCAGGTTGTGTCCTCGTTATATCTCATGACAGGTGGTTTTTAGATAGAATATCAACGCATACGTTGGCTTATGAAGATGATGGCAACATTTGCTTCTGTGAGGGGAGTTATAGCGAATATCATGAGGACTTCATTAAAAGATATGGAAGTGATGCAACACCAAAAAGAAAACGTTATAAGAGTTTGAATTAATATTAATGGATACTATTTGGCATCGAAAACCTAATCTCTCTGAGATTAAAAAAATGAGTAAAAAAACCATTGATGAATACCTAGGCATTGAAATTACCGAGGCAGGCGATGACTTTCTTGCTGGGAAAATACCTGTAAATGAAACGACCTCACAACCTTATGGAATAATTCATGGTGGCGCAAATATCGTCTTAGCCGAATCACTAGGCAGCATAGCCTGTGCTCATGTTATTGATGTCGAAAAAGAAATCTGTTTTGGACAAGAGGTAAACGCATCACATATAAGACCTGTGTTCTCTGGATTTGTAACTGGAGTTGCCAAACCTCTGCATATAGGAAGAGGAACTCACATATGGCAGATAGAGCTAAAAAATGAGCAAGATAAACTGTCATGCTTTGTTAAACTAACGATGGCGATTAAAAAACGAGCAGATTTAAACTACTAGTTTGTCTGTGGTTGGCCAATTTTGAGTAAATTTAACTCAATAAAAAAGAAAGCTACCAGCCAGAGAAAAGCATCCCAAAAATCAAGAAAATCTCCTTTAAAGCCCCAAAAGGCTGCTGCAGAGAAAAGAATTAAATATAGGATAGTTTTTAAAATTTTTAGATTTAAGAATTTTAATCGAGTAGTGAATAACTTACTGCCAAATAGAACTTCTAACTCTATGATCATGACAATTAAAATCCAGGTACCAGAATTTATGATGTCTACCAAACCTAAATTTTGTATCGCCTGCCAATCTGATTTTGTTCCGAGTATCGCCTGTCCCGATAAAACAAATAATGGATTATTGCTTAAAGCGAGACAATTACTCGCGGTCATCAACGGATACTCGTCAAGATTCTCTATTAAATAATATCCTTGATCAACGAGCGAGCAAACGTCTTCTATGAAAAAAGGTTCGATATTAATTAGTAGAATATATTTTAATAAATAACCAAAGAATGCGTAACAAATCAAACCATAACTGAAAATTCGAATGAAATTTTTTGCAATAAATGCATTATTTAATGAATTAAGTCTCTTTAGGTACTCTGACGTATTCAACTCAAATAAAAACAGCAGCATTACCCAGGCAGCCGTGTCTAATGTAGCTGCAAATCCCTGAATGATGTCCGTGATACTAATGCCTTGACTGAAGGTGCTTTTGACCGCTAATGATTCTTCTTGATAAAAGAAAAAAATGTTAGCGGTTAGTAGTATATAAACTAAACACTTAAAGACCTGAAAGACGTAGAGGGAAATGGAAGTTTTTTTCATCGGAAAATTTATCACTTAACCAGTATTTTGAAGACCTGCTGCAATACCTGCGATCGTTACCATAATTGCTTGCTCGTACTTATCGTCAGCCTTTTCACGCTCCCTTTTCAATAATTCGACCTGTAAGACATTTAAAGGATGAATGTAAATATTTCTCAATTGAACCGATTCTCGAGGCCACGATTGCTTATTCAATAGTTTTTCTTTACCAACAATCAAATCTAGTGCCTCAGAATCATGCTTTAATTTTAACCTCAGATCATCGCCAATTTTTTTCAAATCCTTGGGTACTAGCAACTCGTCATAGTATGTCGATAGCCAAGAGTCTGATTTCAAAAAAACCATTTCTAACATTGATAGCCGAGCACCAAAAAATGGCCATGTCTTAATCATCTCTTTTATTAAGATGCTATTTTCAGACTTATAAGCTGCGTAAATTGATTCGCCAGCTCCAAGCCATGCGGGTAACATTAATCTATTTTGACTCCAGGCAAAAATCCATGGAATCGCTCTGAGACTTTCTATACCACCATCGCTTTTTCTCCGCGCAGGTCTGGAACCAAGTGGTAAATTTGCTAATTCTCCTTCAGGAGTTGCATGCCTAAAATATGGGACAAACTTAGAATTATCCCTAACGATCTCCCTGTATTCTGCACAAGATTTTTTTGAAAGCTCACCCATCATTTGTCGCCATTCAGGTTTGGGTTTGGGTGGTTCGAGTAAATTTGCCTGAATAATTGCACTTGTATATAACGCAAAGGTTTTTATTGCTATAGAACTTAATCCTAACTTTGCACGAATGGTCTCCCCCTGTTCCGTAACCCGCAGTCCCTCCTGTAAAGAGCCAGGAGGTTGCGATAATAGAGCCGCATGAGCTGGAGCACCGCCTCTTCCCAAACTGCCCCCTCTTCCATGAAAGAGTCTGAGCTTGGTCCCATAACCACTACAGAGGTTGATTAAATCCTCCTGTGCAGTGTACTGCGCCCATGAAGCCGCTAACATGCCTGCATCTTTCGCGGAGTCTGAATAACCTATCATAACCATAAGTTCATTTTTTATAAGTGATCGGTACCATTCATTTGCAACTAGGGTTTCCACTGTTGATTTAGCATTGTTCAAGTCATCCAAAGTTTCAAAGAGAGGAACTACAGGCATGTTGAAATTACACCCAATTTCTTTCAATAGTAGGTGCACTGATAAAATATCGGAGGGATTTTTTGCCATCGAAATAATGTAAACACCCAATGCATCCTCAGACTGCTTTGAAATTAACCTGAAGGTGTCCACTACTTCTTTGGATTCATCGCTCAAAACAAGATCAGGTCCGATCAAAGGTCGATTACCCTTTATTTCTGAGATAAGGAACTCTTGTTTTTTCTCCTCGGACCAGCTCTGATAATCGCCTAAATTAAGATGTACGCATATCTCCTGGATAACCCTCAGATGTCTCTCGCTGTGTTGGCGAATATCATGACGAACTAAATGTATTCCGAAACAACTAACACGCCTTAACAGATCAATAATTGATCCATTGGCAATCAAACTCATATTGCAGTCACAAAGTGATTTATAGCAGGCAAAAATCGGATCCCAGAGTTCTTGCTTCGTATTAATGATTTCGTGGTTTGTAGGCTTCTTCTGGTTGAGCTGATTCTCGATATTTTCTACTGTATTTTTTAGCTTTGATCTTACCTCTCTTAGCACAGCTCGATAAGGTTCTCTTGAGCCATTTGATAAAAGACTCATTTCGTCATTGCATAAAGACATCGACAACTCCTCAATCAAAATGTTGATGTCTTCAACATACAATGTTGCGGCTTGCCAACAGGATAATAGTAAAACTTCCTCAGTGACCTCAGAAGTAACATTAGGATTCCCATCTCGATCACCTCCGATCCATGATACAAATCGAACAGGCGACAAGTCGAGTGGTAAATGCCTCCCAGTAGCCTCCAATAAGGTAGCATCTAATCGGCGGTAAAAATGAGGTATTGCACGCCAGAGGGAATTTTCTATCACGGCAAAACCCCACTTCGCCTCGTCAACTGGACTTGGACGAACTGATCGAAAATCATGACTAAACCAGATCTGAGTAATTAACTCTTTCAAGCGGCGGAAAATCTCTTCATTCTCTCTTGTGGTTATGCCTTTCAACTCAAGCTGGCAAAGGCATGAATCGATGGCATCATATTTGTGGATGAGTGATCTTCTCGTTATCTCGGTTGGATGAGCCGTCAGAACCAATTCAATATTAAGGTTCATGACAGCATTTAATATTTGATCCTCTGAGAAATCGTAATTCGCTACTAGCTTAAAAACTTCACGCAGAGTTTCTGTCGCTGAAACAAATTCGTCAACCCTTCTAGAATGACTAAATTGCTGATCTGCAATATTTGCGAGATTAAGAAATTGACTAAATGCTCTGGAAACTGGGACTAATTCATCATCACTAAGCGTTCTTAGCAGTTTAATTAGTTCATTCCCATCTTCAGTATTACCAGCTTGAGCAGACTTTGATAATAATCTAATTTTTTCAATTTTATTGAGAAATGCTTGCCCTTCAGCATCTCCTATCACATCACCAAGAATCTTACCCAACATGCTAACGTTGGAACGCAACGGATCATAATTTATTTGCTTCATCAGATCATTGGTTACGAGTCAGGTACTTACGTCAAGTATATATTAAAATAATCTATATCCCTATCTCGCAAGGTTTATATAGTCGCATAAATACTCCGCCCCATCTAAAATTCTTGATGTTTGTCTAGATAAAAGGTCGGGAGGAATCAAGAAAATATTTTCTTGTTTAACCGCATCAATAACATGCCAATCTATCCAGAATTCTACCCACTCAGATAGCACTGTACTCCCACTGGAAATTATTGCCTGAGGATTTTTTAAAATGATCGACTCCATATCAATTATCGGAGTGAGTGTTTTTACCTCCGAAAACACATTGTTACCACCACATAAAGAGATGATTTCATTAATGATGTGGCTACCACTAATCGTCATAATTGGATCGTGCCAAATTTGATAAAATGTTCTAACTGTTTTAGTACGAGGAACTCTATTTTTAATAGTTCCCAACCTGTCTTTGAATGCTTGGGAGGCTTTTTCACTTTCTTCAATCTTACCTGTAATCAATCCAAATCTTTTATATGCGTTTGGAAAATCATCTAATGATGATATTTCTAGAGCAAAAACAGCAAATCCTAAGCTCTTCAACTTATTAATTGTTGTAATGCCATTTCCGGATGTCCAAGCAATAATGATATCGGGCTGCAACGCGACAAGTAGTTCATAATTTACGGTGGAGTAATTGTTTACTCGTTGGATAAATTTGGCTTGGAGAGGATAGTCACTAAATTCATCAACGCCTACCAATAAGTCCCCGGCCCCTATTTCGAAAAGCAATTCGGTTATGTTGGGTGCAAGGGATACAATCTTTTTAACAGGCTTTTGGATTTCGAATGCCTCTCCCAAATCATCCTTTACGAGAATGTTTGAGTCAAAAGCTAATACTATTTTTACAAAAACGACGCAATAAGCCGCTATCAAGCAAGTGAGTAATCTCCCAATCATAAAAAGATCAAATTATCTCACGTTGGATGTTCAATAATCGACCCCCTTTCGAGCCTTCATTCCATTATTGTAAGCATGCTTTATTTCTTTGACCTCTGACACAGTGTCAGCAATTTCTCTTAAAGTTGCGCCTCCGCCTCTACCGGTGACGACGACACTCTGAGCATGGGGCTTATTTTTAATCGCCTCAATCACCATGTCAGAATCCAAATATTTGAAACTAAGCATGTACGTAATTTCATCAAGAATTACGAGATCTAAGTCTTGGTCTTGTAGCATTTTACTTGCAACAGCCCAGGTCTCCTCAGCAGCTTTAATATCTGCAGAACGATCTTGTGTGTCCCAAGTAAATCCCGTGCCCATTTGGTAAAACTCTACGCCTGGTAATTTATTTTTGAGATATAACTCCTCCCCAGATAGTTGTTGACCTTTTATAAATTGAACAACACCCACATTTTGCCCATAACCAAGCGCACGTAATACCATACCAAATGCGGAGCTTGTCTTTCCCTTACCATCACCTGTCAAGAGAAGTATTATTCCTCTCTCTAACTTATTTTTCGCTATTTGGGAGTCAATGCGCTCTTTCTGCCTTTGCATTTTAAGTTTATGTTTTTTATTTTTCTCTAATGCGCTTACCACTAAGCTGTCTCCTTCTATTGTTCGAATCGGGTAGTCTGAAAATCAAACGGCCGCTCAACAAAAATTTTACATTTGATATCTAAAACCTACAGAACCGCCTAAGCCCAATGTCTTATATCCAAAGACTTCTTCGTAATTGTCATCGAATATATTCTCAATTGTAAGCAGTATCATCAAATCATCTGACATCTCATAATTAATAGACAAGTCAACTAAAGTGTGATCAGCCATCTTGACTTGTTCTGGATTTGCAGGAAATGGAGGATAGTATGTGTCTAACTGAGATCCAACGAACTGACTATTCATCATAACCTTCACAGATGAAGATGGAGCCCAGTTAATACCAAAATTTGCCATATGGTTTGGACGCCTTATCTCACGAACTCTTGTGCCATCATTTTTTTGATCAGCTTTGACGTGAGTATAAGAAGAGCTAAATGATAATGTTTCAGTTAAATCACCTACCAAACTAATCTCTAACCCCTTTCGGTTGCTGCTTCCATTCATATTGCCAGATGTGTAAGCATAAGTTACGGGATCATACACAAATCCATTTATTTCATTTTCAAGATCTGCATTGAAAAGCGTGAGTGACATATCGATTTGTTCATTTTCAAGAACATAATCCATGCCTATTTCAAAACCGACTGACTCCTCCGGTTTGAGAAGTGGATTGCCAATAAAATTGGTATAAAAACCGAATCGTTCGGTGAATGTGGGGTTCTTAATTGATTTGCCCACAAGTCCACGAACTCTCAAGACATCAGAAATCTTGTAAACAAGCTCTCCTCTATAAGTTGATGAGTTTCCAAATTCTGAGTTGCTCTCGTGCCTACCACTCAATCCAATGATCAGATTCTCTAATGATGAGGTTCGATATTCTAAAGCAACACTGTCCGTTTCTCGGGTCCTGTCTTGATTAGGATCATAGATCCCCCAAGATATCTCTCCTCGCTGCATCCAATCTTCTTTCTCTTTCTCTAAAAGCAGCGAAAAACTTGCATCATCATAAACATAGGAAGCTAAGTATCTCACTTGAGATTTTTCAGACGCTGTCACATTTCCCTTCACATCATCAGCATATGCCTCATTATCAAAATGAGATTCTGCAACACGGAATTCATGTCTCCAGTTACTGCCCGCTGGAGTATAGAGTGCATCAATCTTTGCCGTTAAGTTATCAAAATCTGAGTGCTTTTCTTGGTCCTCAACTAATCCGTCAAAATCATCATCAGAGTCATATTCAACCATTCCAGTTGATTTTCGAGCTACGGCAGAGACACTCAATTCAGAATTTATTTGAAAAGCTGAATTTATGTTGAGGGTAGTATTCTGATATCCATCATCCTCATTACCAACTCTAGAGATGTTATGGCCATCTGAGGAAGTGTGATTAAATCCAGCTCGAATACTATACTGCTCACCAACCCTATTAAAATTGAAACCCGAATTCGAAGTATTCCATGATCCAATCTGCGAGAAGAATTCGCCTCCATTCTCCTTTGCGGCGCGTGTGATTATATTAATTTTTCCTGATAATGCATCGCTTCCATTAATGGAGCTTTGGGGGCCCCTAATTATCTCAATCCTATCAATGTCTGCGAGTGATAATGTTCCCCAAACGAATTCATCGTTTTGAGAGGGATCATTAGCTTCAACTCCATCTATTAAAACTAAAAGATGATTAGATTCAGATCCCCTGGCACGAATCTGCATTTGGGCTCCGTATCCTCCTGTTTGACTAACCGCCAAACCTGGCACATCACGCAGTATTTGGCCAATGTTTAAAACGCCTCTGTTTCTAACATCATCGCCATCGACTATTGTTATTGAGTTAGCAGAATTTTGTTTCAATACAGGAGTTAATGAGGCGTACACTAGTACTTCGCTGAGCTCGTCATTTGACCTGGCTGGAGCAGAGATAATGAAAAAAATAAATAGACTAAATAAAACTTTCTTAGAGATTTTGAAACACATATTTCCCCCTAACATCACTCACACCCGAGTGATTTGAGTTTACCTTAAGGGGTATGCAGAACTGTTACACAAAGGAAACAATCATTGAAGTCACACCCCGTGATTCGTTGATAACAAAGCGGGCCGGTCTCCGGACTCACAAGATGAACACTAAGTTCTGTTTGATAACCTTCCCATACATCAAGCACAGTGGTTTACTATCAAAATTAGCTTGTATACCGTTGCGGGGGCAGTATCGGGTTAAGTATTTAACTGAACCGATTTCCCGTTTAACTCAAAACTTAGTTTTGAGCACCTTCTTTTAAATACAACAACGCGAGACTAATCCTCTCCTCACGCAATGTCAAACAAAGTTAAGCAAATAATTCACCTATGCGTATTGAGCTTAAAAAAGTGCCTGGAGGGCTTCAGATATTTTTTTAACGCCGATAACTTTTAATCCCTGAATTGGTTTTTTTGGGATGTTTGCTGAAGGGATAATTGCCTGAGTAAATCCGTGTTTCACTGCCTCACGCAATCTCTCTTGCCCGTTCGAAACAGGGCGAATCTCCCCCGATAAACCAACCTCTCCAAATACTACTAGATTCCGAGGCATAGGCTTATCTCTGAAACTTGAAATTATCGAAAGAATGAGGGCCATATCGGCCGATGTGTCCATAATCTTAACGCCACCAACCACATTTATAAAAATATCTTGATCGCCGACTAAAATATTGCCATGCCTATGCAGTACTGCAACCAACATAGACAATCGATTATGATCTAAGCCAACTGTTACTCTTCTCGGATTTCCAATATGACTCTCATCGACCAGAGCTTGAAGCTCAACAAGCATAGGCCTTGTTCCCTCCCAAATTACAACAACTAGACTTCCTGATGATAAATCCTCATTTCGCTGAAGAAATATAGCAGAGGGATTTGACACCGCTTTAAGCCCACGCTCAGTCATCGCAAATACACCTAGTTCGTTAACTGCGCCAAATCTATTTTTAATTCCTCGAAGCGTTCGAAATTGGCCATCAGTCCTACCTTCTAGCATTAAGGAGCAATCAATCATGTGCTCTAAAACTTTCGGTCCAGCAAGGGTACCGTCCTTGGTAACATGACCAACAAGAATCAAAATAGTATTAGTTTGTTTCGCAAACCTTACTAGCATTGCCGCAGACTCTCTGACTTGTGAAACACTTCCGGGGGCTGATGTAATATCATCCAAATGAACAACTTGAATCGAATCGATCACAAGAACTTTAGGTTTCTTTTCAGTTGCAACGTTACAAATATTTTCAACAGAGGTTTCAGTCATTATTTGCACTTGATCCGTGGGTAGTTCCAACCTCTTCGCGCGCATCGCTACCTGCTGCGATGACTCCTCACCTGTTACGTAGAGAGCTTCGTGAGATTTAGCCATAAAACAAAGTGTTTGAAGAAGCATGGTACTCTTACCAGCTCCTGGCTCACCTCCAAGCAACACGCATGAGCCTGGGACAAATCCACCACCTAAAACAAGGTCTAATTCAGAGGTGCCTGATCGTATCCGAGGAACTTCCTCAAGTTGTACATCTTTAAGTAAATTAATAGAACTATCTGAACTGCCAGAGAATCCTTGGTGCCGAGTAATTTTCCCACTCACAGACGATAGCTTTATTTCAGTTAGAGTGTTCCAAGCATTACAGTCGGTACACTGACCCTGCCACTTAGGATAGTCCGAACCACACTCATTACAAACAAAGGCTTTTTTTAATTTTGATACCATAAAGAATAGGTTACAGAGTCATTTCAAAAAAACTATACTTATTTGTGTATATTTTTGCATCATTCATCTTACCGTATTCATAAATTTTATTTAATGCGAAAGGAGAATATCGAAGATTCCAACTCTTTCTGATAAGGTAGGATTATGGTTTTAAAAACAGACAAACAGTTATCGTTCTCATCAGAAATTGCCTCAACGATTGGATTAGAAGAAGCCATTCTGCTGCAGGTTTTGACCGATGTTTCAAATCTTAGCGACGAAATAAACATTGAGGGTAACTACTGGAATTCCATTAGTTTTGAGAAACTCAAATCGATCCTGCAATTTTGGAATCAAGATGATATTGATCGAGTTTTTTCAAACCTCTCTAATATTGGCATTTTGAGAACTAACAATAGTCGTGAGAAAACTGATTCGTTAACATATTCATTACGAACGGCCGTATCTTCAAAAAAACTAGAACATTCAAAATTTTTCAACAATTCATCAAATCAAATTAAATCAGATTCGATAGCAGGAATGTCACTTCATTGGAGTCCGAATGAAGAAACTCTGCGACAATTGGAACAACTTGGAGTCACAAAAGAGTTTTCATTACAGCAAGTCCCTCAGTTTGTATCCTATTGGAGAGGACGGAATGTATCCAGGCATAGTTGGTCCTCAAAATTTATAAAAGAGGTCTGGCGGGAATGGCAGAAAAATAAATCGATTGAGAATATTAAGAACAAATCCTACAGAATTGACTTTAACTGGAAGCCTTCCTCAGATGTCTATGAAATACTTTCTTCAAAAGGTGGAATTAATACAAACTTTATCGAGGATGCAATACCTGAGTTTGTGCTCTACTGGAAAGAGAGAGGCGATAAATCAAATACGTGGGACTCAAAGTTTGTACAACACGTAAAAAGGCAATGGAATTTTTATACAGGATTGACTGAAATTAATAATGAACCTGTCTTTATTAGCTCTGCATGGAAACCAAAAGATGCAGTATATGACGTGTTGGCAATGGCAAATATTGACAGAGGGTTTGCAGAAAACTCCATAAAGGAGTTTATAATTTATTGGCAAGAAAACGGAACACCGCATCAATCTTGGAGTACTAAATTTTTACAATATGTGAAGCGTAGATGGGCTTTCAATATTGAAACAACAGGAAAGACAAATGGGGATAGACAACAAAATCAAAAAAATCGTATCAGGAATCGAAGCATCATCGAATCACTTGAAGACAGGAGCTGGGCATCATAAAAAGACAGATGAGTTGATCGATACGATTAATCATGTTTTTGCAATGTTTCGAGTAAATTTTCATAATCAATACTATAGTGCCTTTGGAGATAATAAAGACTCAGAAAATTTAGCCAAAAAATTATGGTTAAATAAACTTGCTAACTTTACGACAAATACTATCTACAGGGCTTCTGAGAAAATCATTGAAGATAGTGAGTACTTACCGACACTCAATAAAATGATCCAAATATGCTTGACTTGTAGCCTGCCGAAAGAATTACCTACCGCCAAAGAAGCATATTTTGAGGCATGCAACAAACCTACACCAAAAGCATCCCAGGCGTGGTCTCATCCCATTGTTTTTCTGGCTGGCAGGGACACAGGTTGGAGCATTCTCCATAGCCAAATAGAAGCGACAGCATTTCCTCGATTTCAAAACATTTTTGAAAAGTATAGGGATCGGTTGGCCGGGGGCGAAACCTTTTCGATCGAGAATAAAGAGGGTACAAAAAAACTAAAGCAAAAACCTGCCGCAAAAAGATATAACAAGGAACAAATCAAGGCACTAAAGTCTTCTCTAGAGCAAATTTAAGAATATTTATAAAATGCAACCTCTAACACACAATTCAACTGCTCGCAGAATGGCAAAAACTATACTTAATGGATTTAGGAGCTATTTTGCAGACTATTTAAATTCTACACTCACAGCAAAATCGAGATTTGAAAGTGCTGATTGGCATGGAGTTCGACAAGCTAATGTTGAAAGACTGGACATTTACAAAGAAAAAATTACACAAACTGTTGAATATCTAAAAGTTATTACCAATAAAAATATTAGTGATCTCCAAATTTGGCAAGACGCAAAAACTGCCTACACCCAACTCATTTTCAATTTTCCTAACTTTGAAATTGCGGAGACATTTTTTAATTCAGTATTCAGCGACATTCACGAGCATGACAAAATTTCTGACGAAGTTGTCTATGTTCTTTCTTCTCAACTTATTGAAGCGCCAGAGGCCGAATACAGTATTTTCATAAACTATGAGGGAACTGATTTTAGACAAATATGTAAACGAGTCTTACAGGAGGCAGAATTTTCATTATCCTGGGATAATATTGAATTAGATCTTGATTGTATCGAGGATGCGTTCGCAACGGAGGTACTTAAAAAGAAATCTTGTAATGAAAAAGCAATCAGTCTAGATCTTCTAGAATCTACCTTCTATAGGAGTAAAGCTGCATACATGATAGGTAGACTGAAAATTGAAAAAGAAGTTTTCCCATTTGCATTGGTTGTTTTAAATAATGAAGATAAAAAACTTTTTGTGGATACGGTCGTTTTCAACACTGATGAATTAAGCATTATTTTTAGCTTCACGCGTAATCATTTTATGGTGGACTCACCTCTTCCTTACCAATACACTCATTTTCTTAAGAGGCTAATGCCAAAAAAACTGGATTATGAAATCTATAACTCCCTTGGTTTTCCCAAACATGCTAAGACTGAATTTTATCGACAACTCGTAAACCATCTCAACAACTCTGATGACAAGTTCATAGTTGCACCAGGAATAAAGGGGATGGTTATGTCAGTTTTTACTTTGCCCTCATACAACACGGTGTTCAAAATAATAAAAGATAACTTTTCACCCCCTAAAGAGGTAACTCATCAAGAGGTAAGAGATAAGTATAAATTAGTCTCACAATACGATCGTATAGGCCGAATGGCTGACACCCAAGAATTTGATAATCTTATCTTCCCGCTTGACCGCTTCTCAAGCGAGTTGATAGAGGAACTAAGTAAAGTAGCATCTTCACAAGTTGTTGTGCAAGAAGACACGATTCTTATTCGTCATTTGTATACAGAACGCTATATGACGCCTCTAAATATATATTTGGAACATGCGACTGATGAGGAAATTAAAGACGCAATGGATGAATATGGTAACTGCATAAAGCAACTGGCTGCAGCGAACATCTTCCCTGGCGATATGCCACTCAAAAACTTTGGTGTTACAAGGCACGGTCGAGTGGTTTTCTATGATTATGATGAGATAACTACACTGACCGAATGTAACTTTAGAAAAATACCATCTCCCAAAAGTGAATATGAGGAAATGAAAGCAGGCACATGGTATACCGTGGAGCCCATGGACGTTTTCCCGGAAGAGTTCAAATTGTTTTTCTCTGGAAACGCTAAAGCTCGGAAAATGTTTGAGGAAATCCATGGTGAACTGTACAGCGTTGATTTTTGGAAAGACCTGCAAAATCAAATTGAAAGCGGCTTTGTTCTTGACGTTTTTCCGTATAGAAGAGCTAAGCGGTTTGATAGGAGTGAAGATTCAGAATTTGAAATATATACTGGCTAGGGGTAGCTAAGCTTCCTTTTTTCACCATCTTTCTCAATAATAAACCCGTCTTGCATGATTGCAGTGATAATCCACTCATCTTCTATACTGAACCCTTTTTTATATGATTTTCCGCCTATAAATACCCTATTTGCGTTCGAATTTGGCCCGGCGAAAATATAACCTGAAATATCTTTACCAATATTATCAATCGATATGGACGCTTGAATTGGATTATTGTTCGGTGACAAGTCATCAGCCGCAGAATCAGAAATGACAATCTTTTGTCTCTCAGCAATCATCCCAGAGTCAAATTTTTTAGATGATTCATCAAAAGAGGCGTTTCTTTGATTTAAATTCGTGTCAGTGAGCACTGTCGATAAAATTAATACAGCAGCAATAATTAAGAGCGCTGCTAGAAAAAACGTCCATCTAGAGTAATTTTTTGTATCCGGCTCCCTTGTAGACCATTCATCGCTCAATATATCCTCAAAATTTTTAGGGTTGTCTTTACTCCTATCATTTTCTGCTCTCTTCAAAGCTTTGAGTATATAAGACATTATCTATAACTCTCTTTAGTTAATGTTGGTATTTCAGTATTTGTGAGCTGATTGATAAGCATTAAAGTCTGCTGACCTACAATTCCATCTTGCTCAATATTATTTTTTTTCTGCAGTTCAATGACCTCGTTGTAAACAGCTTCAGTAAATCGCCCACCAGTGATTAAAAACTCTCTTTCACTATTGATTTTAAATAACTGATCTTGCAACCAAGACAGACCCTCCTGGTTTTCATCACCCAATTGCAAAGATGTGATACTAGGCTCTGGTTTCCATAAATAATTAAACGACCCAGTCCAGTTTTGTATGAAAACGTCTAGCTCCATCTCATCATTAGATTTATCACTCATCAAGACAACGCTTTCCTCATCAATCTCAACTAATAAATAACTCGAGAGAATTGAATTTTCATCTATCAGATGAACTACGCCTGGCCTATTAAGGTTTTCGATAGTTTTGAAAAAAATATCTGTTTCATTTTCGAGTTTCAAACCAAATCTAGAAGCTAAGTTTTCAAATTCTTCGTTTGTAAATGCATCTACAACTTCAAACCCCCAAATCAAAAATAAAGATTTGAGTGGATTTGATTTCATTGGAGTATTTGAGGGATTGATGTTTTTATTTACATTTTTTTCTGAATCAAATGATTGATTTATCGCTTCGTTATCAGCTGTGTCAACCTCTAAGACATTTTGACTCTCCTCATTAAGAAAAGAATCAAAAGATATTTCATGCTTTTCTTTAGTTGCAATAATTAAAACAATAAGACTTGCTAGCAACAAGCTTAAATTTACTGACCATTTGTTTGTTGTTTCGGTTATTTGCCCCCCCAGAGCCTCTTTGCATGCCTCTCTTATCAACTCAGTTGAAGCAGTGTGTTTGTTTTCAGAGTACATGCCCAACAACGCTTGATGACAAATTAGATTTATAAGTCTAGGCACACCCTTTGTTAGTCTATAAATTTGTTTGCATGCTCTGTTACCGAACAATTCTCGATTCGTGCCACCTTGCTTAAGCCTGAATGTAATGTAGTCTTTTACTTCATTATTTTGAAGTGGCAGTAAATGAAATCTTGAGACAACTCGCTGATTTAATTGCCTTAGGTTATTCTGTTCCAACTTTCTAATTAATTCTGGCTGACCCACAAGTAAAATGTGCAATAATTTATTGCTACTTGTCTCAAGGTTACTGAGCAATCGTAAACTTTCCAAAATCTCATCATCTAAATTCTGCGCCTCCTCTATAACTATGAGTGTCTTCAGTCCCTGAGAGTGTGTTTCGAGCAAATCGTCATATATGGCATCAGTACATTGCTTAGAGAAAGAGAGATTGGAATTTCTTCTAAAACGAATCGATAGTTCTTTGCAAATGCTTGCAAACAGGTCGGATTCCTTTAACTTACTATTAAGAATATACCCAACACGAACATTTGGCGGTAAATGCTCTATTAGAGTTTTTGTTAAGGTCGTTTTTCCAGTGCCTACTTCACCAGTAAGGACAATAAAACCTCCCTCTCGATCAAGGCCATATTTTAAATGTGCTACAGCTTGTCTGTGCCTGTAACTGGGATATAAAAATTTAGAATCAGGTACAATCGAAAATGGTTCTTTTTTAAGACCAAAATGCTTTAAGTAAACGCTCATGAGTTTGGTGATTACTCACTCTTATTATTGTTATCTTCTTGCCCTATAAAATCTTTAAGCTGTTTTGCTACAGTACCATCCTCCGAACCTTTAAAGTCTCTAGTTATCAAATGATCGAATTTCTCTCTTGATAGTGCGTTTGCTTCCTCTGGGTTTCTCAAAATTGTAGGTCTAATGAACATCATAAGTACTTTTTCACGATCATCTTTAGAACTTTTTCGAAACAGATTTCCTAGTAATGGTATGTCACCCAGTAAGGGAACTTTCTCTGCGCTATCCCCCGTAGTTCCCTCTATTAATCCTCCCAAAACAAGAAGTTCACCATCCTGAATCATTACATTGGTCTGAATAGTGCTCTTTGTAGTCGTAGCTCCCAATAAAGAATTTGCTGTTCCTGATTTTACAGCTGAGGACTCTTGCTCTATTTCAAGTCGCACTGCATCCCCTTTACTTATTTGGGGTTTGACTTTGAGCATTACACCAACCTCTTCTCTATTTACTGTCGTAAAAGGGTTAACGCTATTAGTATTGTTAGTATTAGCATAGCTGCCTGTTGGGAAAGGTACTTCTTCACCAGAAGTCAAAGCAGCTTCCTCATTGTCTAGCGTTATTACAGAAGGGGTTGAGAGAATTTTACTCCTTCCATCAGATTTTAAAGCCTGAATAAGAAGGCCTATTCCTCGTCCACTTTCCTGATCAAAGTCGCCCGCCATTCCGATCACACTCGGTGCTAGTGAGGGGATAGAATTGCTAAGTCCGGAGGTATCTCCGTCAGCTATAGAACCTAAGAGAGTTGCTAAAACACCATCAAAATTCGTAAGATACGCACCCTCATCTTGACCTGTTATCGCAAGTTGTGAGCTCAAATTTTTCGCCTGATTTTCAGATAATTCAGCAATAACTGCTTCAATTAAAACTTGAGGTCTTGCTCGATCAAGTTTATCTACTACATTTTTGATCTCACGTATCACCGCGGATGGTGCCGCCATTACTAGTGCATTATTCAGCTCATCAATTTCAATTTTGTAATTGGTGGTTGTCTTTTTATCACTGGTAGACTCGCCTGCTAAACGAAGAAATACGTCTGAGCTTAACATGCCATCAATGATTGGTTTGATTTCAGATGCTCGAGAATAATCAAGATATATTACTTCAACACTACCTTTTTTCGTTGAAGGTAGATCCAAAAGTTTAAGCATATTTTTGAATGCAGTACGAGCGATCCCGGGACCACTAACAATCACTCTGTTGTTTAAGCCATCCTCCACCAATGATAACTCTTGCTTTTGCAATTGTTTTAACTGTCCCGCAATGTGAACCGCTTCACCTGCTGAAATATAATTCAAGTTTATTACTTCTACCGCGTTCTGATCAGGGTCATCCATCTGAGCAATCACTCGCTTCGCTGCCAAAATATTTGATTTGATATCAGACATGACCAAATAATTACTTTGAGCGAAAGCTAACAAACGCGCTCCATTACTGAGCAAGGGTTTCACCACAGGAACCAGGGTTGCCGCTTGAACATTTCTTATCTTAATAATTTCTGTAAGTAGAGTATTATCTCCGTCTCCACCAGCAAATTGAAATGCTTGAGTGAACGGAATGACTCGAATTATTGCACCATCCTCCACAGCCTGGAAACCCTGAACTTGAAGAGATGAGAGGATAGCTTCATAGAGCAAATCTGAATTAATCGGTCCCGGAGAGATAATTGTCACTTTCCCTTTCACCCTGGGATCTAACACAAATGATTTGCCAGTTATCTCCGCAAGGCTCTCTATCACACTCCTAATGTCCGCATCTCGAAAATTTATTTGAACCGTTTCTGCTGAGAAAATATTTTGTGGAGTAAAAAAGGTAAAAACTAGAGCAAATGATATAGCCTTCAAACACCTTCTCATTTTTAATTTAACTTTATCTGTAGCTAACATCTTTTACCCTTTTTCTAAATAACCATTTCTTTATGGAGTAATGCCAAGCGCAGGAAGCATTTTAGCTGACAAACTCTCAGCATTCACATAAATTGTTTCCTCTCGCCCTTCCCGCAATATTTTTACAGGCAAACTATTCGAGGATCGCAACTTAATTAAATTCATTGGATTGGACATTAAATTTTGAACCGATGAACCATTCACCTCTAGAACAACATCTCCATCTCGAATATCTGCGAGTGCTTTCACTTCAGAGGAAAGATTGCTTACCTTAAATCCTTGATCCTCGTTCACTTTTACCGGCACTGCGCCAAATAAGTTTGCGATAGCAAAGCCTTCTTGCCTTATTTTTGACTCATTAGCACCCTCTGAACCGCTAGACTCCATTATAACGTCATGCTTTTTCATTAATAGCTGCTTTCTTATACCCTTATCCTGAACAATAATCCGATATGCTTGTATTTCTACAAGTTCAATTGAACCACTCAACTTATCACCTATCTTGAATACCTTTTCTGGACGACCCTGAAATTTTAAAGTTGCTGAAGAATTGTTTTCTGAAAGCATGACACCTAATAAATCTGCCTTTATATCAATCTCTTGTAACGGCTGGTCTTCATAGTTAGTGTTAATGATAGGCACTTCTTTAACATTACCAAACCAATTCCAAGACATCACTCTCAAGGACTTCTTCATATCAACTTGAACTTTTGGAACTACATTATCTGCGCGCAGAGTCCAAGCTAATTGCCCTAAAGAGAGCAACAAAATAAAGAGAGAGGCAAGTAGCCCTATCTTTCTTCTGTCGAAGCTAAATTTATAATCTTTAATACTCAACTTCAGTTGCCATTAAATCCACGTTATATATGTTATCTGGAGACAATTTCATCTCTACTTTTTCGATCAAATATCCAGCACAGCTGAATTGCGAATAAAAGTCCAAAAACCTATTAGAATCTGACCCGGACAAACTCGCATTAACCTTTCTTTGCGAGGCTGTTACTGAGTCCACACTAATCAAATTACGCCTGGCTAAGTTGGTAATTTGATCTTGTGAAGTGCCTCTTTTGTAATTCCTTGATGAGCAACTATTACGTAATTTTAGAACAACCTCTATCTGATTAGTCATCCATAAAAAATCTGCTTTTGAAGCCTTTAAATCCTCATGCAGATCTTCTTTAAGAACAAATAGTGGCTTTACAGAAAGATAGACAATGGATATTGATATTAAGCCAAATCCTAAAAGAAGCAACTTGCGCTCTCTTTTTTGCAAAAGATTGAACTTATCTTTTATTCTCGACAACATATCATTCATCTGTTAAGCCCTATTTGAATCCGCTTCTAGAGCCATCACAATCTTCACAACATCACTTTCTGAACTCTCAGGGTTATCTATAACAATCTTATATCCATCAACTTTTAACGATCGTTTTATTAATGAACTTGCATTTCTGATTTGCAACTCTACTGATGACTCACTCAAATCCATCTCTACAAGCTCACAACCACAGTTTGTCATTAGTGGTTGAAGCGCATAAAGGGCCCGCATGATGGGTGAATTTAATGCTTCATTTTGCTCAAATAACCTTTTGATATTCGACTCTGCCTTTCCCCTCAAGGCAGAACTTGAAGGGACCGTTTCATTAAATATTTTTTTAAAAAGATCAACATTTGATGTCTCATACAGCTCGATTTGTTTCTCCATTGCGTTATTACCAACCCAGACTGACAACAAAGAAACTCCAAAAGACAAAATTATGATACACGCAACAAGCAACCATTTTGATGTAAAATTTGAGTGAGTATTCATTTTTAACTGACTG
Organism: uncultured SAR92 cluster bacterium; assembly: GCA_902527245.1. Lineage (GTDB taxonomy): Bacteria > Pseudomonadota > Gammaproteobacteria > Pseudomonadales > Porticoccaceae > AAA300-D14. The sequence goes on along the minus strand of CABZOI010000001.1, from coordinate 122,278 downwards.
GGTAATACATTTATGTTCTCATCAAACCCAAATGTCCAATCAAGTTCTGAGTTGTTTATTTTGGCGCTATCTAGCAACTTTTTAGGCACAAGTGATGTATCTGGAATTGATATAGACAAACTAAAATTTGAATTTTCATCTAGAAATCGTTCAATTAAAGGCCAGGCTAACGAGGGTTTGGCTGCAAATCCATTTATCCGGGACGTCCGCACAAGCAGAACACCCTCTCTCCAACCAACTGAAACGGTGTTCTTATCAAATGGAACGGCTAAATAATCTGGAGCCATTGATATCGCATTCACTGCTGCATTTTTTGCGATTCTTTGCCAATTCTCTAAACATTCAGTACTGATGATCAGTAAGGTTAACTTGCCACTGTTCTCATCAATTATTTCATAATGAATATCAGAGACATTCTGAAGAACTATATCTTCGAGCATCCAAGGGATTATCTCGCGCCATTTCCGTCGCGGTGCTGTGGGAACATCAATAATCTGAATACTAATTTTTTCGGAAGGGACCCATAACTTCGCCATTTCAAAGTCAGTTGCTAAAGACCCCTCAAGTGCATCTTCTATTTGCACTTGCCTTCGCTCCAAATCAAAAAGGTGGATGATATTCATCTTACTCATATTCCATCATCAGACATGCAGGTTGGATTATATTCGTTTCTTGGAAATTTTGCTGATTTGAATTTAAAGTTATGTCGTCAGAGAATAGTTTTTCAATCTCAGATTTTGGTCTCTTCGGAGGAAGTAATGCTGGCAATAATCTAACATCTCTTGAAATAACATTAATGCCTGAGCTCTTAGTTCTGTGCAAAATACTCACCAACTCCATTTTTGCATCACCAATTTCCGCTTCTAAATACAACTTAAAGAAGTCACTCCCAACAGAAATCAAATGTTGTGGCCAGATTAAATTTGCTCGACCTACCTCTGGTTTTACGGGGTCCCAAAGTGCAAGGTAATCATTCATTTGAGTATAAAAGCTATTTAAATCATTAAAAGGACGACCAGTTATTACTGCCTCAATAAAAGCCTGTCCATGGCTACCGCTTAATGATTGCAAAATCTCCAGCGATGCTGTGTTGATATTTATGGGCGTTTGAAAAGGCAGTGCAGAGATCCAGGGTATCAATAAATCTACTTCTTCAATTTTATAGTTTACTAGGCTAGCTAATTCTGTTGGAGTTGCGAATAAATCATTATGTACTATTACAGATATATCTAATCCTTCATAATCAGCTTGCTCTGCTCCCCAAGAACCTGCACTATTGTCCGAATCTATCCAATCTTTAATTGTATAAACTCTGCCTGGATTAATTGGTATCTGCATTATTTCAAGAAGATTCAACCAAACTTTAGCAAATCCAACCTTCTCGAAATCGTCAAGTTCCGCCTGCATAGGTGAGTTATCGTAATACTTGAAACTATTGAGGTTAAAACCTGCCTGAAGATCACTGAGACATCCTGTCAATGTCCCACCTTCAACAGGAAGCAAAGGTAGAGCTTGAGCCCAAACTTCACCATAATGGTCAGTGTTATTTTCTTTCAAATCTTCAAACAAAAGTTCAGTTGCCCAACCTTCACCACTTAGCGCAATCAAGAAGGCTTGATCACTGTGCAAAGAACGAGCCGCCTGAGATACGTCAATTTGGTGTCTATAGAAGATATTCGAGAGAATCAAACTTACCGCAAATACCAATATAATCGCGGACAATAATGCTACTCCTTTCTGTTTAATGACATTGTTAATTGCTGAATACCCCGGCATATAATCGACTTACCTCAGTTTCGTCTTGAAACGATATCTTCATTTCAATCATTCGTGGTAAAAGTTTTCCTGTATTTGAGGGAGCATTCGGTGGAGGCCAATCTGGATGGGAATTACCATTAGCGTCTAAATGAGCTATTTCCACCTTCGAGACATTGTCCATGAGGATAAGTTCAACACCATCACTCTGTCTGGGTGACTCAGTAGCTCCCCAAGAGATTCTCACGAATTTATCATCTCTCAAGATATAATTTACTCGCCTGAGACCACTTGGATTACTTTTGACACTTGGTCCACCGCCCCTGGTAAACCTGATCCCAAAGTCACTAGGATCGGTTATATAAGCAGGTTCCATATCACTCAATCCATCAAAAAATCTTCGGGGTTTCATGTGTATAAAATCTCTACTTATTATCTGAAGAGCTCTCGAAATTTTGGATTCATTATTAAAAGTTTGCTGGCTTTTGAAGTTCAACTGAGTCATTAATTCCACTGCCTGATATGACATGATTGATAAGATTGATAGAAGAAAAAGTGACACGATTACTTCAATTAGAGTAAAACCTGACTGCTTTTTCAAACCTAATTACTCTTTATCAAATAAACAGCAAGACTCGACTGAATTTTCTCACTATTCGGAGACTCGACTCTAACTTCATAACGATATAAGTTTTGACCAGTAGCTTTCTCAATATCAAGAGCCCACTTCCAATCAGTGCGACCCTGGACTTCTTTACCTTTTGACTTTAATTCCATTGTACGATTTTTTACGGTTCCATTTTGCGACACTTGGTATCTTTTCATTAATTGATTCCAAGCCACATTATGAGAGTAAAGACGGTCTTTCATCATTAATCTTTCATCAGCATATTGTTGAATTGAATATATTGCACCACTCAGCACTAAACTCAGGATAAACAGAGCGACAACCAGCTCTATAAGGGTAAATCCCGCATTTGATCTCCTACAATTCAATTATCAAACCTCTCTACTTCGATTGTTGACGTTTCAGAGTTCCATTTAAAGACAAAAGATAAATTTACTTCAGGAAAAGATAGGGACATTATGTCCCTGGGCTCTAAATATCCATCTGGAAAAAAAATGACGAATGGGGATCTTTCAATCTCAATCACTTCATCATTGCTGATTGATAACGCTTGATTCTTATCTGCCAAAGTATCATCAACTACAAATAATTTTGTCAATGACTCTCCATCTTGATCAAATCTAACATAGCCATTGTGATTTATTACAAACGTATTGGGCACTTTTGTTTCAAGCCATTCTCTTCTGTAGTAAAGAGCGGGATGCAATGACGTGAGACTACTATCAATAGCTTCCGAACTCGGCAAAATCCCGTATACAGCTCCCTCTAACTTCGCGTGTTCAAAAATTAAATTAATCCATGCAAGAAGTCTTTCAGACTCCGAAAAATAGCGTCTCTCAGATGATTGATAGATAGAGTATGTGACAACTGCAAATAGAGTAACCAAGATAGCCGCCACAACAAGCAACTCAATAAGGGTAAAACCTCTCTGACTTTTCATAAGACGACATTTTATTGCGAAAACAAGTGAAAAAATTCACTAATCATTTATATTCCAACTTCCCAAGTCAGTATTTGAATCTGATCCCCCGGGAGTCTTATCTGCCCCCAGAGTATAAACTTCAACTGGTTTACCATGAGTCCCAGGATTTGCGTATTTATAGGGTTCTTTCCAAGCATCAAGTGGAAGACTTTCAAGATAAGGACCATTCCATGATGAAGCAGCCCCTGATGGAGCTGAAACTAAGGCCTCCAAACCCTCAGCTTGACTAGGGTATCGATAGTTATCAAGACGATAAAATTTCAAAGCACTCTCTATTAGTCTGATATCAGAGGCAGTTCTTGCTTTCTCTGCCTTACTTACTTGATTAAACAAAGTGGGAGCTAACATCGCACTCATGATGGCAATTATCGCTACTACGATCATCATCTCAATTAAAGTAAATCCATTTTGATTTTTAGTTGTATTCATTAATAATTACCTCACTTCTAAATTGTGTTATTCATATCCATTATAGGCAACATTATTCCAGCAACGATACCTAAAATCATAGCGCCCATAGCCAAAATTAACATAGGATTGAGCAGCTTCAAAAATACTTCTACAGTATTATTTAATCTTGCTGAATAATATTCAGCTACCCGAATAAGCATCTTGTCAAGTTCGCTTGATGCCTCCCCACTGCCAACCATATGGACCAAAAAACCACTTTCCGTCAGATTCTTTTCTAACGCTCTGTGTAAGCTTACTCCTTGCCGCATAGACTCAGTAACCTCATCAAAACTCTTTCGCAAAGACAAATTACCCACCACTGCCGACGAGATTCTCAACGCAGCTAAAGCAGGCACACCGCTGTTTAAAAGGACGCCTAAATTTCTCGCCCAATCAGATATATCTGCCATTCTGATCCACCGCCCAAGTCCGGGCAGCCTTAACAATAAAGTATGGAATCTCAACCTAATATTAGGGTTTCTTATTATCACTTTAAAAGTAATAAAGATTGTTAATAAAAAAATTAAAAAAGCACTTCCAAAATCTTGAACGAATTTACTTACACCGATAATTAATTCAGTTATCCAAGGTAATTCTCTGTTCGAGCTGGCAAATACAGATGTAATTTTAGGGACAACCAGCACCATCATGAGGGCTACCATTGCAATGGATACCGATATAAGCGTTACTGGGTAAATCAAAGCTCGAGTAACTGTTTTTCTGTTCTCTGCACTGGTGCTAAGCTCATCTGACAATCTCAATAAAATCTTGTCCAAATGCCCCGTCTCCTCGCCAACACCAACACCTGCAATTACTCCCTCCGGTATTTTGTAAGGAGAACGTCTTAGTGCTTCAGAAAAGCTTCTCCCTTCAGTGATTTCGCTTCTCCAACTTTCGACCATCCGCCTTTGTTTTTGTGTCTCAGCTTGTTCAATTGTCATTCTTAGAGACTCCTCCAAAGGAAGACCTGATTGAATGAGGATTGCTTGCTGATGAAGCAGGAGAGATAAGTCAAAATTATCAAAATTTGACTGCCTTTCGAATAATGATTTTTTGCTAGAGGACCTCGCTTTTACTTGCTTTATTGATGAGGCAAGTAACTTTTTATCTTTTAAAGTTTTTCTGGCTAGCCTCTCAGACTCGGCTGAGATAATTCCGCGGACCAATTTACCGCTAGCATTATAGGCTGAGTAATCGAATGTCGGCATCATTAAACACTTGTTACTCTTAACACTTCTGCTGTTGTTGTTGTGCCTTCCCTTACCAAAGCAAAGCCGGCTTCTCGTATACTCGGTACATCTTCTCTTATGGCATTCTCTAGCTCTATCTCTCCAGCTTGTTCATGAATCAACCGTTGTAAATTGGCATCAACACTAACCAACTCAAACAATGCTTGACGCCCTAAATACCCTGTGCCGTTGCACTTAGAGCAACCCTTTGATTCATATATAAAATCATCCTTGTTAAGATTTAGTGCCTGTAAATCAAACTTAGTTGGTTTTACTTTTTCCCTACATGAAAAACACAACTTTCTCAGTAATCTCTGAGATAAAATACCTCGGACGGTGGATGCGAGTAAAAATGCATCAACACCTAAATCCTGTAATCGAGTAATCGCACCTGCTGCAGTGTTAGTATGAAGCGTTGAGAGCACCAAATGACCAGTCAAACTTGATTGAGTTGCTATCTCTGCAGTTTCTCCATCTCTTATTTCACCAATTAGGATAACATCAGGATCTTGTCTGAGAATCGCTTTTAATCCACGCGCAAAGGTCATTCCAGCTCTGAGATTAATTTGTGTTTGGCTGATGCCGGGCAAGTCATACTCCACGGGATCCTCAACCGTCATAATATTACGTCCCTTCTTATCCATTTGTTGCAAGGCGGCATACAACGTAGTAGTTTTTCCAGATCCGGTGGGGCCAGTGACTAAAATGATTCCATGTGGACGCCGGATTAACTCATCGAGTTGCATAGCCGTTTTCTCTGGCATTCCCAAGTCGTCAACTTGAAGTCTCCCTGCATCTTTGTCTAACAATCTCATAACTACCCTCTCGCCATGGCTTGAAGGCATTGTAGACACTCGTAAATCAATACTCCTACCCCCTAGTTTGACAGACATTCGACCGTCTTGAGGAAGGCGTTTTTCAGCAATATCTAGCCTTGCCATGACTTTAATGCGAGAGATCAGCAAAGGAGTAATTTGTACGGATGGTTTCAAAACGGTTGTTAAAACACCATCCAATCTGAAGCGAACGACCGCTTCTCTTTCATATGGTTCTATATGTATATCTGACGCATTTTCTTTGAGAGACTCCGCTAATATAGCATTTAGTAACCTTATAATTGGCGCATCATTTTCAGAGTCAAGAAGATCTCCAGTGTCCTCAAGATCGGCAGCAGCAGACTCCATATCCACAAAATCCTTAATGTCCGCCATGACCGATTCAGAGGAGTTATTGCCCCCACTGTATATGGAAGATAGTATTTTATCGAAGGCCTCAGCATCCACAGATTTTATGGTCTCGATGTTGTTATTAAGCCTCAAGATTTCTGTCACAGCCGAGTGGTTCGCATCAGGAGATACCACTAGATCACTTTCGTTGACCCTAAGCAATACTCTGTTAGCTCTGGCAAATTCGAAAGGAAGCAACTCTGAAATTTCTTGCACCATATATTCTGACCTAAAAGTTATTCCAAATTTTTATGATGGCTTATCAAAAAGATGTTTCAGTGTAGAAGCCCGTAATTACTCTTTTGCTGGTTTAACACTCGCCATACTTTGGAAAGGGAAATTACTTATGTTGCCCGCACTTGCTTCAGTAATTTTACATGCACCCTCTTTCTCAACTTCATCGATCCTAACAACTGCCTGAACAGGAATAAAGCTCCGTTTTACACCGGTAAATTCATTTTTTAGCTTTTCTTCTGAAGGATCTACGATCATTTGAGACCTTTCACCAAACACAAACTCCTCAACCTCCAAAAACCCCCAGAGATCACTCTGAAATACGTGTTTCGCATATATCTCGTAGACTTTGCCTTGATTGAAAAAACTTATTTTATAGATTGGTTCTTTTGCCATTTATAATGTTCTTCCTCACTGCACACTTATCAAACTACCTTAAAAGTGTAGCATAAAAGACGTTAGTTTTCGTCAGAAATGTTGCGCACTTTTCTGCGGCCGATATAATATCGAGCCTTTGTTTGAGTCATACGAATATGAATACAAAATCTATCAAAAAACTGCACGTAGTTACTCATGGGTGCCAGATGAATGAGTACGACTCAAGCAGAATGAAGGATCTGTTGGGCGTTAGTCATAATATGATCTCCACAGATAAAGCAGAGGACGCCGATGTCATCCTACTTAATACCTGCTCCATAAGAGAGAAAGCTCAGGAGAAAGTATTCCATCAACTAGGAAGATGGAAAAATTTAAAACAATCCAATCCTGATCTGATAATTGGGGTCGGCGGCTGTGTCGCTAGTCAAGAAGGCGAGGCAATATCAAAGAGAGCGCCCTATGTCGACATCATTTTTGGACCACAGACTCTTCATCGGCTCCCAGAGCTTATGGAAACCACACAAAATAGCGAAAATGCAGTAGTAGATATTAGCTTTCCAGAAATAGAAAAATTTGATCACCTTCCAACGCCAGAGTCCGACGGAGTAAGCGCCTTTGTATCAATCATGGAAGGATGCTCAAAATATTGCTCATTTTGTGTTGTGCCATATACGAGAGGTGAAGAAGTTAGTAGACCACTTATTGATGTTATTGACGAAGTAAAAGCTCTAGCAACCCAAAACGTCCGTGAAATAAATTTACTGGGTCAAAACGTTAACGCATATCGAGGTCCACGCGTCGATGGAAGCTTGTGCACTCTGGCTGACTTAATTCCTTTAGTTGCAGATATTGATGGAATTGATAGAGTCCGTTTTACCACATCGCATCCAAATGAATTTTCTGATTCACTTATCGAAATCTACTCACATGTGCCCGAATTAGTCAGTCACCTTCACCTTCCGGTTCAAAGTGGATCCGATAAGGTTCTGATGGCAATGAAAAGGGGACACACTGCGTTGGAATATAAATCAAAAATTCGTCGATTAAGAAAATTAAGACCGGATATAAGTATCTCGTCAGATTTTATTATTGGGTTCCCTACCGAAACAGAGAGCGATTTCGAGGATACAATTAATTTGATAGATGAAATTGGTTTTGATACATCTTTTAGCTTCATCTACAGTGCCAGGCCTGGAACTCCCGCAGCAGATTTACCCGACACTGTCCCGGTGAAAATAAAAAAACAAAGGCTAAAAATACTTCAGGACAGAATTACACAAAATGCAATGCGAATTAGCAGAAAAATGGTTGGAACAGACCAAGTTCTCCTTGTAACTGGCGTTTCAAAGAAAGATCCAGGACAGCTCCAAGGGCGAACTGAAAATAATCGTGTGGTAAATTTTGCGTCGTTAAATACTGACCTGATTGGGTCTTTTATCCCAGTGAAAATAACAGAAGCACTTCCTAACTCACTTCGAGGTCAACTACTTTAATCGAAAAAAATGTTTACGTTCAGATAAATTACGCGATATTCTTATATCCCAAAGACTAGAGGCCAAAATCAAAACTTGGAACAACACCAGAAACAAAATTCTATTTTTGAAATAACGTTAACTCCCAACAATACAAAAAGACTAGCGGCACTGCGCGGCGAGCTAGATGGGAACTTGCGTCTAATAGAAAAACGACTTGAAGTAAACATATACTCCAGAGACAATCACTTCACTGTGAAAGGTCATGAGCATAAACCGCAAATTGCAACGAGAGTTTTAAAATCACTCTACGACGAAACTGCAGCAAGTAGCGAGATCAATTCAGAAAATGTTCACCTCCACTTACGCCAATTTGAATCTGACAAAAGTATCTTAAAAGGTCAAATAGCAGATTCATTCTCCAATGTCTTGTCGGTCATAAGAACCAAAAAAGGTAACATAAAACCAAGAGGTGTAAATCAGAATAAATATATTCAGCACATACACACTCATGATGTTAATTTTGGTATTGGCCCAGCTGGGACAGGTAAAACATATCTAGCAGTCGCGTGTGCAGTTGATGCGTTGTTAAAAAATCAGGTAGAACGTATCTTACTTGTAAGGCCAGCCGTGGAAGCTGGAGAGAAATTAGGATTTTTACCCGGTGATCTTGCCCAAAAAGTTGATCCGTACTTGAGACCTCTTTATGACGCGCTGTATGAAATGTTGGGCCATCAGACAGTAATAAAGCTCATAGAACGAAATACAATTGAAATTGCTCCCTTAGCTTACATGAGGGGAAGAACCCTCAATAATGCATTTATAATCTTGGATGAGGCTCAAAATACCACGCGAGAGCAAATGAAAATGTTCTTAACACGCATAGGTTTTGGCTCGACTGCCATCGTTACTGGTGATGTTTCACAAATAGATCTTCCAAAAGGAGTAATTTCAGGCCTAAAGCACGCGCAGAAAATTTTAAAAGGCTTAAGTGATATTAGTTTTACAACATTTTCTTCAAAAGATGTAGTTAGGCATCCGATTGTTCAAAAAATTGTCGAGGCCTACGACACTGTGGAGAAAACTGAAGAATAACAACATGGATAATCAACCGAAAGTAATCATTCAGCGAGCTTCCAAAACTACTCAAATACCCACTAACGCGATGATCAAAAATTGGGTCAACCTGGCACTGAACTCATCTCCCAAAAATGTAGAAATAAGCATTAAAATTGTAGATCCTGAGGAGAGTGCTTCGCTAAACAAACAATATCGGCAGAAGAAAGGTGCCACCAATGTACTTTCTTTTCCCATGAGTGTTAAAACTGAAGACCTAAATTTTCTTGGCGACCTCGTCATTTGTGCTCAAATTGTAAAAAATGAGGCTATTCAACAAGGGAAAAGTGTCGAGGCGCATTGGGCTCATATTATCATTCACGGTATATTGCATCTTTTAGGGCATACCCATGATCAAGAAGAATCCATGAGAAAAATGGAAGCACTAGAAGTCAATCTATTATCTCAAATAAATATCTGTAACCCTTATATTAAAAATAAATCAGAGTCCAAATATGAATGACGAAAATGATTATTTAACAAAAACTGAGAAATCTCTTTTACAAAGAATTGGGAGCTTTTTTTCACGGAATCCAAGTAGTAGTGATGAAGTCGCCGATATGCTCAGAAGTGCGGAAAATGAATCAATTATAGATGCAGATGCTCTTCAAATTATGGAGGGGGCTTTAAAAGTTTCAGATCTCCAAGCTAGAGAAATCATGATACCCAAATCTCAGATGACGCTCATTGAATCTGATTTCTCTCTCGAAAAAGTTTTAAGCGTAGTCACTCAATCTCAGCATTCGAGATTTCCCGTTATTGGTGAATCCTCAGATGATGTCTTAGGAATCTTACTTGCAAAAGAATTAATTCCATTAATTCTGCAAGGGAAAGAATCCTTTGATTTGAAAAACATGCTTCGACCCGCCAATGTCATTCCAGAAAGTAAGCGAATTAGTGTTCTACTTAAAGAGTTTCGTGAACAAAGATATCACATGGCAATTGTTATTGATGAATACGCGGGAGTCTCGGGTCTGCTCACAATTGAAGATATTCTGGAGGAAATAGTGGGAGAAATAGAGGATGAAACAGACGAAGCTGAACCGGAACAAATAATAGCATTGAAAAATAATAAATATTCCGTTGATGCAATCACTGAGATAAGTGATTTCAATGAATATTTTGATGTTGGACTTCCTGACGATGAATTTGATACGGTTGGCGGGCTTGTTATTGACGCATTTGGAAGATTGCCTGAAATAAATGAAGTGGAAACAATTGATAAATTCAAATTTAAAGTGATTGCGGGCGACTCTAGAAAAATCACCAGAGTACAAGTCTCTTTGATAAAATGAAGCTTCCTTTTAAGTCATCTAGGTGGTGGCTATTATTTTTCTCAGGAGCCCTTTATCCACTTGGAATGGCTCCCTTTAACTTCTGGCCCGCCGTTATCATAAGCTTGGGATTTTTCTTTTATCAATTAAACCCCACAAAATCTGCTAAGGAAACTTTTTTAATAAGTGTTTGTTTTGGCTTTGGTATATTTATAACTGGCACTAGCTGGGTATACGTCAGCATCCACGAATATGGCTTCATCCCGATGCCATTTGCCTTTCTTGCCACTGTATTATTTTGTTTGTTTATCTCGATACTCTTTTCAATTCCATTTGTTCTTCTCAGATTTATGCCTGATAAAACATCAACTTATTTAATCGGCCTGCCTTCACTACTCGTTTTAAGCGAATATTTTCGGTTATTTGCTTTTTCAGGCTTTCCTTGGCTCTTTGCTGGTTACAGTCACACTAATACCGTGCTTAGTGGATGGGCTACAGTTGGTGGCGTACTCATTGTGAGTTACATATGTGGATTTCTAGCATCCTTCCTATCACAAATATTTCGCGAAAAAGAAAATTTAAAACCGATTTTAAAACTTAATCTATTAATAATAGTGACAATTTCTGGAGGATATATTCTTCAAAATATCGAATGGTCCAAATCAACCAATGAGGAAATAGAACTCGCACTAATTCAACCCAATATTAATCAAGCCGAAAAATGGTCCGGTGCAAAAAGAAAAGAAATATTAAAACAACTAAAAACCCAAACTTTACCCTATTTAAATAACGACCTTATTATTTGGCCTGAGGCAGCACTTCCCTCAATACCTCAAAATTTACCTCAATTTTTAGAGGAAATAAAAGATCTTAGTACCACTTATAAAAGCAAATTAGTCAGTGGCGCAATTACCTATGAACAAGGAACCCAAGAGTTCTTCAATTCAATAATTGATTTAAGTAGTTCATCATTTCAATACGATAAATCAAAATTAGTCCCTTTTGGCGAGTATGTGCCCTTCGAAAGATTATTGCGTGGAATAATAAAATTTTTTGATTTACCAATGTCCTCAATCTCAAAGGGAAATGCAAGAAATACTCTCCTACCAATTAAAAGTTCATATATCAGTGCGAATATTTGCTATGAAGTGGTCTATCCAGATTTTATAGCCCGTAATAGTTCGGGCGCTAATCTAATTCTTACCCTTAGCAATGATGCATGGTTTGGAGCTTCAATTGGGCCAAAACAACATATGCAAATGGCTCAGATGAGGGCTATTGAAAACTCAAAACCAGTAATAAGAGTGACAAACAATGGAATCACTGGAGTTATTGATCACAAAGGAAATTTTGTTAAAACGCTACCCCAGTTTGTTCAATCAGAACTCGAGTTAAGTGTTACAGGACGAAGCGGAGAGACTTTTTACAACCGAGTTAGATCCTCCCTTGTTTTATTTTTGGTAGTGATGACATGTATAATTTTAATAACAAGAAAAAATCTTTTAAGGAGTACCAAATGAAGTTAATTCAAGTAGTTTTAGTAATGTTACTTTTTTCAGTTTCTTCTCATTTAATGAGCTTAGATATTGGAGATAAAGCACCTGGCTTCACCCTTCAAGCAACTGATGGGAAGACTTACTCTTTAGATCAATTTTTAAACAAAGAAGCTGTTGTTATTGCCTGGTACCCAAAAGCTTTTACCAGTGGATGCACAATCGAATGCAAATCACTAGCCCTCAATGGACACTTATTAAAAGATTTAGAGGTTGCTTATTTTATGGCGAGTGTTGATCCTATTGAAGAGAATATTAAGTTTGCGTTGGACAATGATGCAGATTTCCCATTACTGAGCGATCCAACGAAAGAAACCGCTAAAGCATATGATGTTCTTGCGTTCTATGGCGTTCCTAAAAGACATACAATTTATATAAGTAAGAAAGGCGAGATAATGTATGTTGATACCCAAGTAAATCCTGAAACCTCCGCTGAAGATATGGCTGCTAAACTTGTTGAGCTAGGTGTGCAGAAAAGAACCAATTCTTAATATAAATTGCCTATGATTTAATCAATGCTGTGTCGAATTGTTCAACGTTAATCTATACTAGACGCCGTCTAATAAATTTGATTGAAAATCATGGTAGTTGACGATAAATATGATCCCCACAGCGTGGAGAGGGAAGCTCAGCTTTTCTGGGAAAACAATCAAACCTTCTCTGTAAATGAGTGTTCTGAAAAGGAAAAGTTTTATTGTCTCGCGATGTTTCCATATCCAAGTGGAAAACTTCATATGGGACATGTCAGGAACTATACAATCGCAGATGTAATTGCCAGATACCAAAGAATGCTGGGTAAAAATGTACTTCAACCTATGGGATGGGATGCATTTGGGTTGCCTGCAGAAAATGCAGCAATCGAAAACAATACTGAACCGTCAGAATGGACGAAAAAAAATATTCAAACCATGAAGTCCCAACTAAAATCTCTGGGACTAGCGATAGATTGGTCAAGAGAATTCGCAACCTGTGAACCAAGTTATTTTAAATGGGAGCAATGGTTTTTCACACGTCTTTTTGAGAAAAATTTAGTTTATAAAAAAGCGAGTGCAGTTAACTGGTGTCCAAGTTGCGAAACTGTGCTAGCAAATGAACAAGTCATTGATACATCTTGTTGGCGTTGCGACTCTGTTGTAGAGAAGAAAAACATCCCTCAGTGGTTTATCAAAATTACAAAATATGCTGACGAACTGCTCAGTGGATTGGAGGATTTAGAGCATTGGCCCGATCAAGTAAAAACTATGCAGCGAAACTGGATTGGCAAAAGTAGAGGTATCAACATTACTTTCAATGTTAAAGATAAAGAATTCAATCATCATCAATTAGAGGTATACACGACTCGCCCGGATACTTTAATGGGGGTAACGTATTTAGCACTAGCACCTGAACATCCATTAACTTCTGATCTTTCTAAAAAAAATAATGACATCGCAAAATTTGTAAAACGATGCTCGAGACAAAAAGTATCAGAAGAGGAATTTGCGACTGTATCTAAAATAGGAATAGACACTGGTTTAAAAGCGATCCATCCATTAACAAATGATCTTTTACCAATATGGGTTGGCAACTATGTTCTGATTGATTATGGATCTGGGGCTGTAATGGCAGTGCCTGGACATGATCAAAGAGATTTTGAGTTTGCAAAAAAATATAACCTAAAAATAAAGCAAGTTGTGTCCTTGGACAAAAAGAATACAAGTATCAATGAAAAAGCAATTATCGAGAAAGGCAATCTTATTAATTCGGGAAAATATAATGACCTGACGTTTAATGAAGCTTTTAGCGCAATTGCTGAAGACTTGAAAAAATTGAATCAAGGGGAGGTTACTTCGAATTATAGACTCAGAGATTGGGGTGTCAGTCGTCAACGATACTGGGGTGCACCCATACCCATGTTTAACTTATTGTCAGGAGGAGAAATTCCAATTCCCTACGACAGGCTTCCTGTAAGTCTAGACAAACAGAAATTTAACAAGGGAGAAAGAAACAATAAAACACAAGAGTTTAATGGAAGACAAGTAATACAAGAGACAGATACTTTTGATACCTTTATGGAATCCTCTTGGTACCACGCAAGATTCACGTGCTCTAATGATACTTCTCAAATGATAGATCCTGTCAAAGCGAATTATTGGTTGCCAGTTGATCAATATATCGGAGGCATCGAGCATGCGATACTCCATCTACTTTACGCCCGATTTTTCCACAAACTGATGAGAGATGAGGGTTTGTTGAATAGTGACGAACCCTTTAAAAAACTTCTTTGTCAGGGAATGGTTCTATCTGAGTCCTACTTTTATGAAAAAAATGGGAAAAAAATATGGGTATCACCATCAGAAGTTGAATTTCATAGAAATGAGAATGGAAAATTAACAAAAATCACTCAAATAAACTCTGACCAGGAACTAAGTAGCGGTGGAGTCACGAAAATGTCAAAATCAAAAAATAATGGTATTGACCCACAAGTAATAATAGATAACTATGGTGCAGATACTGTCAGACTTTTCACAATGTTTGCAGCGCCTCCAGAGCAGACAATGGAGTGGAGTGAACAGGGCGTCGCCGGCGCATTTAAGTTCCTGAAAAGACTTTGGAAAATAACTTATGATCAAGCCATTGTAAATTTTCCAAAGGAAGAAACTGATAAAGCTCAATTAAATCAGCAACAATTAGATCTTCGACGTAAAACTCACGAAACAATTGCCAAAGTTACCGATGATTACAGTCGCCGAAATACATTCAATACGGCGATTGCCGCCGTAATGGAATTACTTAATGAAGTCACTAAAATAAGACCACTTTGTGCCAGTTCAAGCATTGTGAGAAGAGAAGCAATTATCAATTCTATATTGATGCTTTACCCAGTTGTCCCTCATATTTGTATAAAGCTCTGGGAAATGTTGGATAACGAGGTGCCCATCTCTGAAGCCTCTTGGCCAGAGGTAGACGAATCAGCGCTGCAGAAATCCTTCGTTACAATAGTAATTCAAGTCAATGGAAAGGTTAGAGGTAGAATCGAGGTTGGTATAGGTGAAGATGATGCGGCGGTAAAGCATAAAGCAATAAGACAGGAAAATGTGTCCCGATTTATAGAGAATAGAGAAATCAAAAAAATCATATTTGTACCAAATAAATTAATAAACATAGTGGTAAGTGTGTGATCAAAGTAATTGGCATAGCATTTCTTAGCATTTTAATTTCCTCATGCGGATGGCAATTAAAAGGCAATTACATAGCAATAACCAAAGATATGAATATTAACTTGCTATTTAATAATCTCGCCCCCGAGGTAAAAAGAAATTTTGAATATGCAACGAGACAACACCTCCGAAACATGCAAGACAGCAGTACATCAAAAATCGACATAAGGATTGAAGATTATGAGGAAAGCAAGCGGGTTGTATCCATAGGATCTGACGGACGGGTTTCTGAATACCAAATCAATATGTCAATAAATTACACAATAATGAGCGAAAAAAACAATTCGATGATTGATAGTAATGAAATAAAAGTCGAAGGTTTCTATGAGTTTTTCCCAAATGATATTCTTGCATCCACAGAAGAGGAAGTGCAGATCAAACGTGAAATGACAGAGAAATTAATTATGAAACTTGTTTTTAGACTAGACTCGATAATGTCAAAAATTAATTAACCAGTTTTCCTGCGATGAAAATACCTGTCAAAAAACTTGAAGAGCATTTGTCAAAAGATTTTGCGAATTTATATATTATTTGTGGTGATGAACCGATACTCGTCAAAGAAGCTCAGGATCAAATCCGTTCAAAAGCTACATCACTTGGTTTTTCCGAGAGAAAATCAATAACGTGCTCGTCAAAGGAAGATTATGCCGAGATTGGAATCGAGAATAATTCATTATCATTGTTCAGTGAAAAAAAAATAATCGAAGTTAAATTTTCAAAACAAAAGTTCTCAAAAGAAGAAATTCCAATACTGACAAATGTTTGTTCTCAATTAAATCCTGATAATACTTTGTTACTTATATTTCCTAAATTAGACAAAAAAACAATAGCTAGCCCTTGGTTTAAATCCCTAAAGCAGTTTGGAATATTAATCGAAATTTGGCCGATAAAATCAAATGAATTGATATATTGGATTAAAAATCAGCTTAGTCGTTATCAAATTGATTTATCAAATGATGCAGTTCAACTCTTAACCGAAAGGGTAGAAGGAAATCTTGTTGCCGCATCTCATGAAATTGAAAAGATACGTTTATTAGAGCCTGAAGGTCAAATTGGTCTAAATGAAATGCTAAATATTTGTTCAAATTCTGAAAAATTCGATCCATATCAGTTTATAGACGACTTATTAGCTGGCAAAAGTGAAAAATCTTTGAGAGTGTTACATAGCTATAAAGATGATGGTTTTGAAGAAATATTTTTACTTTGGTTAATCACAAAGGAGCTTAGGATATTGTATCGAGCGAAAGAGGAATCAGAGAAAGGTATTAATCCAAAAATAACCTTTAGACGACTTGGTGTTTGGGAAAAACGAATTCCGATTTTCTATAATTCTATTAACCGTGTAAAAATAAATTACCTAAGAATGCTCCTTAGTCAAGCATCCGCATTAGATCTTTTAATAAAAGGTTTAAGAAAAGGTGATATTTGGCAGGAGCTGACTCTTTTAGCATTGTCCATCTCCGGACGGCAGATAATTTCGCCAAAAAACATCAAGCTACTTGTGGATAGCTGAGTTATTAATCAGTTCACCCAAATAAAAACAACCGTAGTAATAACAAATATCCCAAACAAATTTAATGCAAATCCCTCTGCTACCATTTTTGATACCTTTATTTTATCTGTGCCAAAGACTATTGCATTTGGCGCCGTTGCAACTGGTAGCATAAAAGCACAACTAGCTGACAGCGCCGCAGGCAACATCAAAACTACTGGATCAATCCCAGAGCCCAATGCTGTGGCCGCTAAAATAGGCATCAGTAATGCTGTTGTAGCAGTATTACTGGTAATTTCAGTTAAAAAAGTCACACATGTCGCAATAATTAGTACAGTAAGTATGATTGAGAGTTTTGTTACAATTGATAAACTTTCACCAATCTCATTGCTCACTCCGGTTACTTCAAAAGCTTTGGCAATTGCCAATCCTCCCGCAAACAAAAGTAAAACACCCCACTGAATATTGGATGCAGAACGCCAATCTAATAATCTTCCTCCTTTACCATTGGGAATCAAGAACATCAAAATTATTGAAAATAAAGCTACAGAGGCGTAATTTGCACCGCTTAGTGAAAACCAAGTTGTCCATCCACCAAAGGGCTCTCTCAGAGTTATCCAAAACAGAGCGGTCAACGCAAAGATAGTTAATACTCTTCTCTCATATGATGTCCAGTCACCAAGTTTAGGAATCGAAATCTCACTTCTATTGGGTAACTTTCTGGTAAGCCATAAACATGAAATTGGGACCATCATTAATACAACAGGTAATCCCCACATCATCCATTGAAAAAAACTAGGTTCCGTTCCAACGGTATCGCTGTATACTTTCAGAAATATTACATTTGGCGGTGAGCCAATTGGCGTACCTAATCCACCTATGCTGGCAGCATATGCAATCCCTAATAAGAGTGCGACTGCTAAGTTGGCATTATTTCCCTCTAAACGAGAATTCTGTAAAACTGCAAATACCACTGGGATAAGCATAAGGGTGGTAGCTGTATTAGAGACCCACATACTTAAAGAGGCAGAAGCAAGCATAAATCCAAAAACCAAAGTTTTCGGATTATGGCCGCCAAATAATCGAATCATTGATATTGCAATACGTTTATGAGCATCACTAATTTCCATCGCCTTTGATAACATTGCACCACCCATTAATAAAATAATTAAGGGGTCCCCATATGCTCTAGCTATTTGATCTCCTGTCAAAACACCAAAAATTGGGAATAGAGCGAGCGGAATCAAAGAAGTAATCGGTATAGGTATGGGTTCAAAAATCCACCAAAGTGCACATAAAGATGCTACCCCAACAGTGAAAGCGCTTTGAAAACTCCAATCATTGAATATCATCCAAAAGACGATATTCATAGCGAGCAAAGGAGCGATCCATATAATGTGTCTTTTTATATCTTTCATAAATATGATATACGCTAGAAGGGATGTTTATTAAATCGATAAGCTATTTTGAATATCAGTGCGCCAATTAAAATTCCCAAGGAATTAGCGAGAATATCTCCCAATTCTGCAGCTCGGTAAGTTGTTTGATTCTGTGCCACCTCTATTAATATGCCATAAACAAAAAGCGTAATTGACAGGAACCAAATAGAAAAATTTTTGTTATATGCAGTCAGAAGTAAAACATTCATAAAACTGTAGATCCCAAAATGAAGTACCTTATCAAATGATAATAACGGAGTATCAACGGGTTGTGTGATATCAACTAGTGAAAGAAAGGATACAAAAAATAGTACACTCCAAAATAAGATTTTTAGAAGCATTTAAAAGTCCTCAAAATATCTCACGTAATTCTCACATTCCAATAACCTTTCTTTAGTCCCCACATCAAACCAAGTTCCTTGATAATAGATTCCGAATAAATCTTTTTTTTCTATCCATAAATTAAATATATCTATTAATGGAAACTTTTTATTACTTGGATCATGAAGTTCAAAAAGCTGCTTCGATAAAATACTTAAGCCTGCAAATGTATGACGCGGATTTTCATAGGCTATCAAACCACTTTCAATCGAAAAGTCACCTTCACTATTATGATCAGGATTTGTTGCAAGTAAAAGCAGGCCTGGCATATGAACTTTATAATTATCTAGTAACAATTTAATGGCCTCAGGTTCAATCCAAATATCACCATTAATTGTGATAAAAGGCTTATTGCCCAGAATATCCAGAGCCTTGTATATGCCACCTCCAGTCTCCAGAGGGTGAACTTCCTCAGACCAATGAATTTTTGCTCCATATTTTGTTCCATCACCAATTTGACTCATAATCAATTCAGATAACCAACTAACGTTTATTACGATCTCTTTAATTCCAAAATTCACTAAATTTTCAATCGTTCTCTCCAGCAAAGTCTTATCACCAATACTGATGAGACTTTTAGGCAATTTTTTAGTAACTTCTTTCATCCGCTTACCGAAACCAGCAGCTAAAATCATTGCTTTCATCAAATACTATCCTGAGTTCTTGTTAAAGGATGTTTTAATTAAGTTTGTTTTTGAAGTGCTGGATATACACATTTTTCAATCCACTCTTGCAATAAAGAAAACTCGTCATATCGGTCTAAGATTAACCTTACATAAGTCATAACGAGTGGAATATCTCGCAAATAAGCAGTCTTCTGATCACGAATAGCCAATCTCGAAAAAATGCCCAAGACTTTCAAATGTCGCTGTAGTCCAGTCAAATCAAACCATCTCTCAAAAGTTTTATTACTTACTCTCGGGATAACTTTTTTGAGCTCTAACCGATCTTTATAATTTAACAATTTCCGACGAATATAATCTTGGTCAAGCCGTAAATAACAATCTCTATATAATGAAACTAAGTCATAGGTAATAGGACCAATCAATGCATCCTGGAAATCTATTACTCCTAAACTTTTGTCTTGCTTAACCATTATGTTTCTAGAGTGATAGTCTCTATGCACAAAAGCCTGTGGTTGTTCATTAAAATTATCAATTAATTTTTGGAAACACTCCCTTAGAATTTCACTCGGTATCTCAGAACTTGGAATACCCAATTTAGCCTTTAAAAACCATGCTTCAAACAAAGCCAACTCATCCAGCACTTTTTCTAAATCATATGTCAATAAACCAATTTCACTCGGGTAAATTTGTTGCATCTTAAAAAGCGATTTCTCTGCTTGATCATATAATGCATCCGAATTCGAAGTTTTTAGTGCCTCGAAGAAAGTGGTATCACCAAAATCCTCTACGAGTAGAAATCCTTTTTCAAAACAAACTGCAAAAATTTTGGGGACAGCAACGCCATTATCCCTGAGCAAATTTGCAATCTGCACAAATTCCAAGTTATTTTCTTTTTCTGGCGGAGAGATGACTCCAATCCTTGTGGGTTGGGAATTTACTCTATAATATCTCCGAAATCCTGCATCGCCTCCTATCTCAGCAATACGTGGCTCTTTTGTTTGGTATCTAAATTCGGGAATGTATTTTAATAACCATTCACTAAATCGAGTAACTAATTTAGAGTCAATTGAGTCTCTCATAAAGTCGAATCTTAACAATTAAAAAATAAGAATAAACAGTTTAATCATTTAATCACTCTAGAGCTAAAAAATTTAGTAAACTATTGAAAACATTTACAAATCAAGTTTTCTGAATATGTCTTTTGAAATAAAGAATAGCCTACCAATATTGCTAAAGTTACTGTTTCTTTGTATCACGGCACATATTCAAGCAGATGAAAATCAACATACTGGTAATGAGATTACTTTCAATACTTCGAAAACGCATAACTTTATCGACTGGTTCGACTCAAATTCAATTGACGCAAACAAATCTTTTGATCTCAAGCATTGTGGAAAATTTATTGAACCTGATTTGACTATATTTGATGACTCTGACGATATTTTGTCTTCTCCTCTGAAAATTACGGCAGACTCGTCAGGCGATTCATCAGAGGAGGAAGCTATACTAAATGGAAATGTTGAAATTACACAAGGTCAAAGATTATTAAGAAGTGATTTCGCAAAAATTAATAATAAATCCAATCAAGTTTCATTGGTTGGAAATATTGTTTTCAGAGAACCAGGCATCGCAATTGCTAGTGATCGTGCGGAAATTAGCCTCGACAGTAAAGAAATAACTATGAAGAATGCTCAATATGTAATCCATGGGCCATCTCTGAATGGAACAGCAGAGACACTTAAGCGTGGCAATAATGGCGAATTTATAGTCGAAAATGCTACGTATTCAAATTGCGAGCCTGGTGACTCTGGCTGGAACTTTGTGACTTCCAGAATAACCATAAATGAGAATGAAGGATACGCATCTATTAATAAAGCTAATCTAAAAGTTAATGGCTCCACTATTTTTTATTTTCCATACTTAAAACTTCCAATTTCTGGTGAACGCATGACAGGTTTGCTAATTCCCGATCTTGATATTTCACAAACTAATGGCTTAGATTACACTCAGCCTTTGTATTTTAACTTTGCACCAAATTTTGATACGTTGTTTTCACCAAGGTATGTTGAAAATCGAGGTTTTGGTTTCAATATCAAAATGCGCCATTTAAACAAATGGTCACGTAATGAATTAACAGGATCTATTATTTTTGATGACAAAAATATAAACGAATCGTATCCTGAAAACACATCTTCGTTTTCACCAAGCCAAAAAAGATATGAAATCGCTTTTTCACATATAGGTCATTCATCAGATCAGTTAATTAGTTACATCGATTACACGAAAACAAGTGATGCCTTGTACATCAAAGACCTTGGAAATTTTACAATTGATGAAATAACTCTGTCTCATCTAAATCAATTTTCTTACCTCGAATACCAAAATAACAATTGGTTATACAAAATAAGCACTACAGATTTCCAATCGATTGTAGAGAGATACAGTGATCACTACTCTGCGTTACCGTCTATCGAGATAATTGGCGCATACCCGTTCAATAACAATCTAAATATAAGGCTAACTAATAAATTCACTAATTTTCAACACAAGAGTGATAACCAGTTGGAGGGTATCAGAACTGCACTCAATTACTCCATAGATTGGATAAAATTCACAGATTGGGGGTACTTGAAACCTGAATTTCATCTCTCTCATTTGTCATATAACTTAGACAATGCAGATAATTCATTAGTAAGTGACAAAACCCTAACGTTACCAACCTTCGTACTTAAGGGTGGTATTTCTCTTGAGAAATTCATTAATCCACAAAGTTTGGCTACTATAGATGCAAAAATGTTCTATCAGAACTCAAGAGCGAAAATTCAAAATGACTTGCCTATTTTTGATACGAGAGAACGCACCCTATCTTATGATTCATTATTTAAAAAAGATCGCTTTGTTGGGAGCGACCGAGTTTCTAATGAGGAGAGAATCACTATTGGTGTCACATCAAAACTGATAAATCTCGACTCACTGGATGAAAAATTTGTGTTTCAAGCAGCCAGATCATACTTTTTGGATGATGAGATAATGTATCTCACTCAACCTTCGACTCCTACTCTAAAGGGTAACAGGAACAAAGCAATAAACGCTTTTAAAATCAAGGCTTACTTTAATGAAAACTGGGAACTCGAAGCATCTTCAATTAAGTCAAATTTGCAAAAAAGCAGAACAAAAAATATCGTAAACCTACGATATAATAGAGATGATGACAGTCTTTTCAATTTAAGCTACAGAAAGTCTGGCGAGCTTTCAGATAATGAATTTAGTTATCACCTGACTCAAGAAATAGAACAGCTTGATTTTTCAATCAGAACATCTCTTTCTAACAAAATAAATTTTGTAGGTCGTTGGTATCATGATTTAAGCAATCAAAGAGAGTTAGAAATATTCGGTGGAGTGGAATATTCAAGCTGTTGTTGGAGCATGGCGGTCTTGGCAAGAAGATCAATCAATGTGGTTTTCAATGGATTGGATACAGAGATTGATCCTAACATGCGAAATTCAATAATTTTCAAACTAGAGCTCAAAGGAATTGGTAGCACTGGGCAAAAATTAGATAAAATATTAAAGAAAGGTATATTTGGGTATTGATACTATGAAAAATTTTAAATTTGCTATCGCTTGGGTTTGTATTGTCGCGTGCTCATTGAGTAACGCACAAGTAAAAATACTGGATAAAATAATTGCGATTGTGGATGACGATGTTGTTCTTCAAAGCGAATTAAACCGAAGAATGTCCTCAATAATGAAACAAATAAAGCAGTCAAACACCATTGCACCACCTGAGGATCTTTTAAGAAAGCAAGTATTGGATAGATTAATCTCTGAGAGAATACAGCTTAGCATCGGATACAATGCTGGGGTAAGAATTTCTGATGATGAACTAAATCAAGCGATAGGCCGGGTGGCAGCAAGTAATAACCTCTCGATAGATCAATATATAGATCGATTAACCATGGAGGGAACTAGTTTATCCATCATACGAGAGGAAGTTCGGCATGAACTGATAATAATGCGTGTTCAACAAGCAAGCATAATGAGAAGAATAAGAGTGTCTGATCAAGAACTTAATAATTTCCTTAATTCGGAGGAAGGCCAGTTGGTGTCATCACCAGACGTCAATATTGGACAAATTCTCCTTGCTGTGTCCAGCAATGCAAGCAAGGCTAACATAGATAGGGTTTCTAATCAGGCCATGGATCTTTATCAACAAATTCAAGATGGAAAAGACTTTAAAGAATTAGCATTGTCTTACTCTATGGATCAATCAGCCCTTCAAGGTGGTGATTTGGGTTGGAGGAATATGGCCCAACTTCCTAAAATATTCAGTCAGGAAATTGATCTACTAACTTTAGGCACAGTTTCCGAACCAATTAGGAGCGCTGCTGGCTTCCATTTAATCAAACTTTATGATCGCCGAGGTGGTGATGCTAAATTAATTGAGCAAAATCTTGTTAAACATATCTTATTAGAACCAAATGCGCTCCGAAATAAGTTGGAAACAAAGAAATTCCTGCAACAAATAAAAAATCAAGTTTTGGCAGGAGAAGATTTTGAACAACTTGCAAAAGCACATTCTGAAGATAAATCTTCTGCCTTGGATGGTGGAAATCTTGGCTGGTCAACTCCTGGGATGTTTGTGCCGGAATTCGAGGCGACAATGAACAACATTGCTATAGGTGAGATAAGCGAACCTTTCGAATCTCAATTTGGATGGCACATACTGCAAGTAACTGATCGAAGACAACAGGACTTCAGTGAAGAGATACTTAGAAATCGAGCTCAGAACCTGATAAGACAGAGGAAGTATGATGAGGAACTTCAGGTATGGCTCCAAGAAATTAAAGATGAAGCATTCATAGAAATAAAGATTTGATAATCCATGGTACCTAAAAAAATTGCTATCTCTGTAGGAGAGCCAGCCGGGATTGGGCCAGATATATTAATACAGACTGTTCAAAAGCAAAGAAAAGATTTACTTATTGCTTATGCGGATCCTGATTTAATTACAGAAAGAGCAAGATTGCTAAAACTACCATTAAAGTTGACAGATCCCGAATCAAAAGACGCATACTCACCGGGTACCTTGAGTATCGTTCCACATAAACTTGCTCTCCCTTGTCGTCCTGGAATGCTAAATCCTGAAAACTCAGAGTATGTTTTGAAGTGTCTTAATGCTGCAATGAATTCATGCGTTAAAAATGAAACAGAAGCACTCGTCACCGCACCCATACAAAAATCAGTCATTCGAGATGCAAATATTAAATTCACAGGTCACACTGAATACTTGGCAAACAAATTGGGCACATCAAACCAAGTTATGATGCTAGCTTCCGACCATTTAAGAGTAGCATTAGTAACAACGCATATACCCTTAAATAAAGTAAGTAACTCCATCACAAAGGAAAAATTGACTCGAACTATCAATATACTTAATACAGATCTAATCAATAAATTCCAGATTTCTAAACCAAAAATTTTGGTTTGTGGTTTAAATCCTCACGCAGGCGAATCTGGTTATTTAGGTACAGAGGAAACGAAGATTATAACTCCAACTTTACGCGAACTATCAACCCTAGGAATCGATGTCGTTGGACCTTTATCAGCAGATACTATTTTCAATGAAGTTAATATCAAACAAGCAGATGCATTTGTAGCGATGTATCATGATCAGGGTTTACCTGTAATTAAAAGCTTGAACTTTGGGGAAATCACAAATATTACTTTGGGGTTACCTATTATAAGAACATCTGTTGATCATGGAACAGCGCTAGATTTGGCTGGCACTGGAAAAACCATATATAAAAGCTTTGAGAGAGCAGTTCATCTTGCTAGCGAATTAGCGCGCAATCGTAATGAAAGCACCTAGGCCCAAAAAAAGATTTGGTCAAAACTTTCTAATTGATCAGAATGTCATAAATGAGATTATAAGTGAACTCAAAATTTGCGATAATGATACTTTCCTTGAAATTGGTCCTGGTAAAGGAGCGATTACCAAGCATATCATTCCTTTCTGTAAAGAAATCATTCTTCTTGAAATTGATTTCGATTTAGTAAACTTACTAAAAAGGAATTTATGCGAACAGCACAAGATAACATTTATCAATGACGATGCATTAAAGTATGATCTAAGTAATGAATTTAAAAATACCAAATTTAGATTAGTCGGCAATCTTCCTTACAATATCTCAACACCTCTGTTATTTCATTTTTCATCATTCGTCTCACAGATTGTTGATATTCATTTAATGTTGCAGAAAGAAGTAGTAGATAGACTTGTTGCTAAACCCGGTGCTAAATCATATGGTCGACTTTCTGTAATGATGCAGTATCAATATAAAATCTATCGTATACTTGATGTATCAGCTGAAGCTTTTAATCCAATTCCAAAAGTCAACTCTTCCTTCGTGAGGCTATTACCCCATTTAAATAGGGATGTATCAGTCACTGATGAACTTTTATTCTCAAATATAGTAAAGCTATGTTTTTCAAAACGTAGGAAAATTATAAAAAATAGCTTAAAAAAATATATAGAACAAGGCGTTCAACTGGAAAAAACAGTTGATCTTAATCTGCGACCTGAAAATATATCAGTATCAGATTTCGTTGCGCTTTCAAATGCTATAAGTACCTTTGGACAGAATCAAAATAGGTAACTTTATATGTCAGTTTATGTTGTTGGTGATATTCACGGTCACCTTGAGGAACTAACTGCGCTTCTCAATGAAATTAACTTTGATCACCGAATCGACAAACTAGTGTCTGTCGGCGACCTGGTTAACCGAGGCCCAATGTCCTTAGAAACAATTAGATTCTGTAAAAATCTTGGCAAGTCCTTTGATCTGGTACTCGGAAATCATGATTTGCACTTACTAGCACTTGTTCACAGTGCAGGGAAACGAACAAATATTAATAGCTTAGAAACTCTTCTCTGTGCACCAGATCTAGACGAAATTGTAGGTTGGATGACTGAGAAATCTTTGATGCTAAATGCCGAAGCATATTCGATTGTTCATGCGGGAATAGCGCCAACATGGAGTATTGAAAAGGCATTTTCACTATCACTTGAAGTTCAAAGTGAACTTCAATCAGAGAATGCAGGAAAATTTTTCAAAAATATGTATGGAAATACTCCCGACTTATGGAATGATGAATTGGAGGGCGTGATAAGATTGAGAGTAATAACAAATTACTTAACGCGCATGAGGTTGTGCTCAGAGATCGGCGAATTAGATTTTAAAGACAATAATCCTAAATCTTCTTCCACAAAGTATGCTCCCTGGTTTAAACATAGGAAGTCATATAAAAAAGAGAAAATAATTTTTGGTCACTGGGCGACTTTAGATGGGAAATTCTGCACTCCGAATATTCATGCTCTAGATACTGGCTGTGCTTGGGGTAGAAAGCTGAGAATAATGGACATCGACAACGAGATTTTGATCGAATATAAATCTAATAATTAATGTAGAGATATCTTTACTCTGCAGTCACGGACTCACTTTCCAAGTCTGTGTTCTCTGCAATTTCTCTGTCTACCATCTCTACAAATGCCATTGGCGCTTTGTCACCAGTTCTAAATCCGCACTTAAGAATTCTGAGGTAACCGCCAGGTCTATCCTGATATTTTGGCCCAATCTCAGTAAATAATTTACCCACAGCTGATTTATTTCTTAATCTGTTGAATGCTATGCGTCTGTTATGCACAGAGTCATGCTTTGCAAGAGTTATGAATGGCTCAGCAAAGACCCTTAGCTCCTTTGCTTTTGGTAGCGTCGTTTTAATTATTTCGTGCTCTATGAGTGACGAAGTTAAATTCTTCATCATTGCATTTCTGTGACTACCCGTCTTATTTAAACGACGCCCGCTGACTCTATGTCGCATAATTAACCTCGACCTTAACTTCGCTCAATTCCAACTAAACAGTTTCATCTTCAGATTTTATGCTTGATGGCGGCCAGTTTTCCAATCGCATGCCAAGGGACAAGCCTTTGGTAGCAAGCACATCTTTAATCTCTGTGAGAGACTTTTTACCCAAGTTTGGCGTCTTCAGAAGCTCTACTTCAGTTCGTTGAATTAAATCTCCAATATAATAGATGCTTTCAGCCTTCAAACAATTCGCTGACCTGACAGTCAACTCTAAGTCATCTACCGGTCGAAGTAATACGGGGTCGACCTCTTCCTCTTGTTCTTCTGGCTCCGCTAACGCCTCACTTTCTAAATCTACAAAGACTGCCAATTGTTGTTGTAATATTGTGGCAGACCTTCTGATACATTCCTCTGGATCGATAGTTCCATTTGTTTCTAACTCTAGGATTAGCTTATCGAGGTCAGTCCTATTTTCAACCCTTGCATTATCAACACTGTAAGAAACTTTGTGAATTGGGCTAAAAGATGCATCTAAATGAAGTTGCCCAATTGTTTTTGACTCATCATCACTAGCTCTGGCATCGGAGGGCTGATAACCTCGCCCCCTCGCAATGTGTAACTTTATATTTAGATCTGTTTTACCTGAAATTGTTGCAATTACGTGATCAGGATTAATAATCTCGATGCTGCTGTCACATTCTATATCTCCAGCGGTAACAATACCTGGGCCGCTGACTGATAGATCTACTGTCGTAGAGTCAGTGCCTTCCATTGTAACAGCAACACCTTTTAAGTTAAGGAGTATCTCCATTACATCTTCTCGCACACCCTCAATAGTGCTATATTCATGCTCGACACCTTCTATCTCAACACTTACAACAGCACACCCAGTCATTGAAGATAGGAGAATTCTTCGTAATGCATTACCTAGTGTATGACCGAACCCCCGCTCAAGTGGCTCAAGAATTACTTTAGAGTGAGTAGGTGAATGTGAAGTAACATCTATGTGCTTAGGTGTAAGCATTTCATTAATCAAACTTTGCATAATGATCCCTGTATTACAAAAATAATTTTATTTCGAATATAACTCGACGATTAAGTTTTCATTTATTTCAGAAGGCAGATCTTCTCGATCTGGATTCCTAATGAAGGTACCTTCCATTTTTTCAGAATTAACATTGACCCAACTTGATTCACTTCTTTGCGCAGCTAATTGCAGAGCCGATTGCACCCTCAGTTGTTTTTTCGCCTTTTCACGCAAACTTATCACATCTCCAGCTGAAACGCTGAACGAGGCAATGTTGACCTTTGCTCCATTCACCAGGATCGAATTATGCGCTACTAGCTGTCTTGACTCAGCCCTAGTGCTTCCAAAACCCATCCTGTAAACGACATTATCTAATCTACTCTCTAAAAGGGTCAGAAGATTCTCACCTGTATTCCCTTTTGTTCTCGCCGCCGACTTATAATAATTTCTAAATTGCTTCTCAAGTATCCCATAGATACGACGCACTTTTTGCTTTTCTCGCAACTGAACTCCATAGTCTGACAATCTGCCTCGTCTCTGGCCATGCTGGCCTGGAGCGCTCTCCGCACGACACTTTGACTCCAAAGGTCTTACACCACTTTTTAAGAAAAGGTCAGTACCCTCCCTGCGAGAGAGCTTACAAGTTGGTCCTAAATATCTAGCCATCCTTATCTCCTAAACTCGACGTTTTTTTGGTGGTCTACATCCATTATGCGGAACAGGTGTAACATCTGTAATGTTTGTAATCTTAAAACCAGAGTTGTTAAGCGCTCGTACCGCTGACTCTCTTCCTGGTCCTGGACCATTAACCTGCACATCTAAATTTTTTAAACCATAATCTTGAGCAGCTTCGCCGGCTCTTTCAGCAGCAACCTGGGCAGCGAATGGAGTGCTCTTCCGTGATCCCCGGAACCCTGAACCACCCGCCGTAGCCCAAGATAGTGTATTACCCTGCCTATCTGTAATAGTAACTATTGTGTTATTAAATGATGCGTAAATATGCGCCACTCCATCAATAACTGAGCGTTTTATTTTTTTCTTAGATCCTTTTGAGGCTACTTTTGCCATAATTTTCCTTTTTACTTTTTAATAGGCCGCTTCGGTCCTTTTCTAGTACGAGCATTTGTCTTTGTTCTCTGACCTCTAACAGGCATGTTTCTTCGATGCCTCAAACCCCGATAGCATCCTAGATCCATCAATCGTTTCACATGCATACTAGATTCTCTTCTTAAGTCACCCTCTACTTCATATCGAGCTACCGCAGCTCTGAGCTTATCTAGCTGGTCTTCAGACAAAGAGGCAATTTTTTCGTCACCTTTCAAACCAACTGCATGACAAATTAACTTAGCGGTAGAAGCGCCAACTCCGTACACGTAAGTTAGTGAGACGACTGCATGCTTATTATCAGGGATATTAACACCCGCTATCCTGGCCATTTACAATTCAATCCTTTTATTTATCCGAAGGTTAATGCTTGATGTCTTAAGCAAAAGGCGCGCTAGAATAACCATAGCTATACAAAAAATCAAATTCATTATCCTTGTCTCTGTTTATGTCTTGGATCTGAGCTACAAATGACCCTGATAACACCATTTCTTTTGACAATTTTGCAATTTCTACAGATTTTTTTAACAGACGCTCTCACTTTCATATAATCACCTAATTACTTTCTACCAACATTCTTTAAATTTGCCTTTTTCATTAACGAGTCATATTGTTGAGACATCAAATGAGATTGCACTTGAGACATAAAGTCCATAGTAACCACAACAGCTATTAACAAAGAGGTACCGCCCAGGTAAAAAGGAACATTTAAATATACGTTTAAAAATTGCGGCATCAGACATATGAGTGTTATGTATAAACCACCTATTAACGTAAGCTTTGTTGTGACATCGTCGATATATTTAGCCGTATGGTCGCCTGGTCTAATGCCGGGCAAATAAGCTCCTCCACGTTTGAGATTATCTGCTACTTCTTTTGGGTTATACATCAAAGCGGTGTAGAAGAAGCTGAAGAAGATTATCAGCCCCGAAAAAAGCAATATATGTAGAGGCTGTCCTGGACCAATTAAAAGAGCCATATCTTGAAGCCATTCTGGTGCATTGACGCCCTGCCCAAACCATGAACTTATCGAAGTGGGGAACAATAATAAACTACTCGCAAATATTGCAGGAATAACCCCGGCCATATTAACTTTGAGAGGCAAATGTGACGTTTGTGCACTATATCCTTGTCGACTCTGTCGCTGCGCATAATTGACCGTTAATCTTCTCTGACCGCGTTCTATGAAAACCACAAAATAAACTACTCCAATTGCGATCAGCAAAATAAAAATTAATATTAAAGGTTCTAAATCACCCTGCCTGGCAGATTCGAGTGCTTGTCCAATAGCGCCTGGCATGCCTGCAATAATTCCTGCAAATATCAGCATTGAAATACCATTACCAATACCTCGTTCAGTAATTTGTTCACCTAACCACATCAAGAAAACGGCACCCGCAACCAGAGATGATATTGCAACGGCATAAAAAATGGGTGTCGTTTCATAGGCTAACCCTTGCGAGCCAAATCCAACTGCCATTGCTGTTCCCTGAATCGTCGCTAAACCTACGGTTCCATAACGCGTATACTGATTGATGACTCTTCGTCCACTGTCTCCTTCTTTTTTTAATTGCTGAAGAGACGGGACAGTTGCAGAGAGCAGTTGCATAATAATGGAGGCAGATATATACGGCATAACACCAAGAGCCAAGATAGAGAGACGCTCTAATGCTCCTCCTGAGAACATATTAAAAAGCCCCAAAAAAGTCCCTTGATTTTGATTGAACAGCTCCGCTAATCTATCAGGATCGAACCCAGGTACTGGAATGTGAGTACCAATTCGGTATATCACTATTGCTAGGAAGAGAAATTTAAGTCTCGAAAAAAGCTCACCAAGCCCTTTCTGATTACTCATATTTGGTAACGGTCTTTTTGCCATATTAATTAATCTTTAATTGTCCCGCCGGCAGAAACTATTGCTTCCCTGGCACCATTTGATACTGCGATTCCCTCAAGCACTACAGGTTTTGTTATTTGACCAGATGAAAATACTTTCACCTTCGCTGTTAGATTTCTTATAATCCCATTTGATTTTAAAACTTCTATATTTATTACCTTTTCATCAATGCTGTCTAACTCACTTAATGTTACTTGAGAGGTAACGCTCGCTATTCGAGATGTGAAACCATATTTTGGCAATCGCTTTTGTAAAGGCATCTGACCCCCTTCAAATCCTGGTCTGATTGACCCACCGGATCTTGAAGTTTGCCCTTTGTGCCCACGGCCACCTGTCTTGCCTAAACCACTGCCTATTCCTCTCCCTACTCTCTTTCGTCTTGTTACTCTTCCATCAGCGGGTCTCAACGTATTCAATTTCATTTTATATTTCCTCAACCCTTAACATGTATTGCACAGCCTGCACCATTCCTCTTACTGCTGGTGTATCCTCAATGACAACAGTATGCCCAATTTTCCTTAATCCCAAGCCTGCCAGGCAGCTCTTGTGCTTTTTTAATCTTCCTATAGAACTTTTGATCTGGGTCACAGCTATCTGTTTTACTTTTGCTTTTGGCATCTAATTTTTCCCTTTGCTTACACTAACCAAGAATTTCTTGAACTGACAAATCACGCTTGAGTGAAACTTCCTCAGGCGAGCGCATGTCACGGAGTGCATTAAACGTGGCACGCACCACATTTACTGGATTGGTTGACCCATAACATTTAGCAAGCACATTTTGAACACCAGCCAGCTCTAGAACCGAGCGCATTGCGCCCCCTGCTATTACTCCAGTTCCCTCTGACGCAGGCTGCATGTATATCTTTGAAGCCGCATGCACACCCTTGATTGGGTATTGAATCGTAGTACCATCAAGGGCTACATCGATCATATTTTTTCGGGCTGCTTCCATTGCCTTCTGAATAGCCAAAGGCACCTCTCTGGCCTTTCCTCTTCCGAATCCAACTCTGCCTTTTCCGTCGCCCACAACAGTCAGGGCCGTAAAAGAAAAGATCCGACCTCCTTTTACAGTTTTCGCAACTCGGTTAACCTGAACAAGCTTTTCCAGTAACCCTTCAGACGTAATATCTTTTTGCTCTTTCAGTGCCATAATTCAACCTTAAAATTTAAGTCCTACTTCTCGCGCAGAATCTGCCAATGCTTTGACTCTTCCATGATATTTATATCCACTTCGATCAAAAGAAACGTCCTTAATTCCAACGGAAATTGCGCGCTCCGCAATCAACTTCCCAACTTCAATTGCCGCATTCTTGTTGCCTGTCGCGCCTGATCTGATTGATGTTTCAAGTGTTGATGCTGATACAAGTGTTCGATCACCTTTTGGCGAGGTGATCTGTGCATATATATGCTTTGGCGTTCTTTGAACAGACAAGCGAGACAAACTACCATCTCTTATCTTCATTCGGGTTTTCGTCGATCTCCGCACTCTTGCTTGCTTCTTATTAAACATATTTTTAAACCTACTTCTTCTTCGCTTCCTTACGTCTTATATACTCTCCAGAGATCCGAACTCCTTTACCCTTATATGGCTCTGGTGGTCTCAATGCTCTGATCTCCGCGCATACTTGGCCGAGCTTTTGCTTATCGTTACTCTTCAAAATAATTTCTGTTTGACTAGGAGCTTCTGCAGATACTCCATCTGGAAGTTCATATATTACTGGATGGGAAAATCCTAAGGATAAATTAACTTTAGTACCTTGTAACTGCACTCTGAACCCTACGCCAACGAGTTCTAACTTTTTTTCAAACCCTTGCGATACTCCTAATACCATATTGTTAACCAATGCTCGCGTAGTTCCTGACATCGCTTTTGAAAATGACGATGAATCTGCTGCCGAAAAATTCAAATGCCCGTTATTTTCAACCACAGTAACATTATGTTTTATCGACATAGATAAATTACCCTTAGCACCTTTGATATCAATCTGATCTGCACCGATATCAACTGAAACTCCGTCAGGTATTTTAATTGGATTATTAGCAACTCTAGACATTGAATATATCTCTTAAAAAACTGTACATAGGATTTCACCACCCACGCCGTTTGATCTCGCTGATCTATCGGACATTACGCCTTTACTTGTTGAAACAATCGCAACGCCCAAACCACTTTTGACTTTTGGCAAATCTTTTGAACTAGAGTACACTCTCAAGCTTGGTTTGCTCGATCTCGTTATCTCTTCAATTACAGGCTTACCATCATAATATTTTAAGTCAATTTCGAGCACAGGCTTTTTATCTTCAGTCACTTTATAGTTTAATATGTATCCCTCATCTTTGAGGACTTTTGCTACTGAGACCTTGACTTTTGAGGAAGGCATTGCAACCGACACTTTCTCACGAAGATTCGCATTCCTTATTCTAGTAATCATATCTGATAGTGGATCTTGCATCGTCATATTCTTAGCCCCTACCAACTCGCCTTGACCAGACCAGGAACTTCTCCCCTCATCGCAGTCTCTCTTAATTTATTTCTACAAAGGCCAAACTTTCTATATACGCCGTTTGGTCTGCCAGTTATTCTGCACCTACTTCTCTGCCTACATGGGCTTGCATCACGAGGTAGTTTTTGAAGTTGATGCTGCGCATTCCATTTCTCCTCATCGGAAGCTTTAGAACTCTTGATTATTGATTTAAGGGTTGCTCGTTTTATCGCGAATTTCTTTACTGTCCGCGCTCGTTTTAACTCCTTTTGAATCATTGATGCTTTCGCCATATTCAACTCTCAGTTTTTTAGTGGAAAATTAAATGCTTTTAGTAGAGCTCTACCTTCGTCATCATTTGTCGCAGTAGTGGTTATCGCAATGTCCAAACCACGCAGCTTGTCGATTTTGTCATAATCTATTTCAGGAAATATTATCTGCTCACTTACACCCATTGAAAAATTTCCTCTTCCATCAAACTGTTTCGCGCTGATACCTCTGAAATCTCTTATTCTTGGTATGGCAATCCCTATCAGGCGCTCTAAAAAGTCATACATTCTAGACGCTCTCAATGTGACTTTAACGCCAATAGGCCAGCCTTCTCGGACTTTGAATCCCGCTATCGATTTTCTCGCTTTTGTTATTACTGGTTTCTGTCCAGAAATTAGTGTCATATCTGAAACTGCACTTTCTAATGTTTTTTTATCACCAATTGCCTCTCCAACTCCCATATTGAGTGTAATCTTGGTCAATCGAGGTACCTGCATTACGTTTGTTAAATTGAGCTCTTTCATCAATTTTGGTGCTATTTCATTGTTGTATATTTCTTTTAGACTACTCATTTATCAATTCAACCTTGACTAACCGTCTACATTACTTTTCGATGATTTAAACTTTCTAGTCTTCTCACCTTTTTTATTGATTTCTATCGCAATTCTACTCGCTTTGCCTGCTTTCTCATCAAACAAAGCTACATTGGAGATATCGATAGAGGACTCTTTTTCTATGATACCTCCCGCTACTCCTAGGTTAGGATTGGGTTTTTGATGCTTTTTAATCATATGTACACCAGATATCAGCGCCCTATTATCTTTCAAAACCTTCAAAACCTTACCTCTTTTCCCTCTGTCTCGGCCAGAGATAACAACTACTTCATCATTTTGCTTAATTCTTCTCATCTCACAACCACTCTCATAAAACTTCAGGGGCAAGCGATATAATTCGCATAAATTTTTCTGATCTTAATTCTCTTGTAACAGGACCGAAAATTCTTGTGCCAACAGGAGCTAAACTTGCATTTAACAAAACAGCAGCATTGTCATCAAATTTTATAAGACTACCGTCTTTACGCCTTATACCCTTTCTGGTCCGGACAATAACCGCACTCATAACCTGGCCTTTTTTCACCTTTCCTCGAGGAATAGCCTCTTTAACTGTTACCTTGATTATGTCGCCCACGCTAGCATATCTTCTATGAGATCCACCTAGGACCTTTATACACATCACCTTTCTTGCACCACTATTGTCTGCGACGTCAAGATAACTTTCTGTTTGAATCATTTTACTTCCCTCGAAAAACTGGCCTTCAACTAAGATCCAGACTTCTCATTCTCCACCTTTATAACCGTCCAACTCTTATCTTTAGAGATCGGCCGGCACTCCGCGATAACTACTCGGTCACCCTCTTTTACCAAATTAGAATCATCATGCGCCTTTATTTTTGACGATTTAGTCAAAATTTTCCCATAAACAGGATGTTTCACTCTCCTTTCAACCAAAACAGTTACAGTTTTATCCATGCGATCACTGATAACATTTCCCGTTAGTGTTCTTGAGCTGATACTTTCACTTTTCATTATCGTTTCCAGACTTTGAATTTATTATTGTTTTTATTCGAGCGATATTCTTTCTCGCTACCTTTAATAGGTGAGTCTCACTTAATTGTCCGGTAGATAGTCTTACTTTCAAATTAAAATGATTTTTCTGTTCCTCTAAAGAAACCTTCTCAAGCTCATCCAATGATTTATTTTTTAATTCCGAGGGCCTGATATTCACATCACTGTCCTTTTAACAAATGTTGTAGTCACCGGCAGTTTGGCTGCAGCTAACGCAAACGCTTCCCTCGCAAGCTCTTCACTTACACCTTCCATCTCATAGAGCACCTTGCCGGGCTGAACTAATGCAACCCAGTATTCAACGTTACCTTTTCCTTTACCCATACGAACTTCGAGGGGCTTCTTGGTGATAGGTTTATCAGGAAAAACACGAATCCAAATTTTCCCTCCACGCTTAACATGACGAGTCATAGCTCGTCGAGCGGCCTCTATCTGCCTCGCTGTAATCCTGCCCCTACCAGAGGCTTTCAAACCGAACTCGCCAAAACTAACCTTGCTACCTCTTTCAGCAAGCCCTCGATTTCTTCCTTTATGCATCTTTCTGAATTTAGTTCTTTTTGGTTGAAGCATGCTATCTCACCTATACCCGAGTTACGCTGTCATCAGTTTTTTTAGAGGGGCCACTATCACTACCCAAAATTTCACCTTTGAAAATCCAGAGTTTTACACCTATTATTCCGTAAGTCGTGTTCGCCTCTGCCGTAGCATAATCAATATCTGCTCTCAGAGTGTGCAAGGGCACCCTCCCCTCTCTGTACCATTCAGACCTCGCAATCTCCGCACCACCAAGTCTTCCACTTACCTGTATCTTTACGCCCAAAGCTCCAGATCTCATTGCATTCTGAACGGCTCTTTTCATGGCCCGCCGGAACATTACTCGTTTTTCTAACTGTTGAGCCACGTTCTGACTGGCCAACGTTGCGTCTAGATCTGGTTTTCTAATTTCTTCTATGTTTATGTTTACTGAACACTGCATCACTTTCTGAATTTCAGTTCGCAGCCTTTCAACATCCTCACCCTTTTTACCAATAACTATTCCAGGCCTTGCAGAATGGATAACTACTCTTGCACTTCCTGCTGGCCTCTCAATGTCGACCTTGCTAACTGATGCATTAGCTAGTCTCTTTTTTATTATATTTCTAACAATAAGATCTTGATTAAGCTTGTCTGCATAATCTTTCCCGCCAGAATACCAAACAGAGCTATGGTCCTTAACGATTCCCAGTCTTATTCCTGTTGGATGTACCTTTTGACCCATTAAACGGTCTCCTAAATTTCTTTTACTTTTATGGTTATATGGCAAGAGCGTTTCAAAATTCTGTCAGCTCGACCCTTCGCTCTGGGCCTTATCCTTTTCATTGTAATGCCTTCATCAACACAAACCTTTGATATTGCCAACTCATCGATATCAAGCCCATTGTTATGTTCAGCATTCGCAATTGCTGATTCAAGTAACTTTTTAAAAATAGCCGCCGCTTTCTTTTTACTAAATTGAAGTATCTCGAGTGCGGATTCGACAGATTCTCCCCGAATTTGATCCGCAACAAGCCTAGCTTTCTGTGCAGCTATTCTTGCTCCTTTTAATTTTGCTGATACTTCCATTCTAAAAACTTCCAATCATTCCTAACAATTATCTTTTAACTTTCTTGTCTGCGGCATGGCCCTTGTATGTGCGAGTCGGAGAGAATTCACCTAGTTTATGACCTACCATTTCTTCGTTAATAGTGACCGGTATATGCTGTCTTCCATTATGAATAGCAATAGTTAAACCCACCATATTAGGCAGGATCATTGATCTGCGAGACCAGGTTTTAATGGGCTTTCGATCGTTGTTTTCAACAGCAATCTCTACTTTCTTTGCCAAATGAATATCTACAAAAGGTCCTTTTTTCAACGATCTAGGCAAATTTGTCTCCTAATTTATTTTCTCTTACGAACGATGTATTTATTCGTTCTCTTATTTTTTCTAGTTTTAAATCCCTTTGTTGGAACTCCCCAAGGAGAAACGGGATGCCTACCACCTGATGTTCTTCCTTCACCACCTCCATGAGGATGATCAACGGGATTCATAGCCACACCTCTCACTGTCGGCCTAACTCCACGCCAACGCGATGCACCAGCTTTACCAAGCGATCTTAATGAATGCTCATTATTGCCCACTTCTCCAATTGTCGCTCTACAATCCACTGGTACCTTTCGCATCTCTCCACTTCGCAATCGAATCGTAGCGTATAACCCCTCTTTGGCGACCACCTGAACAGAGGCCGCTGCACTTCGTGCCAGTTGAGCACCTTTACCAACCTTTAATTCAACACAATGTACAACTGAACCAAGAGGAATATTCTTAAGAGGAAGAGCATTTCCAACCTTTATAGGTGCGTTTTCTCCGGATATTATATTGTCTCCAATTTTTATTCCCTTGGCAGCAATAACATACCTGCGTTCACCATCAGCGTAGCAAACCAATGCTAAATTGGCTGATCTGTTAGGATCGTACTCTATTCTTTCCACCTTAGCCTGAACGTTATCCTTGTCCCTCTTAAAATCGACTATTCTATAGAGCTTTTTGTGCCCACCACCGATGTGCCTTACAGTAATGCGCCCACTGCTGTTTCTACCGCCTGACTTCTTTTTTGATTCGGTGAGTGAGGCATATGGTCTACCTTTGTGAAGTTCAGGATTTGAAACGCTAACAACAAAACGTCTTCCTGGGGAGGTGGGTTTTCTCTTTACAACAGCCATAACTATTCCTCTGTACCCATAGAAAAGTCGATTTCTTCACCGGTAGCTAAGGTGACGTAAGCTTTTTTCCAATCATTTTTCTTTCCAATACCGTTCCTCGTTCTTCTACTTTTCCCTTTCATATTTATAACGCGGACACTATCCACCTTGGTATTAAATAAATCTTCGATTGCTTTTTTTATATCGATTTTCTTTGCGTCCTTTGCAACTTTGAAAACTGTCTGAGCATTTTCTCCAAGACTCATGGAAGCTTTTTCAGTCACATGAGGGGAGAGCAGTGTCTTATAATATTTTTCTTTACTCATCCAAGACGCTCCTCTATCAACTTCAATGCATCCAAAGTTATCAACACCTTTTCTGGTTTTATAAGACTAATTAAATCCAAATTGACAGGTTTACACACATCAACTTTTCTTAGATTCCTTGAAGCTAAAGTAATATTTTCAGTAACCTCAGTTGTTACGATTAACACATCATTGACATTAAGATTAGATAGCTGGGACGCCAATTCTTTTGTCTTATGAGATTTCAGAACGAATTCTTTGACTATTACAATTCTATCTTGCCTAACAAGCTCTGAAAGCACTGATCTGAGCGCAGATTGGTACATTTTTTTGTTTAATTTCTTTATGTGGTCTCTTGGTTGAGCGGCAAATGTGACACCCCCGCCACGCCAGATTGGCCCTCTAGTTGTTCCCGCTCGGGCTCTACCCGTACCTTTCTGTCTAAAAGGCTTTCTTCCGCCGCCAGAGACTGCCGATCGGTTTTTCTGTGCTTTCGTTCCTTGTCGTGAGCCAGCCATATATGCGGTAACGGCTTGATGTACAAGATCGCCATTGTAATCTGTATCAAATGAACGGGAAGAAACTTCTACCTTACCTTTTTTCCCTTTACCACTTAAGTTTAAAACTGCTAGCTCCATAATCTAATCTCAATTCCCTTTGATTGCCGGTCGGATTATTATGTCCCCACCCGGACAGCCAGGCACAGCACCCTTAATCAACAAAAGGTTTTTATCAACATCAACACTGACAACAGTTAGATTTTGAGTCGTCGACTTAACATTACCCATCTGACCACTCATTTTTTTTCCTTTAAACACACGCCCAGGCGTCTGATTCTGCCCTATTGATCCATTCGATCTGTGCGAGAGTGAATTACCGTGAGTCGCATCTTGCATTCCGAAATTCCATCTTTTCACGCCACCTTGGAATCCTTTTCCTTTCGATGTTCCAGTCACGTCAACTTTCTGGCCATTTGTGAAGCGCTCAACCGTTATTGAAGATCCGATTTCGAGACCTTCTTCCTCTTCATCAATACGAAATTCCCATCGTCCTCGGCCCGCATCAACGCCCGCCTTCATGAAGTGTCCCGCAGATGCTTTTGAGACTCGTGAAGTTTTGATAGCTCCTGTAGTAACTTGAACCGATGAATATCCATCGACAGTCTCGCTTTTTATCTGAGTAATTAAATTAGGAGTTGCATGAATGACGGTTACCGGAATCGATGAACCACTTTCGTCGAACACTCTTGTCATACCACATTTTCGGCCAACGATGCCAATTGCCATTTTTTACCTCTCTGATGCATGGGGCTTCAACCCGCTCTGGCTGTAAAAACATTACACCTGAAAATTTCTTATTTTTTACAAATTAGCTAAGACTAATCTGTACTTCCACTCCTGCAGCCAGATTTAGTTTCATTAACGCATCTACCGTCTTTTCAGTTGGCTCAACTATGTCGATCAAGCGCTTGTGAGTTCTAATTTCATACTGATCTCTTGCATCTTTATTGACATGAGGCGATATAAGAACTGTAAATCTTTCTTTTCTTGTCGGAAGCGGAATTGGTCCTCTAATTTGAGCACCAGTTCTCTTTGCTGTCTCCACAATCTCAAGCGTAGATGTATCTATCAACTTATGGTCAAATGCCTTGAGTCGAATTCTAATACTTTGATTCTGCACTTTGCGAAACTCCTATCACGTCCCAGTTTTAATGTCTACAAACCAACATAATCAATAAGGAGCGCGAATTCTAGTGGTGCTCTAGTGAAGTGTCAAGCAATAAAAGAATATAGACTGCAGTACAGCATACTATTAACGACTAAGAGTAAAAATTTGCGCTAATTCAAAGTTTTTTATTACTTACTCTATTATTTTAGAGACTACGCCTGCACCGACAGTTCTACCACCTTCTCTAATCGCAAATCGTAAGCCATCTTCCATAGCTATAGGATGGATTAGCTCTACCGTCATTTTCACATTATCACCAGGCATAACCATCTCTGTTCCAGAAGGAAGCTCTACAGCACCAGTCACATCAGTCGTTCTAAAATAAAACTGAGGTCTATACCCCTTAAAGAATGGAGTGTGTCGACCACCTTCATCCTTCGATAAAACATATACTTCTGCCTCGAACTTAGTATGAGGCTTCACAGATCCAGGCTGCGCTAACACTTGTCCACGCTGCACTTCTTCTCTCTTTGTACCTCGCAACAAAATACCACAGTTTTCTCCAGCTCGCCCTTCATCGAGGAACTTCCTGAACATTTCTACTCCGGTACAAGTAGTTTTATCAGTATCGGTAATACCTATAATCTCAATCTCTTCTCCAACTTTTATAACACCACGCTCGATACGACCAGTGACTACAGTACCTCGACCAGCTATAGAAAATACGTCCTCAATAGGCATCAAAAACGGCTGATCTATAGCCCTTACAGGCTCTGGAATATACGAATCTAAAGCTTCAACTAACTTTTTAACTGCAGTCGTGCCTAATTCATTATCATCCTTGCCTTCTAATGCCATTAATGCTGAGCCTACTATGATCGGTGTGTCATCACCTGGGAATTCATATAAATCCAGTAATTCACGTAATTCCATTTCTACTAATTCGAGCATTTCTTCATATTCTTCAGAACCAACACCTCCACAGTCTTCAGCAAGAAGATCTGCTTTATTTAAAAATACCACAACATATGGAACACCTACCTGACGAGACAAAAGAATATGTTCGCGTGTTTGTGGCATTGGACCGTCTGTTGCACCACAAACTAAGATCGCTCCATCCATTTGTGCCGCTCCTGTGATCATGTTCTTGACATAATCTGCGTGTCCTGGGCAATCGACGTGTGCATAGTGCCTGTCTGCTGAGTCATACTCAACATGAGCAGTAGATATTGTAATACCTCTTTCTCTCTCTTCAGGAGCATTATCAATCTGGTCGAATGCTTGCATTTCTCCACCAAAAACTTCTGAACAAACTCGAGTCATCGCAGCAGTCAAAGTAGTTTTGCCGTGATCTACGTGACCAATCGTACCCACATTGACGTGTGGCTTGTTTCTTTCAAATTTTTCTTTTGCCATTAGAATCTCTCCTAAAATATTCTCTTTGTTACGTAAAATTTAATCAGCTCCACTCATATTGTTGGAGCTCATAACCGGATTTGAACCGGTGACCTCTTCCTTACCAAGGAAGTGCTCTACCTACTGAGCTATATGAGCATAAAAGCATCAAACGTTGGAGCGGACGGCGGGAATCGAACCCGCATCATCAGCTTGGAAGGCTGAGGTCTTACCATTACACAACGCCCGCAGCGCCAAAACACTATATGCGGTTATTAAATGTCCTAAAGTCGCAAAGCTAGTAGGACAATTTCGCTCATTATGGTGGGGGGAGGTGGATTCGAACCACCGAAGCTTTCGCGTCAGATTTACAGTCTGATCCCTTTGGCCACTCGGGAATCCCCCCTCTTAAATGGCCGCTTATATTCCTAATTTCTTTAAAAATCCCTATTTTATAAAACAATGGAGCTGGCGAGAGGAGTCGAACCCCCGACCGGCTGATTACAAGTCAGCTGCTCTACCAACTGAGCTACGCCAGCATATTCTCCGCGGAGCGCGATTTTAGTTAAACTTTCGACTATTAGCAACCTTATATGTGCAATGATGCAAGATTTAGTAGAACAATTTCACTTCAAACACCAATTTCCACCTTTTTAGGATCAGACTTACCACCTTAATAAATGATTTAAACTAGCAAATTAATCAAATTGCACTCCTTTACAAGCGAGCCCATCCAAGACAAGATTCTCTTCAGCTAAAAAATCCTCAGAGATTTGATTGACAATAATTTGCTTATCCCCGCCCGTTATTACTAACCTCAACGCATAAGAAGACATTAGATTATTAATGACAGAAATAACAGAAAATAGTGCTCCACCGATAACACAACTTTGGGTGTCATTCCCAGGAATATTAATCTGGTCATCAAAGTGAAAATCGGCAATACCGCTGGTGTTACAAACTAAACTTTTACTGCTAACTCTCAAACCAGGAAGAATAAATCCACCCAAATGCATTAATTCACCATTGATGATATCCAATGTGATTGCAGTCCCTGCATCAACAATTAATAAATTTCCTCCATACTTTTTTGTAGCTCCAATCATTGCAAGCCAACGATCGACTCCAAGATCATCAACATTCGTATATCCGCAGGTAACTCCTGCAGCTTTTCTGGTTACCCTTGCAAAAGAGGGGATGATATTAAATTTTGTTTTGAATAGCCGTTTTAGAC
The DNA here is from genome assembly GCA_902527245.1 of uncultured SAR92 cluster bacterium. Lineage (GTDB taxonomy): Bacteria > Pseudomonadota > Gammaproteobacteria > Pseudomonadales > Porticoccaceae > AAA300-D14. The sequence continues at coordinate 79,245 of CABZOI010000001.1, read as the reverse complement.
TCTCACAATGATCTTCAGTAGATACATTGGATATATATACTGAATTCAAATCTTTCAATTTGTCGCCGTATTCTTCCAAATAATTACTCAAGTCAGCAAACTGTCCACGCCCACTCTGGCAGAAATACTCTCCAGATTGTAACCTCCATTTTATGCTTGAATTTCCTGTGTCAATAAATAACTTTATCATTCTATTTTTAAGCTCACCTCTCCACTATGAATCAATTGCCTTTCCTTACTATCATTCGCAACTATTAAAGCACCGTCTGTGCTTATCCCCTCAAACTTCACATTACTTTGACCATCACTTTTAACAACTTTTCCAGTCTTACCTTTCAAAAAATCACATTTATCCCAGATTGAAAAAAATGGATGGAATCCCTCTCTCTCAAATGTTTTTAATGCCTGTATAATGTAGGCTATAAGGATACCCGCAACATCATTTCGGCCAATTTTTTTGCTCAAATGACTGCAGATATCAGTCCAAGGCTGATCAATACTTGAGCCTAGTTGCCTGGACATATCAAAATTAAGTCCAACACCGATAATTGCATCGGAATATTTAGACGTATCTGCAACAACCTCGATCAATATTCCTGCGATTTTCATTTTATTTACCATAATGTCATTTGGCCACTTTACCTTAACATCTTCCATTCCTAGATCAATCAATGCTTCATGAATAGCAACCCCTATCGCCAAACTTAATCCGTTGGGAATTAATTTTTTGGGATTGAAACGCCATTTCAAGGACATATATATGTTTGCTCCACAAGGACTTTGCCAGAATTTTCCTCTTCTACCTCTACCTGCAGTTTGAAGCTCCGCTAAACATACTCTGATTTTCGAAGAATTGAATTTACTCGAGATGAGAACATTATTGGTTGAGTCAACTATATTGATGACCTCAACCTCTAGATCCTGATCCATGTTAAATGAACGAATTTTTTCTATTATCAATACCGAGTTTAAAAACTCACATTGGGCATTTAGAACTACCATTTCCCCAGATAGAGTCAACGGTACTCCAAGGGCTTTTAAATCATTCAGAATAGGGCCAAGAAACTTTTCTGTCATTCTCAAGCTATAAGCAAGATCTGTTTTTGTTTGTTTATGTTTTTGCTTCAATAAATTAAAAACCATATTGCAGGTATCATGATTTTCTCTTATTTTTTTAAAGTCGGCGGGCATCTATAATGTTTAATTTAACTTATAAAAATCAAAGTATAAGTTAAAATGTGTTTTGAAGCGTAGACTCTGAGTTTTTAAACAATAAAAAACCCTAAAGCCACAATACTTTAGGGTTTTTCATTTTGAAGCCTGGCGATGACCTACTCTCACATGGGGAAGCCCCACACTACCATCGGCGATGAACCATTTCACTGCTGAGTTCGAGATGGGGTCAGGTGGTTCTAGTTCTCTATGGTCACCAGGCAAACTGGCTTGGAACTGAAAGCAGCTCCAAATAATTCGATAACTATTGAATACATATAACATTCTTTCAAGCCAAATTTACACACTATCCGGTCTTGCTTGTATTGTATGGTCAAGTCTCACGGGCAATTAGTATTGGTTAGCTTAACGCCTCACAACGCTTCCACATCCAACCTATCAACGTCCTAGTCTTGAACAGCCCTTCAGGGGAGTTAAACTCCCAGGGAAAACTAATTTTGGAGGGGGCTTCCCGCTTAGATGCTTTCAGCGGTTATCCTTTCCGAACATAGCTACTGGGCAATGCCATTGGCATGACAACCCAAACACCAGAGGTTCGTCCACCCCGGTCCTCTCGTACTAGGGGCAGCTCTCCTCAATTTTCCAACACCCACGGCAGATAGGGACCGAACTGTCTCACGACGTTCTGAACCCAGCTCGCGTACCACTTTAAATGGCGAACAGCCATACCCTTGGGACCAGCTCCAGCCCCAGGATGTGATGAGCCGACATCGAGGTGCCAAACACCGCCGTCGATATGAACTCTTGGGCGGTATCAGCCTGTTATCCCCGGAGTACCTTTTATCCGTTGAGCGATGGCCCTTCCATACAGAACCACCGGATCACTAAGACCTACTTTCGTACCTGCTCGACTTGTCAGTCTCGCAGTCAAGCACACTTTTACCTTTGCGCTCATAGCATGATTTCCGACCATGCTGAGTGTACCTTCGCGCTCCTCCGTTACTCTTTGGGAGGAGACCGCCCCAGTCAAACTACCCACCAGACACTGTCCTCAACCCAGATAATGGGTCAGAGTTAGAACCTCAAACATACCAGGGTGGTATTTCAAGGATGGCTCCACACAATCTAGCGATTATGCTTCAAAGCCTCCCACCTATCCTACACAGATAGATTCAAAGTTCAGTGCCAAGCTATAGTAAAGGTTCACGGGGTCTTTCCGTCTAGCCGCGGGAACGCGGCATCTTCACCGCGATTTCGATTTCACTGAGTCTATGGTGGAGACAGTGCCCCCATCGTTACGCCATTCGTGCAGGTCGGAACTTACCCGACAAGGAATTTCGCTACCTTAGGACCGTTATAGTTACGGCCGCCGTTTACCGGGGCTTCGATCAAGAGCTTCGCCGAAGCTAACCCCATCAATTAACCTTCCGGCACCGGGCAGGCGTCACACCCTATACGTCCTCTTACGAGTTTGCAGAGTGCTGTGTTTTAGATAAACAGTCGCAGGGGCCTGGTCTCTGCGACCAATCTCAGCTCAAGAAGTAAATTCTATCACCAAAACTGGCGTGCCTTCTCCCGAAGTTACGGCACCATTTTGCCTAGTTCCTTCACCATAGTTCTCTCAAGCGCCTTAGTATTCTCTACCTGATCACCTGTGTCGGTTTAGAGTACGGTCGCTATACACCTAGAGCTTAGAGGCTTTTCTTGGAAGCATGGCATCAATGACTTCACTCGCAATTGAGCTCGACATCACTTCTCAGGATAGCGATTTCCCGGATTTACCTAAGAAATCTCCCTACAAGCTTGAACAGGGACAACCAACGCCCTGATCACCTAGCCTTCTCCGTCCCCCCATCGCAGTATATAGCGGTACAGGAATATTAACCTGTTTTCCATCGACTACGCCTTTCGGCCTCGCCTTAGGTACCGACTAACCCTGTCCCGATTAGCGTTGGACAGGAAACCTTGATCTTCCGGCGAGCGGGTTTTTCACCCGCTTTATCGTTACTCACGTCAGCATTCGCACTTCTGATACCTCCAGCATACTTCTCAGTACACCTTCAACAGCCTACAGAACGCTCCTCTACCACGCATATAAATATGCGTCCGCAGCTTCGGTTATCAGTTTAGCCCCGTTAAATCTTCCGCGCAGGCCGACTCGACTAGTGAGCTATTACGCTTTCTTTAAAAGATGGCTGCTTCTAAGCCAACTTCCTAGCTGTCTGAGCCTTCCCACATCGTTTCCCACTTAACTGATATTAGGGACCTTAGCTGGCGGTCTGGGTTGTTTCCCTCTCCACGACGAACGTTAGCACCCGCCGTGTGTCTCCCATGATTGCACTCACTGGTATTCGGAGTTTGCATCGGGTTGGTAAGTCGGTATGACCCCCTAGCCGAAACAGTGCTCTACCCCCAGTGGTGATACATGAGGCACTACCTAAATAGCTTTCGAGGAGAACCAGCTATCTCCGGGCTTGATTAGCCTTTCACTCCGATCCACAGCTCATCCCCTAATTTTTCAACATTAGTGGGTTCGGTCCTCCAGTTGATGTTACTCAACCTTCAACCTGTCCATGGATAGATCGCCCGGTTTCGGGTCTATTCCCAGCGACTATGACGCCCTATTAAGACTCGGTTTCCCTACGGCTACCCTAAACGGTTAACCTTGCCACTGAAAATAAGTCGCTGACCCATTATACAAAAGGTACGCAGTCACGGAACAAGTCCGCTCCTACTGCTTGTACGCATACGGTTTCAGGTTCTATTTCACTCCCCTCTCCGGGGTTCTTTTCGCCTTTCCCTCACGGTACTGGTTCACTATCGGTCAGTTAGTAGTATTTAGCCTTGGAGGATGGTCCCCCCATATTCAGTCAAGATAACACGTGTCCCGACCTACTTGTCGCAAGCTTAGTACCACAAAAAAGTTTTCGAGTACGGGGCTATCACCCTATATTGCCAGACTTTCCAGACTGTTCTTCTAACTTTTAAGCTATTACTTGCAGGCTGATCCCATTTCGCTCGCCGCTACTAAGGGAATCTCGGTTGATTTCTTTTCCTCCGGGTACTTAGATG
>CABZOI010000001.1:0-72500 GCA_902527245.1 uncultured SAR92 cluster bacterium | reverse complement strand
TTACCAAAAGATGTTTTTTCTTTCCGACTTTAATCAAAAAATAATTGTCATACTGCGAATGATCTTTTGCGAACAAACTATCCATATTGAAGCCATCTTCAGGTGAGACAATTTTGCCATTTATAGAGATCGCTCCTCTTTTTAATGCATCTTTTACTTCCCTACCACTTTTGGTGATACCCGCGTCAACGATCAATTTTGACAATGATAACGATGACTTATCGGCATCTCCCAATATCACGTGGGGCAAGCCGTCAAGCGCAAGTTGCTTGAAATCTCCCTGCAAGAGATTTTCTGCAGAATTGCTGAATAATGCATTGGTGATCCTCTTAGCAGCATCGAGATGCTCTTGACCGTGAACAAAGCGAGTAACCTCCTCCGCTAAAATCGACTGCGCAATTGGCTTGTTTTTAGAGGACTCATCATTGATTTTAACTTGTTGGATATATTCCTCGGATAGAAAAGTAAAAAAATTTAGAAATTTGTATACATCTTCATCCTCAACCCTCAACCAAAATTGATAAAACATATAGGGTGATGTTTTTTTTGAATCCAGCCAAACAGAGCCAGACTCAGTTTTACCAAACTTTGTACCATCAGACTTTGTAATGAGTGGTACAGTGATGCCGAAACATTGAGTCTTGCTTTCCCTCCGATTTAACTCTATTCCACTAACTATATTTCCCCACTGATCGCTACCACCCACTTGAATGGTACAATCAACCTGCTTATATAGCTGTGCAAAATCGAGTGCTTGCACAAGAGAGTATGAAAATTCTGTATATGAAATGCCCTCTCCCTCCCTTTCGATCCTTTTTTTAACTGATTCTTTTGCGATAAGATTGTTGATCGAAAAATATTTTCCAATATCTCTCAAGAAATCAAGCATTTTTATTTCTGATAGCCAGCTTGCATTATTAATGATGGAAACAGACTTTAATTCATCAACATTAATCAGGTTTTCAATTTGTGAGGTAATTTTCAAAGCCCATTGCTCAACTATCTCTGCAGAATGTAATTTCCTCTCGGTTGCTTTGAAACTTGGATCTCCAATTAATCCGGTTGCACCCCCAACCAGCGCTATTGGTTTATGTCCAGCAAGCTGAAATCTTTTCAGCATTAACAAGGGGACTAAATGTCCCAAATGAAGGCTATCGGCTGTAGGATCGAAACCACAATAGACTGTTCTCTCAGAGTTTAAATGCTCCTCGAGATCATCCGAACCAGATTTCTGATAAATTAAGCCTCGACTTTCGAGACTAGAAATAAATTTTTTACCGTTAATTTCCATTACTGTTTGCCAAAAATATTAAATTCAATGAACTTTTAGTCATAAGCTCACTTTCATATAATTTGTAAAAAAATATTAGTATTTTTTTGGTTATTTACTAATTAATAGTTTACTCCAAAAAAATACTGAACTTAAAAAGAATTTAAAAGATGGCCAAAAATTTAACTCCTTCAGTAATTAAACTTTTTTCACTCTATAAAGACCTGCCAATTACACATGTTTTACTATTACTACTATGCGTTACTTTGACATGGGCATCACTTGATATTCTTAATTCAATCGATGCAGTAAAGAATCATGAATCGAAGACCAAAGAAATATCAATTAATTTAAACTCTGAAAATAAATCTTTACAGCCAGAACTGGTTTGGATATCTCAAAAAATAAATAATGGAGACAACTTATCAACTGTTTTCGAACGAGTAAATTTAAATGCTTTAGACCTAATAAGATTAATAAATGCAACAAAAATCGCTAACCTTAATAATGTCTTTCCTGGTGAAAAACTACTTTTTGGCTTAACGAGTGCAAAGAGCTTGCAAGAATTTCATTACATAAAATCAAAAACAGAAAGATATATATTCAAACGAGTAATTGATCAATATCAAGTGGAACATCGAATTGCAAAGCCCGATAAAATCGTCAATTACAGACATGTTGTAATTCAAGACTCACTTTATCTTGCTGGGAAAAAAGCGCAATTATCTGACCAAATAATCATGGAAATAGTAAATATATTTGGCTGGGACATCGATTTCGTTTTTGATATCAGACCCGGTGATACATTCACTGTCCTTTTTGAAGAAAATTTCGTTGACGGAGAAAAACTTCCTGATGAGAAAGTGATCGCAGCAAGTTTTAATCTCAAAAATAATGAAATCATTGCTTTGAGGTATCAAAACAGTAGTGGCTTAGTAGGCTACTTTACACCTCAGGGTATTAATATGAAAAAAGCATTCCTAAGAGCGCCCCTCGATATATTTAAGATCAGCTCTGGATTTAATTTACGGCGCAAACATCCTATTCATAAAAAAATAAAAGCCCACAGGGGAGTTGATTATGCAGCACCTGTCGGGACATCAGTATATGCATCCGGAGATGGAAAAGTAGTAGACGCAGGATTCAATCGATTTAATGGAAACTATGTTTTTATAGAGCATGGGGGCATCTATCAAACTAAATATCTTCATTTAAACAAACTTTTTGTGAAACGTGGAGACAAGGTTCTTCAACGTCAGACCATAGGAACGGTAGGATCGACTGGTTATTCGACAGGACCTCATTTGCACTATGAATTTCTTGTTAATGGAGTTCATAGAAATCCGAGAACGGTATCGCTTCCAAAAGCGGAGCCTTTGTCCGGTCAGACAAGAGCTTCATTCCAAGAGAGCACTAAAGATTTAATTGAAAAGCTGCGCAAAAATAAACAGAGTCGATTAGAAAACTAACGAGGCAAACATGGCAAATAAAAAAAATATATACATTGGTTTAATGACAGGAACAAGCATTGATGCCATTGATGCTGTAGCTGTGAGATTTTTGAATAATTCAATCGATTTAATTGGAACAAAAACATACCAATTTCAAACGGAGACAGTTAAGAGCATCAGATCGCTTTGTCAATTAGAATCTGTGAGTCTTAATCAATACTCAGAATTAGATAATGATCTGGGAAAACTTTTTGCCGAAGCCGTCAGAGAACTTATGGATTTGCACGATCTCCAACCTTCCCAAATCTGCGCGATAGGATGCCATGGTCAAACTGTGAAACATCATCCTAATAATGACAAAATGGGATTCAGTATCCAATTGGGAAATCCCAACATATTAGCTGTTGAAACTGAGTGCAGAGTTGTCTCAGACTTCAGACGAGCTGACATAGCTCTCGGTGGGCAAGGCGCACCACTTGCACCTGCTTTTCATAAATTTTGTTTTGGTTCTGAAGAGGAAAATCGAGTTATAGTCAACATTGGTGGCATTGCAAATATCACCTTTCTTCCAAAATCAGGACATGTACAAGGCTTTGATACTGGACCTGGAAACACTTTGCTCGACTTATGGTGTAGAAAACACATAAACAAACCTTTTGATAATGAAGGATCGTGGGCGGCTACTGGGGATATAGATATAAATCTACTTCAGAGCTTTAAATCAGAAAAATATTTCAAAACAAAACCCCCAAAAAGTACGGGTACTGAGGAGTTTAATTTATCATTTATCGAGAAACATTGCTCAGACAGTAATTCTCAAACTGTGGACATCCAGGCTACTCTCACTGAGTTAACCGCTCAGACTATAGCTGATTCAATAAGTACGTTAGCAGAGCCTGTCGATAAAGTTTATATTTGCGGTGGGGGCTGTCATAACACTTTCCTTGTATCAAGGCTAACAAAGAGCTTAAAGCAAAATAATATCGATGCTCCTTTGTCAACTGAGTATTTGAAAATAGATCCAAAGTGGGTAGAGGCATCAGCTTTTGCATGGCTCGCTAAACAAAGATTGGAGCTCAAGGCCGCAAGCATTCCAGAAGTCACTGGTGCTAAAAGATCGGCAATTTTAGGCGCAGTCTATTTCCCGTAATTTCTAAATTGAAAAGGATGCGCCACAACCGCATGTAGTTACGGCATTTGGATTAGCCACTGTGAAACGAGAGCCCATTAGATCAATTTCATAATCTACTACAGAGCCTGCCAAGTACTGAATGCTCAGAGCATCAACTAAAACTGTAATGTCACCTTTTTGTATACTTGTATCATCCTCTGCTGCTTTCTTTTCATCAAAAGAAAACCCATATTGAAAACCTGAACATCCGCCTCCAGTCACATATACTCGAAGCTTTATGTTTTCATTATTTTCCTCTGTCTTTAAATCACGCACCTTCTCCACAGCACGCTCTGTGATAGTCAAGACTGAGGGGACGAAAGATTCTACTGACGACATATTTAATCCCAAAATTTATCACTTAGGGAAAGGATTTATTTTTTGCCTGGGATAGACTTTGAAGCTCCATCTAAAACAGACTTTTCGGACTGCGATATTGAGCTTACATTACTTGTTGGAACCTCACGCACTAAACTTCCTGAGACAGTAGCGCCCTTTTCGACTTCCAAATTATTATAATAAATGTTTCCTTCAACAATGGCGGCAGACTCAAGCTTAACACTCGAAGAAGCAAAAACATCACCCTTTACTAAACCATTGATAACAACATTCGGCACAGATATTTGACCAGTAACGCTGCCTCCATTTAAGACTCTAACTTTTGCAGTCGGCTCTTCTGAAACCAACTGACCTTTTACTGAGCCTTGGACTTCAAGACCTCCTTGGAAGCTTATATCACCCCTGAAACTACTATCCTCGGAAATTAAGGTAATCCCAAACTTTTTAGAGCTTTTCCTTGTAGTTTTATCACTCTTTTTGAACATATTCTAAACTCCGTAACTCCATTCAAAATTTGTTTCATAAATTTCAGATGGCTTTTGCGCATAGTGTAACATAAATTTAACTTGCTTTGGTGTGAAACCCTCTGGAAAACTGAGCTTACCTTTCGTCGAAGAAAAATACTTTACTCGTAAGTCTAGCGGAAACCTTGGAAGATATTCATCCAATTCATCGAACGGAAGCTCCTCAGGAATCCCCTCCATTTCTCCCACTATGAAAGCTTTCAACACCACAGACGATATTTTTGGCTGCTTAACACTCTGGACAGTTATCCATGAATATGACCAAACATTTTGTTTTATCTCACTCGCCGAAAAAGATGCAATGAAGAGTTTCTTTTTAGCTTTAAAGTCATCAGATAAATAATCTCTGTAAACTTCCAATTGAAATGTGTTGTCAGAGATAATTCTTTGTAAATCTAAAATTTCCAGTCTGGAGTTCTCGAGCGCTATCGAATTCACTTCATTATCAACCTCTAATATGTCAATTGTTTTCTCCGCAGAATTAAGCAAGTCAGTCACTTCTAACAATTCTCTCTCTAAAACAGTATTCTCATCCATTAAATCAGCTACTGTGACTCGTTTTTGATACCCACCCAAATAAAAAGCCAAAGCAATGCAAAAAATGATAGCTGTAAAAATAATCAACTGAGTTGATTTATTCCTCGACACGACAATTGAACGAGTTTCTGTTTTCATTGCGAGGCACGCTTTGGCTTAGATATTTTTTCAAGTACACGAATTAAAGTTCTACAACAATTAAACATTAATAATGAATTTCTCTCAAATATACTTAACTTAAAGATCGACAGGATATTGAAAAATATTAACTTAAATATCGGCATCTGTGGATCAAGTCAGTTCCTTTAATTCTGCATAAGGAAGGATAATTTTTAAATTGAAGCGCCATGGATATGTTATTATAAAAAGCATAATAAATTCTAAAGTTGGTTATTCAATTTAGTCCTTAATATTGGCGAGAAAATAAAACAATGTATCTATGGTTAATTGCGTTTCACTTGATTGCTGTAGTCTGCTGGTTTGCAGCACTCTTTTATTTGCCACGGCTATTTATTTATCACTCACTCTCAGATGATCAAATAAGTATTGAACGATTTGAATTAATGGAACGTAAGCTTTTCTACTTGATTGCAAATCCAGCAATGATTGGAACAGTTATTCTGGGTATATGGATATTTCTGTTGGCGCCACAAACCTATCTTGGGCAGAAGTGGTTCTTGGTAAAAATTATATTGGTGGTTTTATTAATCGGATACCATCACGTTTGCTTGGCCTACATGAAAAAGTTGGCGAAAAACCATAAATTTAAGTCACATAAGTTTTTAAGAGTATTTAATGAGATACCAGTACTCTTCTTATTTGGGATCATCATTCTAGCAGTAGTAAAACCATTTTAACGATGTAACAGAAAATTTTGTTATGAATTTAAAATCCAAAAAAACAGATTATAAATCAAAGGATTTATTCAAATCTGCTAAGCGATCTATCCCGGGCGGTGTAAACTCTCCCGTAAGAGCGTTCAAAGCGGTTGGTGGCACCCCAGTTTTTTTTGAAAAAGCAAAAGGGGCTTACCTTTTTGATGTTGATGGCAATAAATATATTGATTACATAATGTCATGGGGACCGATGTTACTAGGTCACGGTCACAAAACTGTTGTCAATACAATAAAAAAACAGGTTGATAAAGCGCTTACGTTCGGAGCTCCCACTGAACTGGAAGTTCAACTCGCTGAAAAAATATGCTCTATTGTCCCCGGGATGGAGATGATAAGAATGGTTAACTCAGGTACTGAGGCCACTATGAGCGCAATCAGATTAGCGCGTGCATACTCTGGAAGAGATAAAATCGTAAAATTTGAAGGATGCTACCATGGTCACTCTGATTCGCTCCTCGTTAAGGCTGGTTCAGGTGCTTTGACAATGGGAGAACCAAGCTCTCCTGGTGTTCCTGAATGCTTAGCCGCGCATACAATAACGCTTCCATATAATGACATTTCAAAAGTTTCAAATCTCTTCGATCAGTTAGGATCACAAATAGCTGCGATAATCGTAGAGCCTGTTGTGGGAAATATGAATTGCATACCACCAATACCAGGATTTTTAGAAAAATTGCGAGAATGCTGTACAAAACATGACGCGTTATTAATTGCAGACGAGGTGATGACTGGCTTTAGAGTGAGCTCAAAAGGAGCAATGGCTCATTACAAGGTGAGCCCTGATCTTATTTGCCTCGGTAAAGTCATTGGTGGTGGTCTCCCGGTAGGAGCGTTTGGAGGTAAGAAATCCATCATGGAGCTCATTTCTCCATCAGGATCAGTTTATCAAGCAGGCACACTCTCTGGCAATCCAATAGCAATGGCATGTGGACTGGCAACGATAGATCTGATTACAAAAGAAGATTTCCTTAATCCTGTTATAGAAAATACAAAAAGCCTTTGCGAAGGACTTAGCCAAGCAGCTAAAAATCACAATATCAGTTTCACAACAAATCAAGCAGGCACTATGTGGGGATATTTCTTTTCCACTGAAGCAAAAGTGACCTCTTATGACCAAGTGATGGCCTGCGATACCGATAAATTTAAAAGGTTTTATCATTCAATGCTTGATCAAGGAGTTTACTTTGCCCCAGCTTCTTTCGAAGCAGGATTTATGTCCTCCGCTCATACAAAAGAAGACATTGATTATACAATCGAAGCTGCTAACAAGGCATTTTCAGCTTTACAAAATTAAACTTTAAGAGATTGAGTTATAATCTTGAGAAAATAAGATGCAGTGAATAGATGAAAGGTAGTACAAAAAATAGAGGTCAATTCCCTTACACGAGAATGAGGAGAAACAGAAAGTCCTCATCGATCAGAAAGCTTGTTCAAGAATCTACTCTTAAGATAACAGATCTCATTCAGCCTGTTTTTGTTATTGACGGTAATAACAAAACTGAATCAATCACTTCAATGCCAGGCATTAATAGGTGTTCGCCAGATCAACTTTTGAATGAAGCGCAAGAACTTTATAATCTTGGGATACAAGCGATAGCTATTTTCCCAGTCATTAAAAAAGAGAAGAAAAGCTTAAATGCTGAAGAGTCATTCAATAAAAATGGTTTAGTACAAAATACAATTAAACTTTTGAAGCGCAATATCCCTGAACTTACTCTTATCACCGACGTAGCTCTGGATCCATATACTACACATGGACATGATGGCATCCTAAATCAAAAAAATATCATTGATAATGATCTCACCAATGAAACTTTAGTAAAACAAGCATTATCGCATGCTGTTGCTGGAGCAGATATTATTGCGCCATCCGATATGATGGATGGCAGAATATTACGTATCCGCGAAAAACTTGAGAGTCATAACTTTCATGACACGATAATAATGTCCTATGCATCAAAGTATGCGTCCAATTATTACGGGCCCTTCAGAGATGCAATTGGATCAAGTGATGGAGAAAAAATTGATAAATCTACCTATCAAATTGACATCCATAATACTGATGAAGCTATCTCAGAGTGCGAATTAGACCTTCAAGAAGGAGCTGACATTCTATTGATTAAACCAGGTATGCCTTACCTGGATATTATAACGGCGGTAAAGCAAACTTTTGGTGTACCTACCTTTGCATATCAAGTAAGTGGAGAGTACAGCATGCATTGTCTTGCTTTTGAGAAAGGTCTGCTAGAGAGAGATTCGACACTTTTAGAATCACTAATTGCGTTCAAAAGAGCAGGAGCTGATGCTATCTTGACCTATTTTGCGAAAGAGGCCGCTATTCTTCTAAACGGTTGATTAACTGAATCCATAAATTTTTACTGAAAATATGAAATGGAAACCAAATATCAGCCACTAGACGCCATTATTAATAGATTAAACTCAAGCTCGGGCAAAAGCCTGTTAATTGCTGACGAAAATTGGTTCGATTTTGATTGGGGAAAAATACTAAACAATAAAAAAAAGATCCTCTCGTTATTAACGAACCGTTTTGATATTTACCAAACTTTAATCAAAGAGGATTTCAAAGTTATTTTTAATGACTTTAATTTTTCATCATTTGGAACTAATCAGTTCAAAAACATATTTTTTAGGATATCTAAAGAAAAATTGATAAGCCTTCATGTGATGCAGGAATCTAAAAGACTATTAGAATACGATGGTAAATTATTTTTAACTGGCAAAAAAGCTGAGGGAATCAAAAGTCTTTCATCAAAAGCTAACCTTATCTTGTCAGGTCCAATGTCCTTTACAAAAAATGGTTCAACCTACCTCAGTGAAATCACTAAGGTTGTAAAATCTGATATCACTTATCCTCAAAGCTCATATCATGACTTACAATCCATAGAAGAAGGAGACTCGAATAATTTATTAAGTAAAGCAGGTATTTTCGGTTGGAATAAAGTAGATGAGGGAAGCAGATTTTTAATAGATACTGTGCCAATCTATTTGTCTCACTTTAATCAGCCCCCTGAAACTCTTCTAGATCTCGGGTGCGGTTATGGCTATCTTTCTGTTTGTGCAAGGAGATTTAATTTCAAACGGATAATTGCAACTGATAATAATGCTGGCGCTTTGATTGCAACAGAAAGAAACTTAGCAAGGATAAAAATTGCATACGAAGTAATTGGCGATGATGCTGGAGAGTCAATTGAAGAAAACTTTGATTCTATCTGGTCAAACCCACCTTTTCACAGCGGATTTTCATTATCCACAACTGTGTTGAACAAATTTTTGAAATCTAGCAAAAATTTATTAAACCCGAATGGCAAATGCCTTTTTGTCGTAAATAAATTCATACCCATAGAGAAATTAGCTTCAAACTATTTTAAAACTATTGAAATATTGAATAAAAATAACTCTTTTAAAGTGGTGCTTTTAAGCGATTAATTTAAAGATCTGGTTTACTAGGAAAAATTTTACCTAGCGAACTCCTACACCGAACTTTGTAACTTTTTTTCTCAAAAACGGCACAATGTCGATAGCCAATAATCCCAAAGATCTCAGAGCTCTCACATGCAGATTGTGATGACTGAAAATCGACTCCAAACTATCGCCAAAACATGTTGTTAATTCCTGATCATTCTTTTTAGATTGATAGTACTGATCTAACACCTCAAAGGTTCCAATATGTTTCTTTGCAGTCAGGGCACTTTTTAAAACTGTCACTAAATTGTTGACGTCACGAAGTGCTAAATTAAATCCCTGAGCTCCAATTGGATATATACTATTTGCTGCATTTCCCAAAATAACCAGTCCATTTCTAATTTGCTCCATGGATTGCTGTCGAATAATGGGAAACTTTAGTCGCTGGTCTATTTTCTCAAAAACTCCCAACCTATAACCAAAGTTATCTTGCACATACTTTAAGAAGTCTTCATCGGATAGTGAGCTAAATTCATTTGCCAATTTCTTTTTGAGAACCCAAACTAATTCAACACGATTTGTTTGTTTGTCTTTTGGAATTGGCAACAGAGCCATATGTCCTTTTCTTGAAAATCGCTGATAAGCAATATTTTGGTGTGGCTGTTGAAGATCAATATTAGTCGAAATAGCCTCGTAATCAGATTCAAAATCACTTTTTTGCACACCCAAAAAATCGAAAACTTTTGAATCTACGCCATCACACATGATTAATAACTTTGAATTAAAACTTGCAACTCGAGAGTTCTGGGTTTGAAGTACTTCTATTTCTACATGTTCCTTTTTAAAAATTATATTTTCTACCGATGATTCACTTAAAACCTCTACCTGCGAGTTTTTTACAGATTTGATCAAACTCTGACTAAAAATCGCAGTCGATACGTTATATCCAAGAGCTTTTTGATCAAGTTCACAAGCTGACAAAAGCACTGACCCAACATCGCCATTTCCACTAACATGTACTTTTTCAATTTTTGCAGCGACTTTTTCAAGCTCATTCCATAAATCAAGTTGTCGAATAATCTCAATACTCGACATTGAAAGCGCTATAGATTTTTTATTTATGTATAAATCTGTCGAGTTGGAAGATGTGACGTCAACCTCAACTTTTCGCTTATCTATCAGAAGAATACTTTTGAAATCTTGCTTCAAAAGAAGTGATAAACTCAAACCTACAAGTCCAGCTCCAACAATAACGATATCATAAGCTTTGGTTACTGCTGTTTGGCAGATTGTTACGGACATTGTTAATTCTACTTAGCCATCATTTTTTCAATTTCATTCCGCTCTTTGGGAACTTTTGATGTCAGATTAATATTGCCAGTTTTTGTTATAACAATGTCATCCTCGATACGCACTCCGATCCCTCTCCACTTAATGTCGACCTTTTTATTCTTGGGCGAGATGTATATCCCAGGCTCTATTGTGACAACCATTCCAGGCTCATATATTCTCCATTCACCATCTATTTTATAATCTCCAACATCATGAACATCTAAGCCTAACCAATGGCCAGCACCATGCATATAAAATTCTCGATGTGCTTCAGCTTTGATCAGATCATTAATATCTCCCTTAAGAAGACCTAACTCTACGAGACCTTCAGTAATTACTCTTATCGTAGTTTCATTTGTCTTATTATAAGGTGTGCCAGCCTGGGTAACATCAATAGCCTCTTTTAGCGCCTTCAAGACAATGTCATATATGGCTGCTTGTTCATCACTAAACTTCCCATTAACCGGAAACGTTCTTGTAATATCAGAAGCATAGTCTTCATATTC
This sequence comes from uncultured SAR92 cluster bacterium, assembly GCA_902527245.1. Classification (GTDB taxonomy): domain Bacteria; phylum Pseudomonadota; class Gammaproteobacteria; order Pseudomonadales; family Porticoccaceae; genus AAA300-D14. Next base: position 61,051 of record CABZOI010000001.1, on the reverse strand, counting down.
GCAACCAGCATCAATCAGAACAAGATCTCCATTCTTAAGCATATCTTTGTTCTCAATATAGTGCAGTATGCAACCATTTGCTCCACCACCCACAATTGAAGTGTATGCAGGCCCGTTAGCACCAGACATTTGAAATTCATGCTCAATTTCAGCTTGGAGTTGATATTCATAAATTCCAGGTTTGCAAAATTTCATGGCCCTTTTGTGAGCATCCACAGAAACTTTTGCTGCCTTTTTCATGATCTCCAATTCTGACTTTGTTTTTATCAAACGCATTTCATTCATGAAATGATCCAAATCTACAAATTCACCTGGAGGAAGCGCACCGTTTCCTCGTTGAGACTTAACATGGTTGACCCAATCCATTATTCGTTTATCAAAGTCAGCGTCTTTACCTACAGCATAGTAGAGCCGATCCTTACCCTCGATTAAGTTTGGCAAAATGTCATCAATATCAGAGATAGGAAATGCATCATCAAAGCCATATTTCTTGATTGCGGACGCAGGACCTTCTCTGTAACCATCCCAAGTTTCTCTTAGAGGATCTTTGTCACGACAGAATAATATGACCTGTCCATCCTCTCGATCAGGTATCAGAACTAATACTGACTCCGGCTCTGGAAATCCGGCTAGATAAGTCAAATTAACATTCTGTTTATATGGATAATTTGTATCGCGAGATCTCACCTTTTCCGGAGCCGAAGAAATTACAGCAATGCTATTTTTGTGCATCATTGACATTAGCTCTTGTCTTCTAGACATATATTCTTTTTTTTCAATCATTGATATTAACCCCAATTTTTCATCTGCTTCCAATAACTTCCATGGTCAACTCAGTGGTTCATTAATCGAAGTATTGATCTCCGAAAAAATTATTTGCACAGAAAGTCGAGCATGCTCTACTAATTCGTAATAAAGTCGCTCATCATCGTCATCCTCATTACTCTCATCAGAAACTTGACCCATTGCTGACAAATCTGATAGCGCTTCTTTGCTCTCTTGTGTAAAACTAAATTGACCTGTTATTCCATCTGCCAGTCCTGACACGAAATTTGAGCACCAATATCCAAATGATTCTAAGCGTTCAGATAACGGGGCGTCGTCACCTGGTAATATTGGTTGAAAAGTAAAATTTGAATTTTTAAGATTTAAATAAATCTCATCATATAGTTCTCTCAAAGACTGATCAGCATCCATACCCCTATCACTGGAAATCGAAAAAATATCTGCTGATTCAGTCATAAAAGAATCTATTTTTTCGTCGTTCCAGCAAAGCTGCCCGCATAATAGGCCGTGAAAAGTAGAAGGATTCAAATTTATCTCCAAAGCCAAAAACAGATCCTCTAATTCTTCAAAAGTCATTTTGCCTCCACCCTATAGTGCTTAAGCTTAACATCTTGCGAATCTAACAGCATCAGATACCTTTTTTCAAAACATACAATTGACCAAACTTGCAACAATGAATATAGTTGTCTTCGGATAGAGAGGTGAGTTAACAATGTCTAACACCGATAATTTTGAATCGAAAGTTGATCAACTTATATTAGCGTGCCAAGAACTGAAAAGGGATAATCTAGCACTAAAAAAAAGAGAGAGTGCTTTAATCGCTGAAAAAAATCAATTAGCAAAACGTAACGATATCACAAAGCGTAAAGTCGAAAATATGATTTCTCGATTACAAGCTCTAGGCTCTGTTAGCTAGTGAATTCAATTTCCTTAAAAATCCAAATTCTTGACAAGGAGTATCAAGTGAATTGTGCTCCAGAAGAAAAAGAAGTGCTGCTTGAATCAGCTACTCTGGTTAATAATAAAATGGAGGAGATACGAAAGTCCTCATCCATTATCGGTCTTGAGAGAATTGCAGTTATGACAGCATTAAATCTAGCACATGATGTAATAGATGGGAAAAACTCTAATACAGAAAACAGTAGCGCCTCCAAAGTTTTCAAAAACCTGGATATTAAGGTGTCAGAAGCGCTCTTAGAACTTCAATCTTAATAAAATTTTTAAGCAATCAGAATCGGCTACTGATATAATTTTGTGGCCTAGAATGCGCGCCAGCCAAGAAGTCCCTGAGCCGATACATATAAATAGGCTTCTCGTAGTTGACATTGTTGTGCAATTCCGCGCGACGGAACGCCTGATATGTTACTTGAGTCGCCACCTTGAACTTTTCGGTTCAAGGCCACTTTGGCAGCGGCATTTCTGGGTGCTAAAGTTTGAGATGCTAAGTGAATATCGAAAAAACAAGAAAAGAATTACGTCTGCGCAGAAAACAGTTAACGTCTGATGATCGAGAGTCTGCGTCACTTAAAATAGCGAAAATTTTGGTCAGCAGCGGTATTTTATCGGACTCCAAAAATATCGCTACTTACTTACAGAATGATGGAGAGGTAGATCCTATCTACATATCAAAAGATTATGTATTTAAGAGTTGTAAATTTTATATCCCTATAATTAATGATCAAAATAAAAGAACTCTAAAGTTTGGAGAATACGATCAAAATCAGCAATTTGAAAAAAATAAATATGGAATAAATGAACCCATAAACCCAAGCCTTGTAAGCATTGATTTGTTAGATGCTGTATTGTTCCCATTAGTTGGATTCGATAGAAATGGAAACAGAATTGGGATGGGTGGCGGCTTTTATGACAAAACATTTGAATTTGTTGCAACAAAAAAGAAAAATAAACTCAAATTAATTGGCCTTGGATTTAGCATTCAAGAAACAAGCAATATTCCAAATAGAGCATGGGACTTACCACTTCAATACATCGTAACTGAGAAAGAATTTATATGCGTAGAACAAAAATAATTTGCACAATAGGGCCAAAAACTGAAAGCCCTGCAATGTTGGAAAAACTGGCGAAAGCGGGAATGAATATAGCCCGATTAAATATGTCTCACGGTGATCACTCATCTCATAAAAGTGTAATTGATTCGCTTAAAATCCTAAACAAAAACCTAGATCATCCAGTGGGCATTCTTCTTGATACTCAGGGTCCAGAGATCAGAACAGGTGACATTGCAAATGACTTGCATCTGAAAGCGGGAGATGTTGTAAGTATTGTTGTTAGAGGTACTGATAATGTTGAAGAATCCTCGATACAAATAAATTATGAAGATTTAATTAAAGATACAAACATAGGTGACACCATAACGGTTGATAATGGACTGATTAATCTTCAGGTTCTGGAAAAACAAGACAGATTAATGAAAGTTAAGGTTATTGACGGTGGCTTACTAAAGAGTAAACGACACGTTAATCTCCCTGGAGTCAGGGTAAATTTGCCAGCGATAACAGAAAAAGATAAAAGAGATATTAAGTTTGGAATTCAAAATAAGGTGGATTTTATTGCACTATCTTTCGTTAGGGAGGCTTCAGATATAAAGAGCCTACAAACACTTCTTGGAGAAGATAAAAGGGAAACAAAGATAATTGCTAAACTTGAAGACCAAGAAGCCATCAAAAATATGCAGGAAATCATAAAAGTCGCCGACGGGGTTATGGTTGCAAGGGGCGACTTAGGAGTGGAAATTCCTTTTGAAGTATTGCCGAGAATTCAGAGAAGAATTATCAGAACATGTGCGGAATTGGGCAAAAGATCTATTGTTGCGACTCATATGTTGGAATCTATGATCAATAATCCTATCCCAACACGAGCTGAAGTCACAGACGTTGCAAACGCAGTTTATGAGGAGGCAGACGCCATTATGTTATCTGGAGAGACAACTGTGGGTAAATTCCCAGTGAAATGCGTGGAAACTCTGGATAAAATTGCTAGATCGACAGAAAGTAGCAGAGGTCTTCGTTTTACCGATCAATTAATTGTAAATGAAAGCAAACAGGAAATCGCAAAAGCGGCCGTCTCTCTCGCAGAATCGATCTCTGCTAAGGCGATAATTGTGCCAACCAGAAGGGGAAGAATGGCAAATCGCGTAACAAATTGTCATCCACAGGTTTCGATCATCTGTGCCTTTACTGATCGAGCCTCAACAATGAGACAACTTATGCTAAATCGAAATGTTCTAAGTTATCAGATAGATTTTAGCGACAATCCCGAGCTAACACTCAAAAGGGCTGCAAAAATAATGTTAGAGAGAAAGAATTTTGAAGCTCAAGATCCAGTTGTTGTAATCTCAGATGCCCTAGCTGGCTCAGGTTTTGAAGCCATTCAAATAAGAAAAATTGCTGATTTAATATAAAATTTATAAAAAGAATTTATAAGCCTCACTGTGAGTTTCAACTTGACAAGGGTAGTTCAGCTCATCCAAGATTTTTTTAATCAAATTACAATCAGAATCGCTACATTGAAATCCAACAAGCACTTTGCCAAATGCTGACCCATGATTTCTATAGTGAAACATTGTTATATTAAATTGTCCCCCAAGATGGGTTAAAAACGTGTGAAGAGCTCCTGGTTTTTCTGGAAACTGAACTCTAAATATTTGCTCTTCCGTAAGAGAGGGCGCTTTTCCTCCTACCATATATCTTATATGCGACTTCGCCATTTCACTTTCCGTCAAATCCTTCACCGGATAATTTAATCCAGTCAAATATGCAATTAATCGCTCTCGGTCGTCATCAGAGATAACTTTTACACCGACGAATACTTGAGCGTTATTTTCGCCGCTGTATCTGTAATTAAACTCAGAAATAACACGCCCATTTAATGCTCCACAGAACTTATGAAAGCTACCAATCTCCTCCCTCAAAGTAACTGCAAGGATGGCTTCTTTCTTCTCGCCTACCTCTGTTCTCTCAGAGATATATCGAAGCCTATCAAAATCTATATTTGCTCCGCATTGAATCGTTATTAAAGATGATCCTGAAATCGCATTTTGAGAGACGAATTTTTTTAATCCTGCTAAACTCATTGCTCCAGAAGGCTCACAAATAGCTCTAACTTCGTTGTAAATGTCTTTAATTGCAGCACAAATCTCATCAGTTGAAACTAATACAACATCATCAACAAGTTCTTTTAAGATGCTAAAAGTTTTCCTTCCAATCTCTGCAACCGCCGTACCATCTGCAAAAAGGCCAACACTTTTTAGTTTTACTGGTTTACCCTCCATAAGCGCAGAATTCAAGCAGGCTGCATCAAGTGTCTCAACAGCAATAATCTTAGTTTCTGGGCTCAAACTTTTGATATATGCGGCTACACCGGCGCAGAGTCCACCTCCACCAACAGGAATAAAAATATAATCAATCGCTCCCTGAACTTGAGTGAAGATCTCATATCCAACAGTCCCTTGCCCTACTATCACGTCCTCATCATCAAATGGATGAATGAAAGTCATCTTACGTGTTTTTGATATCTCAATTGCATGACTATACGCTTCATCATAAGTGTCTCCATGCAAAATTACAGTTGCCCTAGCACCTACTGCTTGAACTTTTATTTCAGGTGTGGTGACAGGCATTACGATAACAGCTTTTACGTCGAGCGTATGCGCAGCCAAAGCAACACCCTGCGCATGATTTCCTGCAGAAGCAGCAATGACTCCTCGGTTCAGCTCTAGCTTAGACAGATTCTTAAGTTTATTGTATGCGCCTCGAATTTTAAAAGAAAAAACAGGTTGCAGATCTTCTCTCTTTATATAAATTCTGTTCTCTAATTTTTCTGATAAGGACGATGCAAAATTGATTGGTGTCTTTTGCACCAAATCATACAAGTTGGCAGATTCAATTTTTTTTACGTAATCCTTGAACATAAGCGTCACAAATTAACAAACGGGTATGGTAGTGTCATATCGTTCACATCGCCAGTAATTCACAAATATTTATGTATTTATTAATAATAAAAATAATTCTCAGTTGTAAAAGTGATACCCTTATATAGGAACAAATCGGTTATCGAGAGTTATTTGAATGAGTCAGAATAAATTGAAGGCTCTTTGCGCTAGGGCTGCCTTGGATTACATATTACCTAAACTCCATGGCAGAACAATCTTGGGTATCGGCACAGGCTCGACAACAAATCTCTTTATTGAATTAATGGCCCAAGAGAAAATTAGATTAAAGGGAGCCGTTGCAAGTTCAATTGCGACAAAGAAATTACTTGAAAAACATGAAATTAAAGTATTCAAACTGGATGAAGTTGACTCTCTAGAGCTATACATTGATGGAGCTGATGAGTCGAATTCTAGTCTTGAACTAGTTAAGGGCGGGGGTGGCGCGCTAACTCAAGAAAAAATTGTAGCCGCAGCATCAAAAGAATTTGTTTGTATAGTTGATCATACAAAGTGGGTATCAAATCTAGGCGAATTTCCACTACCAATTGAGGTGATTCCTACATCCATTAAGTATGTCTCGAAAGAAATTAAAGAGATGGGTGGTGATCCAGAGCATAGAAAAGGTGTAATTACAGATAACGGAAATCTCATTATCGATGTCAAAGGGCTCTATCCAATCTCAAAACCTAAATCATTAGAAAAAGATTTGAACAATATCGCAGGCGTTGTTACTAATGGGATATTTGCGCTTAGACCTGCTGATAAAATTTTTGTGGCTTCTAATTCAGAGGTTTCAGAATATTCCAGATCCTTAGCCTCGAGCTAATAACTCTCTCAAATCAAAAAGAGCCGAATGAGCACGACTTATGTATGAAGCCATTATGAGGGAGTGATTAGCCAACAATCCAAAACCCCTCCCGTTAACAATTACTGGCGATAAGATTGTTTGTTGGGTCATCTCCAATTCTCTAATTATTTGATTTAAGCTTGCAACCGCATTTTTGTTGATAAGTACTTCTTCAAAATCGACGGACACAGCCCGAAGCAAATGCAATAAAGCCCACGATGTTCCCCTCGCTTCATAAAATATATCATCTATTTGAAGCCAACCTGTTTTGACAATTAATTCATCAGGAGTAGATGTAGATTGTCTTGCGCCTCCATCACCCGACAAATTCGTATTGATCCTCTTCTGCCCCACACTGGCTGCCAATCTTTGAGACAAACTGCCTAACCTTTTCTCAACAGACCCAAGCCAATAGGATAAATTATCTGCTCTAGCAAAGAATTGAGCACCGTACGCTTCTTCATTTTGAAGTGTATTTAAATATTCCTCTACATAATTCTGCCCATCTTTGTACTCCCTCTCAGGCCACGGAATGGCCCAACTTTTATGATCAACATTGAACCTGGGCTCCGCAAGAGCTAGTGATGAATTTTCTACAGATTGAGATTGAGATCTACTGAATGATTCTCTCATAGCTTTGCTGATATCTCTGACCTGAATAATTACTCCATATTCCCAGTTTTTAATATTATCTAGCCATATTCCAGGAGGCATTATGTCATTGGAAATTAGTCCTCCAGGTTTTTCCAACAATAGACGTACGATTTCAATAATAGTTAATGAGGTTGTTACGCCAACTTTAGTCGGCCCAGGGTATCCTTCCACGTTAACAGTCGAAAACTCCTCTGGCTCATTACTCCAATAAATGCCAATAAACAAAAGAACAAATAACGAACCAAAAATCAGGTATCTGCCTCTTTTTGAAATTTTTTTATTGGTCTCTCCTAAATACTCATCTGTAGAGGAGATTTTTTTAAACAAATTAAAATTCAAAACAAATTTTTTAAGAGATGCTTTAATTTTCCTCATAGAAATGTTCAATGCTCGTTTTTGAAAACGACATCAAAAGTACCACAATTTTCGGAGTGAAAAATAATTTTTGATGAATGAGTTTCTCTTATCAAAGGATCTAATTCGATTAGCATTAGGTGTTTGCCTAGAGGTTCCAACTTAATTTCCTGTTTTGCCAACACAACCAAATTTTTATTGACGCGCATTTTCATCATATCCAAATGAATTATCGACTCATGAAACTCCACTCGTTGTGAATAAGGAAAACTGAACTTATCTATAACACAATCAGAATCTGAGTGATTTGATATGTCTATGTATGCTGATGCATCCTTACTGCTTGGAGGACCGAGCTTCACGACTGCATTACTAAAACTCAATACTTGTTCAGATTGACTACCTTTTTTATCAACTCCAAAGGCAATAAAAAAAATCAATAGAAATGTTAGGAGAGCATTATTTTGAGGCATTTGTTTATCCAATCTTTTTGCATTATCACATATCAACAGAAAATTCTTTAGATATGCTCACGAAAATATCAATACAATGTAAAGCTTTTAACGTAGGTTTCAAGTTTAGTATAAGATATCTAACTATGTTATTTCGAAACCTTTTCATCTCGTTCTTACTGGTCAACTTTGCTTGCATACCAGCGATCTCACAAACATTTAATGAAAAACCGAATCAATCCTATCTCAAGAATGTCGAAAGCCTATCAAATAACGAATTTTTACCCTTTCAAGATGCATACAAACTATCAGTCAATTTCTCAGATGATGTTTTAAATTTTGACTGGGAAATAGCAGACGGTTATTACCTCTATAAAGCAAAGATTAATGTTTTTGCTCACGATGCCAATACACAAATACATAATATGGTCTTTTCTGATAGTCAAAATAAGTTTGATGAGTTTTTTAATGAAAATATGGAGATTTTCTATGACTCAGCTACCATGACTGCTGCTTATGTATCATCTGACAAGATTTTACAATTAAAATTGTTATCACAAGGCTGTGCTGACATCGGATTTTGCTATCCACCTCAAGAACAATGGATACAAATTAATCTCGAAAATAGCAAAGTCGAAATTTATCAGAATCAACCAAACTCTTTCACTAATTCTCAAACATCCACAAAAAATATCTCTATATTTGCCGCAATGCTTGGCGCGTTTCTTGGTGGATTAATATTGAATTTAATGCCATGTGTTTTTCCAGTACTCTCCATCAAAGCAATGAGCTTCATGCAAACTCATCAAACTAATCGAGAACTAAGAATACATGCGACAACATATATGATTGGGGTTGTAACATCCTTTCTCATTATCGCAACTACTATGCTCTCGCTCCGTGCAGCAGGTTCAGCAGTTGGCTGGGGCTTCCAACTTCAATCACCGCAATTTTTAATTATCCTTGCGTATTTGTTTTTTATAATTGGGATGACCTTCCTAGGATTTGTCAATGTTGGTTCTAAGTTGATGTCAATCGGCCAGAGCATAGATAGTCAATCAAGCTTGCAGTCCTCTTTTTTCACTGGAGTTTTAGCAGTAATCATTGCAAGCCCATGCACCGCACCCTTCATGGGTCCAGCGCTTGGCTTTGCAATATATCAACCAACTGGAATAGCGCTAGCGGTTTTTGCAATGTTGGGTTTTGGTATGGCTTTACCATTCGTAGTTTTAATTTTGATTCCGAAGACTAAAAGCCTTCTACCGAGGCCAGGCTTATGGATGGAGCAATTTAAACAGTTTTTAGCTTTCCCAATGTTTTTTACGACAGCGTGGCTCCTCTGGGTAATTGGACGCCAAACTGATACAACAGTGCTTTCACTTGTCGTAGTAGGCCTAATTTTTATATCTATAGGCATATGGATAAACCAAATATTAGTTCAACTTAAATCTGGAAGATCTTATTCACTCTTAAAAGTAATTGCTGTCGCAATGATTATACCCGCACTCGCTTTACCCTTGATGAATGAAGAGGAGACAGAAGGAACTGTATTGTGGATTAATTATGATTCCAAGACCCTGGCAACCCTGAGAGCGGAAGGTAGACCTGTTTTCATAAATCTAACTGCGGATTGGTGTATTACCTGTCTGGCAAACGAAAAAGTCGCATTTACTGAAATGTTTTATACCGAAATGGAGAAAAATAATATTGTCTATCTGAAAGGTGATTGGACAAACCAGGATAAAGAAATCACCTCCCTACTAAATGAACATAATAGAAATGGTGTACCCCTGTACCTTATGTATCCAAAAAATGGTGGTTCTCCTGAAGTATTACCTCAAATTCTCCTGGAACAGACATTGCTAGAGGCAATTCGAAGAGCAATTTAACTTTTTTATAGAACTTATACGCATTTAAAGGCTTTTTACGCGAAATTTACAGTATTTTCACAAAAATATACTTCAAAAATCAATTTATCTCAATTTTTTAAAATCGTCTATTTTTATTCTATTGTCTCTAAAAATGTAGCTAATTGTCGCTAAATTGTTAATTAAAAATTTTTAACTATTTTTTATTAACTTTAGCATATTGTGATGCAGTAATTTAAACCATTAATTTCGTTAAATATGATGCTAACTTCCAGAAAAATAAGCGAAATACTTGAAAAATAAGCAAAACGACTATATTGTCGAGCGTTACACAATAATCTTGGCTGAAAAAATGGCGAACGTACTCATCTTGAACGGTCCAAACCTGAACCTTTTAGGCGTCAGAGAGCCTGATGTATATGGCGCTGATTCGTTGCAGAGTATCAACAGTGATTTAGCCAAATTAGCAGCCTCATTAGATCATGAAATAACATTCGAACAAAGTAATGCAGAGCATGAACTGATTGATATTATTCAACAATCTATAAAAACTATTGATATCATCATTTTTAATCCAGGAGGCTATACACATACGAGTATCGCTTTACGGGATGCACTTCTAAGTACAAATATACCATTCATAGAGGTCCACATGAGCAATGTGCATAGCCGAGAAAATTTCCGCAAACACTCATATTTTTCTGACATAGCCATAGGCACAATTTGTGGCTTCGGAAAATATAGTTATGAACTAGCGATTAAATCGATATCTAATATTGTGAGAGACTAAATGGACATAAGAAAAGTAAAAAAATTAATCGAGCTTCTTGAAGAATCTAATTTGAATGAAATTGAAGTAACAGAGGGGGATGACTCTGTGCGAATCAGCAGAGGCTCTAGCGAGATCCCAGCTCCAGCGGTAAGTTATAACCTTCCTGTTTCTCAACCACCCCAAATCAATCCTAATGAAGGAAAACCTATTCAACCCGAGAGTGCTACTAAGATTGGACATGAAGTTCTTTCTCCAATGGTCGGAACATTTTATGCTGCTCCAGCACCCGGCTCCGCACCTTTCGTCACGAAAGGAACGAAAGTATCGGCAGGTGATGTTTTGTGCATTATCGAGGCAATGAAAATGATGAACCAAATCGAAGCCGATAAGTCGGGCACAATCAGTGGTATTCTTGTTGAAGATGGCGATCCTGTCGAATTCGACCAAGCCTTGTTTTTGATAACATAAAAACGGGAAAATTTATTATGTTAAAAAAAGTGCTAATAGCCAATCGTGGCGAGATCGCACTCCGAATTTTGAGGGCTTGCAAGGAACTGAATATTCAAACTGTAGCGGTTCACTCCAAGATTGATGCTGATCTGAAGCATGTAAAACTTGCGGATCAAGCTATTTGTATCGGACCTGACTCTCCAACGCAGAGTTATCTCAATATTCCAGCAATCATCAGCGCAATGGAGGTTTCGGGAGCAGATGCGGTTCATCCAGGTTATGGTTTTCTAGCGGAAAATGAGAACTTTGCAGAACAGGTAGAAAAAAGTGGCTTTACTTTCATTGGGCCATCTGCCAAAAACATTGCAATGATGGGTAATAAAGTAACAGCAATAAACGCGATGAAAAAATCGGGTGTCCCTACGGTGCCAGGCTCCAATGGATCCCTGGATGAAGACGAGACAAAAATAAAACAAATTGCAAAAGAGATTGGTTATCCCATCATTATAAAAGCGGCTGCAGGTGGTGGTGGCAGAGGAATGAAAGTCGTATTTGAAGAACCAGAGTTAATAAACTCTGTGAAAATCACAAAAACAGAAGCAGAAAATAGTTTTGGAGACAGTACGGTATACATGGAAAAATTTCTTCAAAACCCAAGGCATGTTGAAGTACAAGTTATCTCTGACGGAGAGGGTAACGCTGTTCATCTTGGTGATCGAGATTGCTCTTTACAACGCCGTCATCAAAAAGTAATTGAAGAAGCTCCTGCAGCTAATATTCCTGAAGAGAGTAGACAAAAAATCTTACAAAGTTGCGTTGATGCTTGTATAGACATGGGCTACAGGGGGGCAGGAACCTTTGAGTTTCTATTTGAAGAAGGAGAGTTTTACTTTATCGAGATGAATACCAGAGTGCAAGTCGAACATCCGGTATCAGAAATGGTGACAGGTGTTGATATTATCAAAGAGCAGCTAAAAATAGCGAGCGGTGAAAATTTATCCTTGCGACAATCTGATATATCAATTGATGGTCATTCAATAGAATGTAGAATTAATGCTGAAGATCCAATAAATTTCTTACCCTCACCAGGAAAAATAAATGCTTATCATCCTCCCGGTGGACCCGGCGTAAGGATAGACACTCATGTCTACAGCGGCTACACAGTACCTCCCAATTATGATTCATTGATCGCTAAATTAATTGTTCATGATGAATCACGAGAAGCAGCTTTAATCAGAATGAAAAACGCACTTGATGAGATGGTCATCGGAGGAATAAAAACCAATCTTGAGCTACATGAAAAATTGATCTCAGATATTAACTTCTCAGAGGCCCCCGTCAGCATACATTACTTAGAAGAAAAACTACGAAAATAAGTCATAAGTCTGCAAAGCTTAACAATCTTGAAATATAACCAAATTGAAATAATTAATCTTCCGTCAAAATTAATAGGCGCTTTAGAAGATCAGTTATCGGAAATGAACCCGTTATCTACATCTATTGAAAATCATACAGATCATGAAATATTTGAATCTGATATTAAAGAGCATCCACTTTGGAAACAGTGTTCTTTGAAAATACTTTTCTCATTTGAAACTAACATGAATGCAATAACAGAAATGGTGGAAGAAATAATTCCATCCGATACAAGTTATCAAGTTAGCCTTTTAAACGATAAAGATTGGATCAATTCATGGAAGCAAGGTTTACGTCCACTTATCTTTAACAACCGACTAATGGTACATTCAAGTGCAATTAAAACTTCAATATCTGATTTGCCAAATATTGTTATTGATCCTGGCTTAGCATTTGGAACCGGCTATCATCCTACCACTAACCTCTGTCTTAATTGGTTAGCCAGGAATGAGATAAAGAACAAAGTGGTAGTAGATTATGGTTGTGGGTCAGGTATTCTAGCCATTGCAGCACTAAAATTAGGCGCAAAGAAAGTAATTGCCATTGATAACGATCCCTCGGCATTGGAAGTGACTATCCAAAACGCAAAACAAAACAAAGTCAATGAATCTAAATTGTCCATTCATAGTCATGATGCAGTACCGAAACATTTAGACGCAGATATACTAACAGCCAACATTTTAGCTCGTCCATTAATTGAACTATCTAATCATTTCTGCCAAATCCTCAATACCGACGGTGTAATTTGCTTATCGGGCATTTTGACTAATCAAGAAAATGATATCCATAAAACTTACTCAAAAGAATTCACCTTTGTTGATATAAGTGAAAAAGACGGCTGGATCTCAATCATCGGACAAAAAAAATCGATGTAGTTCTGACTTTTATATAAAAACCTGCATTTTCTTTAAATGATCACTTTTTATACAACTCAACTAGAGGTATCATTTTAGACCAGGTTAAATGAGCAAAATCATTGTTTCAAATTGGTCCATATATAATTAATAAACCCACCATACTAGCGCCCATGGCTGGAATTACAGACTTACCATTTAGAAAAATTTGCAAAAAGTTGGGAGCTGGTTTGGTAGTGTCAGAGATGACTGCAGCTAACCCAAACACTTGGAATTCTAAAAAAACAAAAAATCGAATCAAATTCCAAAGCGAAGAATACCCACGTTCAGTTCAGATAGCCGGGTTTTGCCCCAAAATGATGGCTGATGCTGCGATTCATAATGTGCAACTGGGAGCTCAAGTAATTGATATTAATATGGGTTGCCCAGCGAAAAAAGTCTGTAAAAGAGCGGCTGGGTCAGCTTTATTAAAAGAGCCAGAATTAGTAAATAAAATTCTTATGTCTGTCGTTGACGCAGTCGAGGTGCCGGTAACACTAAAAATTCGCACCGGATGGGATAAAACTACAATTAACGCTATTCAGATTGCAAAAATCGCGGAAAATGCAGGCATCTCAGCTTTAGCAATTCACGGTAGGACAAGAGCATGTAGATTTGTAGGTGAGGTTGAATACGAAACAATAGCGCGAGTGGCAGAGTCTATTTCTATACCTGTATTCGCAAATGGTGATATTGACTCTCCAAAAAAAGCTAAAGATGTTATCGAAAAAACTGGCGCAACAGCTGTGATGATCGGTAGAAGCGCGCTCGGCAAGCCTTGGATTTTTGATCAAATTAATGAATACCTCAGCCATGGCACTTTATATCGGCAACCTTCGAAAGAAGAAATTCAAAAAATCGTTATGACGCATCTAAAAAGTATTCACAAGTTTTACGGGGAAGCAACTGGCTTAAAATTTGCTCGTAAACACATGAACTGGTACCTCGGTAATTTTAATAATGGAAAGCCATTCTCAAAATTTTTTAATTCCCTTAAAACTACATATGATCAAATAGTTCAGATGGAAACATTTCTATCAGAAGGTAATATGATCTTGAAAGCAGCATGAAAGATAAAGATAAAGAATTACTGGATCGCATAAACGATAGCATCAATAAAGAATATGGCCTTGATCCTAGAACACCGATCAGTGACACACAGCGTTCACTGAGAGAAATGGTTGAGCAATCAATAAATCAATATTTTGAAAACTTAGGTGGTCATGAAACTATTGATCTTTATGATCTGGTGCTTAAAGAAGTTGAGTTACCGTTGCTTATCGCTGTGCTGAAACAAACAAAAAATAATCAGAGCAAAGCGTCAAAAATTTTAGGCTTAAACAGAGGCACTCTGAGAAAAAAGTTAAAACAATACAAGTTAATTTAAAAAATCATGAAACAAAACAGAGTCATTAAACGCGCAATCCTTAGCGTGTCGGATAAAACAGGCATTATTGAATTTGCTTCTGAATTAAGAAATTTAGGAATCGAGATCCTCTCCACTGGTGGCACCTACAAAATGCTTAAATCAAATGATCTGGAGGTAAAGGAAGTATCAAGCTATACCCAATTTCCTGAGATGATGGATGGAAGGGTCAAAACACTACATCCAAAAATACATGGAGGGATTCTAGGTCGACGCGGCGTTGATGATGAAGTGATGAGGCGAGAAGAAATAAACACAATTGATCTAGTTGTTGTCAATCTATACCCATTTGAGCAAACCATAAAAAAACAAGATTGTTTGTTGATTGATGCAATTGAAAATATTGATATAGGCGGCCCTACCATGATAAGAGCAGCAGCCAAAAATTATATGGATGTCACGGTAGTAGTTGATAATGAAGATTACAAAACAGTTATTAATGCGCTTCGATCAGGAGAGAAAGAAATTGATTTGCAAACACGTTTTCAACTTATGACTAAAGCTTTTGAACACACCGCACATTACGATTCAATGATTGCAAATTATTTCGGAACAAAAACTTACTTAAATGAAACATCAAAATTTCCTTCAACCTTTAATGTTCAATATAAGAAAAAACAAATCATGCGTTACGGGGAAAATCCTCATCAAGATGCTGCTTTCTTCATTGAACACGACTGTCCCAAGGGATCCATTGGAGCAGCTACTCAACTTCAAGGGAAAGAACTGTCTTTTAATAACATCGCTGATGCCGATGCCGCCCTTGAGTGTGTGAAACAATTCGACACTCCGAGTTGTGTCATTGTAAAACACGCTAATCCATGTGGAGTCGCTTCTGCCGACAATCTAATTAACGCGTATGATCTTGCCTATGAAACAGACCCAGAATCTGCATTTGGGGGTATTATTGCTTTTAATGGTGAACTGAACGGTGAGACTGCAGAGAGGATAATCGATCGACAATTTGTTGAAGTAATAATCGCGCCTAGTATTTCAAGGAATGCTGAAGATGTACTTGCAAAAAAAGAAAATATCCGACTCCTCAAATATGACGATATAAAACAAACTCAATCGAACAATTTAGATTTCAAAAAGGTAGGTGGTGGGCTCCTCATACAGGACATTGATGCTGGCATGATCAATGAAGACAAATTACGAGTTGTCACCAAAATAAAACCTAGTGAGTTAGAAATTAAGGATATGTTATTTGCTTGGAAGGTAACAAAAATGGTCAAGTCAAACGCTATTGTCTATGCAAGAAATCAGCAAACCATCGGCGTTGGCGCAGGCCAAATGAGTAGAGTAAATAGTGCGCGAATCGCTGCGATTAAAGCAGAACATGCTGGTTTACAAGTCAAAAATTCGGTAATGGCATCAGATGCATTTTTCCCCTTCAGAGACGCTATAGATAATGCCGCTAAAATTGGCATTAGCTCTATTATCCAGCCCGGCGGATCAGTAAGAGATGATGAGGTAATAAAGGCTGCTGACGAACACAATATAAAAATGGTCTTCACCTCAATGAGACATTTTCGACATTAGAATATTGTTTTTTGATTACATTTTTGTTTGAGCGAATGCCTCAAGCGCTTTTTGTCTTGATGCCTTAATATCCACAATCGGATATGGGTAATTGTTACCAAGCTCTACGCCACTCTCTTTCAAAATTGACTCCGGTGCTTGCCAAGGAGCATGAATATACTTTGAGGGTAAGCCTGACAGCTCTGGTACATGTTGTTTTATGTACATACCTTCTGAATCAAATTTCTCACTTTGGGTAATAGGGTTAAAGATTCGAAAATATGGTGCTGCATCGGCACCGCAACCTGCAATCCATTGCCAACCAGCACTATTGCTGGCTAAATCAGCATCCACCAGGCAATCCCAAAACCATTGCTCTCCATAACGCCAGTCGATCAATAGATTTTTTACTAGGAATGACCCAACTACCATACGAAGTCTATTATGCATGTATCCTGTCTCGTAAAGCTCTCTCATACCAGCATCAATCAAAGGATATCCAGTTAAACCCCATTTCCACTTTTCAAAGAAATCTTCAGCGTTGCTTCTCCAAGGAAATCTATCAAATTTTTTCTGCAGATTAGTTGTTGGTAAATCAGGGAAATGAAAAAGTAAGTAGTAAGAAAACTCTCTCCAACCTAATTCACTTAGAAAAGTATCTAGGTTTTTGTCTTCTAAATTATTAGGATTTGCGGAAAGTGCTGCGTGCCAAACAATATTAGGGGAGACAAGGCCATATCTCAAATAGGGACTTAAAAATGAGACACATTTTCTACCGGGAAAATTTCTTCCCTCTCTATAGTCACTCAAAGCACTATCTAAAAATATGCTTAACTTTGAAAGTGCACCTTTTGTAGAAGCATCCCAAAAATTCTCTAGCTTCTTGAACCAATCACTACTTGGCTTCAACCCCAAAGTATTTAAATCTTTGCAATCATCAGAACTCAAAAAGTTCATCTCGACAGGAGTATCAAGAGGGTATCTGGGCGGCTGACTCATTAGACAACCTTTTCGATAAAATGGAGTGAACACTTTATAAGGCGATCCGTCTTTTTTAAGTACTTCCCAAGGCTCCCATAGTAAAGAGGCGTTAAAAGTTTTAACTGTAATTCCCTCAGATTTTAAATTACCTTTTATCAATGCATCCCTTTTAATACACCAAGGCTCATAACATCTGTTCCAATATATCGAAGAGGCACCAACTTTTTTTATTAATTCGGGAATAATAGCCTTCGCATCTCCCTGAAAAATTGACAATTTGTGATCTAATTGTTTGCTCAAATTATTCAGAGCTTCATAAAGGAACCATCTACTCGCTCCTCCATATTTCCACTCTCCTGCAGACTCATCATCGAGGATAAAAATTGGCATTACGGAACCCTTCAAGCAGGCTTCCATCAGAGCAGGATTATCTATCAATCGTAGATCTTGCCTAAACCATAAAATTGAGATTGAAGAATTGATCATGGGAAAAACTTACGTCACCGAAAGTTCTTCAGATTCATTTACTGATTAGCATAAGTTAGGCATTATAGTTTTATACTAAAACAGTCATCAGCTAAATATAAAATCGATATCGAAAGGAGACTGAATGAAAGTACTTATTATTGGTTCTGGCGGAAGGGAGCATGCATTAAGCTGGAAATGCATTCAATCTTCAATGGTATCAAAAGTATACGTGGCACCTGGCAATGCCGGAACTCAAATTGAGGACAATATTCAGAATGTTGCTATCGATCCCGAGAATTTTGCGGAACTCTCAAACTTTGCTCAAGACAATGAAATTGAACTTACCATTGTAGGGCCGGAGCAACCTTTAGTAGACGGAATTTGTGATTATTTTGAATCTAAACATCTTAAAATCTTTGGCCCCACCAAGGGTGCCGCTCAACTCGAAGGATCGAAGAGCTTTACAAAAGATTTTTTAAAGAGGCATAAAATACCAACCGCGGAATATGAAACTTTCACTGAATTAACATCGGCTATTGAATATTTAAAAAACTCTAAATTCCCAGCTGTAATTAAAGCCGATGGATTAGCTGCAGGTAAGGGAGTCATTATTGCGGAGACTTTATCAGAAGCTGAAAGAACTTTAACCGACATGCTATCGGGTAATGAGTTTGGATCTGCAGGAAAAAGAGTCGTGATCGAGGAATTTCTTGAGGGTGAAGAAGCTAGTTTTATCTTGATTGCAGATGGTGAGTTATTTTTACCCATGGCCACCAGTCAAGATCATAAAAGAGCTTTTGATGCGGATAAAGGTCCAAACACTGGTGGTATGGGGGCATACTCTCCTGCGCCCGTTGTAACTGAACGCGTTTACCAACGCATAATAAACGAGGTAATCAAACCAACACTTAAAGGTATGAAAGATGAGGGTAATTACTATACTGGATTTCTCTATGCAGGGTTGATGATAACGGCTGATGGAACTCCAAAAGTAATCGAATATAACTGTCGTTTTGGTGATCCTGAAACACAACCGGTGCTTTTAAGACTTAAATCTGACTTAGTATCCCATTGTATGGCTGCTCTCAATAATTCATTAAATAGAGAAAAAGTTGAATGGGAGACCAAGAAATCACTTGGTGTAGTCATGGCATCTGGAGGATATCCTGGCAACTATTCCAATAATCATCCAATTCTAGGGTTAGAAGACATTTCATCAAAATATGGTCACAAGGTATTCCACGGAGGTACAAAATTTGCCGATAATCGCCTTGTCACAAATGGAGGACGGGTATTATGTGTGACTGCGCTCGGTGATTCACTAGAGGATGCAAAAACATCCGCCTATGAACTTGTGTCAAAAATTAGTTGGGAAAACGTACAATATCGAACCGATATTGGTTGGCGAGCAATAGAAAAAAACAGAAAAAATTAACTTGTTTAACATGTCTCCTTTTTTTGATTTTAGCATACCTTTTGAACCTTTCGGAACTTCACATTTTGTGGCGGTAATAATTTTTTTAATCGTGCTTATGCTAACTTTTTCAATAACACCCAAACTTAGTAAAAACACCAATCTAAAGCTGACGAGAACTTCCTCAATTTTTTTAAGCTTTACGGTGTGTTTGTGGACATTAATTCATATCTATTTTGATAGGTTTTCTTTTTCGGAAGACTTACCATTATCTATTTGCAACCTGTTTGCTTTTGCTGCACCTTTAATCTTTTGGAATCCAAGAAGAAAGATTTTTGAAATTATTTATTATTTTGTTCTCTCTGGCACATTGCAGGCAATCTTTACGCCTGATGCTGCGGCAGAGTATCCAAGCTATTCTTATTTTAAATATTGGATCGTGCACTGCGGTCTTATTATTGTTGTAATTCACCATTTAGTAGCATTCAAGATTTATCCCACATTTAAGGGTATTTTGTATAGTTTTGGATGGCTTAATTTATATTTGCTTACTCTTATCCCAATCAATCTTAGCTTGTCAGCAAACTATTTTTATCTAGTCAGCAAACCCGAAACCGCATCATTACTGGATCTTTTTGGGCCATGGCCATATTACATCATAGTAACTGAGTTCTTAGTGATGTTATTTTTTGCATTGGCATATCTGCCCATATTTTTAATAAGAAGATTTTACTTAAAACACTCGTTTATAGAGTAGATGCCAAATTTTCAACGCCCTCTAAGTCTTTTACTATCTTAATAATCTTCTCTGCGATCCAGAGGTGTATTGCAGAGCCGGATGTTCTTTGGTGTTGAAGTAAAACAAGGTTTATGCTGCCATCATGAGGAAGTTTTTTTGGAAATGGTTTAGTCACTATTTCATACCTCTCTCTCTCAATAAGAAAGTCTTTTTGTGTTGCAACCATCAAACAATCACTAGTACTTACTGTTTCGATAGCTGTAACAAGTTGATTAGTTACGAGTGCCTTTCTCCGGTTCATACCGAGAGACCTCAGCGCTTTATCGAAACGTGCATCAGTACTCGCAGTTACGGTTTTAGAGATAAGCAAGAAATATTGAACAAAAGGAAATTGAATTATCTGATCAAGTGTCAACGTTTCAAAACCGGAAAGTGGGTGTTTTTTTCTCATCCAAATGCACGGTATATAAACTGCAAGCGGCATACTCATCAATTCATCTGAGAATGGTCGATTGATGTCAATTGTAAAATCTAATTGCCCTTCTGAGAGATCGCGGTCGACAGACTCACTTCCACCGGACACAGACAGAACCAAACCTGGCGCTTCTTTTGTCACCAGAGATATTAATTTAGAAATTAATGACGTTGCAACAAACTCTGGAACCGCAATTCTTATTTCTCCTACATATTTCCCCGGGTCAAATTTCCCATCATCAACTAGATCTAAAATATTATCCAAAAGGCTGGGTAATTTATGTTGCAACTCTCTTGCTTTAGGAGTTGGAATCAATTCGTTTCCAGTTCTGGTGAAAAGTGGATCATCGAGTTGATAACGCAATTTCTGTAAAACTCGACTCATTGCAGGCTGACTGATAAATAATCTTGATGCAGCTTTTGTAACACTTTTTTCCTCTAGCAAAGCTTGTAGAGCGACCAATAAGTTAAGATCCAAACGAGATAATTTCTGTAAATTCAATTTTTGATAGCTCCTGAAAATTAAGGTAGATATGACAAATCTAATACTGGCAAGAGCTTACCAGGTTATAACAAAATTGCATAATTATAATGCGAATAATGCATTTGCGTTATATCTAGACTCCTCCTATGATAATTTACTTAATTAAAAGCGTCGCTTTTAATTCACGAACCCCTCTTAATCCTGCAAAGGATTTTTTCAAGGGACCCACTAGGGTCCCTTTTTTTTAAAAGAACAATCGCTTTACTTCCCCCCCTGGATTTTCGGCTCTCATAAATGCCTCTCCAACTAGAAACGCATTAACATTCCTTTCGCGCATTCTAATCACATCCTCCTTACTTCTAATCCCACTCTCGGTAACAACAATTCTTCCTTCAGGAACCTTATTAATTAGATTAAAAGTGATATCTAGGGATTCTTCAAAAGTATGCAAATTTCTATTATTTATCCCTATGATCGACTTTTCTAACGATAGTGCAACTTCTAGCTCAACAATATCATGAACCTCTACCAACACATCCATCTGAAGACTTAATGCAATATCATTAAAATGAACTAACTTTTCTTGATCAAGTGCCGAACAAATTAATAATATGCAATCAGCACCAATCATTCTTGAATGATAAATTTGATATTCATCAATAACAAAGTCTTTCCGCAAGATTGGTAATGAAGATACTGATCTAACTTCACTTAGGTCATTGTCGCTGCCATAAAAATATTGGCTATCAGTCAAAACTGAAATGCAACATGCATTAGCTTCTTCATAGCTTAAAGCAATATTTTGAGGCTCAAACCTTTCACATAAAATTCCTTTGCTAGGTGAACCTTTTTTTATCTCCGCGATAACCGCTGGCAACCCCTGCTCTACTTTCTCAAGTAGCGCTGTTTTAAATGGACGTATCCGTGGTGCTTTTTTTAAATTCTCCACAACATCCTCTAAAGAATATTTCTTTTTTTGAGCAATCACCTCTTCACGCTTAGATTCTAAGATTGATTTTAAAATAGTTGGCAAGTCTTTACTCAAAATAAAAACCCTACTGATCTGAAAGATTTAAAGAAAGTGCGCTGAGTTCCTTAACCTTCAAAATAGCTTTGCCTGATCGCACAGTATCTTTGGCTAAAGAAATTCCAGCAGAGATTGAATCTGCAATTCCCGATACGTAGAGCGCTGCACCGGCGTTCATCGTTACAATTTCCTCACCCAAAACAGATTTATTACAAAAGAGATCTGTAATAATTTTCGATGAATGATCAGCATTTTTTGAAACCAAGCTATTTAAAGAAACTTTATTCATGCCAAAATCGTCAGGTCCAATAACACGTTCTGATATAGCACCATTTTTCAACTCCACGATCAAAGTCCTGCTAGCACAGCTAATCTCATCCAAACCATCTTCAGAATGAACTACTAAAATATGTTTAGATCCAATATTTCGCATTACTTCTGCAATGGGTCTGCACCATTTTCTATCATAGACTCCTATCAATTGCCGATCCACCTTGGCTGGGTTTGTCATTGGGCCGAGTATATTAAAAATTGTTCTCAATCCTAATTCACGTCGAGGCCCAACAGCATGCTTCATGGCCTTGTGGTGCATTGGTGCAAACATAAATCCCAAACCAACCTCATTGATGCATTCTGCTACCTGCTCAGGATTCAAATTAATGCCTATTTTCAATGATTCAAGAACATCCGCAGAACCACTCTTACTACTGACAGAACGATTACCATGCTTAGCGACAACTCCTCCGGCTGCAGCCACAACGAATGAGGCTGCTGTAGAAACATTAAATAAGTTTGCACCGTCACCACCTGTGCCAACAATATCAACTGCGTTCTCTGTATCAATCTCTACTTTTGTGGAAAGTGATCTCATCGCATTTACTGCTCCCGATATCTCGTCAATTGTCTCTCCTTTCATTCGCATTGCCACCAACAACGCACCTATCTGAGTATCAGTTGCTTCACCAGACATAATCTTTGTGAACGTAGCGAACATTTCATGCTCACTTAAGTCTTGCCCCTGAATTATTTTGTCTAATGCAGATCGTATTTCCATAGCTATCCTTTTATAAAATTCTCCAATAATTTGTGCCCATGTTCAGTAAGTATGGACTCTGGATGGAACTGCACTCCTTGGATTGGAAATTCTTTATGTCTGATGCCCATAATCTCTTCAAAATCACCGTCGTCGGTAAGACACCATGCAGTAATCTCAAGGCATGAAGGCAAAGTGCTCTTTTCAATCACCAGGGAGTGATATCTTGTCGCAGTGAAACCTTGATCTAATGTTTCAAAAACTCCTATGTTGTTGTGATAAATACTAGAAACTTTGCCATGCATTACCCTCTTTGCTCTAATTACTCTTCCTCCAAAAGCCTGGGCAATACTTTGGTGACCTAAACATACTCCTAAAATTGGTATATTTGCATGAAACCTTCTAATTACATCAACCGATATCCCAGCCTCATTTGGAGTACAAGGCCCTGGAGAAATAACAATCTGATTGGGTTTCATTTTTTCAATTTCTTTAATAGTTATTTCATCATTTCTTACAACTTTTAAGTTCGCACCAAGCTCAGACATATATTGGACAATATTGAAAGTAAATGAATCATAGTTATCAATCATGAGTATCATTCTACTTGTCTCCCAAACGCTCCGCTGCACGAATAATTGCTCTCGCTTTATTCATTGTTTCCTCCCACTCCATCTGTGGATCTGAGTCTGCAACCACTCCACCACCAGCTTGTACATGCAATTTATTTTGCTTTATCACTGCTGTTCTAATCGCAATCGCCATATCCATATTGTCATTCCACCCTATGTAACCTACTGCACCGCCATAAATATTCCTTTTTACAGGCTCTAGTTCATCAATTATCTCCATAGCCCTAATTTTTGGTGCACCACTGAGCGTGCCAGCGGGCAAAACTGACTTTATTATATCTATTGCACTAAATTGATCTTTAATCCGTCCAACAACATTTGAAGTTATGTGCATTACATGCGAGTAGCGCTCAACGATCATTTTTTCTGTTACTTCAACAGTCCCTGCCTTTGATATCTTGCCAACATCATTTCTTCCGAGATCAATTAGCATTAGGTGCTCGGCTAATTCTTTAGGGTCTTTCATCAAGTCATTTTCAAGCTCTGCGTCTTCCTTAGCATCAGCCCCTCTCTTTCTTGTTCCAGCAATTGGACGGACGGTTACCTCCTCATCCTCTAGCCTAGCCAATACTTCGGGTGATGAACCCACAATATAAAAATCTCCTAGATTCATATAATACATATATGGAGAGGGATTGAGCCTCCTTAATGAACGATACAAGTTGATGGGCTTATCATAAAATGGAGCTGACAACCGCTGAGACGGAACAACTTGCATTACGTCACCAGCAAGCGTGTAATCCTTAATTTTTAAGACTGCATTTTTATATGGTTCTTCTCCAAAACTTGAGACGAAAGATTGCTCAGAAATCTTGTCACCCTTTACGTCATTTAGTTTCGTGTCAATGGAGGCACTCTCTAATTTTTTTTCCAATCCATCTAACTTACTATGAAAATGATCATATGCATCATCAACACTCGGATCTGCGTGCACAACAAGCGTAATTGTGCCAGCTAGGTTATCGAAAATTATCAACTCCTCAGAGAGTAACAGAAGCACATCAGGAATATCCATCTCATCTGGAGGCATACTGTTTTCGAGTTTTTTTTCAACATACCTTACAACATCATATCCAAAATAACCGACTAATCCTCCAGCAAATCTCGGCATGTTTGATAGTTTTGGAACTTTAAAAGAATTTTTAAATTCCTCCACTTTGTTTAATGGATCTTCACTGTTTGTTTCTTTATGCAATTTGCCATTTTTAATAATTCTGAGCTTATTACCCCAAAGCTCAAGCCTATTATTCGTGGACAATCCGATGAGCGAATATCTACCCCATTTTTCTCCACCTTGCATCGATTCGAATAAATAAGTATTTGGCTCCGAAGCTACCTTCAAATAAATACTCAAAGGCGTATCTAAATCTGCAGATATCTCTCTCAAAAACGGGATTCTGTTGAAATTACGCGAAACTAAATCATCAAATTGGTTTCGATTCATTAAAAAACTCTCATACAATCTTTTTGTGTGCCCCACAAAACACAATAATAGGCTTCAGACTAAAAAGTAAGCAAAGATAATAAACAAAAACTTTGATTACAACAGATGGTAATTAATCCTTGCTAGAGACTAATTTATCTCTAAATTCATCTATTATAGTTTCATAATTTGGTTTAGAGAATATGGCAGAGCCAGCAACAAAAGTATCTGCCCCACATTCTGCTACTCTAGAAATATTATTTTCGGTTATGCCACCATCAACCTCCAACCTAATGTCCAAACCTTTATGCTCAATCAAGGTCCTTGCTTGAGCAATCTTTTCATATGTTGAATCTATGAACGATTGCCCACCAAAACCTGGATTTACAGACATTAATACCAGCATGTCTAATTCTTCGAGAACAGGTTCTATAGTTTCAAATGTTGTTTGAGGGTTTAAAACTAAACCGGTTTTACAATCCAAGTCTCTAACCAAATCTAGAGACATTTTAATATTCTCTGATGCCTCAGGATGAAAGGTAATGTAAGTAGCGCCCGCTTTTGCAAACATTTTAATTAGAGCATCCACCGGCCGAACCATTAAATGAACATCGATGGGCGCTTCAATACCATGCTTGATCAATGATTCACAAACCATAGGACCCATAGTTAAATTAGGAACAAACTGGTTATCCATAACATCAAAGTGGATCATATCCGCTCCTGCAGATAGAACATCCTCAACTTCTTTACCCAATTTAGCGAAATCAGCTGCAAGTATTGATGGAGCAATAATGAAATCTTTCATGGCCGAAATAAAAATCTAAATTCTAGGACATTATATACGGAATAAATAATCAAAAAAAAAGGCCACGTTTGTGACCTTTATAAGTATTTTTCAAATAATTAGCTAAATGCAGGAGAACCTTGCTACTTTTCTTTATTCATACGCCTGAGCTCCTCGAGTCTCTCCCGCTTTTTACCATCCCAGCCTTCTAGCTTGCGAATCCTTTCATCCATCATATTTTCGCGTTTCTTTTGCATCTTTTTAAGCTTTTCTATTGCAAAGTCTCTTGCCTCTTTTTTAGAAACTGAGTTATTCCCGTCTGAATCGAGCTCTGCAAATCTCTCTCGGCCCTTGTTAGCTTGCATCGCAATAAAGTCTTCATGCTCAACATAAGAAATTTCACCATCTTTGTTTTTATCTGCTTGCTTAAACAAATCTTTTAACGGTTGAAATGGCTCGCGAGGTTTTTGATCAAAAGCTAGTGCAGAAACACAAAAACATGAAACAAAAATGAACGTTATAAATTTAATCATTGCTTGATCTCCCATTTATTTTTATTTTTTATTGAGAATATAAACGGAGAAAAGCAATAGCGGTTTACAGCTCATCTCCACTTTGTAATATAACTGCAATCAAATGGTAACATAAAATAGGGATTCATCATTTATGCAACGTAAACAATAGCGTAAGTTATTATTTTTAATATTCATACTCTTTAAAGCGCTCCCGAAGATCTTTTTTACTAATCTTTCCAGTTGCAGTATGGGGAATCTCTTCAACAAAAACACAGTCCTCCGGAATCCACCATTTTGCAATTTTCCCCTCTAGTGACTTGATAATGTCATTTTTATCGGGAGTTTTACCCTCAGGTGGCACTACTATTAATAAGGGGCGCTCTGTCCACTTTGGATGGGGAACACCTATCACTGCTGCCTCTTGAACTTCATCATGAGCCATCGCAGCATTCTCTACATCGATTGAACTTATCCACTCACCTCCTGACTTAATAACATCTTTAACTCGATCCGTTATTACAACGTAACCATACTCATCGATTGAAGCCATATCACCTGTATCAAACCATCCATCATCATCAAATGCGGGCTGATCGTCTAACCTGAAATAACCATTGCAAACCCAAGGTCCACGAACCATTAAAAGTCCTGAGGCAATTCCATCCCAAGGAAGCTCATTTTTATCAGAGTCAACAATCTTCATTTCTACGCCATAAACTAGTCTACCTGCTCTCACTCTGTAGGCATCTTTTTCCTCATCTGTTGCATCTTTCATCCATTCCATGGGCTTATTGTAAGAGCCTAGAGGACTCATTTCTGTCATTCCCCACCCTACATGCATATAAATGTCATGCTTGTCCATTGCATGCATCAGAGACAGAGGACAAGCAGCTCCTCCAACAACCACACTCTTAAGAGAATCAACCGTTTTACCTGAAGCATTGAGATACTCCACCAAAGCAAGCCATACAGTCGGAACTCCAAGGGAATAAGTGACCTTTTCTGCATTTATGAGATTGGTGAGAGTCTCTCCATCGGCCATTTTAGGGCCAGGGAAGACAAGCTTAGCACCCACAAGAGGAGCACTATAAGAAGTACCCCAAGCATTAACATGAAACATAGGAACAATTGGCATTATTACATCAGATCCAGAAAGATTCATTGCATCAGGAAGTGATCCCACTAGTGAATGCAAAACAGTGCTTCTGTGACTATAAACAACCCCTTTAGGATTGCCGGTAGTGCCAGACGTGTAGCACATAGAACTCGCGGTTTCCTCTTCTAACTTTGGCCAATCAAACTGCTCACTTTGGTTTTTAATAAAAGTCTCATAGCAATGAATATTTTCCAGAGAGCATTCCGGCATACTGTCTTCCGATGTGAGAACAATATATCCTTCTACAGAAGTTAACTTATCCTTCAAAGCCTCTAAAAGAGGAACAAAGAGTGGATCAGTAAAAATCCACTTGTCTTCAGCATGATTGATAATAAATTCAATTTGCTCAGGGAATAATCTAGGATTTATAGTGTGGCAAATCTGTCCTGAACATGAAATAGCGTAATATAGCTCAAAATGTCGATAATCATTCCATGCAAGCGTAGCTATCCTATCTCCTTTTTTGAGTTTTAATGCATTTAGTGCATTTGCCAATTGTCGTGTACGCTTAAATGCATCCTTATAAGTATAGCGATGAGTGGGATTATCAGCTGTAAAAGAGACTATCTCACTAGCACCATGAATTTTATCCGCATGCTTCATTATTGAAGTAATCGTTAGTTGCGAATCCATCATCAGACCTTTCATAAAACCCCCTAATTTTCAAATTTTCTAATTTAAAAAGAGTAACATCTGAGTTAGATTTAAGAAATTAATTTTTAATAAGTAATCTCGTCTACCAAGAAAAAGTATGGATTAACATTCGACTAATTTATAATGTAACTCAAAAATATTGTCGTAAAAATTATGAGTAAAAAACTTGGGATCATAATGGATCCGATTCAATCCATTAACTTTAAAAAAGATACCTCACTTCTTATTTTACTTGCCGCGAAAAAATCAGGTTTCACCCTTTACCTAATAGAACAGAATGATTTATATCTAGATTGTGATGAGCCCAGAGCTTTAACAGCAGAACTAAACGTTTTTGATGATGAAAAAGAGTGGTTTGAACTGAAAACTAAGAGGGATATCTCTATGAGTGATCTAGATGTCATTTTGATGAGAAAAGATCCCCCCTTTAATAAAGAATATATCTATTCAACCTATATACTCGAAGCTGCAAAAAGAAAAGGTGTCCTAATAGTTAATGATCCTCAAAGTTTGAGAGATTGTAATGAGAAGATTTTTGCGACCGAATTTAAACAATTTACTCCGCCTCTTATTGTCACAAAGAATATAAAACTACTGAAAGCGTTCCTCACTCAAAATGAAGAGGTAGTTTATAAACCATTAGATGGCATGGGCGGAGAATCAATATTCAAAGTCAATTACAAAGACGAAAACATTAACGTAATACTGGAAACGCTGACGAAATTTGGAACGCGCACAATCATGGCACAAAAATATATTGCTGACATTAGCAATGGAGACAAGAGAATATTAATTATCGATGGTAGAGTGATACCTCTTTGTTTAGCTCGGATTCCACCGAAAGGTGAATTTAGGGGAAATTTAGCTGCGGGAGGTTCAGGAGTGGTAAAGCAATTATCAGAACGAGATTTGTTGATTGCAAATTCTGTTGCAGAAATATGCGTCAAACGTGGACTACTTTTTGTTGGGTTAGACATAATTGGTGATTTTTTAACAGAAATTAACGTGACAAGTCCAACTTGCGCAAGAGAAATCGACAAAGAGTTAGATTTTTCTATAGGTGATCTATTTATGGAATGTATCTCAAACCGTCTATAAAAACCAATGCAGACTTTTAAGAATAACTTTTTATTAGCAATGCCAAATTTGGTTGATCCAATGTTTAAAAATTCTCTTGTATACATCTGTGAGCATACGAGTGAGGGTGCAATGGGTTTAATAGTCAATCATCCAAACAAAATAAAATTAAATAAAATTTTTGACCAACTCGAAATATCCTATGAGAAGGGTAAAAACTTTGAAGACACTCTGAAAGGCGGCCCTTTGTCAAGCGATAGAGGATTTGTCTTGCATTCTCCTTGCTCTAAATCTTGGGAATCAACGAGTAAAATATCGGAAAATATTGCTATATCAACATCAAAAGACATCCTGTTTGATATTGCGAAAGGTAATGGCCCCAGTGAATTATTGGTGATACTGGGTTACTCATCATGGTCGCCGGGACAGCTTGAAAGGGAACTCACAGAGAGTAGCTGGTTAACAATGCCATCGGATCAAGATATCTTGTTTAATTCAGATCCTCTGGAAAAAGCGTCTCAAGCTGCGAGGCTAATGGGTTTTGAGTTAAAAAATCTTATGCCTAGTCATGGAAATGCATAACAAAAGTAATATAGAAACAGTGCTAGCATTCGATTTTGGACTAAAACAAATCGGAATAGCTTTTGGTCAAACGATTACCAAGCAATCAACTGGCATTAAAATAATTAAAGCAAAAAATGGCATTCCAAATTGGGATGAAATAAAAACTATAGTTGAGGAATGGAATCCAAATACTTTAATAGTTGGTCTCCCAGTAAATATGGATGATAGTGAGAGTGAGATGAGTTGCCTAGCCAGAGCTTTTGCCAAAGGCTTAAAAAATCGAATCCATAAAAGTGTCAAGCTGATGGACGAAAGGTTATCCAGCAGAGAAGCAAAAAATAAAGTAAAGGAAGTTTTTAAAAACTTTGACGCCACCAAAGCAGACCATATTGCTGCTGCCTTTATTTTGCAAAGTTATCTCAATGATCCGAAATTAGCAGAGAATTTTTAGTATGCGTCTGACACATGAAACCAAAATGAACTTTATAAGAGATAATATCTCTTCTCTTCATAAAAGAATTAAAGAAGTATCAGGCACTTGCAAAAGAAACCCAGAATCCATACAGATCCTTGCGGTAAGTAAGAAACATAGTTTAGATCTAATCAAAATAGCTTACGGTTGTGGGCTGAGGCATTTTGGTGAAAATTATGTTCAAGAAGCATTAGGGAAAATACAAGATTTCAATCCTCCCAATATAAATTGGCATTTTATCGGACCAATCCAATCCAATAAAACCAGGGCAATAGCGAACAATTTCTCATGGGTACATAGCGTTGACCGTTTGAAAATAGCTGAAAGATTGAGTGCTCAAAAAGAAAGCAGTCTTGCGGACATAAATATTTGTATACAAATAAATGTTGACGATGAAAAGTCAAAATCTGGTTTCTCTATAAAAGAAGCGATTAATGCAGTGCCTGTGATTAAAAATTTGCCAGGCTTAAAATTAAGAGGACTTATGGCGATTCCACAATTAAGACAATCTTTAAATGAGCAAAGAAAGCCTTTCAAAAAATTGAACGACTTATTTAACGAAATTGCTCAAGGTATGGATGATGACAGTTGTTTTGATACGCTATCAATGGGAATGTCGTCGGATCTAGAGGCGGCAATTTATGAGAATACCAATATTGTCAGGGTTGGAACTGATATTTTTGGTCCAAGAGAGTAGGTTAGTTTATGAAATCCTGTGTTTTTATTGGTGGGGGCAATATGGCATCCTGCATTGTTAGCGGTCTTTCTAATATACATACTGACGAATACAGGATAACTGTTTGTGATCCAAATCAAACCAAGCTAGATATTTTAAAAGAAAAATATAACGTTGAAATTTGTCTTTCAAACAATAAAGCTGTAAAACATGCGGATTTACTCATATTAGCTGTAAAACCACAAAGTATCAGAGGGGTTATCAACGAAGTTAAAAGCTTTGTAAAGCCATCTACCGTCATCATCTCTGTAGCAGCAGGCGTAAAAACAAGTTCAATAAAATCCTGGCTGGAAAAATCGAATGTAATTGTAAGGGCAATGCCAAACACACCATCTGCAGTTTTGTGTGGTGCAACTGGGTTATATGCCAATCCAGAGACAAGTGAAAAAACAAAGAATCAAGTGAAAAAAATCTTTGATGCACTTGGATATTCTTGCTGGGTTGACGATGAAAAAGACATTAATGCAGTAATCGCACTAGCTGGTAGTAGCCCGGCATATTTTTTTAAAATTTTCGAGATAATGCAGGGTATTGGTCAAGAACTCGGATTGGACGAAAAGAAAGCTTTTGAATTACTAATTCAAACTTTTATTGGTTCTTCGAAAATGATTCGTAAAATGGAAAACACACCAACTCAGCTGAGAGAACAAGTTACATCGCCAGGTGGAACTACAGAGCGGGCACTTAACGTCTTCAATAAAAGAAACTTGGAGAGTACTCTGAGAGAGGCTATGCATAACGCCTATGAGAGAGCTGAAGAAATGTCGGAAGATTTTTCGGTGTAAAAAGGATTGAGGAGCATCTTATGGAAAACGAAGCGATATCACTTTTAAGATTATTTATTGATTTTTACTCTGTCTTATTATTAATCAGGTTTCTACTTCAACTTGTACAAGCAGATTTTTTTAATCCTGTTTCCCAAGTAATTTTAAAAGTTACCGCGCCAGTGGTCGAACCCTTAACCAGGATAATTCCAACCATAAAAAATTTTAACTTATCTGCACTCTGCGCCGCAGTGCTCGTGAAATGGAGCTTTTTTGCCATTTTAGTTCCATTAGGGAGTGTAATGCCTAGTCAGCTTGGAATCTTTTTTATTATTTCATTGATATCATTAATAAAACCACTGATACAAATCTATCTTTATGGGATATTAATAATCGCGATATCGAGCTGGATCGGAACCACTGATCATCCTTTCGTAAGGCTCACTAATCAAATAATTGACCCGTATATGAGGCCATTTCGAAATATTATCCCGCCAATCGGCATGATTGATGTCTCACCCATGATAGCGATTCTTGTGTTGATATTTGCAGAAACTCAATTTCAGCGATTTATAAATAACCTAGTCTTCTGATATTTTATCAAGGCGCAGGATCTGGATACTTATCATGTACCTCTGATATTTCTCTCAAAATTTCATCAGATAGTTGAATGTCTATGGAATCAATATTTTCTTTCAATTGTTGCATTGTAGTTGCACCGATAAGACAACTTGTTACGAAAGGTTGAGTCAAGACAAAAGCTAAAGACATTTGAGTGAGACTCAAGCCATGAGCCTCAGCAACTTTTGAATAATCTTTAGTTGCAAGTTGACATTGATCACTTCCATACCTACTAAACCTTTTAAAAAGCGACAGTCTTGAGCCCTCAGGATATTGGCCTGAAATATACTTACCAGTTAATAACCCGAAAGCCAAGGGTGAATAAGCGAGCAGTCCGACCTCCTCTCGAATAGACATCTCTGCTAAACCTACCTCGAACTGCCTGCTCAATAAATTATAGACATTTTGTATAGTAACAATTCTAGATGATATGTCTCCGTCAGCATTCTTTAAGTATTCGTTCACTCCCCAAGGTGTCTCATTAGATATGCCTATTTGTCTAACTAATCCTTCCTCCAACAAACGATTCAGTGCTTTCAGTGTTTCTTTAATACTAATTGCATCATCATCCTCCGAGTGAACATAACCACGTTTGCCAAAAAAATTAGTTTGACGTTCTGGCCAATGAATTTGATATAAATCAATGTAATCAGTTCTTAATCTTTCTAATGAATTTTCAATTGCCTCTCTTATGTGATCCGCAGACAACCGAGGTCCCCCTCTGAGATATTTCATATCTTTGGAACGACCTGCAACTTTTGTTGCAAGCACAACTTCGGACCTATTGCCAGTTTGAGAGAACCAGTCACCAATAAAACGCTCCGTATCACCCTGTGTCTCATGCATGGGTGGAACCGGATACATTTCAGCTGCATCAAAAAAATTAACACCACGACTCAACGCATAACTCATTTGTTCAAAAGCCTCATGCTTATCATTCTGTTGCCCCCAAGTCATTGTTCCAAGTCCAATTAAAGAAACTTTAATATCCGTTTTCCCCAAATTCTTATATTTCATCTTCTCACCTAAATTTTTTGTAGCCCCAACATAGCCAACCTAAAGTTTTCAAATTAAAATTGTAGGCTAAGGCCATTACCCAAAAAAATTATGCCACAAAAAAATAAAAATGAAGATGGTTTAAAACGCACAATAAATGATGTGGAAATTACTGATCCTCTTGTTTTAGAGTGTGGGGAAACCCTCACAAAACATGAGATAATTTATGAGACATATGGTGAACTTAATGAATCACGAAGCAATGCTGTTTTAATCTGTCATGCATTGAGTGGCAATCATCATGCTGCTGGTTTGAATGAAGATGGTGTCAGCGGATGGTGGGATAATTATATTGGGCCAGGGAAACCAATAGACACAAATTTATTTCATGTTATAAGTATCACAAATATCGGTAGCTGTTTTGGAAGCACCGGACCAGCAACGATAAATACAGCTACAGGAAAATTTTGGGGTGCCAGTTTCCCTGCATTGGAAGTTTCTGATTGGGTCAAGTCTCAAAAAATGCTTATGGACGTCCTCAAAATCAAAACATGGTTGGCTGTTATTGGAGGAAGTCTCGGCGGCATGCAGGCAATGGAGTGGTCAGTTCTATATCCTGACTGTGTAAAAAGTAGTGTCATTATTGCTGCATCACTCAAATTATCTGCTCAAAATATCGCCTTTAATGAGATCGCTCGGCGATCAATTCAGTCAGACGAAAATTTCAATAATGGTGATTACTTAAATTTAGGCCTCACACCATCTAAAGGACTTGCACTGGCCAGAATGGTTGGCCATATCACTTATCTCTCGGACGATATACTGGGCGAGAAATTTGGAAGGTCATTGAAAAATAGTGACTCAAATGATGAAAAAAAAAGAAATATAGAGTTCCAAATCTCCAGTTATTTAAACTATCAAGGAGACAAATTTACAAAACATTTTGATGCAAATAGTTATATTCTAATTACTAAGATGTTGGATATGTTTAACTTTGAGGGTAACTCAACACAAAACAATCAAGTTTTTAAAACATCGAAATGCAAATTTTTGGTCATTTCATTTTCCAGTGATTGGCGTTTCTCTCCTGAATGCTCCGAAAAGATAGTGCAACACCTAATTGATGAAAAAAAGAATGTCACTTACTTGAGGATACAATCTAACAAAGGACATGACTCTTTTTTACTCCCGAATGAAAGATATGAAAATGGATTAAGCTTATTTTTAACGCAGACTTTGGCCGAAAATACGGATTTTTTAGCATGATTGATAACAAAATTCTTCATTCATGGATAACCAATAAATCAAGAGTGTTAGATCTCGGTTGTGGTGATGGAGAAATCTTGTGCTCGCTAAAGACTCAAAATGAAATTGATGGTTACGGTTTTGAAATAGATCCCAAGCACATAGAGGCCTGTATCTCCAAAGGAGTAAATGTCATCGAATATGATTTAAATACCG
This sequence comes from uncultured SAR92 cluster bacterium, assembly GCA_902527245.1. Classification (GTDB taxonomy): domain Bacteria; phylum Pseudomonadota; class Gammaproteobacteria; order Pseudomonadales; family Porticoccaceae; genus AAA300-D14. The sequence goes on along the minus strand of CABZOI010000001.1, from coordinate 26,183 downwards.
GATTAGAAAATATAAAGGATAAAAGCTTTGACTACATAATTATGTCTCATACATTACAGACACTCCGATTCCCAAATCTTATACTTAATGAAATGTTAAGAATTGGGGGAAAGTGTATTGTCACTTTCCCAAACTTTGGTTACTGGAGAGTTCGTCTATCTCTTTTGTTAAAAGGCGAAATGCCAGTCACAAAAGACCTTAATCATCAATGGTATGACACTCCAAATATCCATTTCTTTACGTACAGAGACTTTGAAACTTTGTGTAAAAAAGAAGGAATAAATATTTTAAAAAGAGACTTTGTAGGCAGTAATCACTCAGCCGTGCTAAGAAAAATTAATCCAAATCTATTTGCTCAAACTGCCGTATATTTGCTCTCTGGAGCATAAAATATGAATCACGCTTTAACGAAAAAGTGTTTCTTGGCTGTCTTCTGTTTGTTTTTAAACGTGTCTGAAAAATCTTTTTCGAACGATTCAATTTTCAAACAAGTAGGAGACTACAAAATCTTTTTTAGTGCATTCAGCACCGATTTCATACCAGCAGATATTGCTTCCAAATATCAAATTGTAAGAGCAACTGATCGAGGATTAGTGAATATATCCATCATGAAAGAGTTTGCTGAAGGAATACCGGCGACAATTAACGGATCGGTTTCCAATATCCTACAACAAACACAAATACTCGAATTCTTTCCCGTCAGGGAAGGAAAATCTCTTTATTACCTTGCACCATTTAAATTTGATAACGAAGATTATTTGACGTTTTCCATTAGAATTAATGAGGCCGAAGGAAGCAACATTTCAAGTTATCGATTTAAATTCCAAAAGAAAATGTATACGGATTAAATAGGCTCCTTGAGTGTCAACTTTAAAAGATAAAATAGTTATTGCATCAAGCAACAAGGGTAAGATAAAAGAGTTTCAAAGTTATTTTGATTCCTTTGGGCTAATGCTGATTCCTCAGAAAGAAATGGGTGTTTCAGACATAGAGGAAACTGGTAAAACTTATGTGGAAAATTCAATACTTAAGGCAAGACATGCCTCTAAAGTTACCGGATTACCCGCCATTGCAGACGACTCAGGTTTATCTGTTGAGTATTTAGATGGACAGCCAGGTATTTATTCAGCAAGATTTTCTGGGCCTGGAAGCGATGACAAAAAAAACAGAGATCTCCTTCTCAAGAAGTTAGAGGGCGTCCCTTTCGAAGAACGGCACGCTTCTTATCACGCTGTAATTACTTTATTGCATCATCACGGTGATCCAACGCCATATATTGCCCATGGAATATGGCATGGAATAATTGCAAAGGAGGAGAAAGGTGAATTTGGTTTTGGATATGATTCCTTATTTATAGTGCCAGATTTACGATGTCATGCTGCTGAATTGGATGTTGAGACCAAACAAAACTATAGCCACCGAGGAATTGCTTTACGGAAGCTAACTAAATATTTGAGTACAAATAAAATTGATCGCTAAAGATATTCCTTTATCACTATATGTACATATCCCTTGGTGCGAAAAAAAATGTCCTTACTGTGATTTCAATTCACACATACTGCTTAAAAGCATTCCAGAGAAAGATTACGTAGTTTCATTATTTAAAGATATTGATGAAGATAAAAACTTAACGTCAGGGCGAAAAATAAAAACTATTTTTTTTGGCGGTGGTACACCAAGTCTTTTCTCAGCAAGCAGTATTGAAAAAATAATCGAATATGTGGACAAATCATTTGGAATTGACTCAAATGCCGAAATTACATTGGAATCTAATCCAAGTTCTAGTGAAAAAGAAAAGTTTAAAAATTTTTTAAAGGCAGGTGTAAATCGAATTTCAATTGGTGCTCAATCTTTCAATGATAGTCATTTAGAAAAACTTGGCAGACTCCATAAAGGCGAAGATGCGATATCAGCAGTGAAAGCAGCAAAATCAGCTGGCTTTAAAAATATCAATATTGATCTTATGCACGGCCTACCTCAACAAAGTGTAAATGAAGCCAAAAATGATTTAACCATTGGAATAAATCTGGGTATAAATCATATATCTTGGTATCAATTAACTATAGAGCCAAACACTGAGTTTTATTCAAGGCCACCTGCACTTCCCTGTACTGACGAATTAGCGGAAATTTATGACAGTGGAATGACACTGCTTGCTAAGCAAGATTTTAAGCAATATGAAGTATCTGCATTTACCAATAACGGGAAAATGTCTCTGCATAACCTAAACTATTGGTCATTTGGAGACTATATTGGGATCGGTGCAGGCGCGCATGGTAAAATTACTCTTCCGAATAACCAGATTATCAGAACAAAAAAAATTAAAATGCCAGAAAAATACATGACGAAACCACAATTTAGAAATCCAAGTAAACCAATCTTTATCTCGGAACTGGCTACAGAATTCATGATGAATGCACTAAGATTAAAGAATGGTGTCCCAATTGATTACTTCGAGAAGAGAACTGGATGCACTTATGAAGAAATTGAACAAAAATTATTAGATTTACAAAGTCAAGGATTGATAGCGTTAGATAAAAAGCGACTTCAAACCTCTGAATTCGGTTATCGATTTTTAAATTCCATCTTAGAAAAATTCTGATAGTAAACTAAGAGGCAATAATTAATCTATTAATCTGATGTTTTGCATTGAAGACTTAATTAATGTGATGATATTATCAAGAATTACAACTTTACGAGGACAACATGAGCTCTAATATCACATATGTCACTGACACAAGCTTTGAGACTGAAGTTTTACAATCTGAAATACCAGTTATTGTTGATTTTTGGGCAGAATGGTGCGGACCGTGTAAAATGATAGCACCTATTCTAGATGAGGTATCGTTGGAGTATGCTAATAAAGTAAAAATTTGCAAACTTGATGTAGATGGTAATCCAGAGACTGCAGCAAAATTTAATGTCCGAGGCATACCAACGCTATTAGTTTTTAAGAATGGTGCTGTAGAAGCAACCAAAGTTGGGGCGTTGTCTAAGTTGCAACTGAACGAATTTATAGATGGAATCATCTGAATAAGTGGTCTCTAATTTCTAATAAACACTTGCGCTTTCATTAATTATCGCTATACTTCAAGCTCTTAGTGGGAGCAGTGTTCGAAGTCCCTTTTTCAAAATTCCTTTAATTTTCACGAAACTTCGCCTGTTATTAAGACAAATTACCTTTAACTCAACAAATTTTAGTGTGTAAAACTTTGATTTATGAACCTATCAGAACTTAAGCATAAGCCAATCGGTGAGCTGCTTGAAATGACAGCAGCGCAAGGGCTAGAAAACTTAGCTCGATCAAAAAAAAATGACATCATATTTGCTCTTCTAAAAAAACATGCGAAATCGGGCGAAGACATCTATGGAGATGGTGTATTGGAAATTTTGCCCGATGGATTCGGTTTCTTGAGATCGGCAGGAGCCTCATATTTAGCAGGTGCAGATGATATCTATGTCTCGCCAAGTCAAATAAGGCGCTTCAACTTAAGAACAGGAGATGCTATTGCTGGCAAAATAAGACCGCCAAAAGATGGAGAGCGTTATTTTGCAATGCTCAAGGTTGATAAAATTAATTATGACGCCCCAGAAAATGTGCGTAACAAAATTTTATTTTCAAACTTAACGCCGTTATTCCCTGATGAACCACTTACACTTGAAGCAGGCAACGGCTCTTCAGAGGATCTGACCGGGAGAATAATAGATTTAGTATCTCCAATTGGTAAAGGACAGAGAGGGTTGATCGTTGCACCGCCTAAGGCGGGTAAAACAATAATGATGCAAAATATTGCTCAATCAATAGTCAGAAATAATCCAGAGTGTCACATTATTGTTCTATTAATTGATGAACGTCCTGAAGAAGTTACAGAAATGCAAAGAACAGTCCGTGGCGAGGTAATCGCGTCCACGTTTGATGAGCCCCCAACTCGGCATGTACAAGTAGCAGAGATGGTCATCGAAAAAGCAAAGAGATTGGTGGAGCACAAAAAAGATGTAGTAATCCTTCTAGACTCAATAACGAGACTCGCGCGTGCTTACAACACTGTTGCACCCTCTTCAGGAAAAGTATTGACGGGTGGAGTCGATGCAAATGCCTTAGAAAAACCGAAGCGGTTCTTTGGTGCGGCACGAAATATTGAACATGGTGGAAGTTTAACAATCGTAGCAACAGCTCTGGTAGAGACCGGATCAAAAATGGACGAAGTCATTTATGAGGAGTTTAAGGGAACTGGAAACCTTGAATTGATACTAGACAGAAAGATCGCTGAAAAACGAGTCTATCCTGCGATAAATGTTCGTCGTTCTGGAACGCGAAGAGAAGAGCTACTAATCTCAGAAGCAGACCTTCAAAGAATCTGGATATTGAGAAAGCTTCTTCATGATATGGAAGATTTAGCGGCGGCTGAATTTATAATAGACAGGCTAAAAGGATTCAAAAATAATGCTGAATTCTTTGGTGCCATGAAAAGAAAATAGCAAGCCTCATCGAGCATCCCCTGATATTGTCTGGCTAAAACTACATTTCATAATTAAACAACCCTAAATGACATTCATCACAGGTTTTTCAATCGGGTTTTCTCTTATTCTTGCAATAGGAGCTCAAAATGCATTTGTCTTGAAACAAGGTTTGATTCGACAAAACGTATTTTTAGTTTGTCTAATTTGTGCTGCGTCAGATGCAATCCTTATTACTCTGGGAGTCTCTGGCTTTGGGGAGGTAATAACTGAATATCCAATTATAGAGAGGCTTGCGAGAATTGGAGGAGCATTATTTTTATTTACCTATGGAGTGCTGAACCTTTATTCAGCCCAGACAAAAACTCATGCCTTGGAGCCAACTAAAAAGATCCAAAAATCAAAGCGTAAGACCATTTTGACTTGCTTCGGATTTACCTGGCTTAACCCTCATGTGTATCTGGATACAGTGGTCATGCTTGGTTCAATTTCTACTCAATTCGAAAATACAGCTGCTTTCGCACTAGGCGCCATTTCAGCGTCATTTGTTTTTTTCTTCAGCTTAGGATTCGGAGCATCTAAATTGACTAGATATTTTGAAAATCCAAGAACTTGGAAAGTTTTAGAAAATTTGATTGGTATTCTAATGATATTTCTGGGGATCACATTAGTCATTTAAATTTGATGAAATCTTAGATTTAAGGAGCTCCCCGAATTGCTCTTGACCAAGATCTTTTGAAAACTTTTCGTCCTCCCAGGCGACGTGCCCGCCAATGATAACCAAGGGCACCACATTGTCCGAACGATTCACTAGTTGCTCATGATTAAATTCTTCTCTGAAAACCCTCGCGACATGTTTTTCGCCGTCATATTTTTTTAACTCATTTGGATCCACTAAGATTAAGTCAGCTTTATCATTTTCATAAATTGAACCTCCAGACACTCCAAAAACCTCAGCTGCGTCTTTGGTCAGCCTCTTAACCATATAAGCCACGTCAGAATCTTCATTATTTTCATGGGCAAGTTTTAGACTTCTAAGATTTCCGTCATAAAAGGCCATATTAGTTAAATGTGCACCACTATCATTAAATCCTGGCAAAAGCATTGGATTCATGAGTAATTCTCTTACAACTTTCAAATCACGGTTTGCAGTAACTGTGCTCCAGCTCAAATCAGTGTCAAACGATCTCAACATTTGAAGCATGAAGTCACCTTCATCTGCTATCCAAAAGAAATCTTTTTGCACAAGTTGCTGCTCTCGTTTAATCAAATTATCGACCTCATGGTCTTGTTTAATATTCATAACTCTTTCAAACAAATACTGAAAATCCCTTCCCTCCCAACTTTTTTCTGGACAACGATCGACCGTCATGTCTGATAATTTTCTATTGAATGCGTAATCTTCAACATTTAACGCACGTTTTAATCTGTCAATTGACCAACCTTCCTTACCTCTCATCCACATATCATGAAAAAGTTTAATGTAGCTAGGGTCACGCAAAATATTATTTCTGGCACCCCGATCCTCCAAATCTGTCTCATTCAATCGACGCAGCTCAGGAATTTCCTCTGCAATAGGGGTAATCGCTCCATCAGACCAAATTTTGAATCTAGCTCCTAATGCCTGCATGTGGAAGTCCCCATCTATAAATTTGGAATTCAACAATCTAGCTAAGGTTTTAACCATCAGTGTAAGTTTCCAGTTATTAACAATGTCTAGTGCTGCGACAACGGTTGTCTTCAAGGCCTTTCCATGTACTCTGGCACTGGTTAGTAAAAAGGTCTTTAATGTGCCGATAACACTATCTTTTGGAGGTGTTGCTTGCCATACTGCATCTTTGCGTCTCAACACATTTGTTAACTTTTTCAATTCGCCATATTTTGCAAATTGAGTGGGAATGGTTTTCTCGGTGTGCGGATGCGCTGCAAGATAGTGAAAAGGCAGAGCATCAGTTGATAATCCAACATAACCCAAGTCTATGGCTTCATCAAGAATCTCACACATCGTTTGGAGCTCTTTTTCAGTGGGATCACGTGTCACACTGTCATCAAATCCCATGACTTCAATTCGTAGCATTGAATGTGGAAGCAATACAACGACATTAGGTCCAAGGTTCAGCTTCTCTAAATGATCTAGATATTCTTTTGGATTTCCCCAATCAACATTATCTGCACAGTTTTTAAGCACTGACTTAGGAATATTTTCGACTCTAGCATAACAACTCACAATGGGATCATTTGTACCATCTCGCTGGGAGCCAAATGCTAGCCCCAAACTACAATTAGCAATTACAACCGAGGTGGTGCCATGTCTCACAGATTCTGGCAGACCGGGCGCTACCTCTAATTCAAGATCATAATGGGTATGTATATCAAAGAGGCCAGGCATTAGCCAGAGCCCTTCTGCGTCTATGACTTTTTCAACGTCCTTGTAGCTTAACTTGGTTCCTCTTTCAAAGACCCTCCCGTCAAGAATGGAAACGTCTTGAACCACTGGGATTTCAGTATCGTTGAACACTTTCGCATTCTTTATCAACACGTCCACTTTTTGATTTTCTAATTTCGTCATAATAAGTCACAAAAAATATAGAATGTAATGTTACAAGACTGGCTTTTTTGAATCTAGATTCTAAAGCATTATAAAAAAATATATTCGTTCACAATCAGTTACTGGTTTAATCAATTAAGTTGTATTCTATGATTTTTCGACTCAGCAATTTTAACAAAGACGTTATTTGAATATTCCCATGAAAAAGATTATTTCTTCCACGCTTATTCTAAACTTATTGATGTTTACTGCCGCATGCAGAAGTGACAGTTTGCTAGTTGCTGTATCAAGCAATTTTCATACACCGATGAAACTAATATCTGAAGAATTTGAAAAAAGAACCAATTACAAAATTATCTTATCTTCTGGATCAACAAAGAAACAATTCACACAAATAGTAAATGGTGCGCCTTTCAACTTTTTTATCGCTGCTGATACAGAGACCGTTGAAAGGTTAGAAAAATTGAAGTTAACAGTCAGGAACTCGTCTTTTCAGTATGCAAGGGGTCAACTCGTGGTGTTTTCCCCTCAGGAAGATATAGATGTAAAACAGCGACTCATGGCTTCAAGAGATAAAAAAATTGCAATCGCAAATCCATCTTTATCCCCTTATGGAAAGGCATCAAAGGAATTATTAAAGAACTTGAAGATATGGAACTCTCAAAAAAATAATATTGTTTCAGGTATCAACATAGAGCAAGCTTACCAATTTATTAAAAGCGGGAATGTTGAGATAGGCATAATCGCCAAATCTCAATTCATGAGAATAAAAAACCAATTTGATCATAGCTACTGGATACCTCCTCAAAACCTATACTCTCCAATAAACCAGAGTGCTGTGCTATTAATAGATAGTGAACCATCAATGCTGCTACGAGAGTTTTTTCATACCAATTTTGTTCTAAACTTAATTCAAGAGTTTGGATATGGATTGCCTCATGATAAGTAGTAGTGATTGGACAGCACTTACATTAACCTTTGAACTTGCGTTAATAAGCACAATCATCCTCTTAGTAATCGGAACACCGATTGCGTGGTGGCTTTCTCAGACAAAAGCACGATTTAAATTTTTAATTGAAACATTGGTTGCACTTCCAATTGTTTTACCACCCACAGTGTTGGGTTTTTATTTACTGATTTTTTTAGGACCACAGGGGTCGGTTGGGAAATTGGTAAGTTATCTCGGTGGTCCAAGTTTAATATTTAGTTTTACCGGTCTGGTTATTGGTTCTATAGTCTATTCTATGCCTTTTGTTATACAACCACTTCAACATGCTTTCAGTGTTATTGACAAACGAGCCGATGAAACGGCTGCAACAATCGGGTTCTCAAGACTGAGACGTTTTTTTTATCTTTTTTTACCGCTTAGTAAAACAGGTTACCTATCTGCTTTTGTTTTAGGCTTCGCTCACACGCTTGGTGAGTTTGGAATTGTTTTAATGATTGGAGGTAATATTCCCGGAGAGACACAAGTAGCTTCAATCTCAATTTACAATTATGTTGAAATGCTGGAGTACGATAAAGCACATACGCTGTCGCTACTACTCCTTCTAATCTCTTTTACTTTATTAGCAATAATTTATAGTCTAAGGATTAGATTTGGTCGATACTAAATTGAACCTATCAGTAAAGTTAAATATAAAAAGAGATCAGTTTGCACTGAAGACTGATCTGAGCTTGCTCCTCGAGAACATGACAGCATGCTTTGGACCTTCAGGTGCAGGGAAAACTACTTTCTTGAGACATCTTGTAGGTCTTGATAAGTCACCAAAAACAAGCATAGTTTTAAACGGAGATATTTTACAGGATGACGACTCTTTCATTGAGACTCATCAAAGGAATCTTGGTTTTGTTGATCAAAATCCATTTCTTTTTGATCACCTGAATGTCGAGCAAAACATAATGCTGAGTGCTAAAAACTTTTCGACAGTAATAAATAAAGATCTCTTGGGTGAATTAAAAGAGTGTCTAGAAATAGACAATTTAATGTCAAGGAAAGTATCTAGGCTATCTGGTGGCGAAAAACAACGGGTCGCGATTTTAAGATCATTGATATCATTGCCAAAAGTTGTTTTATGGGACGAACCGCTCTCAGCCGTTGGATATAAACAGAAAGAAAGATTAATTCCTTATTTAAAAAACACATGTGCAAGACTCAGCATACCCATTATTTATGTTACGCACTCAATCGATGAAATATTAAATTACTCAGATCAAATAATTATCATTAATGATGGAAAGGCTGAATTCTCAAAAAATATAAGTCAATCCCTTACCAAAGTTCAAATTCCGTACTTAAACAGGAAAGGAATTAGCGTCTTCCTAGATGCAAAAGTCATTCGAAACGATAACAGATATGGGATTACAATTATTGAAACAGGTATTGGACGGTTATCTATTCCTGAATGTCAATTTGAAGTTGGCCAGCGCTTCAGAGTCAGAATATTATCTGATGATGTATCAATTACATTATCAAAATCAAAAGACAGCAGTATCTCTAATATTTTTAAAGTAAAAGTTAAAAAAATAGCCACTGATTCAAAGCACATGAAAATCATCACTCTTGAAAGCGGAGGTACTCAAATTAAGGCGAGAATTACGAAAAAATCCTCTGAAATTCTTAATTTAGAATTGAACGACGAAGTATTTGCTCAAATTAAAACAGTTGCGATTACCTATTAAGTATTACCATAATAGCGCGATCAAGCATTTTTAAAATTATATCGAATGTCTGAAACTAATAAATTATTTAACCAATTTAGTCTTTATGGAGAAAGAAGGTTTCTCCCATTTTTTATCACACAATTTTTAGGAGCTTTTAATGACAACCTATATAAAAATGCGCTTCTCGTAATTATTGTGAGCAATGCAGTTATAGGATCAGATAGCAAAGTTAACTTTCTCACTAACTTTGCAGTAGGTCTCTTTATTCTACCTTTTTTCTTATTTTCGGCGACTGCAGGCCAACTAGCTGACAGGTTTGACAAAGCAGTGTTAATGAGAAAAGTTAAATTCTGTGAAATTATGATCATGCTTCTCGCTGCATTCTCACTCTTTAATCAAAACCTGACCATTATGTTGTGCATTCTTTTCTTCTTGGGAACACAATCTGCGTTTTTTGGCCCTCTAAAATATTCGATAATCCCACAACACTTAACTAAAAAAGAACTCTTAGCAGGAAACGCCCAGGTTGGTATGGGGACCTTCGTATCTATTCTCTTAGGAACTTTGATTGGGGGTTGGATTATAACCATTGAAGACGGTACATATATTTTAGGTTTTCTGATGATAGCGATGGCATTAATAGGATGGATCTCTAGTCATCAAATTCCGACTGCACCCCCGGTAAGTAAAGAATTAACAACATCATTAAATCCTTTCAAAGAGATCAGTAAAAATTTTAATTTGGCCTCTCAAGATAAAACGGTTTGGTATTGTATCCTTGCGATTTCATGGTTTTGGCTATACGGTGGTTGCTTTCTAACGCAGGTTCCGAACTTCACTGTGAGCGTTTTAAATGGACATCCTAGAATGGTTTCAATTCTTCTTGGAGCCTTTATAGTTGGTGTCGCTACAGGAGCTCTGCTTTGCAACCGACTTTCAAAAGGGATTGTTAATCCTGCATTAGTAACTGTTGGCACACTTGGTTTAAGTTTATTTGCATTTGACTTGAGCTATGCATCTTCGATCTTTGCTTCTGCAAACGTGAATTTAAAAGATATTATGCCAGGGGAATTTTTAACGCTTAAAGGTAGTATGCGTCTCTCACTCGATCTGGTATTAATAGGAATGTTTGGTGGACTATTTATTGTCCCATTGAATGCTATGGTCCAAGCCAGGACCGACATTTCAGTCAGAGCAAGAGTAATCTCAATAAACAATATAGTTAATTCTGCCTTCATGGTAGGGGGTAGCCTGCTGGGTATACTATTTTTAACGATTTTAAAATGGAGTATTTTAGAGTTTTTTGTTGCTATTGCGATTCTAAACATCGCTTTCATGAGTATGATATTCTCAAAAGTTCCTGAGTTTAAATCCAGCTTTATACTGTGGCTCAAATCTATGAAAAAAGGTAATTAACGTGCAGTTATCAACTAAAATTCTTCTTGGCATGAGTGCAGGCATTATCGTTGGTTTGATCTTTAATCTGCTAGGTGGATCTGACCCTGACTCGCCGTTCTTAATCACATGGATCGTCGATAATATTTTTGACGTTATCGGAAAAATTTTCGTAATCTCTTTGAAATTATTGGTTGTGCCCCTTGTTTTTTTCTCATTGGTATGTGGCTCTGCATCAATGGGTGAGGACATAAAAATGGGTCAAGTTGCTGTTAAAACTGTATGTCTTTATTTGTTCACAACTGCAATGGCAGTGTCAGTCGCATTGGCAATCGCCAATGTTGTGGATCCTGGAATAGGAATAAATACAGGATCAATTGATAGCATCAATGTCAAAACTGCACCATCCTTCAAAGAGGTATTAATCGGCATATTTCCTGACAATCCCTTCAAAGCGATGGTTGAGGGAAACATGTTACAAATAATTTTCTTCGCATTACTTGTTGGTATCGCAATTTTAAAAGCTGGTGATCATGGGCAGCAAGTTCTGAAGGGTTGTGTTTCGATAAATGATGTAATCATGAAAATGGTTTTCATGCTCATAAACCTTGCTCCATACGGTGTTTTCTGTTTATTGGCAAAACTTTTTACGAAAGAAGGATTTGATGCAATAGTTAATTTGGCCTTGTACTTTAGCACTATTGTTTTTGTTCTTTGCTTTCATGCAGTAGTGATTTACAGCGCAGTGCTTTATCTTTTTACTCGCTTAAATCCTCTTAAACTGTTTATAAACATGCGGCCTGCAATGCTATTTGCGTTCAGTACGTCCTCTAGCAATGCCACAATACCGGTTACATTAAGTGCGGCCAGAGAGCGATTGGGTGCTGATAATTCGATTGCCTCATTTACGGTACCATTGGGTGCTACGGTCAATATGGACGGGACTGCAATAATGCAAGGAATTGCAACCGTTTTTATCGCACAAGCATATGGGCTTGAATTGTCTATGGTCCAATATTTATCTGTTGTAGCTACAGCCACTTTAGCATCAATTGGAACCGCTGGAGTTCCAGGAGTTGGATTAATAACTTTGGCAATGGTGCTTCAGCAAGTTGGACTTCCAGTTGAGGGCATAGGTTTAATCATTGGTGTAGACAGGCTTCTTGATATGCTTCGTACAGTCGTCAACATATCCGGAGATGGTATGGTCACCACGGTGGTTGCACATAGCGAGAAACGATTAAACAAAGATCTATTTAACACTATAAAAAGTTAGAAAAGTCGTCAAAGACCTCGCAAATATTCAGTAGTAAGAAGTTGGTGAAGTGGTTAGGACAAGAGGAGATGATACTTCTTCTCTTTTTACCTCGCCGCAAAGTAACTCCACGAGTTCCAATGAAAAGTCAATTGCAGTGCCGGGTCCTTGACTTGTTACATAACAATCATCAATGACTACTTTAGATTCAGAGTCCAGTTCTCGACAATTGATGGAATTATGAAAATGCGGATGACATGTTGCGATATGTTCATCAAGAAGTCCCTTTTCCCCCAGTACCAAAGCGGGCGCCGCACAAATTGCACCAATCAATTTTTTACTGCTAGCATGTTCTACCAAAATTTTGTGAAAAATCTTGCAATTCGCAATTGCACTGGCCCCCTCAATACCTCCAGGAATGACAATTGCATCCCAAGTTTCTTTCGTGCAGTCAGTAATGCCACAATCACCAACTACTTTGGTTCCTCTTGCGGCTGTGATTTGATCGTTATCCTTTGAACCAATTACAGCCACAGTAACGTCCAAACCTGCTCTTCTCAAAATATCTATCACTGTTACTGATTCAATCTCTTCACTACCATCAGCGATTGGTATTAAAGCCTTCATGTTCATACTTATTTCTCCAATTTTGCCCTTTCAATAAAAACAGAGAGTCACTATAAAAACAAATAATAATATTATTAATATGACATCATCATTATAATATCGTTCGAAACTCTGCTTTTTGATTAAGCTAGCAAACAAAATTTATTGTCCACTTTAAAAGTTTATTTAATACCCTAGGGAAGTTCGAATTTGATGAGTTCAAGGATAGACTTTTTAAAAAATCATCAACTTGCAAAAAACCTGTTACTAATTAATCGTGGGATTGAAAAAGAAAGTCTTCGCACTGATAAATTTGGATATTTATCGAAAAAAAAACATCCAATATGCCTTGGCTCTCCTCTAACTCATAAAAATATAACTACTGATTTCTCAGAAGCCCTAATAGAGTTAGTTACCGATTGTCACACATCAAAAAGTGATCTTCTAAAACAACTGCATGAACTGCATGCGTTTACATTTCACTGTATTGAAAACGAATTGCTTTGGCCAAACAGTATGCCTTGTCAACTACCTAATGCTAATAGAATCCAAATTGGCACATATGGAACATCAAACATTGGCAAAATGAAACATATCTATCGAAAAGGCCTTAGCAACAGATACGGTAGCTACATGCAAACTATATCTGGAATTCATTACAATTTTTCTTTATCTGATACTTTTTTCGAAATACTCAAGACGCTAGAGGATTCAAATTTAAACTTGCAAGATTTTAAATCCGACTGTTATTTCGGACTAATTAGAAATTTTCACCGATTTTCGTGGTTTATCTCTTTCATGCTTGGCGCCTCGCCAATAGTTTCAAAAAACTTTTTGCAAAATAGTGCGCATAAGTTGATACCTGTGAGTGGGTCTGCTGACTCTTTCTATACTCCTTTTGCAACCTCGCTGAGAATGGGTGATCTCGGATATAAAAGCAAAGCACAAGACTCTCTAAAAATTAGATATGACAATATTGATACATACATAGCTGACCTTAGATCGGCACTCGAGCAAACCTTTAGCGAATATGAGGAGATTGGTGTAAAAGATGAACATGAAAATTATAAACAACTCAATACAAATATACTTCAAATTGAGAATGAATTTTATAGTGATATAAGGCCAAAGCGTACGACAAATACAGGAGAAACACCAACTAGAGCGCTAGAAAAACGAGGTGTCGAGTACGTCGAGATAAGATCCATTGATTTAAATCCTTTTGTTGCCTGTGGAATTGACGAGGATACTATAGATTTATTAGATATTTTTCTTATCTATTGCCTCTTGAGTGATAGTTCAAAACTCGATGAAATGGAACAAATAAACATATCAACTAATTATTTAAATACTGTATATGAAGGCCGTAATCCAAAGCTACGTTTAGTAGGAAGAAATGGTGATGCCTACTTGGTCGATTTAGCCAATGCGTTGATAGAGAATATGAAACCGATTGCAAAAATTTTAGATACCCTGAATAACAATAACAGCTATGAAAAGGTTTTAACCAAATCCAGTGATTGCGTAAAAAATAATTCACTTTTGCCCTCAACCAAAATAGTCAATTTGATTAAAGAAAATGATCAAACATTTCAAGAATTAAATTTGACAAAGGCGAAGGAATATTCTGACTACTTTAAAAAGTTCAAGCTAACACAAAATGAATTTAACGCCATGACGCTTGAAAGTAATGAGTCAATAAAAAAACAAGCAGAAATCGAGCAAAATGATACACTCACGTTTGAGTCGTTTCTTAATTTATTCTAATGATCAAAGCGCTTGATAACTTAGATAATAGATCAATAAATCTAGCATCCTTCGGGATTTGCCTGTTCTCACTGATAATTGCTAAATATTATTTTGAAGAATTTTTAGGTCTTGAACCTTGTTATCTTTGTATCACTCAAAGGGTATTCTTACTACTTGCTGGAATTATTTTTTTAATTTCATCGATACACAATCCAAAGAATTTTTTTAAAAAGGTATACTCGTATGTTGCGATATTTTTCTGCAGTGCAGGAGCATATTTTTCAATAAAACAGTTGTATTTGCAGAGCCTACCGGAAGACCAAGTTCCTCAGTGCGGTCCTCCCGTTGAGTATCTCTTAGAAACTTTCTCCGGCTTTGAAGTCATCTCAATGTTAGTTCAAGGGGATGGGAATTGCGCAAAGGTACAATGGGAGTTTTTATTCATTTCAATGCCCGGATGGGTCCTGGTCATATTTTTAGCTTTAATTGCTATAACAGCTTTTCAATTAAAACGCCCATAATACTAGGACCTATCTATAATGATTATCTCACTCAACCTTTGCTTTCAGAAGTTCGACCTCAAAAATTAAAGTTGCATTTGGAGGAATGGGTCCAGTACCTCCAGGGCCGTACGCAAGCTCTGGTGGAATAACTAACTCCCACTTTGATCCCTCAGACATGAGCAAAAGAGCTTCAGTCCATCCCGGAATGACTTGAGTCACTCCAAATTGTGCGGGTTCGCCTCTCTGGATTGAACTATCAAATATGACCCCATCGATTAATCGTCCTTCATAATGAACCTCAACAGTATTATCTGTTATTGGTTTTGAGCCGTTGCCTTCCACTAATATGCGATATTGCAACCCACTTTGCGTTGTTATAACGTCTGCTTTTGAAGAGTTCGCCTCCATGAATTCAGCTCCCTTTTTTGCGTTTTCTTCAGCTTGCTCTGCTATTAGCTTTTGTTGTGAAGCTTGAAGTTCTTCCTGTTTTTTCTTCATTTCTTTTTCAAACTCAGCTACTGTAGACGAGATATCCTCTTGACTTAGTCTAGGTTCCCTTGCAGCCAAAGCATCCTCTAAACCTAAACGAAATGCTTCTTCATCAAATTCAATTTGCATCGCTAAAATACTTGAACCATTGTCTAAACCCATCAAGTAACTAATTTTTTTTATTTGACTATCTAATGGTAAATCCTGCATTTTATCTTCAGTAGTATTTCCAGCATTTTGGCTCGGGTTTTCACAACCATTCAAGCCTACGAACATCACTAATAACACAATATATCTTATCAATATTTTCATTTTTGACCCTTTATTTATTCGCCATTTGTAATACTTTATCAACCAGCTTTGTAATGCCCTTTGATGCCTCAGAAATTCTAGACGCCAACATATAAGCAGGTGTAGTGACAAGCCGATGCTCATCATCTACACAGATTTCATCTACCTTACAATTTTTATGTATGCCACCAGTTGCGCGGATAACGTCAGCAGTAGATTCATCCGTTCCGATTGTGCATGATACTCCTTTTCCGAACAATAGTCCTGACATAACAGGTGCAATACAGATTAATCCTATTGGTTTTTTTAGCGCGATCGCTTGTTGCATGAAGCTTTGAAAATTAATGTTTATTTTCATTTCAGCCCCATCGACAGCAAAGGTACACAGATTTTTTGCCGCACCATATCCTCCAGGAACAATAACTGCATCAAATGCTTCGACAGAAGCCTCAGAGATATCAGAAATTTCACCACGCACTAACCGAGCAGACTCCTGCAAAATACCTCTTTTTTCATTAGTATTTTCATCCCCCGAAAGATGATTTATAACATGGAGTTGTTTATCGTTTGGAGCAAAACATGAAACTGACGCTCCCATTTCATCTAGACATAAAAGTGTCAAGACTGTCTCGTAAGCTTCCGATCCATCGTAAACTCCACAACCAGATAAAATTACAGCAACTTTGAGTTGATTTAGTTCCTCACTCATTTTTATCTACCTCTTCAATTTTTTGTAAAATAATCTCCCAAATGGAGTGGCCTAATTGAATTCCACGTCTCTCAAATTTTGTCATCGGTCTGTAATCAGGCTTGTCAGTAAACTTACCATTTAAGGCAGTGTTTACGAATAAATCATTATTTTCGCCTATTTCAATTACTGAATCGGCATAGGATTTCCAATCTGAAACAAAATGGAATATTCCACCTGACTTCAATTTATTAGAAACTTTTGCTAAAAATTTTTCTGTTACTAACCTACGCTTGTTATGCTTTTTTTTATGCCATGGATCAGGAAAAAATACTTGAAAACGATCAATGCTTTTATCAGGAATGCACTCATCAATCACATCAATCGCATCTGCCCAGTATATTCTAATATTTGACAAATTGAGGTCATGGATAAGATTTATTAGGTTGCCTATTCCGGGAGCATGAACTTCAATACCTATATAATTTTCATTTGGATTATTGCTCGCCATTTCAGCGACAGAAGAACCCATCCCAAAACCAATTTCTAGAATTGTCTTATGTGTGTTATTGAAAGTCTTTTCAAGATGTATTAATCCATTTTTTAAGAACAACCCATAATCGAAAGTTTCATTACACAACGCTCTTTTTTGCGATGGAGTAATTCGACCTGGCCTTACAACATAACTTTGAATAGATTTTTTTCTTAACTCACTGAACAAACAACATCATCCCTTAAACTTGACAACTAAAAGTATGATCCATCCTGCAATAAAGGCCAAACCTCCTAGTGGAGTCAAAAATCCATAAATTGAAATATTTTTGAGAACTAATAGATATAAACTTCCACAAAAAAAGATGATCCCCAATAAAAAACATATACATATGAGGTGAACATAAAATTGCTTTTTAAACGAGTTATTAAATAGAGCGACAAACAGTAAGCCTATACTATGAAACAAATGATAAATCACAGTAGTCCAATATATATTAAGGTTACTCATCGTAAACTGGCTAGTTATGCCATGGGACGCATATGCACCAACTAAGATACAAAGCAAGACACTCAGTGCTGATATTCGAATCCAGATATTAATCATAAAAAAAGCCGTATGTTTTATCATACGGCTTAAAGTTTCTTTTTAAAAATTTATTGTTGCATTTGACGTTTTAGCGCTAGCATCGCATTCTTTTCAAGCTGCCTTATACGTTCGGCGGAAACACCATACTCATCTGCCAACTCATGAAGTGTTTGCTTTTTATCATCCAACCATCTTCTTTGAAGAATAACCTGACTTCTTTCATCTAAACTTTTTATCGCATTTTTCAAACGAAGGTTATTATCAGTTTCAGAATCATGAGACTCTACGAATTCAGCAGGATCAATTTCATTTGAGGCTAAGTAAACGGAAGGTGAATACGTACTACTATCCTCATCGTCATCCTGAGATAAATCAAACGCAGTATCAGTTGAAGAAAGCCTCATCTCCATTTCCATAACATCTTTCAATTCTACATCTAAATCATTAGCGATTGCTTTTGCCTCATCTTGCGAAAGCCACTCTAATTCTTTTTTTGCGCTTCGTAGATTAAAGAAAAGTTTTCTCTGCGCTTTTGTCGTTGCAACCTTTACTATTCTCCAATTTTTCAGGATAAACTCATGTATCTCGGCTTTAATCCAATGAACTGCAAAGGAGACCAAACGAACACCTTTTTCAGGATTAAATCTTCTCACTGCTTTCATCAAGCCGACATTTCCTTCTTGAATTAAATCACCAAGAGGTAATCCATAACCATTATATGAACGCGCTATATGGACCACAAATCGGAGATGCGCTAAAACGAGCTTTCTCGCCGCATCCAAGTCTTCGTTATAAAACAACGATTCCCCTAATGATTTTTCTTCATCGACTGATAAAATAGGAATAGCAGACGCGCCTTGAATGTAAGCATTCAAGTTTGAACCGGGCGTCATCCACTCCATTGTCTGAAGAGCTTTTGTCATAATTTCCTCTCAATTAGCAAGACAATATAACATTTTTTTATAAGTGCTTCAAAAATATACATAAATTACGCTTTATAGATATAGTTTGGGTCACTTAAAGCTAATTTCAAGATATTATGAAAAAAGATGGTTTCGTTTAAAATTATTTTTAAAAATCAATTAGCGCATCGACAAACAGTTCGGCTTCAAACATCTTGAGATCATCGATACCCTCACCCACACCAATATATTTAATATCCACAGGAAACTGCTTTGCCAATGAGATTAGGATGCCACCTTTGGCTGTACCATCCAATTTAGTCAACACTAATCCCGTCACATCAACCGCTTTATGAAATTCAGACATTTGACTAAGAGCATTCTGACCTGTAGCTGCGTCCAAAACCAGTAAAACCTCATGGGGAGCATTATCAGACAACTTGGAAGCAACGCGTTTTATTTTTACAAGTTCCTCCATCAAATTATCTTTGTTGTGGAGTCTGCCAGCCGTATCAGCGATAACGACGTCTATATCTTTTGCTCTTGCCGATTCGATCGCATCATAAATGACTGATGCACTATCTGCACCAGTTTGCTGAGCTACAACAGGCACATCAATCCGGTTACCCCAGATTTGAAGTTGCTCAACAGCTGCAGCTCTATAGGTATCTCCAGCCGCAAGCAATATCCTTTTCCCCTCTTTTTTAAAATTATTTGCTAATTTTCCTATCGTAGTCGTTTTTCCAACACCGTTTACACCAACAACGAAAATAACGTGTGGCTTCTCAGTATTAGATATATTACTTTCACTTGCGTTTGCCTTGAGACTGCTGATGAGAAATGTTCGAAGTGCCTGTTTAACTGAATCGATATCCTTAAGCTCATTCCGATTGAGGCTTTGAGTCAAAGACTGAATAATTTCATCCGTCATTTGAGCCCCTATGTCAGCCATTATTAAAGAGGATTCCAAATCCTCTAAAAACTCAGCATTGATCTCTCTCTTTCCAGCAAATATATCTTCGAGTCCACTGCGTGTCCTTTTCAGAGCGTTACGAAGCCTAGAAGAGATTGAGCCTTTTTCTTGTGCTAAATCATTAGCAGACTTTTCAGTATTATTTTTTCTACTAAAAAATTTCATTGCAATCTCTTAACTCCAATTAGCACTAAAACATCTACCAATTCATATTAGATCTTTTTACTGTATCCTATCGTCTCTTAAAGATTAAGTATTTTAAATAACTCTATAAATTTGAGATGCATAAGAAAACACATGAATCATCAGTTCGGATAATTGGAGGAACTTGGCGACGAAGGAAAATTCTCTTTCCACATGAACTGGGGCTAAGACCGACTGGGGACAGAATACGGGAGACACTTTTTAATTGGTTGCAGCTAAATATTGTTGATGCAAACTGTTTAGATTTATTTGCAGGATCAGGAAGTCTTGGTCTTGAGGCAAAATCTAGAGGTTGCGCATCTTGTACCCTGATCGAAAAAAATACGAAAGCTGTTACATGTCTTCGAAACACAATTGAATCATTCGGTGCCTCAGTGGATCTGATCAATGATGACGCGATTAAATATCTTGTATCTACTCAATTTAACAAAAAATTTGATATTGTTTTTGTTGATCCACCATTTAACTCAAATCTCCATGAATCCGCAATTCAACTACTCGAAGAAAAGCACTTACTAAATGTTGGTGCAAAAATTTATGTTGAAACTGATGTAAATGCATCCGAATTACTCGTACCAAAAAATTGGTCTCAAATTCGAAATCAAGTCGCGGGTCAGGTGAGGTTTATGCTATATTCTCGCGACGCCAATTTAGAATTAGACAAATAAGTTAATTCGGAGCATAAAGCTATGAAAACTATCGTCTATCCAGGTACCTTTGATCCGATTACGAAGGGTCATATTGATCTCGTAGAAAGAGCGTCCAATCTATTTGATAGAGTGGTGATTGCTATTGCCAGTAGTGAGAGAAAGAATCCACTATTTTCATTGTCTGACAGAATTAGACTTGCTGAGGAATGTTTGAGGCACATACCCAATATTGAAATAAAGGGGTTTGACTATTTACTTGTGGAATTTGTAAAAGATTGTGGGGCGCAAGCAGTCATGCGCGGATTAAGAGCAGTTTCAGATTTCGAGTATGAATTTCAATTAGCTAATATGAACCGTGCACTCAATCCAAAAATAGAGAGTATATTTTTAACTCCTGCGGAGAAATTCTCTTATGTATCCTCCTCTCTCGTAAGTGAAATTGCTTCCTTAAATGGTGATGTGAGCAAGTTCGTAACACCAAATGTTGAAAGCGCGCTAAAAAATAAATTTGCATAATCTCATTCATTAACTTTGACAAGACCGACAGAATACAGAGCTTCTTTGTGCTAAACGTATTTCTTTAAGTGGTTGGTTACACTTAACACAGGCCTTGCCTGCTCTGCCATAAACGCTCAGGGACTGCTCAAAATATCCAGGCTCACCTTTACTATTCGTAAAATCTCTCAAGGTTGTTCCACCTTGCTCAATAGCAGAGCTCAATATTACTTTAATATTTTCCGCTAACACCTCATAACGCTTAAATGAAATCTTCCCAGCACGTCTTTGAGGTTTAATACCGCTCTCAAACAGCGCCTCATTCGCATAAATATTTCCTACACCGACTACTATTCTGCTATCCATAATAAAAGATTTTACTGGTGCTTTTCGCTTCCTTGCTTTATTCCATAAGTACTCTCCACTAAAATTCGAGGACAAAGGCTCTGGCCCGAGCTTTTCCAATAGCGCATGATCATATTTGCTCCATAACCAACATCCGAATCGTCTAGGATCATGAAAAGTGAGAACGTGACCATTGGATAAGTGCATTTGGATATGGTCATGTTTTTTTAACAAGTCTGTGTTTGTAATTAACCGAAGACTTCCACTCATCCCAAGATGAATAAGAAATGAACCAGTGGTCAATGAAATGAGAATGTACTTCGCACGTCGACTGACATTCTCAATTTTCAGACCTTTAGCAGTATCCTCTATGCCCTGAGTTACAGGCCATCGAAGTTGAGGCTGTCTGATGACTAACCTCTCAATCATAGTATCGATTAGATAAGGTTTTATCCCAGCGACTGTCGTTTCTACTTCAGGTAGTTCAGGCATAGATATGATTATTTTTTATCCTTAATTATATTTCACTAATTCCCCTCAAACTAGATCAGATATTGCTGGCTAGCATTTTGTCTTAAAAACAGTAAAATGGTCTTCCCAAAGGAATTGTAGGCAAAAAAATGGCATTAGGAAAAAGAAGGCGCAGTGAGGAAGAAAACGAAATTGATATGACGCCAATGCTAGATGTCGTTTTTATAATGCTTATCTTCTTTATTGTCACAGCGTCATTCGTTAATGAAGTCGGTCTTGATGTAAATAGACCACCCACATCTGATGCTCCTCCACCTGACTCCGCAGATACTAATATCGTCTTCAGAATATCAGAGTCTAACGAAATTATGCTTGAAGGAAGGCGGATTGACGTCAGATCCGTTAGAGCGAATGTTGAACGACTCAATGCTGAGAAACCTGAAGCATCGGTGGTAATAGCGGCTCACCCAAAAGCGAAGACTGAGCTATTCGTCAAAATATCAGATCAAGCTAGAGAAGCGGGCGTTTACAATATCTCACTAGCAACGATAGACGATTAGTCATCAGCTATAGTTGGTTAGGCAGCCAGGTCGCAATTTCTGGGAAAACCCAAATCGATATCAGTAATAAAAGCTGAATGGCGATAAAAGGTATGACCCCTTTATACATATCAATGGTTTGCACTGATTGAGGTGCTACGCCGCGAAGGTAAAACAATGCAAATCCGAATGGCGGCGTCAAAAACGAGGTTTGTAAATTAATGGCAATCATGACACCCAGCCAAACCGGATCAAGCCCCATAGCTAAGAGAACGGGTCCAACAATCGGCACTACAACAAACGTGATCTCAATAAAGTCTAGAATAAAACCCAATACAAAAATGACAACCATCACAATTAATGTAGCTGTAAACACACCACCGGGTAACTCTTCAAAAAAGTTTTCTACTAAAGTATCGCCTCCAAAACCGCGAAAAACTAATGAAAAAATTGCCGCCCCAATTAAGATGAAAAATACCATTGAGGTTACCTTTACAGTATTTTTCGACACCTCGTTTAAAGTGAAAAGATTTAGCTTACCTTTGAAAAAGGCGAGTAAAATAGCGCCAAATGCTCCAACGCCAGCGGCCTCTGTTGGCGTTGCAAACCCTCCCAAAATTGAACCTAATACGGCGATTATCAAAATAACAGGAGGTAGTAGATTTTTTAAGGCAGTGTAGATTTTATTTGAGTCAATCACCCTTGATTGAGTCTGTTTTATCGCTTGTGACGTGAGAAGTAAATAAACACTATATAAAAAAACTAAAATTAATCCGGGGACGATAGCGCCTAAAAATAAATCACCTATCGACACAGTTTTTGGTGAAAAAATGCCCATATTAAGTTGTGCTTGTTGATAGGCATTGGATAGCGTATCACCTAACAAAACTAAGGCGATTGATGGAGGAATAATCTGCCCTAGTGTCCCCGTTGCTGCAATAAGTCCGGTTGCTTTTGAGGGATGATACCCTCTTTCCAGCATCGTCGGTAAAGACATAAGGCCCATCGTAACAACTGTTGCGCCAACAATACCGGTGCTGGCTGCCAATAAAGCGCCGACCAACACGACTGATAATCCTAATCCACTTTTTAAACCACCGAAAAGTTCAGCCATGCTGGAGAGAAGATCTTCAGACAATTTTGATTTTTCTAGCATTACGCCCATAAAAATAAATAACGGAACGGCTATCAGCGTCGTATTTTCCATAATGCCAAACAGTCGATTTGGGAAAGCTTCTAAAAAGGCCATGTCGAAAAACCCAAAACTTGCGCCAACCAGTGCAAAAAGAAATGAGGTGCCTGCAAGGGTTAATGCCACGGGGTACCCTGCCATTAAAAAAAGGCATACTGTTAAAAACATAATAAACGGTAATAGTTCGATCATAGCTATAAACTGTTAGACCATTCACTCAATGGATTTTAACGTTGAGCTGTACAGAACAGTCACATTTTTTATGATACTTATAAAGCCTTGAATCATCAGAAGAGAGGGCATAATCAACATCACAGTTTTAAGTAAATAAATAAATGGAAGCCCATTATTCTCTGTAGATGTTTCCATGATGGACCAACTTGCCAACACGTAATCCCAGCTAGTCCATCCAATAAAAATACTTATTGGAAGGATAAACACTAGTCCCCCGATGACATTGATCAAAGCCTGACTTCTCTTAGAAAAATTGCGATAGAAAATATCGACTCTAACATGTCCATCATGTTTTAAGGTGTAAGAAATGCCCAGCATAAAAATTGTCGCATGAAGATACGTTGTAAGCTCTTGAAGTGCAACTGAGCCAATTTCAAAAAAATAACGTCCTACTACAACAACGATAACCACGCAAACTAACGCTATCATGAGAACGTTAAGAACATTACCTAATTGTTCAATTAATGAATCTCCAAAATCAATCAAGTTTTTATAAACATTTGAAGGCATAGTTTTTAAGGTTATATACTTAAACGGGGTTAGAGTTTTAATTACTCTAAAACATAATGCAAATTATTTAAGAAAACAGTTAAAAATATTTCTAAAGAAATTAAAGTTATTGTCGATGTACAAAGAGACAGGACTAGAATTTAGCATTATCAAGAGTGTTAATGCTGAAATTACACGACTCCAATAAATGGAGTTTTAAGAATTAAATTGGTCAAATTATGACAATTAATGATGTAAATAATGGGGCAAATATAGCTCCACCTGTTACCCAACCAAAGGCTACACCAAAAAAGCCCGAAGTCAGCGCTCCATCCAAAGGTGGCGATGTTCGTGATTCTGCGGAGGCAATGAGCAAAGCAGCTGATCAACGAAAAAGCCAATCTTTGAATGAAATCGCAGAGATGGCTGCGGAAATTCGTGAAGCAGTAGCCGCAATTAATGAAGCCGTAAAAAAAGTTCCAACAAGCCTTGATTTTTCTGTTGATGAGGCATCTAAACGTTTCGTAGTTCAAGTAACCGATAAAAATACCGGTGAGTTAATCCGCAAACTACCAGGGGATGCGGTATTGCGAATAGCGCGTCAATTAGAATCCATGAAAGGCGTGGTATTCGATCAAAAGTTCTGACTTAATCCCAAACTAAGCCTCTCAAGCCTTACCAGTCCCGCGCCTGCCGGTTTTCCGTCAATTCGGCAAAACTGAGGTTAAACCTTGCCACCTACTAGGGAGTAGAACTTCCGTTTTTTTATAAGTTGTTGAAATATATGCGTTTATTTCAATTTCACATGTGTTCATAAAAGTTGGCATCGCTTTTGCATTTATTCCTATACCAATTTTTAAAATTTAAAGAGGTAAATAAAATGACCGTAATTAATACGAATACATCTGCAACAATCGCAGCCAATTCGTTAGCTAAGAATGAGAGAGCTATGAATGAAGCAATGGAGCGGTTGTCTACTGGCAAGAGAATTAATAATGCCGGTGATGATGCTGCTGGCCTTGCCATTTCAAGTCGTATGACTTCGCAAATTGAAGGTCTTCAGCAAGCTGCTCGAAATGCGAATGATGCGATATCGATGATTCAAACTGCGGATGGTGCTTTGACTGAGATAACATCCATTCTTCAACGAATGAGAGAACTCACTGTTCAAGCCAGTTCAGCAACCAATAGTGCAACAGATATTACTGCACTCGCTACTGAATTTACTGGGCTTCGAGACGAAGTAACTAATATAGTGACATACACAACATGGAATGGTAGGACCCTTCTTGATGGTACCGTCGATGGTACGGGTGATGACATTGTATCCTTTCAAATCGGATCTAATGCAGCGCAATCTATCAATGTTGATTTTGGAACTTTTGCAATGACAGCCACTACTGGCAATGATTTTGGTGCTAATTTCCAAACCGATTTGACTTTTGACACGAACGCAACTGCCAATACCGCGATGGGATATATAGATACGGCTATTACTGCAGTCACAACAAGACAAGCTACACTAGGTGCAGCAATAAGCCGACTTGAGCATGCAATTGATAACTTGAGCAACAATGCAGTAAATATGGAAGCTTCTAGAAGCCGAATTATGGATGCAAATTATGCCAAAGAGAGTACTGAACTTGCACGAACACAAATTATTCAGCAAGCAGGAACAGCAATGCTCGCCCAAGCGAACCAAAAGTCACAATCGGTATTGAACCTACTCAAGGGGTAAGCATCCCTTATTAGCTGATATATTTGCAATATCAGTCCTCTTTCGAAAAACCTCCCTCGGTCAGGAGGTTTTCACGTTTCTGTAACTTACAAAAAGTAATAATTTTTACCATACTTTTTTTCATCATACCCAGACACAAAACATTATACGGAGGGAAATTGCCACATTTTTATAAAGTTTTCAATTTATCTGTCGATGTGAACAATACAGGGAAAAGTTGACAG